>OMZP01000020.1:18464-90749 GCA_900315585.1 uncultured Eubacteriales bacterium | reverse complement strand
CCGCCCAATGGCTCAATTATCGCATATTCGCGGTAATCGAACAAGTCTTTTCGAGGGTATGGGCCCCTCTCAAAACCCAAATATATTATACAAGGAGCCTTCGCCATGTTCCTCCGCAATTATCAGGCAATCTCCGCCCTGGCCCGCCCGGAGGGCGTTCCCTCGCCCCTGGCCGCAGGCACGGCGAAGGAGTGGGCCCAGGCCGGGGCGCACCTGGCCATGGGCCGGGACCTGCCCGCCATGCCCCTGTCCCAGCGGCTTAGTGACCCGGCGGCCTACCGGCGGCTGCAGCGCGGGCGGCGGCAGGCGCTGGAGGCGCTGACGCTGGTGGAGGCGGACGGGGCGCAGCTTTCGCGGGCCATCGACCTGATCTGCATGATCGCGGAGGAGGCCACCTGGTCCGAGAACGCCAAGGGCGCGCCCTTTGACGACGAGCAGCACCCGGAGATCGACTTCCAGTGTGCCGAGACGCTGATGCTGCTGGCCTGGACCCAGCGGGCCATGGGCGAAAAGCTGGGCTCGCGGGTGTCGGGCAAGCTGCTCTACGAGGCGCGGCGGCGGGTGTTCTCCCCGTTCCTCGCCCACAGCGACTATCCCTTCATGCGCTTCTCCGGGGCGTTCGGCTCCGGCGGCGGACGGCCCCTGTGCGTGCTGTCGGACATCCTGCTGGCCGCGATCCTGCTGGAGACGGACGCGGCGCGGCGGGGCGCAGTGATGAAGCTGGCGCTGCGGCTGATCGACGAGGCCGTGCAGAGCCGGGAGAACCGGCCGCTGCCCCTGGCGGACGAGCTGGCGGAGACCGCCGCCGTCACGGACCTGACCCTGCTGCTGCGCAAGCTGACCCGCGGCGAGGTGGACCTGACCGCCGACTATCCCACCCCGGACTGGCTGGACGGCCTGCTGTTCCCCTGGCTGACCGGGGACATCTTCGTGGACCCCGTCACCGGCGACATGCGCCCGCCCCTGTCCGGGCAGGAGCTGTTCCGGGTGGGCCTGGCCGTGGGCGACGAGGCGCTCACCGCCCTGGGCGCGGCCCTGCACCGGGCCCACAAGCGGCCCAGCGCCACGGTGACGGGCCGGGTGCTGGACCTGTCCTGCGCGGCCATGCTGACGGCGGAGGGCAACAAGCCGCCCAGGCTCAAGCACGCGGCCACCGCCCGCAACCAGCTGATGCAGTCCCGCTTCGGCGGGCTCGTCTGCGCCATGCACACCGGCGGGGGCCGGGGCAACGCGGGCAGCCTGGTCCTCTTCGCCGGGGACAGGCCCATCCTGGTGGAGACCCCGAAGGGCGCGGGCGTGCCGGTGATCGGCGGCGTGCGCCAGCTGGCCGCGCCTCACGAGCAGGCCCCGGAGGCGGTCTTCGGCGGCGACATCTGTCCCGCGGACTTCGAGGTGCGCCCGGACCGGGAGATTTTGAGCGTGGACCTGACCCGCGCCTGGCCGGTCCAGGTGGGCGCGCGCTCCGTGCAGCGCACGGCCATGGTGCTCAGGGACGAGGCGACCCTTCGGCTGGTGGACGCCTTCGACCTGGAGACACCCCGGCCCGTGGCCTTCCAGTTCCTCACGCCCCAGAAGCCGGAGCGCCTGGTGCAGGGCCTGCGCCTGGGGCCGGTGGACCTCGCCTGGGAGGGAGAATTGTCCTGCGACATCGCCCCCACCGGCGAGCGATTTCCCACCGGCGACCCCGCCGGGGACGCCCTCTGGCGGGTGACGCTGGCCACCGCCACGCCGGTGGGCCGGGGCTTCTTCACCTTCAGCTTCACCGCGGGGCAGTAGCGCCGCGGTGAAGCTTCAATATTGCGAGTTTTGTCCCCTTTTATTGCGGCGGGATGGATTGTCTGCCGCCGCCTGTCGTGATAAAATATTCAAAAAGAATCATTACAGGAGGCGCACCATGAAGTACCAGGGACTATTGGATTCCCCGCTGTCCTTTGACGCCTACTTCGGCGAACCGAGCCGGGACGGCGACCAGGGCTTTGAGATCCGCGAGGACGGCACGGTCTTCTTCCGAATCAAGGCCCCGAACGCGAAGGAAGTGGTCATCGACCAGTTCGGCTCCCTCTCCCCCCTCCGGCGCGTGGACGATGAGAACTGGGAGGGCGTGGCGGATCTGGGCCGGGGCTTCAAGTACATCTTCGTGAAGATCGACGGCGCGGACGTGCTCTGCCCCTATCTGCCCATCGGCTACGGCTGCTGCCGCCCGATGAACTACATCGACATCCCCGTGCCCGGCGAGGACTGGGACCGGCTGGCGGACGTGCCCCACGGCGCGGTCACCCGGCGCTACTTCCCTTCCGCGATCACCGGCAAGCACGAGATCTGCCTGGTCTACACGCCCCCGGCCTATGATCCCAACCGGAAGTACCCGGTGCTGTACCTGCAGCACGGCTACGGCGAGAACGAGATCGGCTGGGTGTTTCAGGGCCATGTGGGCCGCATCGCGGACCTGCTGCTCAGCGAGGGCCGGATGGAAGAGATGCTGATCGTGATGGGCTGCGGCATGGTAAAGGGCGAGAGCAAGGAGCACACCGCGGAGCTGTTCCCGAAGATCCTGCTCGGCGAGCTGATCCCCTACATCGAGGCCCACTACAACGTGTACACCGACAAGTGGCACCGGGCCATGGCAGGGCTGAGCATGGGCAGCTTCCAGACCAGCCTCACCACCCTCACCCACCCGGAGCTGTTCGGCTGGGCTGGCCTGTTCAGCGGGTTCCTCCGCGCGCCCTGGAGCCAGGGCCCGGAGCCGCACCTGGCGCTGCTGGACGACGGCGAGAAGTTCAATGCCAGCTTCAAGGTGTTCTACCGGGCCATGGGCACCGAGGACCAGTTCTTCGATCGCTTTCTGGAGGAGGACAAGCTTCTGGCCGAAAAGCCCGTGAAGCTCCTCCGGCGCACCTTCCCCGGCGGCCACGACTGGAGCGTGTGGAGAAGATGCGTGCATGACTTTTTGCCGATGATCTTTAAAGATTGAAAAAACAGGCTCTTCACGGAAACTTGTGGGATGCATGGAAATGTATGGCAGAACACTACCTTCAATGCCGCAGGACAACGCACGACGCAATTCCTGTCATCCTGAGCGCAGCGAAGGATCTGTACGAATCATCAAGGGATTACATTCTGCAAATCCCCCAACTTTCCGTGAAGAACCAAAAAACAGCCTTCCCCCTGAGGGGAAGGCTTTGGGAAAGGGGCAACGACCTCTTCCGTCACGGCTTCGCCGTGCCACCTTCCCCTGAAGGGGAAGGCTGTCGAACGGACGCCAAGAATGGCGTCCGCTTTTTTGCGTCCACGGTATTCCGGGCAACCGGAACGCACGCGCTGGCCTGGGGAGGTTTCCAAGGCGCTGTTCATCGAGCGGCCAATTCCGCATTTTTTGATCCATTGGCCGCGAGATACCTGCGCCTGAAAGCTCCCCAGGCCAGCCAAAAATGTCATTCCTTCAAAAACTCAAACCCGTTGAAATTGTCATACGCCCGCAGGCTGTTCAGCCCGCCGATGGAACGGGAGGACAGCACCGTGCCGGTTCTAAACAGCAGCCCCAGGATGGGCAGGCGGTGCACGACGGTCATCTGCATGTCGCTGTAGACCTTCTGCATCGTTGCCTCGTCGGAGGTGGTCTTGGCCCGCTGGATCAGCTGGTCCATCTCCTCGTTGCTGTAGTGGTTGTAGTTCAGGCTGCCGCCGGTCTCCAGGATCGGGGACAGATCCGGCAGCTCGCTGAGGTTCACGCCGATCAGCGCCAGGTCGTAGTTGCGGTGCTTGATGGCGCTGGTCACGTCCTCCTGGTCCATCACCGACACGTTCACATTGAAGCCCACGGCCTCCAGGTATTCCTTCACCAGGTTGGCGGCGTTCTCCCGGATGCTGTTGGTGCCCTCATTGTAGGTCACCAGGCGGATGGTGGGCTCCAGCAACATGATGCCGCTGCGCTTGTTCAGCTTGCCGTTGCCGGTCATGTCCACCCAGCCGGCGTTGTGCATCAGCTGCAGCGCCCGCTCCGGGCTGTAGTAGTAGATGGCGCTCTGGCTCTCGTAGAGCCAGGAGGTGGGCACCAGCGGCACCTCGCACTGGATGGCCATGTCCAGATAGCCGTTGGAGGCGATCACGGACCGGTCCAGCGCGTACATCACCGCCATGCGCACGTTCACGTCGGAGAGGATGGACACGTCCTCGTTCAGGTTCGGCACCAGCATCTCATAGGTCAGCGTGGGATAGTCCATGCTGGTGAGGCCGGAGAGCCTGCGGCTGAGGGAGGCCTTCGTGGACGTGGTGGAGAGCATGTCGATCTGGTTGGTGCGGATGGCCTCGATGGCGTCCCCGGCCACGTCGTACCGCTTCAGCAGGATGCTCTTGACCTCCGGCTGCTGCTTCCACCAGAGGGGGTTCGCCTCCAGGCGCACGGTGCCCGCCTCGTTGGACTGGATGTACCAGTAGGGGCCGGTGCCGCGGGGAAGCTCGTCGTAGAGGGTCTCGTACTGCATCACCGGGAAGTTCATGGCGTAGAGGGTGAGCAGGCTGCCGGACTTGGCATCCACCGTCAGGATGTAGATGTCGGTGGCCTCCATGTTCTCGATCATCTGCAAACGGCCGTAGTAGGGGTTGGCCGAGCCGGACTGCACCAGCGTCTGGTAGCTGCGCACCACGTCGTAGGCCGTCAGCTCATAGCCGTTGTGGAACTGGATGCCGCTTCTGAGGTTGAAGGTCCAGGTCTTGCCGTCGTGCACCCAGTTGTCCGCCAGCATGGGCACGGGCTTCATGTTCTCGTCGAAGTCCACCACGCTCTCGTAGACCAGCTGGTTCACGCTCACCAGGTCCCAGTCGTTGCAGGTCAGCGGACTGAGGGACAGATAGCCGGGGTCGATGTAGCCGATGATCACGTCGGCGTTCTCCATGTCCGCCTGGATCACCTGGGCCTCCCCCTGGGGCGCGGCGGCCTGGAAGCCGCCGCCCAGGTCCGAGGCCAGGTCTTCTGCCAGGGCCGCGGGCATCAGCAGCAGCACCAGGGCCAGCGCGAGGGCGCTAAGCCTCCGGCATCGCGTAGAGTTCCATGTATTTCTCATAATATCGAAGTACCCTCTTGACATAGGTATCCGTCGCTTCGGACGGGATGCGGGTCAGCGTCAGCCCGTCCTCGCTGAGCTCCGGGTCGGAAAGCCACTGGTCCACCCGGCCCTGACCGGCGTGGTAGGCGGCGGTGGCGCAGGCCAGGTTGCCGCCGAACCGCCGGGCCAGGTAGCCCAGGTACCAGCAGCCGTACTTGATGTTGGTGTCCGGGTCGAACAGGCAGCCTTCAACGTAGGTCTCGTCGAACTTCCCAGCGATCCACTGGGCCGTGTCCGGCAGCAGCTGCATCAGCCCCTGGGCGTTGGCCGAGGACACCGCCTCCGGCTGGTAGCTGCTCTCCGCCAGGATCACCGCCGCGGGGTAGGCCGGGTCCAGGCCGCTCTCGGCGGCGTGGGCGCGGATCATGGCCTCGTATGCCACCGGATAGACCTCGATCGTCGCCTCCGGCTTTTGATCCAGCAGCAGCCAGATGCCCAAGCCGACCAGCCCCAGCGCGAGGACGATGGTGCCCGTCACCAGCGCGATCCGCCGGATCAGCTTCGCCCGGGCCGCCCGCTGTCGCTTGCGGGAGAGGGACGAGCGGCCTGGCTTCGCCTTATTGTTCTCTGTGGTCATAGCTACTCCATCCGGCGGATGCTTCAAATCGCCGCATCAGCCTTCCCCTTTGGGGAAGGTGGCCGAGCGCAGCGAGGTCGGATGAGGTCGTATACGCAATTCATATCGTCCAACCTCATCGACCTCATCCGTCTTGCGTCGCTTCGCTTGCAATCCACCTTCCCCAAAGGGGAAGGCTTGGAATGGTTCATTCCGCCTTCTTCACCGCGGCGCGGTACAGGCTCTCCAGCTCGGCGCGGGTGCGCTCGATGGGCTGGTCGGTGTTCACGGCGTGGGTGGCGAGGGCGTTGCGCTTCTCCGCGGCCATCTGGCTGTCCACCCGGGCCTCCGCCGCCTCGCGGGTCAGGCCGTCCCGGGTCACCACCCGGGCCACCTGCTTCTCCCGGGGCAGATACAGCGTCCAGGTCTCGTCGCAGAGGGCGTCCATGCCCGTCTCAAACAGCAGCGGCACGTCCAGGATCACCACCGACGCGCCCGCCCGGGCCGCCGCGTCCATCCGGGTGAGCATCTCCCGCTGCACCAGCGGGTGGATGATGCCCTCCAGGGCCCGCCGGGCCGGCTCGTTGCCGAACACCAGCTTGCCCAGGCTCGCCCGGTCCAGGCTGCCGTCCGCGTTGAAGGCGGCCTCGCCGAACACCCGGCGAATCTCCGGCAGGGCCGCGCCCCCGGCCTCGGTGAGCTCGTGGGAGATCACGTCCGCGTCCAGGTGGGCCGCGCCCAGGGAACTGAGGAACTTCGCGGCCTCGGACTTGCCGCAGCCGATGCCTCCCGTCAGCCCGATCACATAGGGCTTATTTGCAAGCACGCCAATCCCCTCCAATGGAAATGTCGGTGCGCAGCGGCACGTCCAGGGTCACGATGCCCTCCATGCAGCGGCGCAGCAGATCGCGCACGGCCTCGGCCTCCCCCTCCGGCGCTTCGACGATCAGCTCGTCGTGCACCTGCAGGATCAGCCTGGCCGCAAATCCCTCTTCCTTCAGTGCCCTGTCCACCGCGATCATCGCCAGCTTGATGATGTCCGCGGCGGTGCCCTGGATGGGGCTGTTCATGGCGCAACGCTCGCCAAAGGAGCGCACAGCGAAGTTGGAGCTCATCAGCTCCGGCAGGTACCGCCGCCGCCCCATCAGGGTGGTGACGTAGCCCAACTCGTGGCCCTTCTTCACGGCCCCGTCCATGTAGGCCTTCACGCCGGGATAGCGGTCGAAGTAGCGGTCGATGAAGTCCCTGGCCTCGTAGCGGCTGACGCCGATGTTCCGGGCCAGGGTGAACTCCGAGATGCCGTAGACGATACCAAAGTTGACGGCCTTGGAGGCTGAGCGCATCTGGCTCGTCACCATCTCCAGCGGCACGCCGTAGACCTCCGCCGCCGTGCGGGCGTGGATGTCCTGGCCCTCCCGGAAGGCGTGGATCATCGTGGCGTCGCCGGAGATGTGGGCCAGCACCCGCAGCTCGATCTGGCTGTAGTCCGCGTCCACCAGCAGCCAGCCGGGCCGGGCGACGAACGCCCCGCGGATGGCCTTGCCCAGCTCCGTGCGCACCGGGATGTTCTGCAAATTCGGCTCGGCGGAGGAGATGCGGCCCGTGGCCGTGCCCACCGGGTCGAAGCGGGTGTGGATGCGCCCGTTTTCGTCCCGCATGGGGATCAGCGCGTCGATGTAGGTGCTCTCCAGCTTCTGGTATTTCCGGTACTCCAGCACCTTGCCGCAGATGGGCCAGTCCGCGGAGAGCTGCTCCAGCACCTCGGCGTTGGTGGAGAGCTTCTTCTTCGGCGAGGGGATGCCCAGCCGCCCGAACAGCAATTCGCCCAGCTGCTTCGGGGAGTTCAGGTTGATGCGCTCGCCCCCGGCCAGCTCCGCGATCTCGTCGGTCAGGCGGGCGATCTGCGCCTTGAACTGGACGCCCAGGGCCCGCAGAGCGTCGGCGTCCACCAGGAAGCCCTCCCGCTCCATGCCCCTCAGCACGTAGGCCAGGGGAAGCTCCACCTCCCGGTAGATGCGCTCCAGGTCGTTCTGGCGCAGCTGCTCTGCCTGCAAGAGCGCCAGTTTGCGCAGGGCTGTGGCCGGGTGCTTCGCAAAGCCCTCGACCCCCTCCTGCTGGCACAGGGATTCCCCGTCGAAGCCCGGGCGCTGAGGGTTCAGGGCGTAGGCCGCCAGCATCACGTCCGTGATGTCCCCCTTCACCCTGTCCAGGTCCACGGGCAGGGATTTCAGGTCGCACAGGGACTTCGGGCAATCCTTTTCCAGCAGCGGCAGGGCGGCTTCCAGCGCCTCCGTGTCGCTGATGCCGGGAGACAGCAAATCGCCGCCCATGGCCATGGACAGCCGGGCCGAATCGGTGGCCAGGGTGAAGTTCGCGCCCAGGTGCAGGGAGACCCACTTCGCGGTCTTCGACAACTCCAGAATACGCGCGGCCAGGGCTTCCCGTTCCGCGAACACCTCGATGTCCGGCAGGTCCTCCGCCTGCGGCGCGGCGGCCTCCACCGACGCCTGGGGCATGACCTCCCGCGCCACGTCCGTCAGCCGACGGGCCGCCGCGTTCATGCGCAGCTGGCGCAGCCTCGGCAGCGCCGCGGCGATGTTGCCCAGCTTCCAGGCCTCCGGGTCCACGTCGATGGGGGCGTTCCGGTCGATCTTCGCCAGGGTGTAGCTCAGCTCGGCCAGCTCCCGGCCGCCCATCAGGCGCTCCCGCAGCTTGCCCTTCTCCTCGGTCTCGGCCAGATCCAGCGTGGCCTGGAGGCTGCCGTACTGCTGCACCAGGCGCAGGGCCGTCTTTTCGCCCACGCCGGGCACGCCGGGGATGTTGTCGGAGGCGTCGCCCATCAGGCTCTTCACGTCGATCAGCTGCTCCGGCTCCAGGCCGTAGGTCTTGCGGATATACTCCGGGGTCACGCGCACGGTGTCGGTGATGCCCTTCCTGGTGTACAAAATGGTGGTGTGGGGGCCGGAGAGCTGGAAGGAGTCCCGGTCACCGGTCACCAGCAGCGCCTCGCCGCCGTGCTCCTCGCAGTATTTGCCCACCGTGCCCAGGATGTCGTCGGCCTCGTAGCCCTCCTTCTCCAGGATCGGAATGCCCATCAGGCCGATCAGCTCCCGGATCACCGGGTCCTGCGCCCGCAGCTCGTCGGGCATGGGCTTGCGGGTGGCCTTGTAGCCGTCGTACAGCTTGTGGCGGAAGGTGGGCGCGTGGAGGTCGAAGGCCACGGCCAGGCTGTCCGGCCGCTCCTCCTCGATCACCTTCAGCGCCATCATCACGAAGCCGTGCACCGCGTTGGTGGGCGTGCCGTCCGGCGCGGTCATCGGCGTTTGCAGCGCGTGAAACGCCCGGTACATCAGGCTGTAGCCATCCAGTATGACGATCTTCTGGGCCATGCGCGTCCCCTCCCCCAATGCCGCCTGGAACGGCAGGATAAATCATTTCTATGGTATTATAGCACAGGATTGTTGAAATTACAAATGGAAGCGGGAAAGAGACCTCATCCACCCTTGCGCCAGGGCCGGATAGCCCATAAAGCGGTTCAATCCAACCGCAGGGATGCCATTGATGGCGTCCGCGGCGGAGGTTCCGCTCCCGGCGGAAGGTCCGCACCCGGCGGCAAAAATGCCGCCCCTACGGCGGGAAATCGGGACGATGAGGTGTCTTGAAGCCGCCCCTTGGATGGTATAATTTTAACGATACGGTGGTATAATACTGTCAACACTCATTGGAGGTCTGACACATGCGCAAGCTCACCGCGATCCTGGCCGCCGTGCTCGTGCTGCTGGCGGGGTTCGCCGCCTGGTTCTACCTGGGCGGCACGCTGCGCGCCCAGGTGTTCATACAGACCGCCAACGCCGCGGATTATCCCGAGGCCTACGGCGCGATTCGGAGCCTGCTGGCCAGCCACTCCGCGCCCCAGACCTTCTCCGACCCCAGCCTGCCCGAGGACCCCTCCCCCTACACGCTGGTGGACGTGAACGTGACCCTTGCCAACCGGGGCCTGTTCCCGGCGGAGTGGCTGGACATTCGGGCCGAGGCCGTGGAGGGAGACATCGCCGTCTACGCCCTCACCGGCGAGGGCAGCGACATCGCCGCCCGGGACAGCGGCACCGTAAACCTGAAGCTGATCACCACCGCCCCTGCCGACGCCCGGCGCACCATCCGCGTGCAGTATTACGTGTACGGGAGGGAGGCGATGCAGCGCATCGTTGACCGAAGCGAAGCACAGCCAGGGCGGAAAAGACGCACGCAGATGTGCATGGATTAGATGGAATTTAGTATAAAGATCCTTCGCTCCGCTCAGTCTGACATCGATCCGAAACCCTGTCATCCTGAGCGAAGCGAAGGATCTTTTTCCTATGCCTTTGCTCTACGCCTCGTCCCGGCTGAACGGCATGAGGGCGAAGTCAAAGGTGAACTCCTCCGGCATGGCGTAGCGGGGGTTGAGCTCCGGGCCGCAGCTGTTCGACCCGATGCCGTTCTGTCGGTAGTCCAGGCAGAACACGGTGTCCGGGCAGGGCACCAGCTCGAAGTTGTGGGCCTTGGCGGTCAGCTCCTCCTGGGTGAATCGGGAGGCGTTGAAGCTGAACTCCCCGCCGGTCACCTCCAGGCCGCCCAGCGGGCCGGACAGGCGCACGTAGTCGCAGTTCCAGCGGCTGCCGTTCTCCTGGGGCCGGATGTAGTCCTCGTACATGCCCTCCACGGTGTCGTCGTAGAGGTGCTTCACGCTGGCGCGATGCTTGTCCTTGTAGCTCTCGAAGGGGCCGTAGCCGAAGTATCGCACCTGGTTGACCTCTCCCGGCAGCATGATTCGCAGCCCGAAGCGCGGCAGCGCCGGAGCGCCCTCCCGCCGTTTCAGGTGGATGCTGCCCTCGATGCGCCCGTTCATCCGCACGCGCCAAACGGCGGTGCCGGTGGCGATGTTGGGCAGGTAGGTCGCGCCCAGGCTGAACCGGGCGGTGATCACCGCGTCGTCCCCCGCCTCCACCTTCACGTCGTACACCCGGGGAATCGCCCGGTCGTAGCCGAAGCGCATCCACTGCTCTTTCAGGTACATGTCGTTGTCGGTGGGCGCGCGCCAGATGTTGAAGGCCATCGGCGCCTGGAGCAGGTGCAGCTGGTCGTAGTTCAGCACCCGGAAGCAGCCGGTCTGCTTGCTGAACACATAGCGGAAGTTCTCGCCCCGCAGGCTGACGGCGTTGTCCTCCTCCCGCACCTCAAGGGCCAGCACGCCCTCCGGCTTCGGGGGCAGATCCAGCTGCTGGCGGCCCAGCTGCTCGTAGCCCAGCACGTGCCCGGCGGGCACCAGCGGGCGGTCGTAACGCTGGCGCATCTCAAAGTACACCGCGAAGGGCAGGCGCAGGCCCGCGGGCAGCGGCACCCGGAACTCCTGCTCCCCGTGGGGCGGGATGTTCAGATACGCATCCGGCACCTCGCCGGCGGCAATCTCCCGGCCGCTCTGGCGCACGGCGTAGCGCAGCGTCATGTGCTCGTTCAGCGGCGTGAAGTCCATCATATTGCGCAGGCTGAACTGTCCGGCCTCCAGGTTCACCTCTCGGATGCGGGCGGGCCGGTTCACGTTCTTGAACTCCTTCAAGCCGGTGTGGGGGCGGCGATCCGGGTACACCAGGCCGTCCATGCAGAAGTTGGAGTCGTTGGGGAACTCGCCGAAGTCGCCGCCGTAGTAGTAGCGCCGACGCCCGTCAGGGTTGCGGCCCATGTCCACGGCGTGGTCGCACCACTCCCACACGAAGCCGCCGCAGTGGCCGTCGTGGCGGTCGAAGCACTGGAAGTAGTTCTCCAGGTCGCCGGGGCCGTTGCCCATGGCGTGGCTGTACTCGCACAGAATGTAGGGCTTGTCGATGCGCCCCTCCTCAAAGTATTGGTCGATGGCCTCGATGGACGGGTACATGCGGCTGTACAGGTCCAGGTTGTCGTGGTTGATCTCCTCGCCCGGCGGGGGGAAGGAGGCGCGCTCGTAGTGGGTGAGCCGGGAGGAATCGTATTCCTTGGTCCAGCGCAGCGCCTCGTGGAGATTCGCGCCCATGCCGGACTCGTTGCCCATGGACCAGATCACCACGCAGGGCCGGTTCTTGTCCCGGATGACGCTGTGCTGCACCCGATCCAGAATCGCCTCGCAAAAGTCCGGGTCCTGGGCGATGAGGTTGTAGTTGTTCTCGTCGTACACGCCGTCGCGGAACACCACGCCATGGCACTCCAGATCGGCCTCGGCGATCAGGTAGAAGCCGTAGCGGTCGCACATCCGGGGGAACAGTGGCGAATTGGGATAGTGGCTGGTGCGGATGGCGTTCACGTTGTGCTGCTTCATCAGCACCAGATCCCTGAGCATGTGGTTTTCGTTCACCACCGGGCCCGTCACCGGGTCGCTGTCGTGGCGGTTCACGCCCCGGAATTTCAGCTTCTGGCCGTTGACGTAGACCACCCGGTCGGAGATGTGGATCTCCCTGAGGCCCACGAACTCCACGATCCGCTCCCCCGCGTACCTGAGCACCAGGGTGTACAGGTTCGGGTTCTCGGCGTTCCAGAGCTCCGCGTTGTCCACGTGGATGTCGATCCAGGGCTCGTTGGTGCGCCCGTTGGCCACCGGGTCGCCCTGGGGATCGTAGAGGTAGTAGTGCACGGAATGGTTCTCCGGCGACTCGCCCCGCATCTGCAAATCCACATGGATGTCGCAGGCGCGCAGATCCGGAGAGAGGTAGGTATGCACGAAGTAATCCCAAATGTGGCGGGCATCCCGGCGCAGCAGGTACACGTCCCGGAAGATGCCGGACATGCGCAGCTTGTCCTGATCCTCCAGATACGTGCCGTCGCACCACTTCAGCACCAGCACGGCGATCACGTTGTCGCCGGGGTGCACGCGGCCCGTCACGTCAAATTCGCTGGTGGAGTGGGAGATCTGGCTGTAGCCCACGAACTCGCCGTTGATCCACAGGTAGAAGCAGGAATCCACGCCCTCGAACACCAGCGTGCGAACGCCCTCCTCCTCGTCCACGGTGAAGTGGCGCAGGTAGAGGCCGCAGGGGTTGTTGGCGGGCACATAGGGCGGATCGTAGGGGATCGGATAACGCACGTTGGTGTACTGATGCCGGTCATAGCCCCGCATCTGCCACACCGAGGGCACCGGCATGGCGTCCAGCGGCTGATCCTCGGAGAGGAAGTTCTCCGGCAGCTCGGCGATACTGGCGAAGTAGCGGAACTTCCACTCGCCGCTGAGCAGCTGGAAGCGGTCGCTCTCCTCCCGGTTGTCCCGGCGGGCCACCTCCCCGTCGGAATAGGGGATGTAATAGGCCCGGTTGGGCAGAGTGTTCACGTGCAGCGTGTGCAGGTCCTCGTGATAACGGGGCAGCTTCATGGGCGTCTTCCTCCTGATTGCAGCATATACCGATGGAATGTCACCATTCCTTGTCACCTGAGAACAATATACACGAACCGGCGCAAATTGTCAATGAAGGGAAGGTAAAACGACGCTCGCCGGAGCCTTGACATCCATATACACTTGCGCTACAATGAAATTGCCCGAAAGGGCCGAAGGGTGAACTATCAAAACGCAAGGCGGTTGCTCCTACATCTCCGAGAGGAGGTGAGGACCATGCGAATTACATTCCACATCGGAAGGTATACCGTCACGATCATCGTGTACGAGCGCAAAAAAAGCAGCCGCCGCTCTGCCAAGTGACGACTGTTTTTGTAGCTGTAAAGCTACGTTGAAAAAAGCACTTGAGGAGCAACCGCGTGCGTGGTTCGCCCTTCGCTTGTATTATAGCGCGGGGACGGCGATTTGTCAAGCCGTCCCCGCACTGTATTGTCAATCCTGAATGACCACCGTGGTGCCCGACGGGCAGTTGTCGTAGATCCATTTCACGTCCTCCACCTTCATGCGCACGCAGCCATGGCTGGCGCGATGGCCCAGGCCGCCGTTGGAGGGCTTGCCCTTGGGCTGGGAGACGGTGTTGGAGTGGAACAGGATGCCGCCCACGATCTGGTAGGCCCACTTGGCGTAGCAGTTGAAGTCCTTGAAGTAGTACCATTCCCCCGCCGCTTTGCCGCCGGCCTGGTAGGTGCCCAGGGGCGTGGGGGTGTTCTTCTTGCCGGTGGCGCAGGTAAAGGTGTAGATGGGGCCCTCGTAGCGGTCGCCGGTCCACTGGAACACGTAGACCTTCTGCTCGGAGATGTCCACCACCAGCCGGAACGGGAACACGTACTCCTCCGCGGGCATGGCCTTGGCGGAGAACAGCATCTGCTGGGTCTCTGCGTCGGCGACGCCGGTCTCCTGCAGGCCGTGCTTGCGCTGGAAATACTTCAGGGCGCGCGTGGAGAGGGCGCCGAAGTTGCCGTCCATGCCGTAGAGGTATTTCAGCTGATGCAGACGGGTCTGCACGCGCAGCACCTCGTCGCCGGTGCTGCCCTCCTGCACGGTCTGGCGGAATACCACGAAGTCCTTGCCGCCGTCCACATACTCCATCACCGCGTCGGTGACGCTGTCGTCGGTCAGCGGGTCGGTGGTGGGCGCAGGCGTCACCAGCAGCTGGTCCATCACCACGGGCATGTCCCCGAACACGCCGCCCGGGTTGGGGGTGGCGGTGGGCTCCGGCGAGGGCGTCACGCCGAAGGCCGGGTTGAAGGAACGCATGTAAGCCTTGAAGGTACGGATGGCATTGGAGGTGTTGCTGCCGGCCACGCCGTCCACCGCGCCGCCGTAGAAGCCCCACTGGCCCAGGACGGTCTGCACACGGGTGAGCTCGCCGCCGAACATGTTGCTGTCCTCGGCCATGGGCACCAGGGTGTTCACGTCGGAATACAGCTTCTGCTGGGTGGCGGCATCGGCGATGCCGGTCTCCGGCAGGTTGTTGTACCGCTGGAAGGCCTTCACCGCGGTCTGGGTGTTCTCCCCGAACACGCCGTCCGCCGCGTCCCGCAGGTAGCCCAGCTCGATCAGCCGGTTCTGCATGAACACGATGTAGGCGATGCTGTCGTCGCCGTCCCGGTCGCCCAGGCTCAGCGTGGGATAGTTCCCGGCGTCGGCAGCGCCGCCGTTCGCCGCGGCTTCATTCGAGGCGGGCTCCGCCGGGGGCGGGGTCTCAGAGGGCTCGGAGGCTCCGGGATTCGCCCCGCCGCCAAAGAGCGCCTCTTGGCCGGTCACCGCCAGGGCCGCGGGAGACAGAAGGATCGCCAGCAGGGCCGCCAGCGTCAACAGGCACATTGCGCGTCGCATGTATGTATTGCACCTCCGTCGGCGGCACAAGCCGCCAGTATGCTCATGGTAAATCAATACAAGTATTATAGCTTCATTCCGCGCCAAGAGCATGGCGAATGGTTTAAATCTTTGTCAACTATCGCGGCGCTTTGGCGGATTGCCGGCGTTCACCCCTGCGGCGCGTCCGCGGCTTCGGGGGTGGCCTCCGGCCGGGGCGTCGCCTCCGGGGTGGGCGTGGGCGCTTCGATGCGCACGCTCCCGCTCTCCACCACCGCGAACCGGCAGCCGGAGAGGGCGAGGGCGGCCAGCACGGCCAGCGCCAGGAACAATGCTCTCTTCATACCAGTGCCTTTCCGGGATTCGACCTCATTCGGCGCTTCGCGCCACCTTCCCCAGAGGGGAAGGCTGGGCGATTCTCGTTCATCACGCAAAGCCGCCGTGAAGCCTCAGCTTCACGGCGGCAGGGTTCAACGGGGATTAAGCGAAGGGATTCTCGCTCTTGTAGTAGCAGCCCTTGGGCTGGTTGAAGCTGATCTTCTCGATGCCCAGATACTTCAGCACCTCGAAGATGGCCTTGCCGGCATGGCCGAAGGCCACGGCGCCGTGATGGGGATAGCCGTCCTCGATCAGCACATGGCGATAGAAGCGGTTCATCTCCGGGATGGCGAACACACCGATGCCGCCGAAGGACTGGGTGGCCACGGGCAGGACCTCGCCCTCGGCGATGTAGGCCTGGAGCACGCTGTCCTTGTTGCCCTGGAGGCGATAGAAGGTGATGTCGCCGGGGGCGATGTCGCCTTCGAGGGTGCCGCGGGTGATGTCGGGCTCGCCGCCGTTCTCAAGGCCGCGGTTCATGATCAGCTGATACTTCATGGTGCCGCAGCTCAGACGGCACATCGGGGTGTTGCCGCAGTGGAAGCCCATGAAGGTCTCGTTGTGGCGGTAGTTGAACTTGCCCTCGATGCTCTCCTTGTACATGTCGGCGGGCACGGAGTTGTTGATGTCCAGCAGGGTGACGGACTCGCCGGTCACGCAGGTGCCGATGTACTCGGACAGGGCGCCGTAGATATCCACCTCGCAGGCGGTGCAGATGCCCATGGCGGTCAGGCGGCTGTTAACGTAGCAGGGCACGAAGCCGAACTCGGTCTGGAACGCCGGCCAGCACTTGTTGGCCATGACCACATACTTGCTGGTGCCCTTGTTGGCCTCGATCCAATCCAGCAGGGTCAGCTCATACTGCGCCAGCTTCGGCAGGATGCCGGGATACTTGTTGCCCTCGCCCAGCTCGTCCTCCATCTCCTTGATCTTGGCGGGGATGCGGGCGTCGTTGGCATGCTCCTTGAAGGCCTTCAGCAGGTCCAGCTCGCTGTTCTCCTGCACGTTCACGCCCAGCTTGAAGATGGGGGCGATGGGGGCGTTGCAGGCCAGGAAGTCGAAGGGACGGGGGCCGAAGGTGATGATCTTGAGATCCTGCAGGCCCAGCAGCGTGCGGGCGATGGGCAGGAAGTCGATGATCTCGTTGGCGCAATACTCGGCGTCGCCCACCGGATACTCCGGAATATAGGCCTTGATGCCGGAGAGCTTCAGGTTGTAGCTGGCGTTCAGCATGCCGCAGTAGGCGTCGCCGCGGTCGCTGGACAGCACGCCGATGTTCTCCTCGGCCGCCGCGATGTACATCACCGGGCCGCCGAACTTCTTGGCGATGAGGGTCTCAGGGCCTTCGGGGCCGAAGTTGCCGAGGAACACGACCAGCGCGTTGATGCCGGACGCCTTGATCTCCTCATAGGCCTCGTCCACGTTCGCGTCAATGCCGCCCTCGATGATGGTCTGGATCTCGACGATGTCGAAATTCTTGGCCTTCAGCTGTTCGACGATGGCCTTGCGGCGCTTCTCGGAAAGGGTGATCGGGAAGCAGTCGCGGCTGACGGCGATGATGCCCATTTTGACCTGCGGAATGTTGTTCATAGGTATCTCCTCCTCAGAAATATAATTAGTTACATTTAACTCCCACATAACCTTTACTCTGTAATTTTATCAAGAAAAGGTATATACGTCAAGTCCCCCTTTGGGCGATTTTCACGCATTAATTGCGATTTATCCGGGCGTTTTGTCTATAATGAACTTGTCGAAGAAAACTAACACAAAGGCATGGAAAAGAAATGAGGATTGAGGTAGAATACATTCAGAAAGTTTACGGGAGGAATGGACGATGCTGGTCAACATGAGAGAAATGCTTCAAAGCGCCCGCTCCGGCGGCTACGGCGTGGGCTTTTTCAATGCCGTGAACGTGGAGATGGCCCGGGCTGTGATCGAGACGGCGGAGGCCATGCGCGCCCCGGTGATCGTCGGCACGGCGGAGATCCTGCTCCCCGCCATGCCGATGGAGCGGGTGGCGGAATACCTGATCCCCATGGCGAGGCAGGCAAAGGTGCCGGTGGCGGTGCACTACGACCACGGCCTGACCTTTGACAGGTGCATGGAGGCGCTCCGGCTGGGCTTCACCTCCATCATGTACGACTGCTCCACCGCCCCCTACGAGGAGAACCTTGAAAACGTGGCGGAGATGGTGAGGATCTGCCACGCCATGGGCGCCACGGTGGAGGGCGAGCTGGGCCACGTGGGCGACAACGAGGGCGCGGGCAAACTCAGCAACCCCTCGGATTTCTTCACCGACCCGGCCGTGGCCGCGGACTTCGTGCGCCGCACCGGGGTGGACGCCCTGGCCGTGGCGGTGGGCAACGCCCACGGGGACTACAAGTTCCCGCCGAAGCTGGACTTTCAGCGCATCACCGACATCTCCGGGATCACCGGCGTGCCGCTGGTGCTCCACGGCGGCAGCGGCCTGTCCGACAGTGACTTCCGCGAGGCCGTGGCCCGGGGCGTCTCGAAGATCAACATCTTCACCGACCTGGACAAGGCCGGGAAGGCCGGCGTGGAGCAGGGGCTGCGCGAAGGCGCGGCCACGCTGATGCAGCTGATGCCCCATGCCATCGAAGCCATGAGCGCGGTGGTGCGGAACAAGATCGAGCTGTTCGGCTCGGCGGGCAAGGCATAAATGCTGTCCCTGCGGATGGAGATAACTCGTTTGCAGTACAGGGTAACATCGATGTTTTGACAATCCCTCCGACCCTGCGGGCCACCTCCCTTTACACAAGGGAGGCTTGATTGCGCCCCGCCTATGGCTCCCCTGTGTAAGGGGAGCTGTCACCGAAGGTGACTGAGGGGTTGTTTCAAAGGCGCCTTCTTGCCGTTACGCAGCAGGGCCGCGGGGATGGATTTCCCACCGTTGCGCCGCCCGCCAAAATGGGCTGTCTCGAAACATCTCATCGCATCGCATTCCCGCCGTAGGGGCGGCTTCTTGCCGCCCGCGGACGCCATGAATGGCGTTCCTACGGTTGGAATCAGGCGCTGGGTATCGTTTTGAGACAGCCCCACAAAAGCACCGCGCTCCAATGGAGCGCGGCGCCATTATTTTGATTTTTTAGAAATCCGCGTTGCCCGTGGTCCTGGGGAAGGGCAGCACGTCGCGGATGTTGGCGATGCCGGTGAGGTACATGATCATGCGTTCGAAGCCCATGCCGAAGCCGGCGTGCTTGGCGGTGCCGTACTTGCGCAGCTCCAGGTACCACCAGTAGTCCTCCGGGTTCATGCCCAGCTCCTCGATGCGCGCCTTCAACACGTCGTAACGCTCCTCGCGCTGGCTGCCTCCGCAGAGCTCGCCCACGGCGGGCACCAGCAGATCCGCCGCCGCCACGGTCTTGCCGTCGTCGTTCATGCGCATGTAGAAGGCCTTGATCTCCTTGGGCCAGTCGGTGACGAACACGGGCTTGCCGAAGTGCTTCTCGGTGAGGTACCGCTCGTGCTCGGTCTGCAAATCCTCGCCCCAGCCCACGGGATACTCGAACTTCTCGCCGGAATCCTTCAGGATCCGGATGGCCTCGGTGTAGGTGCAGCGCACGAACTCGCTGTCCCGCACGAACTCCAATCGCTCGATCAGCCCCTTGTCCACGAAGCTGTTCAGGAAGTTCATCTCCTCCGGGCACTCCTCCAGCACCGCGGCGATGATGTACTTCACCATCTCCTCCTGCAGGTCCATGTCGACGGCCAGATCGGCAAAGGCGATCTCCGGCTCGATCATCCAGAACTCCGCGGCGTGGCGGGGGGTGTAGCTCTCCTCGGCGCGGAAGGTGGGGCCGAAGGTGTAGACGTTGCGGAAAGCCATGGCGAAGATTTCCGCGTTCAGCTGGCCGGACACGGTCAGGGACACGGGCTTGCCGAAGAAGTCCTTGCTGTAGTCCACCTTGCCCTCGTCGGTCAGGGGCAGGGCGTCCGGGTCCAGCGTGGACACGCGGAACATCTCGCCCGCGCCCTCGCAGTCGCTGCCGGTGATCAGCGGGGTGTGCACATAGAGGTAGCCCTTGTCGTGGAAGAAGCGGTGGATGGCCTGGGCCGCCACGCTGCGCACGCGGAAGGCGCACTGGAACAGGTTGGCGCGGGGGCGCAGGTGCTGGATCGTGCGCAGGTACTCCAGGGTGTGGCGCTTCTTTTGCAGCGGATAGTCGCTGGGGCTCTCCCCCACCACCGTCACCTTCTCGGCCTTCAGCTCAAAGGGCTGCTTCATCTCGGGGGTCAGGGTCAGCGTGCCCTCCACCTCAATGGCCGCGCCAGTGGTGATGGCCTTGACGACCTGGGCGTAGTCCGGAAGCTTTTCCGCCTCCAGGACCACCTGCAGGTTTTTGAAATAGGTGCCGTCGTTCAGCTCCACGAAGGCGAAGGTCTTGCTCTCGCGCAGCGTGCGCACCCAGCCGTTCACCACGACGCCCTGAACGTCCGCCGCGGGCATGCTCGTGTACAGTTCCTTGATCAAAACGTGTGCCATAGGTTCTCCCTCTTTCAAGCCGGTTTCAGTATAGCATACCCTATTATAACCAAAGAAATGTTAAGTGTAAAGGCCGCCGCGCCCCTTCTCCGTCAGGTCAGGCCCCCATTTCATGCCGACTTAACGCGAAATCCGCGCAAGTGCGCTAAACTTGACATGAAGTGCCTTTTCAAGGCGCATATTCCATGGTAAGATTCAAAGGATAGAATACGATTATGATTGACGGGGAGGCACCCCTTTTGAAGCTGATTACCTTTACCGTGCCCTGCTACAATTCCCAGGCCTACATGGACAAGTGCATCCAGTCGCTGCTCCCGGCGGGCGACGAGGCGGAGATCATCCTCGTGGACGACGGCTCGACGGACGAGACCGGCGCCATTGCCGACCGCTACGCGGCAGAGTATCCCGACATCGTGCGGGTGATCCACCAGGAGAACGGCGGCCACGGCGAGGGCGTGAACCAGGGCATTCGCAACGCGAAGGGCCTGTATTTCGAGGTCGTGGACAGCGACGACTGGCTGGACGGCGAGGCCCTGAAAAAGCTGATGGCCCTGCTGCGCACATTCCCGGCCATGGAAACGCCCGTGGATTTGATCATCTGCAACTATGTCTACGAGCACACCCTGGACCACACCCAGAAGTTCATGCGCTACCGCAAGGTGCTGCCCATCGGCGAGCCCTTTGACTGGGCGCACCTAGGCCGCCTGAACGCCGGCCAGTTCATCACCATCCACTCCGCGATCTACCGCACCCAGGCGCTGCGGGGCAGCTGCGTGGCGCTGCCCAGGCACACCTTCTACGTGGACAACATCTATGTCTACGAGCCGCTGCCCGCGGTGAAGACGCTGTACTACCTGGACGAGGACCTGTATCGCTATTTCATCGGCCGGGCGGACCAGTCCGTGACCACCGAGAACATGATCAAGCGCATCGACCAGCACATCCTGGTGGTCAAGCACCTGGTGTCCTGCCACGACCTGGAGGCGCTGATGCCGAAGAACCGGCGGCTGGCCAAGTACATGTACCACTACCTGTCCATCATGATGATGATCACCACCATCTTTCTGTGGCTCTCCGGCACCCCGGAGCACATGCGGAAGGCGGATGATCTGTGGGCCTGGCTGAAGGCGGAGCATCCCGACGTCCACCGCCGCCTGCGCTACCACAGCTTCAACGTGCTGTTCTTCGTCCTGCCCGGCAGGGCGGGGCGCTGGCTGTGCGTGCACATCTTCTACATCCTGCAGCACTTCTTCAAGTTCAACTGATAGTACATTCGAGGAGTTTGTCTTCATGGAAAACCGTGCCCCCGCCGAGAACAAGATGGGCGTCATGCCCATTCCGAAGCTGATCCTGAACATGTCCCTGCCGATGATCCTGTCGATGCTGGTGCAGGCGCTGTACAACGTGGTGGACAGCTACTTTGTGGCCCGCTTCGAGCAGGACGCGCTGACGGCGGTGTCCCTGGCGTTCCCGGCGCAGAACCTGATGATCGGCTTCGCCACCGGCACGGCGGTGGGCGTGAACGCGCTGCTCTCCCGCGCCCTGGGCGAGAAGAAGCCGGAGGAGGCCAACCGCATCGCGGAGAACGGCGTGTTCCTGGCCTTTGTGGGCTACGCCCTCTTCCTGCTGTTCGGGCTGTTCGGCGTGCGGGCTTTCTTTGGCGCTCAGACGGACGTGACGAAGATCGTGAACTACGGCGTGGACTACCTGACGGTGATCTGCTGCTACAGCTTCGGCGTGTTCGGTCAGATCATGTTCGAGCGGCTGATGCAGTCCACGGGCCGCACGATCTACACCATGTTCACCCAGGGCATCGGTGCCATCATCAACATCATCCTGGACCCCATCTTCATCTTCACGCTGAACCAGGGGGCCAAGGGCGCGGCCATCGCCACGGTGATCGGCCAGATCTTCGCCTTCGGCCTGGCGGTGGTGCTGAACCACCTCAAGAACGACGACGTAAAGCTGAACCTGCTGAAATACCGGCCGGATCTGAAGATCATCGGGCGCATCTACGCCATCGGCGTGCCGTCCATCCTGATGATGGCCATCGGCTCCGTGATGACCTTCGGCATGAACCTGATCCTGATCACCTACACCGCCGCGAAGGAACTTTCCGCCACGGTGTTCGGCGTGTACTTCAAGCTGAACAGCTTCGTGTTCATGCCGGTGTTCGGCCTGAACAACGGCATCATCCCCATCATCGCCTACAACTACGGCGCGCGCAACCGCCGCCGCATGATGGAGGCCGTAAAAATGGCCGTCCTCTTCGCCGCCGGCTATATCCTGCTGGGGCTGCTGGCCTTCACGCTGATCCCCGGTCCGCTGCTGAAGATCTTCAACGCCTCCGAGGAGATGCTGCGCGTGGGCATCCCCGCCATCCGCATCATCGGCTCCACCTTCCTGTTCGCCGGCGTCTGCATCGCCATGGGCTCGGTGTTCCAGGCCCTGGGCTACGGCACCTATTCCATGATCGTGTCCTTCGCCCGCCAGCTGGTGGTGCTGCTGCCCTCGGCCTACCTGCTGGCCCGCCTGGGCCTGAACACGGGCACGGACTGGCTGGTGTGGCTGTCCTTCCCCATCGCCGAGATCGCCTCTCTGATCACCACGCTGATCCTGTTCCGGCGGCTGTATAAGAACGTCATAGAGCCCATCCCTGAGGGGGCAAAATAACCGATTGTTTAAGCATTTGGAGGTTTGTTTGCATGATTGATAATATGCTTGTTATTCAGAATATCAGGGTTATAGTGTGTAACCAAAAATTCTTTCTTGAACTGTGGCTGAGACAATCCGACCCTTCAACTCCAATAAGAATCATAGTAAGCAGTTTAAGCTACTCTACTGAAGATACAGACAAATGGATCACCTCACACTATCAAGGCAACATAGACTTTATTGAGCGCATACTCGATAAAGGCGAAGCTCACAATTATTACTGTTTTGCAGCTGAACTGGACGAAAAAGCTTATCGATCGATTTTAACCTATGCTACAAGGGTTTCATTCAAGATTACCAATTATGATAATCCAAATGATACGAAGTCCTATATTTGTACCCTCAATAATGGTCATCTTGAAGAAATGAATAAATGAGCTGTTGAGCAAAGCGCAGAATTGTGCTATAATGATGTAGAAAGGTGGAACACATATGCCAATACTGAGCGTATTCTATGGGCTGATCGTTCGCATGTACGCGGAAGGCGGCGGTCAGCATCACACGCCACATATCCACGTGATTTACCAGGGCGAGGAATTCCAGTTTGACTTCGACGGCAACGAACTGAACGGAAAGGTTCTCACTCCCGCCAAGAAAAAGCTCCTCGACGCTTGGCTCGTCCTCCATCACGACGATTTGACTGCCAACTGGGAACTGCTGAGCAGTGGCGAGCAGAGCTTCAAAATCGACCCGCTTCGCTGAGGGGGTATGCGATATGACGACATCAAGGCCCCGGGCGGTTGACGTTTTTCCAATGGAGAACTATCATCTGCTGGTGACGTTTGACAATCGCGAGCGCCGCGTATTTGACGTCAATCCCTACATCAAGGGAAGCTGGTTCGGTCAACTGCGCGACGTAGATGTGTTCAGCAAGGTCCACATCGGCGGTCTGTCCATCGAATGGCCAGACGGACAGGACATTTGCCCCGACCGACTGTATGAGGACAGCATCCCATATAAGCAGTAATCCAATCTAAAAACCTGCCGCTTCTGCGACAGGTTCATTTTTCACCCCGCCAGCGGCAGGGGCGGTTTTCATACAGCGGCTTTGGCCGCTTCTCAATCCCCGCGATATAATTGATGGACACGTTGTAAAACTCCGCCAGACGAATCACCAGAGCAAACGGAATCTCCCGCTTGCCCTGCTCATAATTCGTGTATGTGGTTTTGTGCATCCCCAGGGCCGCCACCAGCTGATCCTGCGTCAGGTCGCTGTCCTCCCTCAGGTCACGCAACCGCGGATAACGCATCATTCCCTCCGAAGTGTTGCTTTATAAATTGTTAAAAACTTCATATTGACATAATACATCATATGCTGTATAATCTGAAATAAATACAACATATGATGTATTTCATTTAAAGGAGAACCATGCAACAGAAATCATTTCAAGTTGTCTCTATTATTGCGACATCAAAAAATACAAAACATCAATTCGAGGTTTGGGTCCGCCTTGCAAATCCAATGCTCAAAACTCGAATCAAGCTAAGCCACCTATACATCCAAGCGCCAGACAGCAATGAAAGCGGACTCATGTATTTCCCAGGCGGATCAGTCTCATGGACGACCAATATCGGAGGCTATGAACACAGGCATGAATACTCTATTCGCACCGAGATCGTCAAATCAGTCTATGATAAACTCCTGCAAAATGGCGTTCAGGTTCGATTCCACATCTCAGATGTATCGAAAGATGCCAAAGAGTATAACGAAAAGTTTGAGGCTACGCTAACAAATGGCCTCTGGAAAAAACAAATAATCTACGGAGGGATCAACAATGACTAAGACAAGGCTTTGGATGGTTATTTCCTGCTTTCTATTGATTTGCCTGATGCTGCCCAATTTCGCTCTTGCCGATCAAGGAAAAGTCGTTTCAGATGTTGGATTCTACTGCGGCAACCTTATCGTTCTGTATTCAGACGGAACCATAGATGTTGAAGACGGTTCTAACAACACATTCAACATGAGAAGATGGACAGATGTGTCTTCTCTGAAAGTCTGTGATGGCGGTGTACTTGGAATCAAGAATGACGGTTCTGTATACGCTTGGGGTCTTTCTCTAAGATATGATTTCGGTGACGAGTGGACCGATATCGTACTTGGCGCTGCCGGCAGCACTCATGCCGTTGGTCTTAAGTCAGATGGAACCTGGGTATCTGCTGGAGATTACAGAAACGGTGAATGTGATGTTGAGGATTGGACAGACATCATTGACATAGAGGTTGGGAAGAATTACACAGTCGGCCTTCGATCAGACGGAACAGTCGTCGCTACAGGCAAGAATAATAAAGGGCAGTGTAATGTTGAAGAATGGACTGATATTGTGAAAATTGCTGTTGGAAGCGGAATAAACTTTCACACAGTAGGGTTGCGATCAGATGGCACGGTTGTGGCAACAGGTGAGGATAATAATGACCAATGTCTTGTCGGGCGTTGGAAGGATGTTAAGGACATTGCGGCTGATTGGGGTGTTACCATAGGGTTGACCAATGACGGGAAGATTCTCATTACCGAAAATGACCATGACGCTATTACTGGATACGGCAAGAATCGAAGCATTCCTGCCAAATTTGAACATGCTACACGGCTGGTGGCTGATTGTTTGAACATTGCAATCATCAATGACGATGGTTCTGTCGAAGTCTATGGCAACAATTTGTCTGGTGCTTGCGATTATTTCAGTAATCCTGAAACCAACGATCAAGGCGGTGAGGGCGATAAAACATATTCAAAAAGCGAATGCGAAGACATTGCCATCAAATACATGACAGAACACGTTTCAAAGTATTTGAAGAATCCTAACTCGCTGCAGATCAACGAAACAACAAGCTACAAGGTTGAGAATAATCAATACCTGTTCGATATTGACTTCTCCTCCATGAATAGCTTTGGAGGTTACGATAGAGAGCATTATTATTGCTATGTCGACTATACCACGGGTAAGGTCGTGAATGGCGGTATGATTTAAGTGAATACAGATGCAGGGGCGGACTGTGCAACACCGCCCCTCTGTGCGCCCCATCTGTGCTTCGCGGCAACGGCATTTTAGCTCCATACTCCACTCTCCACACTCCACCCTCATTCATAAATCTCCCACCCCTGGTCAATACTACCTCCGAACCAAATTCAAGCGAGAGTTGATTCGGAGGTGTTTTTATGTCACTGGGCTTTATACTGCTGATCGCCTCGGGGGTGCTGATCCTGTTCGGCGCAGGGCAGCGGGTGCTGGACCGGATGCGGCTGACGGACCGGGAGGCGATTCTGTTCATCGCGCTGATCATCGCGGGCGGGTTCCTGCCGGACATCTGGCTGAGCCGGAGCTTCGCCTTCAACGTGGGCGGGGCGCTGGTCCCGCTGGGGCTGTGCATGTATCTGTGGTTCAAGGCCGACACGTTCCTCGAAAAGGCCCGCAGCATCGCGGCGGCGCTGTTGACGGGCGTGGCGGTGTACGTGCTGGGGCGGGTGCTGCCCGCGGACCCGGCGGAGATGGTGGTGGACCCGACCCTGGTCTACGGCGCGGCGGGCGGCCTGATCGCCTATGTGTTCGGGCGGTCCCGGCGGGGCGCGTTCATCGCGGGCACGCTGGGCGTGATGCTGGCGAACCTGGCCGCCTGGGGCTATGCCAACGCCCAGGGCGCGGATCAGGCGCTGGTGCTGGGCGGCGCGGGCGGCTTTGACGTGATCGTGCTGTCCGGGCTGATCGCGGTGCTGCTGAGCGAGCTGGTCGGGGAGCTGGTCGAACGGGCGAAGCGGGGCCGGCAGAAGCCCACGCGGGAGTTCGTCAACGGCGATTTCGTCAGGAGGGAGCAGCGATGATGAAGCGTTTGACCGTCTGGGTGCTGCTGATGCTGGCCGTGATCGGCGTCGCCGATGCCGAGACGGACGGCGACTGCGTGTACACCCTGCTGGGCCCGGAGGGCGACGTGCTGACCCGCCGGGGCGGGCGCATCTGGGAGGGCGACGAGTACATCTCCGGGGATGACGGCTGGTACCGGGTGGTGTCCGTGGACGATGCGGCCATGACCGCCACCGCCGAGTACCTGGGCCAGGCTGTAGCCGATGCAGCCGCCTTCTCTGCCCTGGCCGAAAAGCGGGACGACCGGAAGCTCGTCGCCATGTACAGCACCCACAGCGACGAGAGCTACCTGCCTGAAGATGGCACCGCTTCCAAGTGGAAGGGCGCGGGCATCTACGACGTGGGCGACAGCCTGAAGGAGGCGCTGGAGGAACGGGGCATCGAGACCATCTATTCCAAGGAGACCTTCCTCCCCCACGACGCCGACGCCTACACCCGCTCCCGCCGGGTGGCCGAGGAGCTGCTGAAAAAGAACCCGGACGCGCTGCTGGACATCCACCGGGACGCGGTACCCGCCGAGGAGTACGAGACCGAGGTGGACGGCGAGGACATCAGCAAGGTGCGGCTGTTCGTGGGCCGCAACAACCAGAACAGCGCCGAAAACAAGGCCTTCGCCCAGCAGATCAAGGCGGAGGCCGACCGGGAGTACCCCGGGCTCATCAAGGATATTTTTATCGGAAAAGGAAACTATAATCAGGAATTATATCCGCACGCCCTGCTGCTGGAGTTCGGCACCCATGAGATCGAGAAGGAAAAGGCCCAGGAGGCCACCGGCTACATCGCCGAGGTGCTGGACAACGTGCTCTACGGAGGCTCGGCGAAGGCCGAGGGCGGTAAATCCACCTCCGGCAAGGCCGTGGCCCGGGGCGTGGGCTGGATCGTGGGCCTCGCCGCCGTCGCCGCCATCGTCTACGCCCTCGCCGCCACCGGCAGCTTCAAGGGGGCCTGGGAGAAGGTGGGCAGGCGCGCCAGCGAGATGACCGGCGGGTTGTTTGGAAAGAAGAGGGATTAGAGGTCTCGGCTGACGCTTCACGCCGTGTCGAAGCATGAAAAGCGATGGTTTCATGCGCACTATGCAAAGATCCTTCGCTCCGCTCAGGATGACAGGCTCACTTTGTTGTCATCCTGAGCGGAGCGAAGGATCTGTACATAACGAGCATGAATAACGCTCCAACGTATGTCCATGCGTCAACCGTTATTCCCGCTCCCTACTCCCTTTTGCAGCACCGATACGTCGCTTCCAGTCCCTGCCACAGGTCGTAGCGGGGCGTCCAGCCCAGCCCCTCCAGCTTCGCGGGGTTGAGCACGGCGCGGGTGACCTTGGTGTACCCGGCCTTCTCCACCTCCGGGGGCACGTCGAACACCACCTGCACCCCGGCGATGTCGGCCAGGGTCTCGGCGTACTGGCGGATGGAGGCCACGGAATGGCGGTTGGCCACGTTGTAGGCCTGCCCCTTCTCCCCCACGGCGAGGACGGTCAGCAGGGCGTTCACCGCGTCGGCCACGTAGCAGAAGGAGCGCACCTGGCTGCCGGTGCTTTTCATCACGATGTCCTCCCCCGCCAGCGCCTTGCGGATGAACTGGGCGTCGGCGCGGCTGTTGGAGGCGGTGAAGGTGGGGCCGTAGACGTGGCAGAGCCGCGCCACCACCGCGTCCACGCCGTACTGGGCGGCGTAGCTGGCGCAGAGGGTCTCGGCGGCCCGCTTGCTCTCCGGATAGCAGGCGCGGGGCAGCATCGTGTCGATCCAGCCGTGGTCCGTCTCGGAAAAGCCCTCCGCCAAGTTCGGGTTTTCGCCGTAGGTCTCGCCGGTGGAGAGCAGCAGGAACCGCCCGCGGCCCTGCTCTTTCAGGGTTTCCAGCAGCCGCGCCGTGCCGAACAGGTTGGCCTGCATGATGCCCACCGGGTCGGTGGCGTAGGCCATGGGATGGGCGCTGGTGGCGGCGTGGACGACGATGTCCGCGGCGAAGTCGAAGGCCACGGGCTTCGTGGCGTCGTAGGGCACGTAGTGGAAGTACGGCTGCTCCGCCAGCGCCCCGAAGCGGCTGACGATGCCGGATTCGCTGCGCCCCGCGGCGTAGATCGTCAGCTTCGCTCCCGCGGTTTCGTTCAGATGGGCCAGCGCCTCCACCAGGAGCGAGCCGATCAGGCCCGTCGCCCCGGTGACGAGGATGGATTGGTCGTGGAGCTTCGCGCCCGCGCAGGCGGCAGCGAGGCTTTCGCGGTAAAAGGGTTGGTTGAACATGATGTGTCCTTTCGTTCTGGTGTGCTTGGGATGTCCTGTCGGCGCTTCGCGCCACTTCCCCGCTGCGGTGGGGAAGCCAGGCGGGCGGCGCAACGGCGGAAAGTCCGCCCCTGCGCCCCTGCTGCGCCGTAATAACAGAGAATTGATGTTGTCGATCATCGATTCGCACAGATTCTTCGCACGGCGCGGTTTTCAATCCCCTGGATTGAAAACCCGCGGTCCGGCCCACGGGCCGGACTTGGAAAACCTCCGGGCTCCCAACCTTCCGCTCAGAATGACAACGAAGTGGAAGCGTGTCATCCTGAGCGCAGCGAAGGATCTGAACATACCGACTGCTCTCGGCATCTCTATCGGCGAGCTGCGAACCTCTACAGTTCGCGGACGCCATGAATGGCGTCCCTGCGGCGGTGAGAGCGGCAGCCGGTCACTCCAACTCCTCACTCCTCACTCATCTCACTCCTGCTCCATCCGCAGGTACGCCTTGAACGTCTCCAGGTCGTCCCTGCTGGTGAGCTTGATGTTCTTGTCGGAGCCGGCGGCGAACCAGAGGGTTTCGCCCAGGTCCACCATCATGGTGTTGGTGTAGGCGGAGCCGAAGATGCCGATCTGCTCGGCAAAGGCCCGGCGGTAGGACCGGAGCAGCAGGCCGTATCGGTAGGCCTGGGGCGTGGCCACCTTGCGCAGGGTCTCCCGGGGGATGTACTCGGTGGTGGAGAACTCGTCCCGGATGCGGAAGATCTGCTCGGTGTAGGGGGTGGAGGTGACGCCGTTGCCGTGGGCGCGGCACACCCGCAGGCAGTCGGAGAGCACGCTGGAATCCACCATGGGGCGGATGCCGTCGTGGATGATCGCGATGTCGTCCTCCTTCAGCTCGTTCTCCAGGTGGTAGACGCCGTTGCGGATGCTCTCCTGGCCGGTGGCGCCGCCGGTGGTGATCCACCTCAGCTTCGTGATGCCGTACTGGGCGGCGTACTCCTTCAGCGTCTCCTCCCAGCCGGACAGGCACACCACCTCGATGGCGTCGATCTCCGGGTGGCGCTGGAAGCCCTCCAGGGTGTAGATGATGACGGGCTTTCCGTAGATGTGGATGAACTGCTTGGGGACATCCATGTTCATGCGGCTCCCCACGCCGCCGGCGATGATGATGGCTGCGTTCATGGTGTGTTCCTCAATCCTTCATTTTCTTCGTGCTTCCCAGTTTGCTGATGATGTATTCGCAGGCGGCGTCGGTGGCGCGGCCCGTCTCGTAATAGCCGAAGTAATCCCGGATGGCGGCGCAGTTGGCCCGGGCCTTCTCCGGGGTCAGGCCGTCGATCAGCGCCTCCAGCTCATCCTGGTCGTGGGCCAGCATGAAGGGCGTGTCGTGCATGTCGAAGTACACGCCGCGGGTGGCCTTGTACTCCTCCCAATCCGCGATGAAGAATATGGCGGGCAGGTCCCGCACGATGAAGTCCAGCGCGCAGGAGGAATAGTCCGTCAGCACCATGTCCGCCGCCAGCAGCAGCTCCGACATGTCCTCGTACTTCGTCACGTCCACGATCCGGTTCTTCACCGCCTCCAGGTCGATGCCCTGGGACAGGTAGTGGGCCCGGAACAGGCAGAGCCACTGCTCGCCGGTCCTGGCCTCCAGCTTTTTCAGCGTCCGGTCCAGGTCCATCTGCGCCCGCTTGGGCACCACCTTCTCGTTGTCCCGGTAGGTGGGCGCGTAGAGCAGCAGCTTCGTCCCCTCCGGGACGCCCAGCTTCCGGCGAACGGCCTTTGCCTGGGCCGGGTCGTTTCGCACCAGGATGTCGTTTCGGGGGGACCCGGCCTTCAGGTATTCGCCCCGGTAGCGGAAGGCCGTGCGGAACATATTCTCGCCGAAGGCGGAGGCCGTGCACACGCGGGCGCAGTCCTCCTCGATGCGGCGGGAATCGCCGGGCAGGTTCAGGTCGTAGCAGATCTTCTTGATGGCGCGGTCGCCATGCCAGGTCTGGATGTAAAACTGCTTCCCCTTGCGCAGGGTCAGGTACCGCTGCTTGGTGAAGTTGTCCACCCACACCCGGGCCGTGGCCTGCTCCAGGAAGGCGTACTTGGTCTTGTAGAACACCGGCGTCACGTAGTCCGGCAGGGTGTCCTTCACCCGGGCCATGGCCTCGCGGGTGAACAGCCAGACGATCTTCGTCTGAGGCCGCAGCTCGTGCAGGCGCTCGGAGATCACCCGCGGGTTGTCGCCGTAGGAGCGCCCCTGGAAGCAGCAGAATACCACCTTCTCCGGGTCGATGCCCTTGAACAGCCTTCCGAAGCGCACCAGCAGGTAGCGGTAGGCGCTGGCCAGGTGGGTGTAACGATCAATGCCCATTTGTATAACCTCAATTCATCCGTTCCATGATGTAGCGGCACACGGCCTCGCTGGCATGGCCGGTCTCGGTGGTGCCGAAGAAGCGATCCAGCGCCTCGCAGTTTTCCCGGGCGGCCTCGGCGTCGGTTCTGTCGATCAGCGCCTCCAGCTCGTCCTGGTCGTGGGCCACCAGGAACGGCGATTTTTCGATGTCAAAGTAGAAGCTGCGGCTCTCCCGCAGGTACTCCTCGGCGTCGGCCTGGTACAGGAACAGCGGCCGCCGAAGCAGCGCGAAGTCCCCGCCGCAGGAGGAATAGTCTGTAATCAGCATGTCCGTGATCAACAGCAGCTCCGACATCTCCGGCCACTTGGTGGCGTCGATCAGGCGGCTGTCCTCCCGCACGTTCAGCCCGGTGTTCAGGTAGTGGGCCCGGTACAGGCAGCGCCACTGTTCCCCGGTGGTCGCCTCCAGGTGATCCAGGGTGCGGGAGATGTCCAGCACGGCGTCCTGGGCGCATCGCTCCAGGGCGTCCCGGTAGGTGGGCGCGTACATGAGCAGCTTGACGCCGTCCGGAATGCCCATGCGCCGACGAACGTCCGCGGCGACCTTCGGATCGTTGCGCAGGAGGATGTCATTCCTCGGGCAGCCGTCCATCAGCACCTCGCCCTTGAAGCGGAAGGCGGTGCGGTAGGTGCCCTTGCCGAACTCGCTGCCGGCGATCATCATCGCGCACTGGTCCTCCATCCTGAGCACCTTGTGGTCCAGCTTCTCGTTGTCGTCGCCTACCTTCTTGAAGCCCCGGTCGCCGTGCCAGGTCTGGATGTAGAACTGCTTCTTGCCGTTCAGCCAGAGGGACTCGGTGTGGCGGAAGTTGTCCACCCAGAAGCGGGCCGTGGCCTGCTCGATCAGGCCCTCGCGGGTGATGCGGTACTGCTTCTTCACATAGGGCGGCACTTCCACCTTGTCGATCACGCTGGTCTGGAACAGCCAGACGATCTCCGCCTCCGGGCACAGCTCGTGCAGCTTCTCGGAGATGGCGCGGGGGTTGTCGTTGTAGCTGCGGCCCTCGAAGCTGGAGAAGATCACCTTCTTCGGGTTGACGCCGTACCTCCGCTGCGCCCCGCGCATCAGCAGCTCCCTATAGGCCTTGTGAAAGGGGTGGAGCAGCTTGAACAGCTTGTAGTTGTGCTTCTTGATGGCGATCTTGGCGCTTCGCAGTAACGACATGGGCGTTCTCTCCCGACAGGCATACTTGTATGAAACCATTATACGCTATGCGCCCGGAAAAAGCAAGGCGCGATAAAATGCCCCAGCGGCCTTGCAGGCTGGGGCTGTCTCAAAACATGTGAAATGGGGACGGTTCTCATTTCACGTTTTGGGCGGAATAATGTGAAATGAGAACCGTCCCCATTTCACGTTTTTCTCACGCCGTCTTCTTCACGGCCAGCTTGTCCGACACCATGGCGATGAACTCGCCGTTGGTGGGCTTGTCCTCCCTGGCGAACACCCGGTAGCCGTACATCTGGTTCACGGCGTCCAGCCTGCCCCGGGTCCAGGCCACCTCGATGGCGTGGCGCATGGCCCGCTCCACCTTGCTGGCGGAGGTGTCGAACTTGCGGGCGATGCCGGGATAGAGCTCCTTGGTGATGCGGTTGATCACGTCGTGGTTCTCCAGCACCATCCGCACCGCCTCCCGCAGGTACTGATAGCCCTTGATGTGGGCGGGGATGCCCAGGGTGAGGAACAGGTTCGTGATGCGCTCGTCCACCGATTCCTCCCCGCCCTCAGGCTGGGCCGGGGCGAGGATGGAGGCGGGCTGCTCCCGAGCCACCTCCAGGATGCGCTCGTAGAGCAGCTCCATGTCAAAGGGCTTCACCATATAGTAGCTGGCGCCCAGCTGGATGGCCCGCATGATGAAGTCGTCCCGCGCCAGGCCCGTCAGCACGATCACCTTCGGCCGCAGCGCCTCGTCCATGGCGTTCAGTGCCTCAAGGGTCATGAAGCCGTCCCGGCGGGGCATGATGATGTCCATTACCAGGATGTCCGGCGCGTGCTTCAACACCGCGTCGGGAATCTCCACGCCGTCGGACACCGTCGCCACCAGCTCGATCTCTCCCTTGCGGGACAGGTAGTCCGACAGCAGCCGGAGCAGGTTCAGATTGTCGTCCGCCAGCATCACCCGTACTTTGTCCATGCCGATCTTCCTTTCAGTTCGTAACATCCGGAAGATATATATGCGGCATGTAGGGCATTTATGCGAATGGAGAATGGAAAAAACCGGGCGGGCGGCGCAACGCCGCCCCTACATTTTCCTCACACTCTCCTCCATTATCCATTTCCTCACCACGTCCCGTACAGCCTACCCCGGTGCCGGTCACACCTGGGTCGCGGCGGGCGGTCCGGGCAGCAGGGGCGCTCCGGCTCCTTCCGCACGCACACCACCAGGTTGCCACAGCCGTCCAGGCCCAGCAGCACCTCGGCGCACTCCCCGGGGCGGCAGGGATTCTCGATGGTCACCCGGCGCACGCCCGAAAGCGGCGGCAGCTGGCCGCAGCAGGGGCCCTCCCTCTCCCCGAACACCGGCACGCGCAGGCAGCCCTGGCTCTCGCAGCCGGGCCTCAGCGCGGGATAAAGCGGCATCGTCTCGTAATACATATCTTCAACGCCTCACTTTCAGCCTTGCCGGGACGCGCCCGGTCTGGTTTATCACTATGCCACTGGAAAGCGTTGCGTTCCGGTTGAATTTCACCGGGGTTTGTGATAGAATAATCGGGCTCTGAGGAGGCTTGAACCATGAGGAAAACGCTTCGCACCGAGGTCAAAAACGACCTGCTGATCGCCGCCGGCCTGATCGTCGCCGCCGCGGCCTACAAGCTCTACCTGATCCCCAATCAGGTGGTGGCCGGGGGCTTCACCGGCGTGGGCCAGCTGCTGAATCACGCGCTGGGCGTGGGCGTCGGCACGGTGAACATCGTGCTGAACGTGCCTCTGTTTCTGATCTCCCTGCGCTCCATGGGGGTGCGCTTCGGCGTGCGCTCGCTGATCGCCATGGTGCTGCTCTCCGAGCTGATCGACCACATTCCCCTGCCCGCCGCCACCGACGACATGCTTCTGGCCGCGGTCTACGGCGGCGCCATCAGCGGCATCGGCTTCGGCCTGGTGCTGCGGGGCAGCGCCACCACCGGCGGCACGGACATGCTGGCCTCGCTGCTGCACCGGCTGATCCCGGTCTTAAGGGTCAGTTACGCCATCTTCTTCTTCGACGGCCTGGTGATCATCGCCAGCGCCTTCACCTTCGAGCCCCAGGCCGCCATGTACGGCCTGATCAGCACCTTCCTGTGCAACGTGATGATCGACCTGGTGCTGGAGGGGCCGAACTCCGCCCACTCCTACTTCATCATTTCCGACCAGAGCGACGCCATCGCCGAAAAGATCATGAAGGAGATGGATCGGGGCGTCACGGCCCTGGAGGCCATGGGCATGTACAGCCACACCCAAAAGCGGGTGCTGCTGTGCGTGGTGGGCCGCTTCGAGGCCATGCGCCTGCGCCGGATCATCTTCGAGATCGACCCCCACGCCTTCGTCATCGCCAACAAGGCCAAGGAGGTGCTGGGAGAGGGCTTCAAGCCGGTATAATCCTCTGGCCTTCTCCTTTGCGGAAGGCTTTTTCGTGCCGCGGCACTCTTCTCATTCCTCACTCCTCATTCCTCATTCCTCATTTTCGCCCCTCACTTCTCGCGGGGAACACCGCCGTATGTTCTTTTCCATCGTCGATCATTGTAACACACTCATCCTCAATGGTCGCGCCGTCCAGCGTCACGCGGGCGGCGCTTTTTTCGCAGATCAGATGGTAGCGGCTCGCGCCAAAGGGCACGGTCAGACCCGCGCGGGGCCAATCCCCCAGCAGGGCATTGAGGCGCACCCGACTGCCCCGGCGCTCGTAGCCCAGCAGCTCCAGCACGCAGACGATCATCCACGCCGCGGAGCCGGTGTACCAGGTCCAGCCGCCGCGCCCGACCATCCCGGGGCGGTCGTACACGTCCGCGGCCATCGCGTAGGGCTCCACCCGATAGGTCGAAACCTTCTCCGGGCTGTCCGCGTGGTTCACCGGCAGCAGCATTTGAAGCGCCCGGTGGGCCCGTTCGGCATCGCCCCGGCGGATCAGCGCCAGCAGCAGCCACAGCGCCCCGTGGGTGTACTGGCCGCCGTTCTCCCGGACCCCCGGCGGATAGCCGCGGATGTAGCCGGGATCGACGCCGCGCCCGTCGAAGGGCGGGGTCAGCAGGCGGATGAGGCCGTGTTCCTCGTCCGCCAGCTTTTCCCAGGCCGCGTCCAACGCCATGCGACAGCGGGCCCCGTCCAGGCCGCAGAGCACCGCCCAGGCCTGGGAGATGCCGTCGATTTGGCACTCCGCGCCCGACGCGCTGCCCAGGGGCGTGCCGTCGTCGGCATAGGCCCGCAGGTACCAGCCGCCGTCCCAGCCGTGCACCTCCAGGGCAATTTTGAGCCGCCTCGACAGCTGCTCCAGCCAGTCCCGGTCCTCCGCGTCCGGGGCGATCTCCCGGTAGGCGTCAGCGCAGCAAGCTGCGAACTGGGTCAGCCACACGCTCTCCCCCTTCCCCGCCGCGCCGACCTTATCCATGCCGTCGTTCCAGTCTCCCGCGCCCATCCGCAGAAGCCCGTGACTGCCGGTTTGGGCCGCCCGGCGAAACGCCCGCATGCAGTGGCCGTGGAGGGTATCCCTGGCCGCGCCGGGGCGCATGTCCCGGTACACGTCCCGCTGCCCCTCCGGGATCGCCACATCCTCCAGATAGGGCGCGACCTCCCCCAGGATCGCCCCGTCCCCGGTGAGGGTCACGTAGGCCGCCGTCGCATAGGGCAGGAACAGCATATCGTCCGAGACGCGCGTGCGCACGCCGGAATAGGGCGCGTGCCACCAGTGCAGCACGTCCCCCGCCTCAAACTGCCTCGCCGCACAGCGAAGCAGGTGCGCCCGCACCCGTTCGGGCTCCGCGTGCATCAGCGCCAGCATGTCCTGCAGCTGGTCCCTAAAGCCCCAGGCCCCGCCGGGCTGGTAGAACCCGGTGCGGCCCAGCACCCGGCTGGCGCGAACCTGATGGAACAGGAAGCCGTTGAACAGCCGGTTCAGGCCCTCGTCGGGCGTGTCGATTTCGGGCGCTTCCGGCAACACCTGCCGGGGCAGCTCCCCCGCGTCCCGAAGGGCGTTCACCCGCGCCTGGGCCGCCGGGACATCCTCCGACCAGCCCAGCGTCAGCCGCACCGTCGTCCTCTTCCCCCGGCGCAGGTCCAGCGGCACGGCCAGCGACCCTCCCTCGCCCCGGCCCGGCGCGTTCAGGCCCCGGCCCGACGCCAGGCAGCGCCCCGGCCCCGGCTGGGCTCCCGCGTCCAGCGCCGCCAGCCAGCCCACGCCCGCGCAGGCGCCCGTGGCAAAGCACGCGCCGCCCATGTGCCACGTGTTCAGCGCGACCCCATCCCGCGCATCCGCGCCCATCAGCCAGTCCACGCAGGCGACCAGCCGCAGCTTCTCGCCCCGCAGGTCCCGGTTCTCCAGCGCCAATTCAACGCCGATCTCCGGGCCCTCTCCCGCCATGAAGAAGGTGGTCGTGCCCGCCACCCGCCGCGCCGAGAAGGCATAGGAAATCTCCCCCGCGCCATAGCAGGCGCGGAAGGGCAGCGCCGGACGCGCTCCCGGCAACAGCGGCAGCACGGCCCCGCGCTCGTCCGCCAGGTACAGCATCAGCCCCCAGCCCTCCCGGAGGGCGTCGCCGGTCCAGGCCGTCAGCCGGTTCATGCGGCTGTTGCCCGCCCAGAAGCACCCGCCGCCCCGCTCCGTGAGCAGCAGGCCGCCAGCGTCGTTGGCCAGGAGGTCGCACCAGGGTGCGGGCGGCAGGTGGCCGCTGCGCAGGTCGACGGCGTAATGGTCGTCCTGCAGGAAGCCGCCCAGGCTGTTATCCAGCGCCTTGGCGACGGGCCGCAGCACGGACGCGCCGGTGAGCATCGGCTTCGGCGGCTCCCCCATCGGGCCGTCCAGGTTGGCCAGCAGCGCCCCGATTTGATTCGTCAAATCCCCGCCGCCGGTGAAGGTCGCTGAGGCCCAGCGGCACAGGGCGGCGCGCTGGTCCATACTCAACAGGCCGCCGTCCAGCAGCCACACGCCGCCCGCCTCGCCCCGGCGGGCGTTCAGGTGGCTGGCGGAGACGAGGGCTTCCAGAGCATCATGGAGAGGCCGGGCGTAGCCGTCCCCGCCGTCGTCGATCAGCGCCAGATCCACGGTCAGGCCCAGGCTCCGGTACAATGCGTGGGCGCGGATCAGTGACTTCGCCACGGCGAGCCCGTCGCCGTCCTTCACGGACAGCTCCAGCAGCGGCCTATCCCCGGAGAGGCCCAGCGCCCAGAGCGCATTCCTCGGCGCGGCCCCCTCGCCCCGGCGCATCCCTCGCGCCCTGGCCGCCAGTCGGCCGTCGAAGAGCAGCGCCGCCAGCCTTTGCAGCGCGTGGTATTCGGCCGTGCTCAAGCCGAGGAAGCCCAGGGACGCCCGTGCGCGCGCCGCCGACAGCTTCAGCGCCCGCTGGGCCTGGCCGACCGCCCGCCACCGCTCGTGCCACGCCTGGGCGGACGCGCCCTTCTCCAGCAGGCACAGCGCCGACACCGCCCGGACCCGCTGCCCGGGGGCCAGGGTGAAGGCGGCTCGCAGGGCGCTCACCGGGTTCAGCGTTGCACCCAGGCTGCAAGTCAAAGTGCCCGCGAGGCTGCCGGGTCGCCCGGTGTCCCCCTCCCGGCCCACCAGCTTCTCGTAGTCCGTCTCAAAGGACAGCTCCCCCTCGCCAAACAGCGCGTGGACCAGCTGAAACCCCGCCTCCCCCAGGCTGCCGGGTCGGCGAGCATAAATCAGCCCGTCCTCCGAGAACCGCCGACTCTCCACGAACAGGTTTTGGAAGGCCGGGTGGGCGCGGTAGTCCTCGCCCCGGGCCAGCGCCACCGGCACGGCGTCCGTCAGCGCCACGCGCACCGGCACTTCCCCGGCGTTGCGCAGGGAGATGGCCCTGATCAGCGTGCCGTCCTCCGGGCAGAGGGCCGCCGCCAGCTCCGCCATAACGCTCCCCAGCCGCGCCTCGGCGGAGATGAGCCCCGGCTCCAATCGGGCATGGGAGGTCGCGCCGCCGAGGATCGCGCTCTCGCCGGTGTCGGGGTTCGTCACATGCAGGCAGGCCGCATCCACCCGGTTCAGCAGATCGCCGGAAAACCGGGTGGCGTCCACGCCGAAGCGACGATAGTGAAACGCGCCGTCGCCGGTCCACAGGGCCGTCGCGCCGCCGCCGGTGAGCACGTGGGTCTCCGGCGCAAATCCATCCTTCCTTGCGATGCGCGCGCCCCGGGGCCTCGGCCCGTCCCCATTCGACGGGCGGTCTGGCTCTGTCTTTCGGGCACGCACGCCCTCGGCCACCCGCTCCTCCAGCAGCAGCGACAGCCCCCGCGCCCGGGGCAGGGTCATGAAGTCCCGCCGCAGGGAGTTCCCGGTCAGCGCGTTGCAGAGGGCGCAGAGAATCATGCCCTGGTGGTGGGCCATGTGGCTCTTCACCAGCGCAAATTCGCCGCCGGGGCGCTGGGCGTCCGCGGCCTCGTAGAAGCCCCAGGCGCCCCGCCAGCCCAGCCCAGCCATTCTCTCAAGGTTTTTCACCGCCGCCTTCGGCGCGACCATCGCCGCCAGCGCCGAGGCATAGGGGGCGATCACCCCGCCCTCGCACTCGCCGCCCAGGGCCAGCTCCTTCAGTCCAAAGGCCCGGTACTGGTAATTCAGCGCCGCGTCCAGGGCGCAGTAGCCCGATTCGGACACGCCCCAGGGCCCGTTCCGCCGCCGCCCCTCGGCGATCTGCGCCGCCACCGCCGCGCGCGCGCCGTCTCCCAGCAGGGTGTTCTCCGGCGCGTCCATCAGGATCAAAGGCAGCAGGTATTCAAACATCGTGCCGCTCCAGGAGAGGGGCGCGACGCCGCCGGAGGTCATGGCGCAGGGCCGCCCCAGCCGCCGCCAGTGCCGCGGAGGCACCTGGCCCAGGGCCATGGCGACGTAGCTCGTCAGCCGCGCCTCCGAGGCGATCAGGTCGTAGCGGGACTGGCTCAGGCGGCCCGTCTCCCCGTCCAGGCCGATGAAGAAAAGCTCCTTGTCCGCGTCGTAGAGGGCAGCGAAATCCATGCCCTCCGCCAGGGCGCGCAATCTCCCGGCAAGGGCCTCCCCCGCCTCCGGGGCGTTGGCGCAGGCCAGCAGCGCCGCCGCCAGGTTGCCGCTGTCCACCGAGGACACGTAGCGGGGCCTAAGCGGCGCGAGGGTGTCCAGATCCGTCCAGTTGTACAGGTGCCCGCGCCACTTCTCCAGCCCCTCCAGCGTGCCCGCCGCGGCGGTCATCCGCGCCCGCGCCTCCTCCTGGCCGATGAAGCCCAGCCGGGATGCGGAAAGGCAGCTGAGCAGGTACAGCGCGATATTGGTGGGCGACGTGCGTCGGGCCGCACCCACGGGCGGGTCCAGCTGCACGTTGTCCGGGGGCAGGCCGAGCTCCGGGACCACCGTCGCCTCGAAGAAGCGCCAGGTGTCCCGGGCGAGGTCGGTCAAAAACGCCCGGTCGTCCACCGAAAGGGGCTCCGGCGCGCCGATCTTTTCCGCCTCCATGTCCCGCACCCAGCCGGGGCCGATCAAAAACAGCGCCATCAGCGCCAGCGCCGCCAGCGCCCACCCCGGCACCAGCAGCCCGGGCAGCAGGAAGAAGGCCGCCAGCCGACCCGGCGCGACCCACTTCCCGCCGCCATTTGCCCGGGCCTCGGCGTCCGCGGCGGTGACCCACTGCAGCAGGTTCCTTCCGGACACCGCCAGCCGCCACAGCGTGCGCAGCGCCCCGTCCAGGCAGCACCAGGCCTCCGCCGGGAGGATGGCGAGGCGCACCGTCGCCCGCCGCCAGTTTTCCGGCCGCGGGTTCAGGATGGGCTCCAGGTAGTGGGCGATCAGCGCCGCCAGCAGCGCCTCCCCGCTGCCCATCCACACCGCGCCCACCAGCAGCGCCAGCGTCGCCGGAGCCTGCATCGAGCGCATCAGGTTGTCCAGCATGTGGAACCGATCCGCAAGACGCAGCCGCTTCATGCCCATCAGCGGCAGAAGTTGCCAGTCCCCTCGAATCCAGCGGTTCCACCGGCGCAGATAGGCCGAGAGCGTCGTGGGAAAGCCGTCGTAGAAGGCCACGTCGCCCACGCTCGCCGCCCCCGCCAGGGCCCCTTCGATCAAATCGTGGCTCAACACCCGGCCCTCCGGCAGCGCCCCGTCCAGCCGGTCGTGGAAGGCGCGAACATCGTAGATGCCCTTGCCCGCGTAGATGCCCCGGCCCGTCACGTCCTGCCACAGGTTCGAGGCCGCCACCGGGTAGGCGCTCACGCCCCCGGCCCCGGCGAACCGCTTCACAAAGCCGTTCACGCAGGCGGAGGGCAGCGGCTCCATCCTGGGCTGCAGCACGGCGTAATCCCGGTTCAGCGGGTGGGCCATCGCGCCGATGAGCCGCCGCGCCTCCTCCGGCAGCAGCCGGGTGTCCGCGTCCAGGGTCAGCACATAGGCATAGCGCCCCGTCAATCGAGGACAGGCCGCGCCCTCCGCGTCGAAGGCCGCCGCCGCGCCGCTTTCACCCAGCAGCAGCCGGTTCAGCGCCTCCAGCGCCCCGCGCTTGCGCTCCCGGCCCATCCACACTCCGTCGGTTTCGAGCAGCGACCGGTTGCGGTGCAGATAGGCATACTTCTCCCGCCCCGCCCGGGCGTTCATGCCGGCGATCCGCGCCCGCGCCCGCTCCAGGATTTCCTCGTCCCCGGGCATGTCCCGGTTGGGCGCGTCGGCGAAGTCCCCCAGCAGCAGGTATTCGATATTTGCGTCCGCCTCCAGGCAGCCCAGGGCCTCCAGCTGGTCGCAGACCTCGTCCACCCGCCCCGCGTCCGACAGCAGCACCGGCATCGTCACCAGCGTCCGGCAGGCGTCGGGCACCCGCTCCATCTCAAGCTTCAAAAGCCGCGAGGGCTTCACCCATCGGGAAAAGCCCCGCCCGATGACCGCCCCGGCGGCGTTCCAGCCCAGCAGGGCGCAGGGCGCGAGCAGCCACGGCGACCCCGCCAGCGCGGAAAAGCCCAGCGCCAGCAGCGCGGCCAGGGATATGTGCAGGGCGACGGTTCTGCCGCCCGTGGGGTCCGGGGCGCGCCGCTTGAGATGGGCCGCGTCCTTCCCCATGCGCTTGGCCAGCGCCGCCCGGCCCGCGTCCTCGTAGAGCCACCAACAGGCATCCCCTTGAACACCCCTGCCCTGCCGCGCCGCGTCCACCGCGTGGCGGGCCGCCACGATCTCCGGCACGTCCAGCTCCTCCGCCAGCGACGCCACCGCAGCCCGGACCGCCGCCCGGGAATCGTCGTCCATGTCTGCGTACACCCCCGCGCCCTCCCGGCGCAGGGTCCGGTCCACCGGGGAGAGCGCCCGGAAGCAGGCTTGCCAGTTGAGGCCGTCCAGCATCCGCCGGGCTGCCAGCAGGTTCTCCAGCCGCAGCGCGTCCCGGGCGCAGGCCTGCTGGGATCGCTTCGCCGCCTCCTCCGGGGCGATGCCCTGCCGGTTCAAATGCGCCTCCAGCTTCTGTCGCGCCCGGGGACGCCCCGCCTCCCCGACCAGCTTCAGGGCGTGTTCGATGAAGGCCGGGGCATCGCAGATCGCGCCGCCCTTCTCCACCCAACGCTCCGCCCGCTTCCGCAGCTCGCTCCGGCGAACGACGCTCGCGGCCACCGTCAAAAAGGCCCGCGCGAGGGCGATCCGCGCCGCCATGGGCACGGCCCAGAGCTCCGCCATGGTCATGGGCTGCATGGCATCGAAGGCCTCGACAGCGGCCAGCAGCCCATCCCGGGTCAGGGGCTTGTCCCCCAGGCCCACCAGCCGCGCCATCAGCCGCAGGGCGCGGGGCTCGCCCTCCCAGGCCGGAAGCCTCGCGCCGCCCTCGCCCGCGGCTTGCCGGGCCAGGGTCTCGATCATCCGGCCGCTGCGCAGGAGGATGGACAGCGCCTCGTCGCCGCCGTCCTCGCCCCGTTGGAGCCGCCGCGCCTCGGAAAGCAGCCCTTCCAGCCGCGCCGCCGCGCCCCGGCGCAGGCCCAGGCGCGCCCTCCGCGTCGGGGCGGGGCGCTCCGCCAACCGCCGCAGCTTCGCCGCGTCCCCGTCCTCCAGGCAATCCCGGTTGATGACCACATTCTGAACCATACCGATCCTCCGTGCACACTGCAAGATTATTCATCAGTATGGTCCCTTTCAGCCAAAAATATAAAATACCGGGAGGTTTTGCCCTCCCGGCATCTCATGACAGGTTTTACTGCTCTTCGTCACCTAATTCGGCCCGGCGCCGCCGAATGCCCTTCACAGCCTCGGTCATCTGGTCCTCCACGCCGGCCAGCAGCTGGTAGGCGTCGTGCTGGGCCTTGAGGCGCAGCTCGCTGGCCTCCACGCGGGCGTCGTTCTTGATGATCCGGGCCTCCTCGCGGGCCTGGCGCATGATCTCGCTCTCGTCGATCATGTGGTCGGCGCGCTCCTGGGCGTCCTCCAGGATGGCGCGGGCCTCGTTCTCGGCGTCCAGCACCCGCTGCTCGGCGTCCTCGCGGGCGCGCTCCAGCGCCGCGTTCACGCGCATCTCGGCGGAGCTGATGCGGTTCATGGCCTTGGTCTCGGCCTCGCTCATGATGCGCTCGCGCTCGGAATACATCTGCAAGCCGTACTGCACCGCGTCAGGCAGGTTCTTTTCCATATCGTCGATAATCATCAGGCATTTTTCCGCATCGATGATCTTTTTGCCGGTCAGCGGCACGTTGGTGCCCGTCTCAATCGCCTTGCGGATGTGCTTGAGCAGCTCCAGGAAGTAACGCATATCGTTGACTTCTTCGCTCTGCTGCTCCTCCTGCGGGGCTTCGCGGGTATCCAACTCTTCATCCTCGTAGAACTTATCCTGATCGCGATCCATGCTTTAGCCCTTCCTTTCCGCACCAAGCCGCCGCCTGATGCAGCATAGTCTGCCCGGAGAAACCGGATTAATCCTTGATCGTATGTCTCACGCGTCCGCGGAGCCGAGCTCCACGAAGTCGATGGCCGTGTCGCTGTAATGGCGGGTGTCCGTCACCCGGAAGCCCTCCGGCAGCGCCACCTCCGCGCCCTTCAGCCGCTCCAGCACCACCAGGCAGCCCGGCGCGAGCATGTCCGAGACCTGCAGCCGCTTCAGCGCGTCCCCGTAGGCCTCCGTCATGCGGTAGGGCGGGTCCAGGAACACCAGGTCGAACATGTGGCCCTCCAGCGCCCCGATGGCGCTGCGATAGTCCCCCCGGATGAGTTGGACGCGAAAGTCAAACTCCTCCTTGAGGACGCTGCGCGCATTCCGGTCGATGGCCTGCTGGGCCGCGCGGGAATTGTCCGCGATCACCGCGGATTCGGCCCCACGGCTGAGCGCCTCCAGCGCCAGGGCCCCCGTGCCGCCGAACAAATCCAGCACCCGCGCGTCCATCACGCGCGCGCCGATGATGTTGAAGAGCGACCCCCGAATCTTGTCGGATGTGGGGCGCGTATCCTGGCCGGACGGCGCGTAAAGCGTGCGTCCCTTGGCCTCACCAGATATAATGCGCATAAATCCACCTATGATATTGTCCCAATTATATCATAATTGTGCTGCATTTGCAATCGGTTTTTCAAAAAAATATCAAATTTCAGGTCTCTGGCTCCTCGGGACCCGCTTTTTGCGCACCACGCGGCTCTTCGCCTTGGCCCGGCGCTTGCCCTCGGCCATGGCCTTTTCGGACTTCGCCCAGAGCTTCGGGCCCTGCATGTAGCCGGCGAAAGTGACCAGCGGCATCACGAACGGCGAGATCATCAGCACCGCCGCCACGGCCCCGGTGAGCCGGTCGAAGGTATGGGTCCAGGGCAGGATGCAGGGCCAGTAGGGCGAAGCCACCACCCAGGACACCAGCCGCATCGGCACCGCCAGGCTGTCCACCTTCAACAGGGACAGCACGATGTAGGCGCAGCCGATCAGATAGGGCACCAGCGCCGTGGCCAGCACGGCCTTCACGCCCCGGTTCACGCTCCAGGCCCGCTTGGCCACCTTCTCGTCCACCGGGCTGCGCGCGCCGTCGACCTCCTTGAGCGTGGCCAGCAGGCGGCAGGCCTCGTGGCCGAAGCCCATGCCCTGCCGGTAGGCCAGGTACAGCGCCCCCAGCAGCAATATCAGGCCCAGGATCGTCCAGGCCAGGTTGTTGTTCAGCGTGAACAGGCCCAGGTTCAGGAAGATCAGCAGCACCGTAGTAAAGACGCAGGTCTTCCACATATCCATGATACTCATAAGCGATTCACCTTTAATCCGTTACTTCAACCGGGATCCGGCTGGAGAAGCCCAGCATGATCTCGTAGGGAATGGTTTCGGCCAGCTCTGCCAGCTCGTCCGGGGTGATCCGCTCGTCCCCCTGGCGGCCCATCAGCACCACCTGGTCGGAAAGGGTCACGCCGGGGATGTCCGTCACGTCCGCCATGACCATGTCCATGCACACCCGGCCCACCAGCGGCGCCCGCCTGCCCTTCACCAGCACGCTTGCGCGGTTGGAGAGGAGGCGGGGATAGCCGTCGCCGTAGCCGATGGGCAGCGTCATGATGAGGCTGTCCCGCTTCGCCGTGAAGGTCCGGCCATAGCCCACGGTGTCCCCCGCGGCGATGGCCTGGAGGCGGATGGGATAGGTGGTCAGCGTCTGGGCGTTCTCGATCTCGCCCGCCATCTCCGGCACGCAGGAGCCGTAGAGGCCAATGCCCGGGCGGACCATATCGTACTGCAGCGCCGGGTCCAGCATGGCGCTGGTGGCCGCGGCGTGGGCGATGGGCGCAAAGCCCGCCTCCCGGATGGCTGAAAGGGCCGCCTGGAAGCGCCGGTTTTGAAGGCCCGTAAACTCAGGGTCGGTGTCCGCCACGCAGAAGTGGGTAAACGCGCCCTCCATCTGAACGTCCGGGCAGCGCCGCTTCCAGTGGGTCAGCAGCGCGGCCAGGTCCTCCTCCCCGCGCACGCCCACCCGGCTCATGCCGGTGTCGATCTTGAGGTGGGCCCTGGCGGGAACACCGGTCTTCGCGGCCTCGTCCTGCAAGATATCCAGCATGGCGGGGGTATAGACCGCCTGGGACGCGCCGCAGCGCACCGCCTGGCGCAGGGATTCCTCCGAGGCCCCGCCGAGGATCAGGATCATCTCTTTGATCCCGGCATTTCTCAGCTGCTCGGCCTCCTCCACGATGGCCACCGCGAAGGCGTCCGCGCCGTTTGCGAGCAGCTTCTTCGCCACCCGCACGGCGTCGTGACCGTAGGCGTCGGCCTTCACCACGCACATCATGCGCACAGGCTCCGGGATGTGGCGGCGGATCGCCCGCGCGTTGGCGGCGACGGCCTCCGTGGACACAGACAGGATCGTGGGTCGCAAGGCGAACACCCCTCTCTGACAGCTAACATACTCCAACAAGTTCCTATTATATCCCATTCTTGTCAAAATTGCAACACGATTGTCCAAATGCGGTCATTTTTAATGTTTGCGGGTTGCAAAAGGCGGCGGTTGCGTGTATACTATAATAGTATTGATTGACGCGCATTTGCGCCACGGAGGTAGTCCCATGGGCTTTCGGGATTTGATGAACAATTACTACTACGGCAAGCAGGGCAAGGCCGATTACACCATCGAGAGCATGCCCCAGAACCGGCGGCAGCTGTTCGGCGAGGTGCTGAAGGTGCGCTGGAGCGCGCTGTTCGGCGTGAACCTGCTGTACATGATCGCCTGGATCCCGGCCATCATCTGGACGGGGCTGAACGTGACGGCGCTGCTCAACGGCGCGGAGACGATGTCCGGCGAGGTGATGTCCGGGCTTTTGTCCACGTGGCTTTTGATCATGATCCCCTGCATCGCCATCACCGGTCCCTTCAACGCGGGCGTGAGCTACGTGTTGCGCAACTGGGCGCGGGACGAGCACAGCTTCGTGCTCAGCGACTTCAAGGACGCCCTGAAGGCCAACTGGAAGCAGTCGCTGGTGATGTCGCTGATCGACGGCATCATGCCCTTTCTGATGTACACCGGCCTGCGCTTCTACGGCGCCATGATGGCGAACAGCGGCATCTACGCGGTGCCCCTGGGGCTGATGCTGCTGGTGGGCATCCTCTGGACGCTGGCGAGCATGCTGGCCTACCCCATGCTGATCACCTATGACCTGAAAACCAAGGACGTGATCCGCAATTCCGTGCTGCTGTCCGTGGCGAAGCTGCCCTTCGCGGTGCTGATCAAGCTGCTGACGCTGGTGATCCCGGCGCTGGCCCTGGGCCTGGCGCTGCTGATCCCCAGCATCCAGATGCAGGTCATCATGATCGTGGTGATGCTGTACCTGGTGTTCCTGGTGGCCTTCAACAAGCTGATCGTGGCCAGCTACGCCAACTGGCTGTTCGAGACCTACCTGAACCCCAACATCGAGGGCGCCCGCACCAACATCGGCCTGCGGCCCGAGGATTGGGACGACGTGACCTATATCCCGGAGGACGACGAGGACTGAAGTTGAGTGTGGAGCGTGGAAAGTGGAGTGTGGGGTTGTAGAATGCCCGGGAACGGAGCCTGGTCCTCGCTTCGCCCGCAACGTCGCCTTTTATAGATTAGGACAGATCCTTCGCTTCGCTCAGGATGACAACCCAGTGTCGTCTGTCATCCTGAGCGAAGCGAAGGATCTGTCCATTGCAGGCGACTGTTACATTCCTTTATGCCTTCGGTGGATTCTACCCCTTCGCCATTCACTCCACACTCCACTCTCCACACTCCACACTGAATGCTGAGGTTATGCTCATGAACCAACCTTATGAATTACTCTCCCCCGCCGGTTCGCCGGAAGCCCTGTCCGCGGCGCTGCGGTTCGGGGCGGACGCGGTGTACGTGGGCGGGCCGAAGCTGCAGCTGCGCTCCGGTTCGGCGGGCTTCACGATGGACGGCCTGGAATCCGCCGCGAAGGCGGCCCACGCCCTGGGGCGGAAGCTGTATGTGACCGTGAACGCCTTCCCCACCAACGGGGAGATCGACGCCCTGCCGGACTACGCCCAGGCGCTTTATGCCCTGGGCGCGGACGCGGCGATCGTGGCGGACCTGGGTGCGATCGCCACCCTTCGCAGGGCCGCGCCGGGCCTGCCGGTGCACGTCAGCACCCAGGCCAACTGCCTGAACTACGCCGCCGCCCGGGCCTATTTCGACATGGGCGCGACCCGGGTGGTGCTGGGCCGGGAGATGACGCTGGAGCAGATCGCGGAGCTTCGGGCGAAGACGCCCGCGGCACTGGAGCTGGAGGCCTTCGTCCATGGCGCGATGTGCATGGCCTACTCCGGCCGCTGCCTGATCAGCGCCTATCTCACGGGGCGCAGCGCCAACCGCGGGGCCTGCACCCAGTCCTGCCGCTGGAATTACGCCCTGATGGAGGAGAAGCGCCCCGGGGAGTACTTCCCGGTGGAGGAGGACGCGGGCGGCACCACCCTCCTCAGCTCCTATGATTTGAACGGTCTGGGCTTCCTCGATCAAATCATGGCCGCGGGCGTCACGTCCTTCAAGCTGGAGGGGCGCATGAAGTCGCCCTACTACGTGGCCACGGTGACCAGCGCCTACCGGCGGCGCATCGACGGCATCCTTGAGGGCACCGCTACCCCGGAGCAGGTGGCGCTCTTGCAGCGGGAGCTGAACGCCGCCAGCCACCGGGCCTATGCCAGCGGATTCTACTTCGGCGAGATGAAAAAACACGCCCCGGACGGCGGCGCGTATCTGTCCGACTGCGCCTTCGTGGGCGTGGTGAAGGAACGGCTGCCCGGCGGGCGGCTGCGGGTGGAGGTCCGCAACCGCATCCGCGCCGGGGAGACCCTGGAGGTCCTGTCCCCTAACCACCTCGGCCTGTCCTTTCCCGCCGCAAACATCACCGACGGGGAGGGCCATCCCCTGGACGCCGCGACTGTGCCGATGACCCTCGTGGACATGGACGGCGCGGAAGGGGTCGAGGCGGGAGACTACCTCAGGGTGAGAGTTCAAAGTTAAGAGTTTAGATTGGTTGGTTCTTCACGGAAAGTCGAGGGATTGATATAATACTAAATTCCTTCTAAAACATGTACAAATGCGGAGTGGATTTTTCGTTCTGGCAAAGCTGAAGGGAGGCGATGCAGCGCATCGTTGACTGAAGCGAAGCACAGCCAGGGCGGAAAAGACGCACGCAGATGTGCATGGATTAGATGGAATTTAGTATAAGGTAGTCCGTTGACGTTGGGTACAGATCCTTCGCTCTGCTCAGGATGACAGGTTTGGCTTTGCCGAAAAGTTGTCATCCTGAGCACAGCGAAGGATCTGTCCGTATGCGTTAGAGCGGCATATGGAGTGGAGTAATTCTATGCTTCTGCGTCAGCAGCACTCCACTCTCCACACTCCACTCTCCACACTCCACTCTCCACACTCCTCACTCCACCGTCACGCTCTTGGCCAGGTTCCGGGGCTTGTCCACGTCCAGGCCGCGGGCGACGGAGGTGTAGTATCCCAGCAGCTGCAGCGGGATCACGGCGAGGCTGGCCATGAAGTGCTGGTCGGCCTTGGGAATGTAGACGGTGAAGTCGGCGGTGTCCTCCACGCTGTAGTGGCCGTAGCCGGTGAGGCCCATCAGGTACGCGCCCCGGGCCTTGCACTCCACCATGTTGCTGATGGTCTTTTCAAACAAGTCGTCCTGGGTCAGCACGCCGATGACCAGCGTGCCGTTTTCAAGCAAACTGATGGTGCCGTGCTTGAGCTCGCCGGCGGCGTAGGCCTCGGAGTGGATGTAGCTGATCTCCTTCATCTTGAGGCTGCCCTCCAGACTCACGGCATAGTCGATGCCCCGGCCGATGAAGAACACGTCCCTGGCGTTGGAATACTTCGACGCGAACCACTGGATGCGCTCCTTGTCCTCCAGCACCCGGGCCATCTTCTCCGGCAGGGCATTCAGCTCGTCGATGTAATGGGCCGCGTCCGCGTCCGTGATGGTGCCCCGCGCCCGGGCGGCGGCCACGGCCAGCGCATACATCGCCGCCAGCTGGGCGGAATAGGCCTTCGTGGTGGCCACGGCGATCTCAGGGCCCGCCAGGGTATAGAGCACGCTGTCGGCCTCCCGGGCGATGGTGCTGCCCACCACGTTCACCACGGCCAGCGTGCGGATCCCCGCCGCCTTCGCCGCCCGCAGCGCCGCCAGGCTGTCCGCCGTCTCGCCGGACTGGGAGATGACGATCACCAGCGCGTTTTCATCCAGCAGCAGCTTTCGGTAGCGAAACTCCGAGGCCAGCTCCACCCGCACGGGCAGGGCGGCCATGTCCTCCAGCACATACTGGGCGGCCATGCCCACGTGCCAGGCGGAGCCGCAGGCCACGATGTGGGCCTGGGACACGGAGGCCAGGTATTCGTCGGTCAGCCCCGCGGCGGACAGGTCGATCCTCCCGTCCTTGATGAGGCTCGCCAGGGTGTCCCGCACGGCGGCGGGCTGCTCGTGGATCTCCTTGATCATGAAGTGCTCGAAGCCGCCCTTCTCCGCCGCCTCGGCGTCCCAGGTGATCTGGGTCTGCTCCACGGTGATCTCGTCGCCGTTCAGGTCGTAGAAGGTCACTTCCCCGGGGCTCAGCCGCGCCAGCTCCATGTTGCCGATGTAGTAGACGCTGCGGGTGTACTTCAAAATGGCCGGCACGTCGCTGGCCAGGTAGGCGTTGCCCGCGTTCACACCGATGATCATCGGGGAATCCTTCCGGGCGGCGAATATCTCGCCGGGATAGTCCTTGAACATCATGGCCAGGGCGTAGCTGCCCCGCACGCGCACCATCATGCGGTTGATGGCGTCCACCGGGCCGATCTTGTACTTGTTGTAGTAGTAATCCACCAGCTTCACCACCACCTCGGTGTCGGTGTCGCTGTAGAACTGATAGCCGTGGCGCAGCAGCTTGGCCTTCAATTCGTCGAAGTTCTCGATGATGCCGTTGTGCACGCCCACCACGGCGCTCTCCACCGGGCCGGAGCCGGTGCCGGAGCAGTTGCCGGACACGTGGGGATGGGCGTTGGTCTGGCTGGGCTCGCCGTGGGTGGCCCAGCGGGTATGGCCGATGCCGCAGGTGCCCGCCAGGGCGCGGCCCCCGTCCGTCTTGTCGGACAGGTTTTTCAGCTTCCCGGTGGACTTCACCACCTCGGCCAGGTTCGACCCGTCCCGCACGCACAGGCCTGCGGAGTCATAGCCCCGGTATTCCAGCTTGGAAAGTCCGTCCAGCAGGATCGGCGCGGCGGTGCCCGACCCGGTGTAGCCAACGATTCCGCACATACAGATGCCTCCCCATGATATAAGAATAGGCCCAAAAATAATTTTAGGCCTATTTTAGCATTCGATGGTTTGGCTGTCAATCCTTATCGTGTTATATCCGATTTTGTCTACCGCATTACTTCAAAGACGCGCCCAGGGCTTCGCAGTTCTTAAGGCCCTCGTCGTCGGGGGTGTTGTTGCAGATGACCGGCTCCGCCGCCAGGCTGATGCCCTCGGCCTCGCAGTTCGCCGCCCAGGTGCGCATCCACTCGCCGTCGCCCCAGTCGTAGCTGCCGAACAGCGCCACCTTCTTGTCGGCCAGCGCGCCCTTCACGGCGTCGAACATGGGCTGGAACTCGCTGTCCTCCAGCTCCTCCGCGCCTATGGCCGGGCAGCCGAAGGCGATGGCGTCAAACGCCGCGGCCTTGTCCGGGGTGAAGTCCGCCGCGGTGAACAGCTCGCCGTCCGCGCCCTTGGCCACGGACTGGGCCATCATCTCGGTATTGCCGGTGCCGCTCCAATAAACCACTGCAACCTTGCTCATAGTCTCGCTCCTCCTGTGAATGGATACTTTATGTGGCGGGATGGGCCCGCACCGTCAGCCGTGACAGCGGGAATCCCGCGGCAAAGAGGCGCACATACGCCTCCGTGCACTTCTGGTAGCGGGCGAACAGCTTCATCGCCCGTTCGGGCTCGGAGTACACCTTCCAGCAGCCGCAGCACAGGCAGTTGCGCCCCTGATTGCAGATGAAGCCGCGGATGTCGGTGAGGGGGTAGCCCAGGAACACGCCGATCTCGTGGGGAAAGTCCTCGGAGTCGGCCAGCCGCCCCCGCAGCCGTCGCAGGGCCTCCTGGACCGGGCAGCGGGCCGGATAGCCGTATTCCGAAAGGAACCGGGCCGTCTCCGGGTCGTCCAGCGCCGCCTGAAGGGCCTGGGGCCGGTACAGGTACAGAAGGTACCGCCCGTCCTTCGCCCGAAGCACCGTCAGCTCCACGCCCTTGGCCCGAAGGGTCGGGGCCAGGGCCAGCATCTCCTCCGCCAGCCGCTCCGAGTTCGGGCACGCCAGGTTGAACAGGTTCCCGGTCTTGAGCCGCGCCAGGGTGGGCGCGCCATGGGCGATCAGGGCTTGCTCCAGCATGGTGACATCCTCCCGAATCATTGTTAGATATTTCTAACTCAATCCCTTTGGCAACGCCCGTGAAACGGGCGCTGCATTGGTTTGAATTATCTAACTATGGTTAGTCTACACTATTTCTTCCCGTCTGTCAAGAGGATGCGTCAAAACTTAAAGAATTATACCCTCCCGATGCGCTTTGGGAAGCGAAGCATGGCGCGTCAGTTCAGCTCTGCCCAGGCGGTTTGCAGGCTCTCGATGATGCCCAGGTGCTGCGGGCAGGCGGCCTCGCAGGCGCCGCAGGCCACGCAGTTGTCCGCGCCATGGCCGTTTTGGCGGATCTGGTTCAGGCCCCAGTCGTGCTTCGGGTCCACGCTGTACAGGCCCACGTTGTTCCAGGCAGCGAAGATGCCCGGGATATCCACCCCGTTGGGGCAGGGCATGCAGTAGCGGCAGCCGGTGCAGCCGATCTTCGTGCGGCTGAGGTAGGCAGCGCGCACGTCGTCCATCAGCTTCAATTCCTCCTCGGACATGATGCCGGGAGCCACGGTGTCGAAGATGCGCAGGTTGTCGTCGATCTGCTCCGCCTCGTTGCAGCCGGAGAGCACGGTGGCGATCTGCGGGTGGTTGCAGAGCCAGCGGAACGCCCATTCCGTGGGGGAACGCTTCACCGGGAAGGCGTCATAGAGCGCCTGCACGTTCGCCGGTGCCTTCGCCAGGCGGCCGCCCAGCAGGCCCTCCATGATCACCACGGGGATGCCCAGGCTGCCCGCCAGCTCAAGCCCGCGGGTGCCGGCCTGGTTGTTCACGTCCATGAAGTTATACTGGATCTGAACCATGTCCCAGTCCCAGTCCTTGATGATGTACTCAAAGTCCTCGTAGGGGCCATGGAAGGAGAAGCACTTGTAGCGGATCTTCCCGGCGCGCACCATGTCCTCGAAGAAGCGCGGCGCGTCGATGGACTTGAAGTACTCCCACTTCTCCTTGTTGATGCCGTGCATCAGGTAGAAGTCGATGTGGTCGGTCTGGAGCTTCTTCAACTCCTCGTCCAGCAGGGCCTGCATCTCCTGGCGGTTGTGGACGTACTCCATGGGCATCTTGGTGGCGATGGTGACCCTGTCCCGGTAGCCGTCCCGCAAGGCCTTGCCCAGCACGATCTCCGAGGTCTTGTCCAGGTAGACATAGGCGGTGTCCATATAGGTTACGCCGCCGTCGATGGCCCGGCGGATCAGGGAGACGGCCTTTTGCTCGTCGATGATGCTGTCGCCGGACGCCGCGCCGTTGAAGCGCATGCAGCCCAGGCCGAAGGCCGAGCCCTGGATGCCCAGCTTGCCGAAATTGCGGTATTTCATGATGGGTTCCTCCTTTAGGATAAGATTCTTCGCTTCGCTCAGAATGACAGGGGCGTCTGCTCAGAATAACAGGGGCGTCTGCTCAGAATAACAGAGGCGTCTGCTCAGAATAACAGAGGCGTCTGCTCAGAATAACAGAGGCGTCTGCTCAGAATAACAGGGGCGTCTGCCCAGATGACGGAGACGGAAATCGAAGGCGGGGAAAAATCAAATGTCAACGCCCGCCTCGGCGGCCTTTTGGGCCACATAGTCATAGGCGATCCGATACTCCTCCGCGGTCTGCATGTGCTCCAGCAGCACCGGCGCGTCCTTCGCAAGCCACTTGTCCAGGCTGCGCAGCACCTTCACGAAGTCCAGCGCCCCCTCCCCCGGCGCGCGCTCCTCCAGGAGCGTGGTGAGCCGGGTGGGATGCAGGTAGATGTCCTTGAGGTGCGTGCTCTTGATCTTGGGGGCCAGTAGGCGCAGACAGTCGTCGATGAACCGCTCCGCGTCCAGGTAGCGCCGGGGACAGTTGATCATGTTCACAAAGTCCATATGGGCGGCGAACTGAGGCCGATCCACATCCTCCAGCAGCCGCAGGTATTCCTCCGGGCCGTCCGGCACCATCCAGGGCATGGGCTCGATGCAGTAGAACGCCCGCTTCGGGGCCGCCGCATCCAGGATGTGCCGGATGGAATCCAGGATGCGCGCATAGGTCTCGGGGGTGAAATTGCTCCTGTCCGCCGCGTCCCAACCGTCGGCGCCGGCGGTGCCCACGATGTTCACGCAGCAGGGAACGCCCACCTCGTCCGCCAGGCACAGCTGGCCCACGGCATAGGCCAGGTTCTCGGCGGCGAGGGCCGGGTCGGGGTCGAAGGGGTTGCGCCAGACGCCGACCTCGGCGATCACCACATCCCTCTTCCGGCAGATTTCAAGGTATCGATCAACTTCGGCTTTCGGCGTGTGGCAGTCAAAGGGCGCGGTGACAGCCCAGAACCGGGTCGCGTCCAAAAGCTCCTCCCACTGAGCTGGGTTTGCGTAATCCCCGGCGACGGTGCCTCCCAGGCGCATGGCGATCGCTCCTTTATTATGGTCTTGTTTCTATTATAACTTTTGGCGCGTATCCGGACAAGGCATTCCCGGAACAGATGAGAATATATCAATAATTCGTGAGTATTGTTCATTGAAAAGGATGGCCCGCGGATGTATTCTGGCAGGGCTGCGACCAAGACAATTCTACTATATATTGAGGATAGACGCATGGCGAGAAACAGAACAATGAACATGAGCCAGGGCCGCCCGCTGGCGCTGTTGGCGGCCTTTGCGCTGCCGCTGCTGGTGGGCAACCTGTTCCAGCAGGCCTACAATCTGGCCGATTCCATCATCGTGGGCCAGTTCATCGGCGCGAACGCCCTGGCGGCGGTGGGCGCCACAGGCTCCGTGTCCTTCCTTTTTTTCTCGGTGTGCAACGGCATCTCCTCCGGCGGCGGCATCGTCACGGCCCAGTACTTCGGCGCCGGGGACGTGCTGAAGGTGAAGCGGGCCATCGCCAATTCAGCATACATCATGTTCACCACCTCGCTGTTCATGGGGGCGCTGGCCTTCGCGCTGACCCCCACGGTGCTGCGCCTGCTGGGCACCCCGGCGGACATCCTGCCCGACGCCGTCACCTACATGCGCATGACCTGCCTGAGCGTGCCGCTGATCGGCGTGTACAACTACTCCGCCTCGATGCTCCGCGCCCTGGGCGACAGCCGCACGCCGCTGATCTTCCTGATCGTGGCCTGTCTGTTGAACGTGGCGCTGGATCTGCTCTTCGTGCGGGCGCTGGGCCTGGGCGTGTTCGGCGCTGCCCTGGCCACGATGCTGGGCCAGCTGATCGCGGGCCTGGGCTGCCTGATCTACGCCCTGCGCACCAACCCCTACTTCATGCTCAGCCGCGAGGAGCGGGCCTTCGACCGGGAAATCACCCGGAAGGCCGTGCGCCTGGGCCTGCCGCTGGCGCTGCAATGGTCGATGATCGCGGTGTCCACCACGGCCCTGCAGACCGTAGTCAACGGCTTCGGCACCGCCGCCGTGGCCGCCTTCACCGCCACCACCCGCGTGGAACAGCTGACCCAGCAGCCCTTCGGCTCGCTGAGCATGGCACTGTCCACCTACGCGGGCCAGAACTACGGCGCGGGCCGGGTGGACCGGGTGCGGGACGGCCTCAGGGACAGCTTCCTGGTCATGGGCGCGTTCTCCCTGGCGATGCTGGGACTGATGCAGCTGCTGGGCGGAAACATCATCCGCGTGTTCGTCAGCGACCCGGAGGTCATTGCCCTGGGCGGCAAGGCCGTGCGCATCACCAGCTGGTTCTACATCTTCCTGGGCACCATCTACGTGACCCGCGGCGTGCTGAACGGCGTGGGCGACGCGCTGTTCTCCTTCATCAACGGCGTCATCGAAATGCTCTGCCGCATCTTCCTGCCCATGGTGCTTTTGCTGATCCCCAGCGTGGGCGTTTGGGGCATCTGGTGGACGGCGGGCCTCACCTGGGCCATCAGCGGCGCGTTCTGCGTGATCCGCTACCTGTGGTGGCGGCGGAAGAACACCGCGCCCGAAAAGCGGATGTCGGTGCTCAAGCGGGTGCATTCGTTTTAGCGAATCGGATTGATACAGAAAAGATCCTTCGCTGCGCTCAGGATGACAACGAATTGAAACCTTGTCATCCCGAGAATAGCGAAGGACCTTTTTCAGTTTGGTTTGGAGTGCCCCACCGCCTGCTACGCAGGCACCTCCCCATTGCGATGGGGAGGCTTGGGGCGGGCTCAGAGGCGGACTTTCCACCGCAATGCCGCCCCTGCGATTGCCTACGCTTGGCCTTACCGCATTGCCTCAGCCATCTGTAACTCCACACTCCATTCTCCACACTCCACTCTCATTCCTTTTCCGCTTCCTTTCGGAACTGGCCGGGGGTAGCGCCGCAGAGCTTGCGGAACTGGCGGGAGAAGTGCTCGGCGTTGTTGTAGCCGCACATGGCGGCGATCTCCTGCACCCGCATCCGGGTGTGGGTGAGGTAGTCCTTGGCGAGGCGCACGCGGCTGGCGATCACGTCGTCCATGCAGGACACGCCGAACTGCCGCTTGTAGAGCAGCTGCAGATAGCCGGCGCTGATGTGCAGCTGGGCCGCCATGGCGGGCACGTTCCAGTCCTGGGCGGGCTGGTTGGCGATGCGCCGCCGCAGGGCCGCCAGCTCGCTGGAATAGTCCGCGCCCTCGGGCCGGGCCAGCTCCAGCCGCAGCTTCTGGAACAGCACCGCCATCAGCTGGGCCTCCACGGTCTCGTAGCTGTCCTGCATGTGCTCCCAGGTGAGCAGGCGGAACAGGTTGTGCAGGTACTCCGGGTCCTTCACCGGGAAGGGCTCGCCCACCAGCGGGAACTGGGTCACGTAGGTCTCATCGGAGTCGAATATGATCCAGTCGTTGCCATAGCTGCCGCCGCAGGCCCCGTAGTGGATGCGGGACTGGGGCGCGAACAGCGCGGCGTGGTTCGCGCCCAGCTCCCGGGCCGCGTCCCCCATGCCGAAGCGGGCGCGGGTATGGGTGAGGATCAGCAGGTAGTGGTCGTGGCCCGCCGGCATGTCGTAGACGAAGTCGGCGGGATGCACGGCGTCATAGCCGATCATGCGAATCTGATCCATGTTACTTCTTGCGGGTGTCCAGCGTCTTGCCGAACACGAAATACCGCTGGTAGAGGAATTCCGTCACGAAGTTGAGCAGCATGTTCAACCCCGTGGCCACGTACTCGTTCCAGCCCAGGGTGGCTGTGTAGTAGTGCTCCAGGGCCGTGGAGAGGGGCGTGAACACCACGTAGAAGGCGGCCACCTTCAGCATGGCCACGGGCACGTTCGCCGCGGACTTAAAGGTGTAGCGCCGGTTCAGCGTGAAGTTCCAGAGCACCGACAGCACCAGCGCCAGCAGGTAGCCCAGCCAGTAGGTCAGGCGCATCACCTCGTTGAACAGCGTGAAGGAGGCGATCTCCACCAGCCCCGCGCTGATGGAAAACAGCGTGAACTTCACCATGCGTCCAAATTCTTTCATGGGGTTACTCCTTTTCAATCCACTTGTTGAGCCTCGTCCTGCCGTACACCTGAAATTCCGCCAGCAGGCCCACGGGGATCGCCATGGCGATGTCCACCACGGAATGCTGCTTGACGAAGGCGGTGGAGAGGGAGATCAGCACCGCCGAGACCACGGCCAGCGCCTTCCACCAGAGCGCAGCGTCCCTCTTGTGGCACCAGGCCGAGGCGATGCCCATGGAGTAGGCCACATGCAGCGACGGGCAGACGCCGGTGGGCGTGTCGAAGGCGTAAATAAAAGCCATCAGCCGGGTGAGCAGGTTGTCCCGCTCGAAGCTGTCCGGGCGGAGCAGCTGGATGCTGGGATAGACGATGTAGGCCAGCATCGCCACCGCCTGGGTGATCATGATGTAGCACTGCAGGCGCTTGAAGCTCCTGATGTCGTAGAGCAGAAACCAGCCCAGGGAACCCACCAGCAGCACGTACCAGTAGCAGTAGAACACCGCGAAGCCCTCCTGAAAGGGGATCGCGTCGTCCAGGGCGCAGTGGATCACGTGGCAGTTCTCATAGGGGATCAGCTTTTCGGTGACGAAGTACAGCGCCAGGTAGCCCAGCCACCCGCCCAGCAGCAGCAAATGCCGGAAGCGGGGCTCGGTCAGGTTGTTCGGGCGCAGCTGGCGATAGTCGACGACGGGGCGTTTCATGCTTGGCGTTCCTCCACGGGCAGGCTCATGGGATAGTCCCTCCTGGGCATGTTGGGATAGGGCACCACCCGGTGCAGCGGCTGGGCCGCGGCCAGCTGGGTGACGCGCTCCATCAATTCCCGGCAGACCCGCTCCCGCTCGGCCTGGGCGTCGCCGTGCTCGTCATAATAGACGGGCGCGCCGAAGGAAACCGTGTGCAGCGTCGGGGAGGTGTACATCGGCACGAAGGCCAGGGGCTTCCCCGTCCTGCGCTGGTACATGGTGCCCAGGGCGATGAAATGCTCCTGGAACAGGTAGACGATGTTGTTGTGGGGGGTGTAGCACTCCGGGAAAATCACCACCCGCGCGCCCTCCTCCAGCCGCTTCAGGGATTCCCGGAAGGTGCGGGTCAGGCGGGCGTCCCGGTAGACCTCGATGCAGTGGGCGTTGGAAAACACGCAGGCGCAGGGGTAGGCGATGAGGTAGGACAGGATGCGGAAGAGCCACCGGACGGACCTGGGCTTGGCGGACCAGAAGTCCCTGTAGGTATAGTCCGGCACTTCCTTCGTGTGCATCATCTCGCCGTTGCACCAGATGGCCCGGTCCCAGGTCATGTACAGCTCCGCCATCACCGGCCCGTGCGCATGGGCGTGATTGCCCACCAGCACGCAGGGCTCCTCCGGGATGTTCTCCGCGCCCAGATAGGTCGGCTTCGGGCAGATCCGGCCCGCCACGGCGCAGGCCAGCCGATAGATCCCATGGGAAATTCCCTTGCCCATGTGCCTCGCCTCCCGTCTTCATCCGGCATTTTCCGATATTATAACGCCTCCCTCCCCCGCGGTCAACCGCGTTTGCGCAAAGAAAGCGGGGTTTTTCGCGCACCCGCTTCCATTATGATGACATTTGTGCTATAATGATAAACAAAGGTTAACCTTCATCGACAGGAGAACCATCATGGCCGAAAGAGACAATCCAACCTATCCCCGCACGGGGTTTTATTCGGCGCTCCGGCCCCTGGCCAGCGTGCTGTTTCGCGTGTTCTTCCCCTTCAAGGTGGAGAACCGGGAAGGCCTGCGGAATCCCCGCGCCCCCTACCTGCTGATCGCCAACCACAACAGCAACCTCGACGCGCTGGTGCTGGCCTGGCTGTGCCCCTATGAGCTGCGGTTCCTGGGCAAGCGGGAGCTGATCCGCGGCCGGTTCACGAAGTGGCTGCTCGAGGACAAGCTGCACATGATCCCCATCTCCCGCAGCGATTCCGACATCAACGCCATGCGGGCCTGCATGAACGTGCTCAAGGAGGGGAACGTGCTGTGCGTGTTCCCGGAGGGCACCCGCAAGCTGGAAAAGCTGATGGAGAAGGTGGAGAAGGGCGTGGCGCTGCTGGCCACGCGCCAGAAGGTGGACATGGTGCCGGTGTACATCCACGGAAAGCCCCGGCTGTTCCGTCGCAACCGAGCCGTGATCGGCGCACCCATGCGGGTGGCGGACTACCCGCCCGGCCCCTACACCGACCAGAAGGCCGACATCATGTGCGACGCCATCCGCGAGACGTTCTTCAAGCTCCGCGGGATGGTGACGCAGTAGAGAATAGAAATAGGTTCTTGACAGAATGTTAAGGGATCAGCAACATGAGTTCTCGAAACACGACGCACAGATCCTTCGCTTTGCTCAGGATGACAACGATTTGATTTCCTGTCATCCTGAGCAAAGCGAAGGATCTGTACATATTGTTACCAAGTTGTATTGAAGGAGACAAATCGAGGACCCATTCATTCCATCCCTCCAGTTTCAGTGAATAGCCAAAGAGATAGGGCTGTCTCAAATCGAATTTTGAGACAGCCCCTCCCGTCACACTGCCTTCTCCAGATACGCCACCAGGTCGCCCACGGTCCTGAGCTTCGGGGTGTCGTCCTCGGGCAGCTCGACGCCCAGGGCCTCCTCCAGGTCAAACACGATGGAGAAATAGCTGACCGAATTCAGGCCCAGGTCCTCCACCAGCAGGGAATCCGCCTTGATGTCCGCGCGGTTGACCTCCGTGTAGCCGTCCAGTATGTCGATGACCTTCTCAAGCATTTTTGCTTTCCTTTCTCGCCTCGTGGCGCAGTATTTTCCGTGACGTATTCTTCGGGAACTCCTTCTCCCGCAGCACCACCCGGCGGATGCGCTGGGCAGGCGGCAGGCTCTCGTTGAATTTGGCGATCTGTGCGTCGAAGTGGGCCTGGTCCCCCATCCGCCGCTCGTCCGGGAAGATCTCGGCGGCGATCTCGTCGCCCTCCTGGTACACCAGCACCTCGGACACGCCCTCGATGAGCCCGATCTTCGCCTCCAGCGCCTCCGGCGACACGTTCTCGCCGTCGCTGAGGATGATCAGGTTCTTCTTGCGCCCGGTCAGGTACACGAACCCGTCCGCGTCCACATGGCCCAGGTCGCCAGAGCAGTACCAGCCGTCCTTGAGGGCCGCCTTCGTGGCTTCCTCGTCGTGCCAGTAGCCCTGCATGACGATGGGCCCGCGGATCAGCACCTCGCCGTCGTCGGCGATGCGCGCCTCGCAGTCCAGCACCATCAGGCCCACCGAGCCGTCCCGGTGGTAGTGGTTGCGGTTGCAGGCGATGCCCGGGGAGCACTCCGTGGCCCCGTAGGCCACGATCAGGTCGATGCCCCAGGCCCGGAACTCCTTCTCGTAGAAGGGATCCAGCGCCGCGCCGCCCACCAGGATGTACTTCAATTCCCCGCCGAAGGGCTTGCGCACGTCCTTGAGCAGCTTCGCCCGCACGTCGATGCCCAGCTTGTAGAGCAGCAGGCTCAGCTTCATGGCGAAGCGCAGCTTCTTCAGCTTGCCCTCCTTCCGGGCCGTCTCCATCACCATCTTGTGGAAGGTCTGGATGTGCAGCGGCACCATCATCGTGGTGACGGGCTTCGACTCCTGGAAGTCCGGCAGCAGGTACTTCAGGCCCGTGTTGATGAACACGGTGCTGCGCCAGTTCACCAGCATCATCAGCGCCACCACCAGGCCGAACATGTGGTGCCAGGGCAGCACCGACAGGCTGGGCCCCTCCGGGTCGAAGTAGCGGCAGCCCTGGTTGATGTCCGCCAGCATGTTCGCCTGGGTGAGCATGACGCCCTTGCTGCCGCCGGTGGTGCCGGAGGTGTAGACGATGGTGGCCAGCCGGTTCACGTCCTGGGGATGGTCGATGAAGGCGCGGTCCCCCGCCGCAATCCGGGCGCGGCCCTCCGCCATCAGCCCGTCCAGCTCCGAAAAGCTGTGCACCTCGATGCCGGGCTTCGCCGCGGCCACGGTCGCCGCCAGCTTGTCCGCCGCGAAGGCGCAGACGCTCTCGCTGTGCGAAAGCAGCCGCCCCAGCTCCTCGGCGGGCAGGTCCTTGTCGATGGGCACGATCACGCTCCCGCTGCCCAGCACGGCAAAGTACGCCACCAGCCAGGGATAGGCGTTGGGGGCGACGAGGGCGATGTGCTTCCCGGCGAGGCCGCGGGCCATGAGCCAGGTGCCCAGGGCGTCGATGTCGCTGGAAAACTCGCCGATGGTGCGCTGGTCCAGCTGCTTGCCCCTGCGGAAGCGGAAGGCCACGCGGTTCGCGTCCTCTTGGACCTGCTGGCGGATCATGTGCAGCAGGTCGTCGCAGTGAGGCAGCTCGTAGAGGGGATAGGGTCGGCTGTAACCTGACATGGGGTCCTCCTCTCCCGCCTTCAGGCGCGGGAAATCTCTTGCGGTAATCTCCTACGGTAGTCTAGCCCAAAACGCCGCGAATGTCAAGTTTGGGCAAGCTTCCTTGAGAAATCGGATGGACGCGCGTCCATCCGATTTCATGTCGCATTATATCATTGTCAAAACTGCTTCTTGATCACCAGGTTGATCCGGTCGCCCTTCACGCCCACGAGGATGTCGTCGGCCAGCTTCGCCACGATGGACTTTTCCAGCTCGTCCAGCGCCGCTTCCGCGTCGTCGTCGCTCGCCTGGCCCAGGCCGTCCCGATAGGTTTGCAGCGTCCAGACGGTCATCATGTCAGCGTTGCCCATCATGGGACTGGGCGAATGGACGATGCCGTACTTCACGGTCTCCTGGCCGTAGGCATCCATCGTCCGGCCGAAGCCGTGCAGCGCGCCGGAGATCACCTCGCCCAGCTTCGCCATGAAGCCCCTGTGCGCGACGTTCTTGCCCGTGCTGGAAACGGACAGCAGCTCCTGCCGCTTCTCCACGTCCATGTCCGAGGTCGCCTCGAAGTGGATCTCGCAGGCCTTGCCGTCGGCGGTGAACCAGAGCTGGCCGTAGAAGTCCTCCAGCATGTTCTTCACCATGCCCAGGGTCTCCTCCACCAGCAGGTCCAGCCGCAGCGCGTCCCGCTTGTCCAGCTTGATCTGCCAGGCAAAGTCCTCCGTGGCATAGCGGGCCGCCGCCATGCGCCCGGCATCGCTGTTGACCATGAATTTATCCGATACAATCATGATCGCATGGTCCTCCCGGGCGTTATTCGATGTCCAGGATGTCCGCGAAGCCGGTCACGTCAAAGACTTCCTTGACGATCTCGTTCACGTTGACCACCTTCATGCCGCCCTTGGTGCGCATGGTCTTGTGGGCGCTCAGCAGCACGCGCAGGCCTGCGGAAGAAATGTAGTCCAGCTTGGAGAAGTCCATGATGAGCTCCTGGGCGCTGTCCAGGCTCTCCTTCAGGGCCTGCTCCAGCTCGGGAGCGGTGGTGGTGTCCAGGCGGCCCTCCAGGGCGATGGTCAGAGCGTTGCCGTTCATAGTCTTGTTGATGGTCATGATTATGTCCTCCTTGTCAAATGTGTTTGTATAGGGTCAGAACGTTCTTGCCGTTCTCATACCGGTACTTCATATCGTCCATGGTCTTCTTGACCAGGAAGATGCCCAGGCCTCCAATCGCCCGATCTTCCGCGGCGAGCGTCACGTCCGGATCGGCCTTTTGAAGCGGGTCAAAGGGTTTCCCGCTGTCCTCGAAGGTGATCATCGCCGTGCGGTCGGACGGGTCGAAGTCAAACTTCACCGTCGCCTCGCCGTCGCCGCCGTCATAGGCATAGCGGGCGATGTTGCAAAATAACTCGTCGATGGCCACGTCGATCTGCATCTGGGCGCGCATGGCGCAGTCCAGAGCCTCCAGCTGCTCGTCGATGAAGGCCGTGGCCGCAGGAATGTTTTCAATCACCGCCTTTAGAGTCAACTCAGTCATCGCGCTTCACCCCCTTGTATTCCATGCAGAGCATGGTCAGATCATCAAATTGTTCCGCGTCCCGGACGAAGCCGTCCACGGCGCGTCGAACGCTCTTCAGGAGCTCCACCGGCGTGTCCCCCGCCGCGGCGTTCAGCGCCTCGATCAGGCGCCCGCTGCCAAACAGCTGGTTCTCCGGGTCGGTGGCCTCCAGCACGCCGTCGGTGTACACGAACAGCTTCGTGCCGGGCTCCAGCGTAAGCTCATACTCCCGATAGGGCAAGCCCTCCATGCCGCCGATGACGAAATCATGCTTGTCCTTGTAGAGTTCGAAATCGCCGCCCGGGCGCTTGATCGCCGGGTATTCGTGGCCCGCGTTGGCGGCCACCATCCTTCCGGTGGACAGCTCCAGGATGCCCAGCCACACCGTGAGGAACATCTCCGCCTCGTTGCTGGCGCAGATGGCGGCGTTGGCCTGCTCCAGGATCTTCGCCGGGGAGTGGCCCAGCATGGCCGCGCTCTGCAGCATGATCTTCGACGCCATCATGAACAGCGCCGCCGGGACGCCCTTGCCGGCCACGTCCGCGATCACCATGCACAGGTGGTCCTCGTCGATGAGGAAGTAGTCGTAGAAGTCGCCGCCCACCTCCCTGGCCGGGGCCATGGTGGCGTAGATGTCAAAGTCCGGCCGGTCCGGGAAGGCCGGGAAGATGTGGGGCAGCATGGCCGCCTGGATGTCCTTGGCCAGGGACAGCTCCGTGCCGATGCGCTCCTTTTCCGCCGTCACCTTCACCACCTTGTCCATGTACACCACGGTCTTGTGGGAGATGGCCGCGAAGGATTCCGCCAGCTCCTCCACCTCGTCGCCGGTGCGGTAGGCGTCCTCCATCCTGAATTCCAGGTTGCCCTCGCTCAGCTCGCCGATGCGGCGGGTGATGGTGTTCAGGGGCTTCACGATCCGCTTGCCCAGCACCAGCGCCCCGCCCAGGGTCAACAGCGTCACCGCGATCAGCAGCACCAGCGCCGTGTTCCGGGAATGGGCCGTCTGGCTCTGGTAGGTGTCCGCGGCCGTGCCCTGGATGGTGGAGAAGCTGTTCACCAGCAGGTCCGTGGGCTGGCTGGAAACCGCCTGGCTGTAGGCCGAGATCAGTACCCAGCCCGTGGTCTCGATGGGTGTGGCGGTGACGTAATACGCGCCGCCCTCCAGCTCCCCCAGGGTCACGCCGGTGCCGCTGCCCGAGAGGGCGTACCCGACAAGTCCCGCGAGGAAGGCGTTTTCGGAGGCGCGCAGGTCCGCCGTCCGGTCGGCCCCGGCCATGGGAAAGGCCTCCGCCTGCATGGGCAGCACCGCCCGTCCCTCCTGGTTGATCAGCAGCGTGGCCTCGCCCTCCACCGAGGACTCGCCCATCACCGCCTGCATCTCGTCCAGGTACAGGTCCGTGCCCACCACCGCCTGCAGCGTGCCGTCCGGCCCGTAGACGGGCGCGGCGCACTCCACGCAGTATTCGCCGGTGTTGGCGTCCCATTCGCCGTCGGTGAAGATCAGTTCTCCCGCCTCCGCGGCCTTCTGGTACCAGCCCCGCTGGCGCGGGTCGTAGCGGCGGATCTCGCCGTCCACAAACCAGCTGGAGGAATCCTGGCTCACCGACAGGTGCGCCCCTTCCGGCAGGGCGATGTACACGGTGGACGCACCGTAGGCCGGGCAGAGGGCGATCATCGTATCGAACAGGTTCGCCAGCAGGCCCATCTTCCGCCGGATGGCCGGGTCCTTGGGAGGCACGCCCTCGGCGTAGATCACCTTCGCCGTCCAGGTGCCGTCGTCCTTCGCGTCCGGGCCCGCGTAGGGGCGGGGCTCGTAGTCCTCGGGATGGGCCAGCAGCTTCGTGGCGCAGTCCGCCAGGAAGGTCACCCGGTTGGCTGCGGCCTCGAACAGCTCGTCGGCCATGCGGGCCTCCGAGCGGTTGGCCCGGGCCAGGTTCTCGGTCACCACCCGGTCCATCACGGAGGTGGTGATCTGGGCGATGGACGCCTGCTGCTCCTGGCCGGATTCGGCGGCCAGCTTGGAGAGCATGTGGCTGTGGTGGGCGGTGACGGCGATGTAGGCGGCAGTGAGCAGGATCACCGTGACCAGGATCAGGTTGAACACCTTGCTCTGGATGCCGCCGATCACCATTTTTCTGAATCGCTTCATCGCAATTCTGCCGGGCGGTTATGCCGCCGAATAAAACTCAGTGGTGGTGGGAGTGGCCTGGATCAGCACGGAGCTCTGGTTGAAGGCCTCGATCAGCTCGTCCGCCGCGGCGTGCACGGCCTCTTCGGTGGTGTCGCTGAGGGAGATCACCAGGGTGTACTCCTGATACTCGGTCTCGCCGTCGATCCAGCCGCCGTTGGCCTCCTGGATGGTGTAGCCGCCGAAGTGTCTGATCAGGATCTCCTTGGCCTTCTCCATGGCCTCGTCCTCGGTGAACACGGGCTTGTTGGTGTCCTTGTCATTGGTGCCCAGGTACATCACGTACTGCACGTCCGGCTCGTCCGCTTCCTCAGCGTCCACGGGCACCCGGTCCTCCGCCAGCTCGTCCAGCCAGTGGAACTCGCCGGTCTTCACCACGTCCTCGCCGTAGATGGTCTTCCAGTCGTTGGCCATGGAGATGACGTTGTAGCCCGCGGCCGTCCACTTCTCCGCCAGGCCCGCGGCCTTTTCGGGGTTGCCGTAGTCGCGCACATCGTCGTCGGCCACCAGCATGAAGGCGGCGCTCCGGTAGGGGTTGTTGCCGATCACGTAGTTGTGCATGCTGGTATCGCCGCCGGAATTGCCGAAGCTCAGCACCGGCTTCTGGCCGATCTCCTGGGCGATCTGCAGAACCTTATTGGTCTTGAGGTTCTTGATGAGCAGCTCGTCCGTGCGCACCAGGTCCTCGCCGGCGGAGAAGGTGTGCTCCAGTCCGGTCTCCTCGCCCTGTTCCGTGGCCTTCAGCCGCACGTCCATGCCGATGATGTTGTTGTAGGGAATCTCCAGCATGCCTTCGATGAACACGCGGCAGATGAAGCGATCGCTGCCGGAGCAGACATAGCAGGTGAAGCCGTTGTCCTGGAGGTACTCCACGACCTCCACCATGGGCAGATAGAAGCTCTCGCCGTAGGTCATGCCCTCGAAGCCGTCGACCTCCCGAACGAGCTGGCGGGTGACGAAGTCGGCAAACTCATCCAGCGTCATGCCCGCGTAGGCCTTGGCCGCGTGGATCGCGTGGAGCATGTCCATACCCTCCGGGAAGGACTTGTCCAGCGCGTGATCCCGAAGCATGCGGCCAAATTCCAGCATCTCGGCGTCCGGCTGATAGCTCTCGTCCGTCAGGATGCGCCGGGCCAGCAGATAGTACTCCAGATAGGTGGGATAGAGCTCGCCCATCAGGGTGCCGTCCATGTCGAAGGTGGCGATGCGATCCATTTCCGGGATGAAATCCGGGGAATCGGGATCGGTCACGGCCTCGACGTACTCGATCAGCGCCTTCAGGGCCGGGGCGTCGGCGTTCCACTCGTCGAACCAGTCGTCGCCCTCCGGCTCCTCGGTCTCTTCGGCAGCCGCTTCCACAGCCGCTTCCTCGGCCTCCTTGGCAGCCTCCTCCTCGGCGGCTTCCGCGGCGACCTCCGCCGCCTCTTCCACGACCGCCTCGGGGGCGGCCTCCGTCGTCGCTTCCTCGGCGAAGGCGAAGCCCGTCAGAGCCATCGCCAGCGCCAGCAGCAGGGTCATCCACTTGATGGTCTTCTTCATGGTTGATTCTCCTATGATGTGATTTATGTTTCAGCGCGCCTGGGAAGAACGCGCTTTGAACCGGGAACGATGGCCCGCTGGGGACAGACGAGCACGCACAGGTGGCAGCCCACGCACTTTTTGCCGTCCAGCACCGGGCGTCGGGATTCGTTCAGGCGGATGGCCTGGTGGCCGCCGTCGGCGCAGGAGATCTCGCAGCGCCCGCAGCCCACGCACTTGTCCCTGAGGAACTTCGGGAAGATGACGGTATCCCGCTCCAGGGTGTCGGTGGTGCCGTGGAGGGAATCCAGCCCCAGGCCCACGGCCTCCCTCACGCTGGTGAAGCCCTTCTCCGCCAGGTACAGGTTCAGGCCCTCCTTGAGATCGTCGATGATCCGGTAGCCGTACTGCATCACGGCGGTGGTCACCTGGATGGACCCGCCGCCCAGCAGGATGAACTCCAGCGCGTCCTGCCAGGTCTCCACGCCGCCCATGGCGGTGAGGTGCAGGCCCGCCAGCTTCGGGTTCTGGGCCAGCTCCGCGATGAAACGCAGGGCGATGGGCTTCACGGCGTTGCCGCTGTAGCCGCCCACGGCGCTCTGGCCGCGCACGGCGGGGGCGGCCACGAAGGTGTGCAGGTTGATGCCCGTGACGGACTTGATGGTGTTGATGGCGGCGATGCCGTCCGCGCCGCCCCGCAGGGCCGCTTCGGCGGCGGGGCTCATGGTGGCCACGTTGGGTGTCAGCTTCGCCAGCACCGGGATGGAGCAGGCGCGCTTGGCCGCGGCGGTGAATCGCTCCACCAGCTCCGGCACCTGGCCGATGTCCGACCCCAGGCCGCCCTCGGCCATGTTGGGGCAGGAGAAGTTCAGCTCCACCGCGTCCGCGCCGTTTTCCTGGCACAGCCGCGAAAGCGTTCCCCACTCCGCCTCATCCTGCCCCATGATGGAGGCGAGGATGAACTTGTTCGGGTAGTTCGCCTTGAGGCGGCGGAAGATTTCCATGTTCTCCGCCACGCTGTGGTCGGAGAGCTGCTCGATGTTCTTGAAGCCGATGATGTTGCCGCCGGCGCCGGTGAGGGCCGAGAACCGGGGCGAGGCCTCGTGGATGTCCAGGGAGCAGATGGTCTTGAAGCAGGCCCCGGCCCACCCGGCCTCGAAGGCCCGGGCGCACATGTCGTAGGTGCTGGCCACCACCGAGGAGGACAGCAGAAACGGATTCTCCAGCTCAATGCCGCAGAGGTCGCACTTCAGGCGATCCTCGTCCGGCGGCACGGGCGTCTCCACCTCCGGCTTCACCTCGTCGTACAGCCGGTTCACGAGCCGCCGGATCGGCACCTCGCTGGGCCGCACGCAGGCCTGCTCGCATGGCGCGTCGCAATCCCGGCAGGGGTTCTCCTCCGGCAGGCGGCTCACCGCCCCCTGCTCATTGCGGAACCAAATGCTCCGAAGCAGCCCGGCGGGGTCCAGCCTTTCGCAGGCGGCGGCGCAGGGCGCGTCCTTGCACAGGGCGCAGCGGATCATGTCGCCCCGGGCGATGATGGGTTCGTTGCGGATCATGGCCGGTTCACTCCTTCGGTCGGGTCGGTCAGTTCATGGTCGGCCTGGCCGCCGTCTTCCTGCGCAGCAGGACAATGTAGAGGGCGAACAGCGCAACGGCGAAGCACAGGCCCGCCGGGTAGGCGATGGACGCGGAGAGACGGAAGCCCTCCTGGGCCATCAGGATGTAGGTCAGGCTGACCGCGGACATGAACGCAGCGGGCAGCGCCGTGATCAGCGAGCCGTAACGATACTTGCCCTCCTTGATGAGGTAGGCCGTGGCCACCCACAGGGCGATCATCGCCAGGGTCTGGTTGCTCCAGGAAAAGTAGCGCCAGAGCACGTCGAAGTTCAACTGGGTCAGCGCCGCGCCCACCGCCAGCAGCGGCAGGGTGATGATGAGCCGGTTCTTGATCTTCTGCTGGTCCAGGCGGGTGATCTCCGCCAGGATCAGCCGCGCGCTTCTGAACGCCGTGTCGCCGGAGGTGATCGGACAAACCACCACGCCCACCACGGCCAGCAGTCCGCCCACCGTGCCCAGCATGGAGTTGGAGATCTCGTAGACCGTGCCGGACTGGCCCAGGTTCGAGATGGCGTCGTTCAGCAGGCTCGTGCTGCCGTAGAAGGCCACGCCCGCCGCAGCCCAGATCAGGGCGATCACGGACTCGGCGATCATCGCGCCGTAGAACACGCGCCGGCCCTGCTTCTCGCTGGTGATGCACTTGGCGATCATCGGCGACTGGGTGGCGTGGAAGCCGGAAATCGCGCCGCAGGCCACGGTGACGAACATGAAGGGCCACACCGGCAGTCCCTTGGGATGCAGATCCTGCAGCGTGACTTCGGGGATGGTGTAGCCGCCGAAGGCGATGCCGCCCAGCACGCTCACCGCCATGACGATCAGAATCACGCCGAAGACGGGATAGAGCTTGCCGATCAGCTTGTCGATGGGCAGCAGCGTGGCCAGCACGTAGTACGCCAGGATCACCACGATCCAGAACTTCTCGTTCATGAACGCGGGGGTCAGCCGGGCGATCAGCGCCGCGGGGCTGGTGACGAACACGGTGCCCGTCAGGGTCAGCAGCACGATGGAGAACACCCGCATGATCCACTTGGCGGCGTTGCCCAGATAGATGCCGGAGAGCTCCGCGATGGAGTCGCCCCGATGGCGGCTGGAAATCATGCCGCACATGTAGTCGTGCACCGCGCCGCCCAGAATGGCGCCGAACACGATCCACAGGAACACCACCGGCCCGAAGCAGGCGCCCATCAGCGCGCCGAAGATCGGGCCCGTGCCCGCGATGTTCAAAAGCTGCACCAGGAAGGCCTTCCAGGGCTTCATGGGCACGCAGTCCACGCCGTCATTGATGGCAATGGCCGGGGTCTGCCGGTCGTCCGGGCCAAAGATCCTCTCCACGACCTTGCCATACACGGCAAAGCCCGCCAGCAGCACCGCCAGTGCCAGAATCAGCGAAATCATCTTTTGTTCGCCCCCAAATCAGTATCAGTATCAGCCGACGTTTGCGTCGTTGCCCAGGGTCAGCATGTGATCCCGCAGGTTCTCCCAGGCCAGCCGGTTCAGCGGGTCACGCATGACTTCATCCATGATCTCGGCTGCGCCGGCGTCCTCGAACAGCGGGCGATTGGCCTCGTAATCCTCCAGGCTGTCGTCCAACAGCTCCCGCACGGCGTCGAAGCCCTCGGCCGCGGCGGCCGCCTCGTCCTCGCCCAGGGTCTCCCAGGCCGCCAGCATGTTGTCCTCGACGGTCAGCGTCTCCGGGTTCCACATGCCGTATTCCATGGCGAAGGCGCAGATGTCGCCGGCCGCGACGGCGGTCTTCAGGGACGCGCCCGCGGTTCCGGACTCCAGGTTGGCCAGCACGCCGAAGAAACGCTGGGCGAAGGCCTCCGGCGCGGGCAGCTCCTGGGGTTCGTCGGCCTCGGCGTCGCCCGCCGCCACAGAATCGCTGTTTACCGGGAAGGTAAAGTAGGTGTCCGGATAGGGCTCGTCCACCAGGGTGAAGTGCCACCACTCCTCCTCCAGGGGCTTGAAGCCGTGGGCCAGCATGGCGTCCCGCAGGATCATGCGGTTGGCGTACTGCTCCTCGGTGATGTCGGTATAGTCCGGGTGGCTGAGCTCGCCGAAGTAGTCGAAGGTGCCGCCCATGTCCGCTTCCTTCTCGGTGGTCATGTCGAACAGGGTCAGATCCACGGTGCTGCCCCGGCTGTGGCCGGAATGCTCGGCGATATAGCCCCGAGGGAACAGCACGTCCTTCTCCAGCTCCGGATAGAAGTATTCCTTCATCCGCACGTCCTCGGGATCCAGAGCCCAGTTCATGAAGTGGGTCACGGCCATCTGCGGGCGATAGGCGTCGTAGATCTTGAGCCGATAGCCCTTCGCCACCACCTCGTCGCTGACCTCCTTCAGAGCCTCGGCGGCTTCCTTCGTCAGGAAAGCCAGGGGCTCCTCGTAGCCGTCGATGCGCTCGCCCACGAAATTGTAGGTGGAATAATAGCGAATCTCCAGAATCGCGTCCGGCACCGCTTCGCTCAGAAGCACGAAGTCCGTCGCGTCGTCAGACAGCTTCACGTCGCTCTCCGCAAAGGCGGAAACGCCGAGGATCAGCGTCAGGCACAGCACCGCCGCAAGCAGCCGCATCTTCATATTCGTTGCCTCCCAAGTGCATTTTGCGCATTCTAATTTAATTTCTCCACGCTGCCCCCGAAATCCTTCTTTGTCAATGAGAAATCCTTGTCGGCAGCTCATCTTTTCAGGTATTCCGCGGAGACGGGAAATTCAAAGTAGACGTCCGGGTAGGGCTCGTCCCTCAGGGCGAAGTGCCACCACTCGCAGTCGATGGGCGCAAAGCCGTTGCGCACCATGGCCGCCTGGAGGAACATCCGGTTCTCGCGCTGCTCGTCGGTCACGGCCCGGGAATCCGGGTGGGATCGCTCGCTGAACAGGTCGAAGGGGCTGCCCATATCCACCTCCCTGCCGGTGCTCATGTCCAGCAGCGTCAGGTCCACGGCGCTGCCCCGGCTGTGGGAGGACTGGCTGGCGATGTAGCCCCGCTTGAACAGCTCCTGCTTTTCCAGCTCCGGGTAGAAGTAGGGCTTCATCCGAAGATCCAGATCCTCCACGCCCCAGAGCACAAAATGGCGCACGGCGCAGGCGGGCCGGTAGGCGTCGAACACCTTGAGCCGGTAGCCCTGGGCGTTCACCTCCCCCGCCACGGCCTTCAGCGCCCGCGCCGCCTCCCGGGTGAGCAGGGCGACGGGCGCCTCGTAGCCGTCCACGCGATCCCCCACGAAGTTGTAGGTAGAATAGTAGCGAATCTCCTGCACAATACCCGGCACAAAGTCCGCCAGCAGCACGAACCCGGAGGGATCCATCGTCACGCTCCGCTTGTAATCCATGGGAAACCGCCCTTCCTGGTTTCAGTTGATCGGTATCAGCCCTTCGACGGGATCATGCTGGCGATCAGGCTGGCAAAGCCGGAGATCGGCATGGTCTGCAGCAGCACGCGGCCGGGGCCGGTGACGACGGTGTTGAACAATCCCTCGCCGCCGAACAGCGCGTTCTTCACGCCCTTGATCTGCTGAATCTCCAGGTTCACGGTGGCGTCCATCATGGCCAGATACCCGGTGTCGATCACCATCTGCTGGCCCCGCTCCAGGTTGTATTCCACGGTGGAGCCGTCGATCTCGATGAAGGCGACGCCGTTGCCGGTGATCTTCTGCATCACAAAGCCCTCGCCGCCGAAAAACCCGCTGCCCATCTTCTTTTGCAGGTGCACGCTCAGCTCCACGCCCTCGGTGCAGGCCAGGAAGGACTTCTTCTGGCAGATGATGGGCGTGGAGGGGGTGATCTCATAGGCCTTGATGGCGCCGGGGAACTTGGAGGCGAAGGCGATCATGCCCGCGCTCTTTTTGGCCACGTAGTGGTTCTGGAACGCACTCTCGCCGGACACCATGCGGCCGAACATCTTGCCCAGGCCGCCGCCGGAGGTCTCCATCTCCATGTTGGGGGTCATCCAGCTCATCGCGCCGGATTCGCAGGTCACACGCTCGTTGGCTTCCAGCTGGCAAATCACGACCGGCATCGGTTCGCCCTTGATCTGATACTTCATAAAGTCACGCTCCTTTGATTGCATAGTATACCAGGGTATTATACTGGTATTTCGCCGCGTTCGGCGGCACTCCGATTATAACATAAATGCCCGCCTCCGTAAAGGTCGGGAGGGCTTTCCTTCTCAAAAAAACGGGTTCTTCACGGAAAGTTGGGGGATTTGCAGAATGTAATCCCTTGATGATTCGTACAGATCCTTCGCTGCGCTCAGGATGACAGGAATTGCGTCGTTT
>OMZP01000020.1:0-18458 GCA_900315585.1 uncultured Eubacteriales bacterium | reverse complement strand
CGCAGCGAAGGATCTGTACGTTGCGTTGTCCTGCGGCATTGAAGGTAGTGTTCTGCCATACATTTCCATGCATCCCACAAGTTTCCGTGAAGAGCCAAAAAACGAGGCTGTCCGTTACCATTCACCCTTCGGGCGAATGGTAACCGCTGTTCCCAAACGCATGCCCGGCACCCCACGCCCACCGCAGGGACGCCATTCATGGCGTCCGCGAGCGGCAAAAATGCCGCTCCTACGGCGTTCACGAGAAACAGACTCATGATTTTGAGACAGCCCCGTCGGGTCCATCGCATCAACGCTTGTCCTTGTCGATGAACTCCAGGGTGACGGTGGAGAGAATCGCGAAGGCCACGATGAACACGAACAGGTCGAGCCAGTAATCCACCACGTTCTCCACGTCGTATGCGTAGTCCGGCGTGTAGCTGGCCTCGGCGGCCTTCTCCTCCAGGAAGGTCTTCACCTTGTCCTCGCCCACGATGTCCAGCAGCTTGCCCAGCGTGGTTTTCAGGGTGATCTCCTGATCCCGGCGGGCCTGGGCGTCGCCGTTCTGGGCCAGCGTGTCGATGATCTCGCCGAGGGTGAACCGCGCGTCGATCTCAAGATCGGCATACCTCTCCAGGATGCCCGCCGCGTCCAGGCGATCCAGCACCTCGCCCACGGTGACCGTCCGGGAAATCCGCCATTCCAGCAGCGACCGGGCCTGGTCGCTCTCGGTCAGATCCTTGAGCAGCTTGCCCACGGTGACGCCCGGCAGGCCGAAGTCATAGTCCCGCAGCTGCTGCAGGTCCTCGGCCTCCAGGATGATCTTCAGCACATCCCCCACCGACACGTCCTCCAGCACGTGCTCCTCCTTGAAGGACTGGAAGGTGGCGGAATTTTCCAGCATCTTCTTTACCTCGCCCAGGGTGAACACTCTGCCCAGCTCTTTGGCGCGCAGCTCGGCGATGGCCTCGTTGTCGGTGTCCGTGAGCACGTCCATCACCTGGCCCACCGTCACCGTGCCGCCCACCTCGCTGTCCCGCATTTTGGAGATCATGCTGGCGATGGTGGCGTAGGGCCGGTCGTTGGTGTCCGCCTGGGTGGCGATCACCTTCAGGCCGGGGTTGGAGATGGTGAAGTGGGTCAGCGGCTCCGTCCAGGCCGGCAGGGTCAGCATGCCGCCGGAGAACACCAGCTGGAAGATCAGCACGAAGGGCATGATGGTCATGGCCGTGGTGGTGGTCTTCGCCAGGGTGGACACCCACAGCGACATCATGTCGGAGGCATAGGTAATCAGGAACATGGAGATGGCAAAGTCCACGTAGAAGAACTTCGTCACCAGTCCCTCCCCGGGATACTGCACGCCCACCGCCGAGGTCACCACCAGCGTCACCACCGTCTGTGCCAGACACAGCAGCGCCTGATACAGCATGTGGGAGAATATGTAGGAAGAAATGTGCATGCCGGAACGGTGCTCGCGCTTGATCACGTCCCGCTCGCGGCAGATGACCTGGATGGAGTTGAAGCAGCCGTTCCAGATGCACACGCACACCAGGGCGAAGGAGCCCATCAGGGTGCCCTCCATGTTGATGAACAGGCGTTTGCGGATCACCATGCCCACCAGACCGGCGATCAGCGCCGCCATGGGCAGCACCTTCCAGTCGTTCTGGTAGACGAACATGCGCAGGAGCTTGCCAAGGTAGATGAAGACCTGGGCACCGCGGCCCCGGTGGCGGATCGCCAGCTTGCGGGCGGGCTTGTTCACATTCGCCTCGGCCATCTCACGCCACCTCCTTCGCATACTTCATCACAAACTCATCGGCCAGGCCGTCGCCGCCCTCTTCCTTGCGGTTGACGGACTTGACGATCTGCTCCATCTTCTCCCGCCCGAAGAACTGCCGGGCGCCCTCGATGCTGCCGTACCAGGCGAGGCGGCCCGTGCGGGCGGAATCCTTCGCCAGCACGATCACGTCGTCGAACAGGTCGATGACGCGGTCCGGCGTGTGGGTGATGACGATGACGATCTTGCCGGTATCGGCGATCTTGCGCAGCTGCTCAAACAGCTCCCGCGCCATGACGCCGTCCAGGCCGGAGTCCGGCTCATCCAGAATGAACAGGGAGGGATTGGAGATGAACTCCATGGAGATGGACAGGCGCTTCTTCTGGCCGCCGGACAGCTTCTCCACCAGGTTGTTCTTCACCGGCTTCAGGCCGAAGATGTCCATGACCTCGTCCACGCGCTGGCGGCGCTGCTTCGCGGACACGTCCTTGGGCAGGCGCAGCTTCGCCGCGTCCAGCAGGGTGCTCAGCACGGTGTCCTTGCCGCGCATCATCTCACTCTGGGGCACGAAGCCGATCTCATACTGCATCTTCTTGTAGTGCCTGTACATGTCGGTGCCGTTCAGCTTGACCTCGGCGTTGGCCTTCTCGTAGCCGTTGATGGCGTTGAGATAGGTGGTCTTGCCGGCGCCGGAGCCGCCCAGCAGCAGCACCATGTGGCCCTGGGGGATGTTCATGTGGATGTCCCGCAGCAGCACCTTCTTCTGGAAAAACTCGGTGACGGTGCGGTCCTTCAGATTCACGCTCAGGCCCTCGTCCATGACGGAGGCGCTGCCGGAGCTGGCCAGCCGGGCCAGCTCCGCCCGGATGTCCTCCACCTGCCACTCGGGCTGGTACTTCTTCTTCCAGCCCAGCAGCAGCGCGGGGATCCAGCGAAGGTAGCCGCTCAGGCACAGTATGATCCAGCGCCTGCGCAGGTTGTAGACCTGGAACAGGCCGCCCCAGACGCGCAGCGCGTAGACGAACCGCACCAGCCACAGCGCGATCTGCAGGACGAGTATGAACACGACCAACCCGGCCGAATCCTCCGTGAGGGTCAGCGCGAACATCGTGATCATTTTCAGGGCGATCATGGCCACGCCCGAAAGGCTGTAGCCCTTGCCCTCGGACTCGCGCCCGGCGCACCGGGCCAGCTGGTAGTCCCTGGCGCCGGGGATCAGCGCCCACCAGCCCTTGATGCCGGATTTCACCAGTATTCCCCAGACGCCCGCTATGTACAGGGCGTTGATGATGATACCATAGATGGTGGTATCGTCAAAAATCAGAATTGCCAGTGCCTCCAGGATATTGCTCAATTCCCATCACTCCCTCGCTTGTGTGGTTCTTCACGCGGCGTCCGCCGCTTCTTCCTGCGTCGATTCCGGGGCTTCCCCGGACGTTCCCTCCCCGTTTTCCTCCGGGGCTTCCTCTGTCTTCGGCCGGGACATCCTGGGCTCGGCCGCGATCTCCTCATTCAGGTTCTGCTTGCTGAATATGTCGGTCTCCTTGGGCCGCATGTCCTCCAGGCCGGTGGCGGGCAGCTCGTTGGCCGCGCCGCCCTCAACGGGATAGAACAGCAGGCTCATGATGTTGCCGAGGCCGTTCTCTTCGATCTTTGCGAACAGCTGGTCGAAGTAGGCGCTCAGGCTCGCCTCGTCCGCCTCCCCAAGCGCCGCCTCGGAGGTCAGCGCGCCCAGGTCGAGCCAGCCCCCGCCGAAGAACACCAGCAGGTTCACATAATCCAGGTCGTCGGTGGATTGGTTGTAGATTCCGTGAATCAGCAGCGGAAGCGCGTGGCCCGGGGAGCACACCATGCGCATGGTGCGGCCGTCCTGGCCCGCGTTGGTGTTGCCCGCAAAGAACGCGCCGCTCAGGCGTTCCCCCACCCATTCGAGCAGCTCGGTTTGCAGCGCCTCGCGGGTCTCCTCGTTGAACAGATCCTCCGGCTTCACGTCCCCGTCGGAGTTCAGCAGGCTCTGGACGAACCGGGGCAGCATGGTCACGTCTCCGGAGCTGATCCCGGAGAAGATGTCCTGAACGGTTTCAACCAGCTTCCCCAGATCCAGGCTGAACACGTAGAGAATCCACTGCTCGTCGTCGAATATTGCGTTCTCCGGCAGCGTCAGGGTCAGCAGCGCCCGATCCTCATCGAAGGCGTCGGGCATGGTCTCCACGCCCAGGCGAATGGCGTCCAGCGTCCGCCGGAGCTCCCCGTCGTACTTCTCGAGGTCCGCGGCCCGAAGCGCCCAGGGCAAAAGCTCGGAGAGCTGGGCGTAGTCCGTGCCCGGCACCATGGCGCAGTCCACGGTGAACCAGAAGGCCCGCCCCTCCTCCAGGCTCATGCCGCCCTTTTCATAGAGCCGCCAGGCCAGGTAGTTCAGCAGGGAGGAGTTGGTGTGCACGCCGCCCTGGTCGTTGAGCACGGTGGGCGTGCGCACGCTGGGCACGTAGTACAGATCCCAGGTGAACTCCGGCTGCTGATGGCGATGGGGCTCGCTCATGCTGCGGAACTGGGTCTGGGCCTTGTCGCCCAGCTCCCAGCTGGCGTTCTCCGCGCCCTCCATCAGCATCTGACAGGTCTTGCCCTGGATGTCGCTCATGGCCTCGTTGATGGCGCCATAGTCGTTCATGTAGGCGTTGTAGGTCATCACGGAGCCGGTCACGCAGTGGGTGAACTCGTGGGCCAGCACGTCCAGGCACTGGGACAGGTCGTTGCCCTGGCTGGCCAGGAAGATCTGCCAGCCCAGATAGCCGCCCACGTAGGCCGCGTTGTCAACAGGTTTGTGGTCGATGTCGCAGAAGTCGTTCAGGATCAGGATCGGAGTGTCCAGGCCGTCGCCGCCGGACCAGCCGATCGCCTTATAATAATCGTAGGCCTTGCAGTAGTTGTACAGGCTGAGCAGGCCCACCTGATCCCATTCCAGATTGTCCGGGCTGGATTCCAGCACCACGCGGTTGCCGCCGTAGAGGAACTCCCAGCAGTCCGCCACGACGATGCGCCGCTCCAGGTTGCCCAGGTAGTACATGCCGGTGCGCTTGTCCCGCATCACGGTGACGGTGATCTCCTTTTCGCCGCCGGTGGAGAGATCCACATAGCCGGTGTAGTCCACGCTCTCCATGAACTCGAACACATAGCTGGCGTCAAAGCCGCTGGCTCCCGCCGCGTCCCCCGGCATGATGGTGGGCAGGCTGTACAGGTATTCGCCGGAAGGGGTCACGTAATGGGCCAGGTAGGGCAGATCCGAGGACTTGGCCTGGCCGCTGTCCGGGTTGTCGGTGTACACCACCCACACGTAGCGGCTGCCCTCTTCTTCCTCGGATTCGACGTCCACCTCCAGGGTCAGGGGCAGAATCATCCAGTCCGTGTACCCGTCCAGCAGGTTCAGCTTCAGACGGCTGGTCTTTTCGACGTGAGCCAGCACGATCCGCTGCGCCTCCTCGGCGGAAACGGTCGCCTCCGGCACGCCCTCCGGCAGGTCGGAGACGATGCTGCTGGTGAGGCCCAGCATGTTCCCCACTCCGTCGGTGATGACCTTCACGGCCCCGCCCAGCACGGTGGTGTTGTCGTACATCTGCTGGAACACGAAATAGCGGTTTCCAAAGGCGTCGGTCAGCGTGCGCCAGGGCTCCAGCTGGGTGCGCTCGTCGCCGCCCAGCTCCTCCAGCGCGTCGTCCACCACCCGCTCGGCGTCCTCAAAGCCCGCGATGGGGCCGTCGGCGCAGGAGCCGTCGATCAGCGTCACCCGCCCGTCGTGGGTATAGACCCGCGTGCCCGCCTCCGGAGCCTCCGCCGCCTCGGCCATCGAAGCCCCGCTCAGCAGCAGGCACAGCGCCAGCCACACGCACAGAACCCTCTTCGTCTTCTTCATCTTTGTCTTCCTTTCAGGTCGGTTTTTCTTCGCTTGTCCCTGTAACCCCGCGGGAATCATTCCGTTGCGCCCGGCTTCCGGCTCGCGGGGGCTTTCAGCGCCTTGCGCTTCTTTTCCAGCTTGTCCTCATACATCCTCTGGTCGGCCAGGGCGAACAGCGCCTCCAGGTCGTAGCCCCTTTCGCCATAGGCCACGCCGCAGGCCACTTCACAGGGGAAGCCGCCGCTCTTGCGGTTCAGCTCCTTCAGGCCCGTCTCCCACTTGCGGCGCAGGAACTCCGTGTCCTCCGCCGACACGTGCATCGCCACGGCCTGGAATTCGTCTCCGCCGGTGCGGAACGTCAGCACGTTCCGGGCTTCGATGTTCCGAAGGCTCTCCGCCGTCTTGCAGATCAGCCTGTCCCCCGCCGCGTGGCCCTGGGTGTCGTTGGTTTGCTTCAGGTTGTTCACGTCCATGGTGAACACGGCGATGGCGTCCTGCTTCTGGAACAGCGTCCGCTTCAGCTCCAACAGCTTTCCCTTGTTGTAGAGCCCGGTCAGGGCGTCGCGCTCCTTCTCGGCCACGAGCTCCCTGGAATAGTCGCTGATGTCCCGGAACAGCTCCATGTACAGGCTGCTGTCCGCGAAGTGATGCAGCTGCACCAGTCGGCCGTCCTCCTCGAAGGTGGACGTCGTGACCATGAAGGGCTTCCCGGTGGAGCGGTTCGGCAGGTCCCAGACCTCTCCCCGCTGCCCCACCCGCGGCGGCGGGCAGGCGCGCTTCCACAGCGGCGACTGGCGCACGATCTCCTTGGATCGCTCGTCCGAGTACAGCACCTCGCCCGCTTCGTCGACGATGAGCACGCCTCCCACGTCTTCCCGGAAGAATCGAAGCATCAACTCGTCGATACGCATGGCAGCGCCCTCCTCAGTCCCTAAAACTGGCAGATTACCCTATTATATCTTGATTATAGACCATCCGCCGCCTTTTTTCAAGGCTGGATTCGCGCGAACCGGCGTCCCGCAGGACAGATGATCAGACGCATGGCCTCGTAAGCCCAAAAAAGACGCGCGGACGAGTGTCCGTGCGTCCATTGAGGCTTCCCGGCGCCTCCAGTGCGCCCGAGGAAGCGGGCTTAGATCCGGTCTGCAGCGGTCTTAACGACGCGCCTGGCGCGTTCCAGGCGTCTCCAGTCCGTCCAGTCGATAGAGGTAGGAGATGATCTCATAATCCCGGTTCCCCCACGGATGCGTGCCGGTCTTGTACACTTCCCCACCCATCTTCTCATAGAACTTCCTCGCCTCATGATTCTCCTTGAGGCACCACAGTCTCTTCCCTGTCATTAGTATCCTAACGACATTGTCACAGATGTGTGTATTCAATAGTTGAGATTAGTATGAACCACGGCATGATTCATTCCCGAAGCACTCCCTCTCCGCCAGCCCGGAGCGGTGCAGGATCAACGCCGCGGCGAGCAGGCTGCCCTGGGCGACGACGTTCACCAGCTCCGCCATCCAGTTCATGACGGGCTGGGCGAAATCCCTGGAGGCCAGGTAGCCCATGCCCAGGCTGAACACAAAGGACACGACGAGCAGGGCGACGGCCGCGGGCTTTTTCATCTTCGCGGCCACCCGGCCCAGTCCGGCGTAGAGCATGCCCAGGCCGGTCAGCATAATGCCCACAAAGATGAACGTTCCCGTGAACGCCGGCGGCGCGGCGACGGCCAGCGCCTTTCTCCCCTTCGGCCCTCGCGCGCCGATATACAGCGCCCCGCAGCCGGCCAGCAGAAAGCCGATGGCCTGAACGGGAAAGAACATCTGCTTGAGCGGCTGAAAATCGCAGACGCCCAGGGCGTACAGCAGCTTGTGCACCGCCTTGAGAAAGCCTGCCATGGTCGCGTCAATCGTGCCCGCCGCGAAGAGCGCGTAGGCGCCTTTGACCATCTTGCCATACAGGTCGCGCTGCAGCAGCACTACCGCCGCGCCAAAGAGCAGCACCGGAACAAAGTCCAGCAGGGCAATCGGAATAGAGACCATATGTATTCCACTCCCAAAAAACGTCCGAATGTTTATCAAGCGTCCTCAGTTTTTTCTGTTACGCCACCAGGAACTTGTACTTCTTCACGCTGTACAGCGGAACAAACGGGATGAGGATCGGCACGGTGCGCACGTACTTCTGGTACTCCGGGTCCGCGCCGTAGTTCTTGTCCTGGCGCAGTTCCAGCCGACGCGCGCCGCTGAACATCACCCAGGTGATCAGCACGAAGCCCAGCAGGGCCAGCACCCACTGCCACGCGCCCTTCAGCGCCGTCGTGCCCGTCAGCAGCATGCCCACCCAGATCAGCAGCTCGCCCAGGTAGTTGGGACAGCGCACGAAGCTGTACAGGCCGGTATCCACGAACCGGCGGCTGTTCTTGCGCTTGGCCGCGCTCTTGCGCTCGCGGATCAGCAGATAGCCGGAAAGCCTGCATCCGTAGACCACCAGCAGCGCACAGGCCAGCCACTCCGGCAGGGCCATGGAACCGTGGAAGGCGACGGCCAGCGCGACGCCGATGGCCGCGATGACAGGCTGTAGCCCACGGAAAAGAACCAGATATACATGTAAAAACCCACGGAGCAGGCCAGCAGGCTGACCAGCAGCAAAACCCAATCGCTCATCATACATCCTCCATTCTATTGTTCCATTGTGGTTTCAGCAACCAGCAGCGATTCCCCCGTCATCTCCTCCGGCTTCTCCAGGCCCATCATCTCAAGCAGCGTGGGCGCGACATCGGCCAGGCAGCCGCCCTCCCGGAGGGTATAGGCGGGATCGCAATTCACCAGTATGAAGGGAACGGGATTCGTGGTGTGGGAGGTCAGGGGCTCTCCCGTCTCCCGGTCCACCATCACCTCCGCGTTGCCGTGATCGGCGCAGATGAGCATCTGGCCGTCCGCCGCTTCGACGGCCTCCACCACCCGCCCGATGCACTTATCCAGGAAAGCGACGGCCTCGACGGCGGCCTCCTCCACGCCGGTGTGGCCCACCATATCCGCGTTGGCGAAGTTGGCGACGATCAGATCATATTCGCCGGAATGGATCTTCTCCACCAGGGTGTCACAGATCGCCTGCGCGCTCATCTGAGGCGCAAGGTCGTAGGTCGCCACCTGTTGGGACGGGATCAGGAAGCGATCCTCGCCCGGATTGGGCGCTTCCACGCCGCCGTTGAAGAAGGAGGTCACATGGGCGTACTTCTCCGTCTCGGCGATCCTGGCCTGCTTTTTGCCCTTGCTGGCCAGCCATTCTCCGAGAGTGTTGCTCAGAACGAGCTTGGGGAAGGCGACCTCCTTATTGGGGATCGTCACGTCATAGTCCGTAAAGCAGACGTAAGTCACCTGCTTCCGGGGGCCCCGGTCAAAGTCGTCAAAGTCGTCGCAGCAGAAGGCGCGGGTCAGCTCCCTGGCGCGGTCCGGGCGGAAATTGAAGAAGATGACGGAATCGCCGTCTTCGACGGTGGCCACCGGCGCGCCGTCCTTCATCACCACCGTGGGGAGTATGAACTCGTCCGTCTCGCCCTTTTCATAGGACTGGGTCACGGCCTCCAGCGCGGAATCCGCCGTCACGCCCTCGCCGAGGGTCATGGCTCGATACGCCTTTTCGACGCGATCCCAGCGATTGTCCCGGTCCATGCCATAGTAGCGGCCCCCCACCGTGGCGATCTCGCCACAGCCGATCCGGTCCATTTGATCCTGCAATTCCTGAACAAAGCCCGCGCCGGATTCCGGCGGCGTGTCCCGCCCGTCCGTGAAGCAGTGCACATAGACCTTCTCCAGTCCCTGGCGCTTCGCCAGCTCAAGCAGGGCATAGAGGTGGGCGTTGTGGCTGTGTACGCCGCCATCGGAGAGCAGCCCGCAGAGATGCAGGCCCGTCCCTTTTTCCTTCGCGCTGCCCATGGCCTTCAGCAGGGCCTCGTTCTCGAAGAAATCGCCGTCCTCAATGGCCTTCGTGATCCGGGTCAGATCCTGGTACACGATCCGCCCGGCGCCGATGTTCAGATGGCCTACCTCGGAGCTGCCCATCACCCCGTCCGGAAGGCCCACAGCCAGGCCGCTGGCCTCGCCCGTCACAAAGGGACATTCCTTCATCAGGCGGTCCATCACCGGCGTGTCCGCCAGCGCGATGGCGTTGTGCTCCGTTTCATCGGTCATGCCGTAGCCGTCGAGGATCAGCAGCACAGTCGGTCCCCTGGAAACACCCCCCTCCGCCGCGGCTGGGAAGGCTGCGGTCAACAACAACGCCGCCAGCAGAAACAGAAGCAATGACTTGACCCTGCCTTTCACGGGGCACCTCTCCCTTCTTGCCGTCGATTCCGCCGCATACCCTGCTATGCAGCTCCTGTGGAAACGGCGATATACCATTCCTCCATATACCATGATTGTCGCCGTGCTGCGCAACTCGCTTCGCTCCCTTGCCCGGCGACCCGGAAAACCTGCGGTTTTCCTAATCATTATACCACGATTGTCGCCGTGTTGCGCAACTCGCTTCGCTCCCTTGCCCGGCGACCCGGAAAACCTGCGGTTTTCCTAATCATTATACCATACCAACTCTCTATCCTTCAAATGTTTTTTCCACGTTTTTTAAAAGTTCCCGGATGGGCAGATGCTGCGGACAGACCTTTTCACACTTGCCGCACCGGAGGCAGTCCGACGCCTTGCCGTGGCCGCCGCGTGTAACGATGCCGTAATACATGCCCGAATTCCAATCGTGGAACGCCTCATGAGCGTTCATTGCGGAAAAAACGTCCGGGATGAGAATGTCCTTGGGGCAATGGTTTTCATCGATGCAGTAGCGGCAGCCGGTGCAGGGAATCAGGCTCAGGCTGTGGAAGATGTCGTTGACCCTGCGCACCGCCGCCATCTCTTCCTCGTTCAGCGGCACATAATCCGCCATGGCGGAGAGGTTGTCCTTCATCTGCGCCATGTCGCTCATGCCGGAGAGCACCATGGCCATCTGCGGGAATGAAGCCGCGAAGCGGATGGTGTAGCTGGCGTTGCTGCCGCCGTTGAGGTCCCGCAATATCCTGGCCGCCTCGTCGGGCAGGTTCACCAGGCTCCCGCCCTTCACCGGCTCCATGACGATCACGGGCTTCTCCTGTGCGCTCATTGGTCTGGACGGCGTTTGCCACCTGCTTTTGGGTATACCCCAAGGCCTTCCGCCGCTTCTTCATCACCTTATAGTCAAACGTCATCGTTTGCGGTCCGGCATAGAGTTGCTTCCACGTCCTGCCCGCCTCCGGGAGCATATTGCCCACCTCGTCGCGCTTTGCCGGAACCAGCGCCCTCACAACGGTGCGCAGCGTGAGCGTGACGACGATATGGAATTCATCCCTCCGTCCTCCCACCGCGAAATCGCCGCAATATCAGGGCTTCTGAGCGATTCAGTGTCGTACTGGAACGTACCAGAATCGGGACATTGGAGCGAACACCGCTACAGGATTCGCTCCCATTTCCGAGGCGTAAGTAAGCAGAATTTGAAAATGATTTGGGACGTATGAAAGCATAGAAAAACGCCCCGAGGTCCACCTGGAAGCAACCCAGGTTCGGAGCGTTTTTCCTGGTTTCTTTTGTCGGTCGTCTCGTGCTCGTTTTGCCTTCGGTTCAGTTTCGCTCAGGGACTACTTTTTGCCCCTTCCAGGGACATCGGGGTTGCCCCTTGACATGGTACTGGTTTTCTTCAATCCTGACACAGCCTTCTATAAACCTGTATCTGCCTGTTCATACTCCGATCACAATTGCTTCTGCTGTCAAGCAGCACAATCTTCATGTTGCTCATACTGTGAAAACCCATATAACCTCTTGGGGTGTGGCAATACATCGTCAGCGAATACACCATGGATCGGAACGGCGTATTGGCCGGCCCGCGCAATTCCCAGTGGATGCTCACGCTGGATCAGAACGGATACCGCACCAAGCAAAACGGACAATCACTATCCCGACACGATGCCGGATGTGATTGTCGATGCATGGCCATTTCAAAGGTGTTGGTCTCTTCATTCAGCGGATCATACCTTGTCAGAGTCCGGATGATATGTTCCTCGTCTTTTCTGGACGGGTTCTTGATACTGTTTTTCGAGGAGCTCACGGAATCCTCCTTCTCTTCCTTCTTCTGACTGACTAAGGAGCCTTCACGTAATCACCTGTACATTTTGCTTGTCTGAATCCGCCCCTGCTGCGTTGGCGGTGGCTTGCTTGGATTTCTGTTTCAGCCAAGCCAGTCTGGCGCAAAGTGCCAGACCGCGAAACCTCTGGTTTCGCGCCTTCGTCGGTCAACGTGTCCCGGCACGCCTCCCTCCTCTGCCTAAAGGTAACTCTGCCAAAGGCAAAGTTACCCCCGGCTTTGCCGGGGGTGGCACGAATTCATCTTAAGCAGTCTGCACAACTTGTTTCGTTACAGTTCCTAACGGACGTAGTACTTGGTCAGGAAATAGGTCCTGTCCCAATCCACAATATTCATGTCGGCTTCCTTCTCCGGGCGGATGTCAAATTCATCGAACACCATCACGTACTTGTTCTCAAGGTCGTAAAGCGGCCATTCCTTGGCCTGACCGTCGGGGGACTGCTCGGCGGTGAGGGACGGGTTGCCGGTCTTGGCGAACTGCACCCACATCCTCCGCATGGTCTTGGAGAAGGTCTCGTCGAACTGCCTGCCGGTGACGAAGGTATCCTCCGGATGGTTGAACAGCTCGGAAAGCTCGATCGCGTGGCCGCTCTTCAAAAGCGGCACGGAGGATTCCACCCTGAAGTAGTAGACGTAGGTCTTGCCGCCACCCTTGACCTGGTTCTCCGCCGTCCGGATCAGCGGCGCGTTGAACCAGAACTGATCCAGGAAGTGGCTGAGGATATCGTAGTCCTCGCCCTGGCTGTCCGCGAGGTAGCTCTCGACCAGCGCCTTTTCCTCCTCCGTCAACTGGGAGAGCTTCTCCGCCTTGCATTTCTCAGCCCAGGGCATGAAGGTCTCCGGTCCAACCCCGGCCACGAAGTAGCTGCATTCGTCCTTGGTGCAGCCCTGCATGATGTCAAAATCCTTCGCCGCGCCGCTCTCGTAGGCGTCGAACGCCTCCCTGGGCAGGAACACGCCGTCGCGTTCAGGGGTCGTGAGGGGCATCGACGCCACTGCCCCTGCCGCCTGCACGATCTTGTCGACGTCGGTGTTCATCAGGTCGGCCACGGTCTTGCAGCCCAGCACATCCATAATGGCGTCCGTGCATTCGATGGCCTGTTCCGTGGAACGGCTGAACGCGGGCGAACCGCTCTGGGCGATGACGCGCTGGAAATACTCATGCGCGCCCTCCACCAGGGGCAGCAGGGACACGGAGCCGCCGCCGGCGGACTGCCCGAATATGGTCACGTTTTCAGGGTCGCCGCCGAAGCCGGCGATGTTCTCGTGGATCCACTTCAGCGCCGCCATCTGATCCATCAGGCCCAGGTTCTGGGCATCCGGATAATCCGCGCCGTCGGGCAGATGCGACAGGTGGAGGAAGCCGAGGGCGTTGAGCCGGTACTCGACGGAGACGAGTATGATGTCCGGGTTCTCGCGGACGAAATTTGTGCCCTCTTCGCGGGGCTCGGTGGTGCCGCCGAGCTCATAGGCGCCGCCGTGGATCCACACCATGACCGGTTTCTTCTGATCGCCCGTGTCATCGGCCTTCCATATGTTCAGGTGCAGGCAATCCTCGCCCTGTGGATAGAGGGAACCCCTCTGACCCACACTGGCCACCTGGCAGGGAACCTTCCCGAAGTAATACGCCTCATATACGCCGTCATCCGGATCCACAGCCACTGGAGCCTTCCAACGGTATTCCCCCACGGGCTGCGCGCCCACATAAGGAATGCCTTTGTACGCGATGACGTTGTCATCCGTCTTTTTGCCCACAAAGGTACCATTGACGCACTTCACAGCCAGCGCCGCATCGTAATTGCCATCGGTGATCGCGTGGTTCTCGCCGTAAAGAGCTTCCATCTGCGCCTTTGCCTCGTCCGCTCCGGATAACATGCCGCCCTGCTCATCGGCCAGCGCCCCGCCAAAGCTGAACACGGCCAGCAACAGCTCCATTGACACCGCAAAAATCCTGCGAATAAATTGCTTCTTCATAGAATCTTCACTCCTTGTTTGTCATCTCGAGTTTGACGGAAAGGAAGGTTCCCGCCGTCATATCAATCAGTTCTTGTTGAGACCGCCGAAGGGGTCAGATGCAGTAATACCCGGTCAGGAAATAGGTCCTGTCCCAATCAATGATGCCCCGCTCGGATTCCTTCTCCGCATGGATATTGTCCTCGTCGAAAATCATCACCGGCCTGTTCTCCAGGTCGTAAAGCGGCCAAACCTTTTCCGTGCCGTCGGGAGAGATGTCCGCGCTGAGGGACGGATCGCCGGTCTTGGCGAACTGCACCCACATTTTGCGCAGGGTCCTGGAGAAGGTCTCGTCAAAGGGCCGCACGAACTCGTGGTTATCGAACACGGACGCAAGCTCCACCGCGTGTCCGCTTCTTACCAGCGGAATGTCGGATTCCGGCGTGAAGAAGTACGTGTAGGACTTGCCGCCGGCCATGGTCTGATTCTCCGACAGCCGGAACAGCGGCGCGATGAATGTGATCTGGTCGAACAGGCGACTGGTGCTGGAATATTCGGCGCTCACATCCCTGGCGGTCTCCATATATTCCTCCACCAGTACCTTCTCCTCGTCCGTCAGCTGGCTGAGCTTCTTCTCCAGGCGGCCAGCGGCCCAATCATTGTAGAGATCCAATCCAAAGCCAAATATGAAATAACCCATCTCATCCTTGTTGCAGCCCTGAAGGAGGTCTATGTCCTTCGCCGCGCCGCTCGCGTAAGCCTCATATGGGTCCTCGGGCAGGAAGCTGCCGTCCCGTTCCGCCCAAACGCGCAGCTCGAGCACACCCGACGTGGCGATAAGGTCCTTGATCTCCACCTTCTGCAGGTCCGCGACGGTTTTGCAGCCCAGCAGCTCCATCACCTCATCCGTACAGGCGATGGCCTCCTCCGTGGAGCGCGTGAACACGGGCGAACCGCTCTGGGCGATGACGCGGTGGAAGTACTCATGGGAGCCCTCCACCAGCGGCAGCAGGGTCACGCTGGCGCCGCCCGCGGATTCGCCGAAGATGGTCACGTTGTCGGGATCGCCGCCGAAGCCGGCGATGTTCTCATGGATCCACTTGAGCGCCATCATCTGATCCATCAGGCCCAGGTTCTGGGCGTCCGGATAATCCGCGCCATCCGGCAGGTGGGACAGGTGGAAAAAGCCGAACACCCCGACCCTGTACTCGATGGAGGCCACGATGACGTCCGGGTTCTCCTTCACGAGATTGTGGCAATCGTAGGCCGGGTCCACCGTGCCGCCCTGTTCAAACGCGCCGCCATGGATCCAAACCATCACCGGCTTTTTTCCCGCGCCGGCGTCATCCGCCTTCCAGATGTTCAGGTACAGGCAGTCCTCCCCCTGCATGTAGAGGGACGCGGATTCGTCGACGCTCTCCCTCTGGCAGGGCGCTTTGCCGTTGTAATACGCCTCGTAGACGCCGTCATCCTCGGTATATTCCACAGGGGCCTTCCAGCGGTATTCCCCCACGGGCTGTGCGCCGACATAGGGAATGCCCTTGTACGCGATGATGTCGTCCGCCCTTTGGCCGACGAAGGTGCCGTTGACGCACTTGACCGCCAGCGACTTGTCATAGTTGTCGTCGGTGATCGGCTTGTTCTCGCCGTATCTGGCCATCAATTCCGCCTTCCGCTGCTCCGGCGATACGAGCATGTCGAAGCCATCCTCCGCCCGTGCCGCAATGACAAGGGTATTACAGCCGATCATCGCCAGCGACAGCGCCATCGCCACTGTGAAAAGCTTGAGAATATACGTGTGTTTCATTGAACTCTTCCTCCTTGGTAGTATTACGTGTTTCATCCAGCCGGAATGATTCCTGTATCAGCCGCGTTACAAGCCGGCAATGACCATGCCTGCCCTGAAAACGGCAATGCCGCGCGGCCAGTGCTTGCCCGATGAGGCGGCATGGCCCACGATAGGTTTCAGGCGCGGATGTAGACCCAGCTTCCACCGACCATCGTGCGCAGGACCGTGGCGTCGACGATGTGCTCGGGATCACAGGTGATGATGTCCTGATCGAGCACCACCAGGTCCGCCTCCTTGCCGACGGTGATGCTGCCCAGCCGGTCGTCGCACCGCATCTGATAGGCCTCGTTGAGGGTGGTCGCCTGGATCATCTGCTCGATGCTGACGCGCTCGCCAGGATTGTGCAGTGTCTCGGAACGGCCGGGGTCCTGCCGGATCACGCCCTTCTGCATGCCGATCAGCGGATAAGCCGGGTTAATGACGGGGTAGTCGCTGGCGGAGGTCACCACGACGCCCGCGTCGAAGAAGGACTTCATGGGGAGCTGATCATCGGCGCGATCCTTGCCCAAAACGGCCACGATCATGGCGAAGAATTCGGGGGTCTTGTCGAACCAGTGCGGATCGGTGACCGCCACGACGCCCAGCTTCGCCATGCGGGGGATGTCCGCCTTGTCAACGACCTGCAAATGCGTGACGGCGTCCCGGTAATCGTGCGGTCCGGTCTCGGCCAGCGCCCTCTCGATGGCGTCCTGCGTCATGGCCAGCGCGCCGTCGCCGATGGCGTGGACGTGCACCGTGAAGCCGAGCTCGTGGGACCGCTTGAACACCGCCGTCAGGTTCTCCATGTCGAAGCGCAGCTGGCCGCGATGCTGATGCTCCTGAGACCAGGGATCGGTGTAGGGCTCTTTCATATAGGCAGTCGAGGGATTGCCCGGAAAAGTCCCGTCAAGCTGGATCTTGATGTTGCTCAGTTCGAACATGGGACCCTTCGTGCGCGCCCGGAGCTCTGCGGCGTGCTCGATCTCCGCCAGGGTGTCATGGCCCTTGGCCTGGAATACCTGATAGGCCGCATAGACGTGCATTTTGAGCTTGCCCTCCACGTCCAGCTGATGACAGGCCTCCGCCGCGTTGTCAGTGCTGTCCCAGTTGATGATGGGATCCAGGATCAGGGTCTCACCATGGGCCAGGTATTCCTCCTGATAGTACAGGAAGCCCTCCTTGTACTGCTCCACCGTGAAAACGGTGAGCGGTTTCAGCAGATCCATGGCGCCCTCCCGGAAGTAGCCGGTGGGATTGCCCTCCACATCCCTGACGATGATGCCGTCGGAGACATCCGGCGTGTTCCTGTCGATGCCCAGGCGATCCATGGCGGCATGGTTCACCCAGTAGGAATGATGGCCGATGTCCGCAAGGACGACGGGCTTGTCCGTAAGACCGTCGAGCCATTCCGCGGTGGGACCGTCCGGCCCCATCTCCGGCGTGGGGATGAAGCCCGAGCCCTGGATCACATCCAGCTCCGGGTGGTTCTCGGCAAACGCTTTGACCGCGGCAAGATGCTCCTCGAGGGTGCCAAACGGGTTCAGATGGACCGTGAAGAGCGCCTCTGTCCCGCCCGGAGCAATGTGTCCGTGACCTTCTCCCAGTCCCGGCAGAATGATGCCGCGTTCATAGCGCAATACCTCTGTGTCTTCGCCGATATACGCCTTTGCGCCCGCTTCGTCGCCGACGTAGGCGAACCTGCCGTCCGCGATGGCTGCCGCCGCTGCCCTGGGCTGTTCCCTGTCCACGGTGTAGATATTGCCATAAATGATCTTGTTCGCCTTCATGTTTATCCCCCCCTTCTGTTATTCCGTGAAATCGTTCAGGGCTTTCGCCTTGCTTCACAATGTAGACAATACAATTCTTAGCTTATCAGCGTTTGCAAACTCAATCGCTGCGAACCAGCGGGAGAGCAGCGCGTAATCTCTGTAGTTTGGGATACTCTGGCAGAACAGCAAGAAGACATGACTAAGCCCAAGGGTCCTGTCCATGCCGTCCCGTGAATGATGCTTTGTTTTGTTATTATATCACAGCTCCAGCCCGGTTGTCCACCTTCCAAAAAGGCGAATGCCAGGTCTCAAAACCCCAGGTCATAGCCCTCCGCGAACAGGCCGATCAGCAGCACTATGGGCTTCTTTGGGAACGGCTGCACAGCCATGACGACGTGTATCCCCGCGCTGATCATGGCAGTCCTTCCATTCTGTCTCAGAGTCCGTCCCCTGCTCCCGCACAAAAGGAAGTATCTGTCTCAAAATGACATCCGGGCCCTACAATTTATTCCTGTAGGAGCGGCCTGTATGGCATCCCTGCGAAACCGATCAGAACGGCTCATGGGTTTAAGGCTCCTTTTTATGCTCATTTGGCTCCACATTCCGCCGCGCAGCGGGTGGTTTTCCGGTCTCGCCTCTCCTGTACATGATGTATTGCTCTGTGGAGGAGTAGTGTACGCCGTCAAGGTCGAACGGAGACAGATACCAGTTGCTCAGATACGCTCGTTCAGCATGTTTGCAAAAGTAACAAAATACGCGAGCTTGCCATCCACAAAACTGGCGTCGACTTTAGTTTTCTGAGCCTCACCAATGTTTTCAGCAGTAAAAGGCAATACCACCGTTCCATATTCAAGACCTTTGGATTTATGGACTGTCGTACAAATAAAGTGAATATCTTCGTCCTCTGTCACCTGATCTCTGCCCATCTTTTGTTGGGATGTCAATATATTGATTCTCAGATACTCCCTGAACCAGCGGGAGTACCTTTGCGCATTCCTCGACCACGGCGAGATCGAAATCAGCAACAACCAGGTGGAGAATGCGATTCGACCGATTGTCGTCGGCCGGAAAAACTGGCTTTTCTGCGACACCCAGGCCGGCGCCAACGCCAGC
>OMZP01000008.1 GCA_900315585.1 uncultured Eubacteriales bacterium | reverse complement strand
CGGTCAACGATGCGCTGCATCGCCTCCCTCCGCTCAGCTTTGCCAGAACAAAAAATCCACTCCGCATTTGTACATGTTTTAGAAGGAATTTAGTATAAAGAATCAATATGCGAAAGGCCCAATCCCGAACGGGATTGGGCCTGCTACTTGAAATTTGACAAAAATATGTTATAATAGGATTTAATCTGGCGATTATACCCAACGCGGAGGCGAGATCATGACCGACACCCAGAAGATCGTCCTCATCGCCCTGCTGGCGCTGGGGGCGCTGTGCCTGATCGTCTCGCTCACGCTGTCCCACCACATCGGCGGCTTCATCCGCCATGTGGAGGAGGAGGCGAGAGAAGAGGCGGAGGAGGCCGAGCGCCTGGCCAGGGGGCCATCGCCAAAGGAAACGAATAAGCCATCAGACGGGAGCAACTTATGATTACAGCCGTATCCCTGAACCCCAGCATCGACCGCACGCTGACGGTGGAGAACTTCACCCCCGGCGGGCTGAACCGCATCCTGTCCCGGGGCGACAACGCCGCCGGCAAGGGCATCAACGTGGCGGTGACCGTGTCCGCACTGGGTCTGGACGCCGAGTGCGTCGGCTTCATGTACCGCGACAGCGCGCCGCTGTTTGAAAAGCGGCTGATGCTGAACTCCACGCCCTATGAATTCATTTGGTGCGACGGCGCGGTGCGCACGAACATCAAGGTGTTCGACCGGTCCGCCGGGGTGGTGACGGAGCTGAACGAGTCCGGAAAGCCCATCGACGAGGAAAAGCTCAGCGAGATGGTGGAGCTGGTGACGCGCCACGCCGAGGGCAGCGACTACCTGATCCTCTCCGGCTCTATGCCGCCGGGCTGCCCCAGCGACTTCTACCGCACGCTGATTGGTGCGGTGGACGGCCTGGGGTGCCGCTGCGTGCTGGACGCGGACGGGGAGCGCCTGGCTCTGGGCCTCGAGGCCAGGCCCTTCATGATCAAGCCCAACCGGGCGGAGCTGGAGGCCATGACGGGCTCGAGGATGACCTCCATCCAGGATGTGAAGGCTGCGGCGCTGAAGTACATCGACATGGGCGTTGAGGTGGCGGCGGTGTCCCTGGGCGCGGAAGGCGCGCTGATCACCGACGGCGCAACCACGCTCTACGCCCCGCGGATGAACATCGAGGTCAAGGGCACCGTGGGCGCCGGGGACGCCATGGTGGCGGGCCTGTCTGCGGGCTTCATGGGCGAGCTGGACCTGGAGGAGGCCTTCCGCATGGGCGTGGCCTGCGCCAGCGCCCGCTGCATGGCCGAGGGCCACAGGGGCATCGACAAGACGGTCTACAGGGCATTCCTGGACATGGTGAAGATCGAGAGGGTTTAGCGTGCTATCGAACTGGAAGGGGCCGCTGTCCATCGGGGACACCCCCTCAAGAGAAAACCGACGTCGGTTTATTAACAGCCTCATACAGCGCCTCTACCGGCGCTCCGGCTTCAACGCGCTGCCGATGATCGCATTGGGCTTCCTGGGCATCATACTGCTGGGAAGCCTGTTGCTCGCGCTGCCGGTGGCCTCGGCGACGGGGAAGGGCGTGCCCTGGTTTGACACGCTGTTCACCGCCACCTCCGCCGTGTGCGTCACGGGCCTGGTGGTGGTGGACACCGGCACGGCCTATTCCACCTTCGGCCACGCGGTGCTGCTGGTGCTGATCCAGCTGGGCGGCCTGGGCTTCATGACCTTCGCCACGCTGGTCTTTCGCGTGCTGGGCAAGAGCATCTCCATGCGCGAGCGCATGATCATGCAGGATTCCCTGAACGAGGACGACATGGGCGGCATCGTGGGCCTGATCTCCTGGGTGGCCCGCAGCGCCTTCACGGTGGAATTCGTGGGCGCGGCCCTGTTCGCCATCCGTATGATCCCGGCCTACGGCGTGGGCAAGGGCATCTTCTTCGCCGTGTTCCACTCCGTGTCCGCCTTCTGCAACGCGGGGTTTGACCTGTTCGGCGGCGGGCAGAGCCTGACGGGTTACACCGGGGACATCCTGATAAACCTGACGGCGGTCATGCTGGTGGTCGTGGGCGGCCTGGGCTTCGGGGCGCTGAACGACATGCTGAAAAAGCGCCATTTCCGGCGCTTCCGCCTGCACACCAAGCTGGTGCTGGTCAGCTATTTCGCGCTGCTCTTTGGCGGCATGGCCATCGTGCTGGCGCTGGAGTGGAACAATCCCGGCACGCTGGGCCCGCTGAGCGTGAAGGACAAGCTGCTGGCGGCGCTTTTCCAGTCGGTGACGCTGCGCACCGCGGGCTTCAACACCGTGGACCAGGCGGCCCTTCGGGACGCCACGAAGCTCATCGGCGGCTTTTTGATGCTCATCGGCGCGGCCCCGGCTTCCACCGGCGGCGGCATCAAGGTGACGACGCTGGCGATCCTGGTGCTGACGGTGCGCATGGTGGCCCGGGGCGAGAGCAGCATCGTGGTGTTCGAGCGCCGGGTGGACAAGGCGCTGGTGCAGCGCACGGTGGCCATCACGTTCATCGCCATCGCCGTGGCCTTCGTGGACGTGTGCGCCCTGTCGATCCTCCAGCCGGGGGCGGCGTTCCTGGATCTGTACTATGAATGCGTGTCCGCGGTGGGCACGGTGGGCATATCGGCCATCGGCTCGGCCAACCTGGTGCCCCTGGCGCGGGTCCTGATCATCATCACCATGTACATCGGGCGCATCGGGCCGCTGTCCATGGCGCTGCTGTTCACCCGCAGGCAGAGCCGCGCCAAGGAGCTCCTGCGCTACCCGGAGGACCGGGTGATGATCGGATGAGGAGGTTTATCCATGCCTAAGAAGAACGCCAAGAAGCAATTCATCGTGGTGGGCCTGGGCCGCTTTGGCACGGCCATCGCCGAGACCCTGTGCCAAGACGGCGCGGAGGTGCTGGGCGTGGACCGGCGCATGGACGTGGTGGAGGACCTGCGGGACACGCTGACCCACACCGTCCAGATGGATGCCATGGACCGGGACGCCCTCTCGGCCCTGGGCATCCCGGACTTCGACGTGGCCTTCGTCACCATGGGCTCGGACATCCGGGCCAGCGGCACCATCGTCATGTCCCTGAAGGAGCTGGGCGCGAAGCAGGTCATCGCCAAGGCCCAGGACGAGTTCCACGGGCGCATGCTGGAAAAGCTGGGCGCGGACCGGGTTTTGTTCCCGGAGCGGGACATGGGCCGACGCGTGGCGCATAACCTTGTATCGGGCGACATCATCGACTTCCTGGAGCTGTCCAACGAATACTCCATGGCGGAGATTCGCCCGAAGCCGGAGTGGGTGGGCAAGACCCTGATGGAGCTGAACATGCGCAGCAAGCTGGGCATCAACGTGGTGGCCATCCGCACCGGCGAAAGCCTGAACGCCATGCCCCTGCCCAACACCGCCATCAGCGAGGAGGACGTGCTGCTGGTGGTGGTGAAGGACGAGACGCTGGCGAAGCTCAATCGACGCTGACCGGGCGCGCCCGGTCGGAAGGGCGGTGCCACATGCAAAACAAGGAAGATCAGGCCGTCGGCTGCCTCGTGATCGACGACCCCAGGCTCGGAGAGAATGCCCTCTCCGGGCTTTTTTCGGGAAAAGTCCAGACCTACCCCTTCGACTGGGCCGCGGGGGAGGCCCCTCTCCCGTCCCTTCAAAGCCTCTTGCAATCGGCGCGGCGGGACTGCGGCGAGGCGGCGATCCTGGCCCGGGGGCTGGGCTGCGGGGCGGCGCTGGCGCTGTCGGAGCAGCTGCCGGTGGAGCGCCTGGCGCTGATCGACCCGGCCCCGGCGCTGGCGTTCCAATGGAAGGAAAGCCCGCGCTCGCGCAAGGTCCGCCGCCTCAACGCCTATGCCCGGCGGAACCTGTCCCTGTGCGTGGCGGAGGCGCTGGTGGTGGAGGGGGAGGCCGCCGGGGGCTTCCGCCGCCTGTCGGAGGGCGCGCCCCAGGCCCGGCCCGTGCGGCTCGCGCTCCGCGGCGAATCCGGCGAGAAATTGTATACATTTTGTGAAAACCGCCTGAAAACGGCCATAACCCACTTTTTACGGGGGGAGGAATGGCGAAAAGAACTTGCGGAAAATGAAGAAATGTGTATAATATATGGGTAGGACTATTTTTGGGTATACAGCCCTGAATGGAGAGGAAGATTGTTATGAGACACGCGCTTGTGCGCCTGGCGGCCCTTTTGGTGGTACTGATGCTGGTTCTGACCGGCTGCAACCTGATCGGCGTGGACCCGATCATGCAGCTGGACGAGGATATGGCCAAGCTGAAGGAAAAGTATTCCGGCGTGGTCGCCACCTATGACGGCGGCGAGATCACCCAGGCGGACGTGATGGGGACCTTCAATTCCCAGTACGCCTACATGAGCCAGATGTACGCCATGTACGGCATGAACATGTCCGGCGACGCCCTGACCAACATCGAGCAGAGCGTGGTGGAGAACGCCGTGGAGAACGTGGCCATCCAGAAGGAGATGGAAGCCCGGGGCCTGTCCCTGAGCGAGGACAAGCTGGCAGAGATCAAGGCCGAGGCAGAGGAGCACTATCAGGAGGCCTATGACAGCTTCCTGGCCAGCGCCGAGGGCGCAAACGACGCCGTGAAGGCGAAGCAGGCCGAGTACAACCTGTACGAGAGTGGCTATACCCTGGACGCCTTCAACGCCATGGAGGAGGCCGCTGCCAATTACGAGCTGATCGAGGAGACCCTGCGCGACGAGATCACCGAGGTGACCGACGAGCAGCTGCAGGCCGCCTACGACGAGAAGGTGGAGAGCGACGAGTCGACCTACTCCAATTCTCCCTCCAGCTTCGAGAGCGCCATGTCCAACGCCGACACCCTCGTCACCTGGATGCCGGAGGGCTACCGCACCGTGAAGCACATCCTGGTGAAGCCGGAGGACGACGTGCTGTCCGCCGTGACCGACGCCCGCAATGCCGTTACCAGCGCCGAGACCGAGCTGGAGAACCTGCGCAGCGAGCTGGACGCCCTGAACGACGATGAAGCCGAGGAGGCCGAGGCGGAGGACGCGGCTGAGGAAGCCGAGCCCACCGAGGCGCCCCGCACCGCCGAGGAGATCCAGACCGACATCGACGCCGCCGAGGCGAACCTGGAGGACCTGAAGGCCGCCGCCGAGAAGGCCGAGGCCGACTGCCTGGCTTCCGTGAAGGACAAGACGGACGAGATCTACGGCAAGATCAAGGCGGGCGAGGACTTCGACGCCCTGATCGAGGAATACGGCGAGGACCCGGGCATGCAGAACGAGCCCACCAAGACCCGCGGCTACTACGTGGCCAGCAACTCCGCCAACTGGGACAAGAACTTCACCGCCGGCGCCATGGCGCTGGAGACCATCGGCGACGTGTCCGAGACTCCGGTCATCAGCACCAGCGGCGTGCACATCATCCGCTACGAGAGCGACGTGACCCCCGGCGCGGTGGCCCTGGAGGACATCCGGGACGCCTTCTACGAGGACACCCTGGAGAACATGAAGGACGATCACTTCCACGACTCCCTGGAGTCCTGGGTCGAGGCCCTGAAGCCGCAGTACAACATCGCGAATTTCAAACTGGATTGATCCGTGGTTTACAGTCGGACGGCCATCCACAGCGGATGGCCGTCCTTTCTGTTTCATAAAGCATATGCGGAAAGTTATATTCTGCGTCATGCGCGAAACATAACGCAAACAAAACGAAAATGAAATGCGGCATAGAGTATAATAAATCATCAGGATTGATTGACAGAACTGTGGGGGGAGAGAATGCTGTGGATCGCGTCGAACGCAAGCGCCAGCTCAGTGCCCTGCTAAGGAACCTTCAACTGACTCAAATGCCCTGCGGGAGGGACTATGAGGCCGTGCTCAGCGAGCTGGAGATTGAGACCAACGGCGACCGGGACATCCTGAAGGCCGCCCTCGTGGACAACATCTACGACTGCCGCCGCCGCGGCGAAGACGCCGCCCCTTACCTGCACTTTCTCACATGGCTCGGTGGCTACTTGCCGGACTGAAAGCCCTCAAAAGACGCATAAAACGCCCCGATTCGCGCAAACTACGCACACAACACGAAGTATGTGCCGCTGAAACGGTTACGGCCTTTCAGCCAGTTTGAGCAATCGGAGGCGTTTTTTATGCGAGCAACGGGCATTGTACGGCGGATAGACGAGCTGGGCCGCGTGGTGATTCCCAAGGAGATTCGGCGCACCCTGCGCATTCGGGAGGGGGACCCTCTTGAGATCTTCACCGACCACGACGGCGAGGTGGTGCTGAAAAAGTATTCGCCCATCGGGGAGATCGCGTCCATCGCCAAGGACTACACCGATTCCCTCTACCGCACCCTGGGCCACGTGGCGCTGATCAGCGACCGGGACGCGGTGGTGTCCAGCTCCGGCGCGGCGAAGCGGGAGTACGTGGAGAAGGCCCTGAGCCCGGAGGTGGACCAGATCCTCCAGGGGCGGCAGTTGACGGTGCTGAACCTGGCGGCGGGGATGAAGCCGCTGCCGGTGACGGCGGACGACCGGGCCGAGAACTACTCCGCCCAGATCGTCGCGCCGATCCTGGCCGACGGGGAGATCGTGGGCGGGCTGATCCTGCTGAGCCGGGAATCCGGCTTGCAGATGACCAACGTGGACCAAAAGGTGGCCGAGACCACCGCCAACATCATCGGGCGGCAGATGGAGCAGTAGCCGCCTTCACGCCTCCTTAATGTATCCGTGGTATAATAAATTGGAAAAACCGGGTCGGCGGGCAAGTGAGCGAAGCGAGTTGCGCGGCACGCCGACGATCATGGTATGAATCCGCTTATCATCGATACATCGGAGGCAGACATGGGCACGATCACGATCATCGGCACGGGCTGGCTGGAGGGCCAGCTGACGTTCGCGGGCGCTCAGGCGCTGAAAAGCGGGGCGAAGGTGCTGCTGCACACAAACCGCTGCGGCTGCGCGGCGTGGCTGGAGCAGCAGGGGGTTCCCTTTGACTCCCTGGACGCCCTCTACGACGCCTGCGAGGACTTCGACGACCACGCGAAGGCTGCCGCGGAAGCGGTGATTGAAGCTGCCGAGGCGGGGGACGTGGCCTACGGCGTGGCGGACGTGCGGGACCGGAGCGTGCCGATCCTCGTCGAAAGGGCGGGGGAGCGCGTGCGCGTGATCGCGGGGCCGCCCTCGGAGGGGGCGCTGCTGGCCTGTGTCAGCGGCGAGACGCGGGCCGTGGAGGCCTCTGACTGGGAGGACTTCCACCTGACCCCCCGGGAGCACTGCCTGATCCGGGAGTTGGACAGTCGGGAGCTGGCCTGCGAGGTGAAGCTGAAGCTGATGGCGGTCTACCCGGAGGAGACGGAGATCTTCCTGATGAACGGCGGCGAGGCCCCCGCGAGGCTGCCCCTCTACGAGCTGGACCGGGCTGACCGCTACGACCACATGACCTGCGCCCTGGTGCCCGCCCAGCGGGAGGTCACGGCGCTGGAGCGGTATGACTTCGAGCACCTGAACGAGATCATGCGCATCCTCTGCGCCCCCGGCGGCTGCCCCTGGGACCGGGCCCAGACCCACGAATCCCTGCGCACCTGCCTGCTGGAGGAGGCCTACGAGGTGATGGACGCCATCGACGAGGGCGACCCGGACCACCTCTACGACGAGCTGGGCGACATCCTGCTGCAGGTGGCGCTGAACGCGGAGCTGGCGCGGCGGCACGGGGAGTTCGACATCTCCGATGTCACGACGGCCATCTGCGAGAAGATGATCTCCCGCCACACCCACGTGTTCGGCAAGGACCGCGCCGCCAGCGCCGACGCGGTGCTGGACCTGTGGAGCAAAAACAAGATGGCGGAGCGGGGCCAGAGCACCTACACCGAGGTGCTGCGCTCCGTGACGCGCACACTGCCGTCACTGCTTCGGGCGGCGAAGGTGCTGAAGCGATGCGCCGAGGCGGGGCTTGGGGACGCGGACGCCGCCGAGCCCGCCGCCCGCTGCCGGGAGGGCCTGGAAGCCCTGCCCGGGGCTGGGGACGCAGAGGCCTGGCTGGGGACAAGGCTGCTGGAGATGGCGGGCATCGCGAGGCTTCTCAAGGTGGACCCGGAGATCGCCCTGAACGGCGCGGTGAACCGGCTGATTGAAAAGTTCTCCGAAATCGAGGGTGAAATGGCCGAAAATGGCCGTAAATTCGGGGATTTGGACTCTGAAACGTTGAGAAAATATTGGGATTTGGTAAAATTGTGCTGAAGCGCCAAAAATAGCAGGAATTGTGGCAGGAATGCGCGAATATTTAGTTGAGTTGTGCTCAATATGCAATAATCTATTGTGCTCAATGTGCTCATAATTTTTGGAGGTGTATTTTTCATGAACAAGGCTACTCTGATTGCCAAGATCGCTGAGAAGTCCGAACTGAGCAAGAAGCAGGCTGAGGCCGCGCTGAACGCTTTCACCGACACCATCGCCGAAGCCCTCAAGGCTGGCGACAAGGTCCAGCTGATGGGCTTTGGCACCTTTGAGATCAAGGAGCGCGCCGCGCGCGTCGGCCGCAAGCCCTCCACTGGCGAGACCATCGAGATCCCCGCCAAGAAGACCCCGTCTTTCAAGGCTGGCAAGGGCTTCAAGGATCAGTTCTAATCGGATTGAATCCAACGCAAAGGGCGCTTCCGTTCGGGAGTGCCCTTTGTTTGACGGAATATGGAGGAATAAACGTATGAGCAGGAAGGCTATGGAGGCGAAGAAACCCGTGGAGCGCGTTGCGCCCAACGCCATTCGCCTGGACAAGTTCCTGAAGATTTCGAGGATCATCAAGCGCCGCAGCGTCGCCAACGACGCCTGCTCCACCGGCCACGTCACCGTGAACGGCAAGGAGGCCAAGCCGGGCACCGACGTGAAGGTGGGCGACGTGCTGGGCATCCGCTTCGGCGAGAAGTACACCGAGTACGAGATCCTGTCCATCGCCGAACACGCGGCGAAGCAGGACGCGGCGGACATGTACCGCCCGCTGGCATGAGCTGCTGGGCGGTGATCGTGGCCGCGGGCCGGGGCGAGCGCGCCGGCCTGGGCCAGAACAAGGTGTTTTATAAAGTGGACGGGCGCTCCGTGCTGGGGCGCTGCCTGGACGCCTTCCAGAATTGCGGGCGCTTTGACGGCGCGGCGCTGGTGCTCTCCGAGGCGGATGAGGCCGCCTGGCAGGCGCTCTCTGCCCGGGAGGGCCCCTTCCCGCTGGTGAAGGCCGTCGCCCGGGGCGGCGCGACCCGCCGGGATTCGGTGTACAGCGGCCTTTTGGCCCTGCCGGAGGACGCGGAGCTGGTGGCGATCCACGACGCGGCCCGGCCCTTCGTGTCGGACGCGGTCATCGATGCCACGCTCGAATCCGCGCGGCGGTTTGGCAGCGGCGTCATCAGCACGGCGGTGGTGGACACGATCAAGCAGTTGGGCGCGGACGGCCGCGTGATGTCGCTGGACAGGGACACCCTCCGGGCGGTGCAGACCCCGCAGACCTTCCATTATCAAAAGATCCTGGAGGCTCACCGGCGGGCCCGGGCGGAGGAGCTTGCCGTCACCGACGATGCCATGCTCTTTGAACATTACTACGGAAACGTCCGGCTGGTGACGGCGCCGGGCGCGGAGGAGAATCGCAAATTGACGACCAAGGCGGATTTTGACGCCCTGAACGCCGTGCCGGACGTACGCGTGGGTCAGGGCTATGACGTGCACCGGCTGGTGGAGGGGCGCAGGCTGATCCTTTGCGGCGTGGACATTTCCTGGGAAAAGGGCCTGGACGGCCACTCCGACGCGGACGTGGCGGTGCACGCGCTGATGGACGCGCTGCTGGGCGCGCTGGGCCTGGGGGACATCGGCCATCTGTTCCCGGACACCGATCCGGCCTACGAGGGCGCGGATTCCATGAAGCTGCTGGACGCGGTGATGGAGCGGGTGCGGGAGAAGGGCTACCGCGTGGGCAACGCGGACGTGACCATCGTGGCCCAGCGGCCCAAGCTGGCCCCCTATATCGAACAAATGAAAAACAACCTGGCCGCGGGGCTGGGCGTGTCGGCGGAGCGGGTCAACGTGAAGGCCACCACCACCGAGCGCCTGGGCTTTGAGGGCGAGGGCCTGGGCATCTCCGCCCAGGCCGTGGCGCTGCTCATGAAATGACGCGCTGTGTCATTCTGAACGCAGCGAAGAATCTTTTACAGGAGAACACGAAATGATTGGAATTATCTGCGCATTGGACATCGAGGCGAAGCAGCTGAGGGAGAACCTGGAGGGTCCCGTCAGCGAGAGCGTCGGACGCCTGTCCTTCACCCGCGGCAAACTGATGGGGAAGGACGTGGTGATCGGCATGGCGGGCGTGGGCAAGGTAAACGCCGCCATGTGCGCCCAGACCCTGATACTCAAATACGCGCCGTCGCTGATCGTCAATTCCGGCGTGGCCGGGAGCCTGTCGAAGCGGCTGGACATCGGGGACATCGCCGTGGGCACCGGTGTGGTGGAGCACGACTTCGATACCACCGCCATGGGCGACCCGCCCGCCTTTTTCAATGAAACGAACGGCGAGCCCTTTCCCTGCGACGAGGCTGCGGCGAAGGCCATATTAAAGGCCGCCGAGGAGGAGGGCGTTCACGCCGTGCCCGCGAAGCTGGCCTCCGGCGACCAGTTCATCAGTGACGCCGACACCAAGGCGAGGCTGGTGCGGATGTTTGGCGCCGAGGCCTGCGAGATGGAGGCCGGGGCCATCGCCCACGTGTGCCACAACAACGGCGTGAAGTGTGCCGTGATCCGCGCCATTTCCGACAGCACCGACGGCGAGCATCAGGTGGAGTTCTACCAGTTCCTGCCCGTGGCGGCGAACAACTCCGCCCGGGTGCTGATGCGGTTTTTACAAGAGATGGAGTGACAACCAACATCCATGCAGGGGCGGCATTGCGCCGCCTGCCTGGAACGGACGCCATGAATGGCGTCCCTACGGCGAACCACAAGTGATGCGGACAAAACCGTAGGCAGCATTCATGCTGTCCGTTTGGGCGGGCGCCGATACGCCCCTGTTAATTTATCGATATTTTCCTCTTGCATTTTCCCCATCCATGCGCTATAATAGTCAAAGAAGGTCAATAGAAGGTGATACCATGGCGCAATTGAGCGACAGCATCGAGCATTTTATCAAGGAATTGATGACCGAGGACGCCCACGTGGAGCTTAGGCGCAACGAGCTGGCCCAGCACTTCGGCTGCGCGCCCTCCCAGATCAACTACGTGCTCGCCACCCGCTTTTCCGTGGACCACGGCTATATCATCGAGTCCCGGCGGGGCGGCGGCGGCTATGTGCGCATCGTGCGTATGCAGACCCGGGGCGAGAACAACTTCCTGGAGACGCTCCTCAACCGGGTGGGCAACTCCCTGGACGAGGAGACGGCCAACGCCATCATTTCAAACCTGATGGAGCGGAAGATGGTCACGGGCAAGGAGGCGGCGCTGATGCGCTCCGCCGTGTCCAGAAACGCCCTCGCGCTGCCCATCAGCGCCAAGGACGTGCTCCGTGCGGCGGTGTTCCGCAACATGCTCGTGCAGGTATTCAAGAATTTGGAGGAGGACAGGCGCAATGATGTGTGAGGACTGCGGCATTCGGCCCGCGAAATTTCACCTGATGACGATCATCAACGGCGATCGGGTGGAGCGCAATCTGTGCCCCACCTGCATGGCCAAGCATCAGAAGAAGATCCCCGGCATTGACTTTTCCAACCTTGCCGGCATATTGAACAGCATCCTGGAGAACAAGACCGGCGCCAGCGAGCAGGCGCGGCTGGACGCGGAGTACGAGGGCCTGGTGTGCGAGCAGTGCGGCATGACCTACGGGGAGTTCCAGAAGTGCGGCATGCTGGGCTGCGCCGCCTGCTACCAGGCGTTCAAGACGCCCATGACGGCGCTGTTGCAGCGGGTGCACGGCAATACCCAGCATGCGGGCCGGGTCCCCGGCGGCGTGCACAGCGGCACGTCCATCCGCATGAACATCGACCGCCTGCGCCAGAAGCTGCAAAAGGCCATCGAGGACGAGGAATACGAGCAGGCCGCGAAGCTACGGGACACCATCCGCGCGCTGACGGCCCAGCTGGAGCGCAAGGAGGCCGACATCAAGGTGCGGCCCCACGAGCGCATCACCTCCGAGGATGAGAGGGGAGGCGACGCGGATGTATGAGTATGTGCTGGCCCCGGATCAGGACGTGGTCATCTCCAGCCGGGTGCGCCTGTCGAGGAACTATGAGGACCTGCCCTTCTCCCCGAAGCTGACCCGGGAATACGCCGAGGAGGTCATCGAGCGCACCGCCGACGCGGTGTTCAAGACGGAGAGCGGCGCGGCGTTTACGCTTCTGCGCATGAGCGAGCTGGAGGAGGACGCCCGAAGCCGCCTGGTGGAGCACCACCTGATCAGCTATGACCTGCTCAAATTCGTCAATCGCTCCGCCGCGATGGTGTCCTCCGCGGGCACGGTCACGGTGATGCTCAACGAGGAGGACCACGTGCGCTTCCAGGGCCTCCTGCCGGGACTTCAACTGGAACGCTCGGCGGAGATGGCGCTGAAGCTGGACGAGGCGCTGGGCCAGCGTTATCCCTTCGCCTTCGATCCCCAGTGGGGCTTCTTGACCGCCTGTCCCGCCAACACAGGCACCGGCATGCGCGCCAGCGTGATCCTGCACCTGCCGGCCATCTCCGGCGGCGGCCAGATGGGCGCGGTGATGCAAACCGTGGCGAAGCTGGGGCTCACCATCCGCGGCCTCTACGGCGAGGGCAGCGAGGCCCAGGGCCATCTCTACCAGCTGTCCAACCAGGCCACGCTGGGCCGCAGCGAGGAGGACGTGATCCGCGCCCTCTCCGCCGCCACCAGCCAGATCGTTGAGCACGAGCGCGGCATGCGCGAGAGCGCCGAGAAGAAGGATATGCTGCAGCTACAGGATAGGCTGATGCGCTCCTGGGGAGAATTGATGTATGCGCGGCTGATGACCGCCAAGGAATTCATGAGCCGCTATTCCGACATTCGCTACGCCGCCAGCATGGGCTACCTGCACGCGCCGCTGCCGGGGCTGGACACGCTGATGATGGACGTGCAGCCCGGTTCCCTGGGCGTGCGCGCCGGGAAGCTGATCAGCCCCCGGGAGGGCGAGATCCTGCGGGCGCAGATCCTGAGGGAGGAGCTGCAAAACCTGGTGGCGGAATAGCGAAGATTCTTCGCTTCGCGCAGAATGACATGGACGTTTAAGACGTCATTGTGTGCGAAGACGAAGTTGTAAAATCATATTCCGTTTTTCTGTATATCCCTGGTATTGGAGGTAATTCATGGCATATTTCGCGAAATTCACCGAGCGCGGCCAGCGGGCGCTGCTGGCGGCACAGACCGAGGCGGCCCAGCTGGGGCGCACCTACGTGGGCACGGAGCACTTGCTCCTGGGCGTGCTCACCGAGCCCGGCGGGGCGGTGTCCGTGCTGAAGGGTGTCACATTGGAGGGCGCGCGTGAGGAGATCATACAGATTCTGGGCAGGGGCGAGGACAACGTCCAGGGCCGCCAGATGGTCTACACTCCCCGCACCAAGAAGGTGCTGGAGCAGAGCGTGCGCGAGGCGCGGGACCTGAAGCAGAACTACGTGTCCACCGAGCACATCCTCTTGGCTCTGATGCGGGAGCGGGAGGGCGTGGCCGCCCATGTGCTCATCAAGATGGGCATGGACCTGTCCAAGGCCCGGGAAGAGCTGCTGCGCATCCTCACCGGCGCGGACGACGAGACCGCGCCCCAGGAGGGGCAGGACGCCGACACGCCTACCCTGAACCAGTTCTCCCACGACCTGACGGCCCTGGCCCGAAGCGGCGAGCTGGACCCGGTTGTGGGCCGCGCCCAGGAGATCGAGCGCATCACCCAGATCCTGTCCCGGCGACGCAAGAATAACCCAGTGCTCATCGGCGAGCCCGGCGTGGGCAAGTCCGCCATCGTGGAGGGCCTGGCCCAGCTGATCGTGGAGGGCAACATCCCGGAGATCCTGCGGGGCAAGCGGGTGGTGTCCCTGGACCTGGCCAGCATGCTGGCGGGGGCCAAGTACCGCGGCGAATTCGAGGAGCGGCTGAAGAACGCCATGGGCGAGATCAAGAAGGCCGGGAACATCATACTGTTCATCGACGAGCTGCACACCATCTGCGGCGCGGGCGCCTCCGAGGGGGCCATCGACGCGGCCAATATACTCAAGCCTGCCCTGGCCCGCGGCGAGATTCAGTGCATCGGCGCCACCACGCTGAACGAATACCACAAGCACATCGAGAAGGACTCCGCCCTGGAGCGCCGCTTCCAGCCCGTGACCGTGGGCGAGCCCAGCCGGGAGGAATCGGTGGAGATTCTCAAGGGCCTCAGGGACCGCTACGAGGCGCACCATCGCGTGCGCATCACCGACGAGGCCATCACCGCGGCGGTATACCTGTCCGACCGGTACATCTCCGACCGCTGTCTGCCGGACAAGGCCATTGACCTGATCGACGAGGCCGCCAGTCGCGTGCGCATCAAGGCGTTCACCGCGCCGCCGGACATGAAGGAGCAGCAGCTGCGGCTGGAGGCCCTGAACAAGGAGACCGAGGAGGCCGTGGCCCACGAGGACTTCGAGAAGGCTGCCCACCTGCGCGACCGGAAGAAGGCCCTGCAAAACGAAATGTCCCAGCGCAGGCGCGAGTGGGAGCATAGCCGCAACAGCAAGGTGGAGATCGTGGGCGAGGAAGAGGTGGCCCAGATCGTCGGCGCGTGGACCGGCATCCCCGTGTCCCGCATCACCGAGGACGAATCCTGGCGGCTCATCCACCTGGAGGAGATCCTGCACGAGCGGGTGATCGGCCAGGAGGAGGCGGTGAAGTCCGTCGCCCGGGCCATCCGAAGGGCGCGGGCGGGCCTCAAAGACCCGAACCGGCCCATCGGCTCCTTCATCTTCCTGGGGCCCACCGGTGTGGGCAAGACGGAGCTGTGCAAGGCGTTGGCCGAGGCCCTGTTCGGGGACGAGGACAGCATGATTCGCGTGGACATGTCCGAGTACATGGAGAAGCACTCGGTCTCCCGCATGATCGGCTCCCCGCCGGGCTACGTGGGCCACGAGGAGGGCGGCCAGCTCACCGAGAAGGTGCGCCGCAAGCCCTACAGCGTGATCCTGCTGGACGAGGTGGAGAAGGCCCACCCGGACGTGTTCAACATCTTGCTGCAGATTCTGGAGGATGGCAGGCTCACCGACGGCCAGGGCCGCGTGGTGGACTTCAAGAACACCGTCATCGTCATGACCAGCAACGCCGGGGCCCACGCCCTGCGCAAGCAGCGCAGCATGGGCTTTGGCGGCGGAGAGGACAGCGAGCGCACCTACGAGTCCATGAAGGAGAACATCATGGGCGAGGTGAAGAACATCTTCCGGCCCGAGTTCCTGAACCGCGTGGATGAGATCATCGTGTTCCACGCCCTGGAGCAGGAGGAGATCGACGCCATCGCCAGGCTGCTGTTGAAGCAGGTTTGCGCGCGGCTGGCGGAGCGGGGCATCGAGCTGGACGTGGACGACTCCGCGCTCACCCTCATCAGCAGCGCCGGCTACGACATCCAATACGGCGCGAGGCCCCTGCGCCGGGCCATCCAGCGCATGGTGGAGGACGCCCTCAGCGAGGAGATTTTGCAGGGCAACATCCGCCTGGGCGACCGGGTGAAGGTGGCCGCCGAGGGCGACAAGCTGGCCTTCACGCCCATTGAAAACGACGATCGCGAGCTGGTGCTCGCCGGTCAGGTGAACAGCGACTGATCCGACTCCGGTTCAATTTCCGCGGGCGTCGGCGTGGCTTCGGCTGCGCCGACGCCCATGATTGTGTTCAGCAGCCCGCCGGGGGCGTACTGCACGGGCCCTGTAATGGGTCCGGTCACCAGCTCTCCCGCCGCGTGGAGCATCCTGTTTCGCGGGATCAGCGTGTACTCGGCCAGCTGGCTCAGGTCCTGGGTGTCGTCGCAGAAGCGGATTTCCTCGCCGGGCGCGCCCTTCAAAACCGCCAGCTCCACGGTGGCGCCGCCGGAGGTGCGGGTGAGGACGTATTCCGCGCTCATCTCCTGAACGGTGAACGCCAGCACTGGCATCTCGCCCGGGTTCGTGAGCAGCCGGAAGTCCTCCACGCCCTTCGGGGCGACGAAGTTCTCCGAATAGGCCGCGGGCAGCTCGCCCGCCCGGAACAGCTCCCGCGCGATGTACTCCGCGGGGGTCTTTTCCGTGCTCAGGAGCACCTGCCGGTCGTTTGCCAGTGCCAGCGCGTCGATCAGCGCCGTGCGCACGCCGTTGGGCTGATCAAAGTCCGTGCCGGGGAGGTTTGCTCCCCCCAGGAAAGCCGCGCACAGCCGCGCCGGGTAGCCGCTGCCGCCCAGGGAGGAGGGGAGGCGGTGTTCGTCGTCCGGGGCGTCGTAGCCCATCCAGACGGAGACGGCGGTCTGGGGCGTGTAGGCCACGGTCCACAGGTCCCGCGTGCCCGATTCGCCGTCCGCCACGGTGCCCGTCTTGCCCGCCACGGGGAGCCCGCAGGCGGCGAGGGCCTTGGCGCTTCCGGAGGTGGCGGCGGTCTTGAGCATGTCGGTGATCATATAGGCGGTCTCAGCGGAAACGGCGCGATTTCCGTCCGTGGGGGCTTCGTAGACCACATGGCCCTCGTTGTCCTCGATGAAGCGTATGGCGTGGGCCTTCACCTGTCCGCCGCCGTTCGCCAGGGCGCAGTAGGCCGCGCCGATGTCCACCGGGGATACGCCGTCGGTGAGGCTGCCCAGCGCCAGGGACAGGTTCGCGTCCTTCGGGGAGAGCTGGATGCCGAACCGCTGCGCATAGGTGCGCAGGGCGGGCGTGCCGATCTCCTCCGCCAGGGCCACGGTGGCGATGTTCAGCGACCGGGACAGCGCCTCCCTGAGTGTCACCCTGCCGTAGGTGGCCCCGCCGGCGTTTCCGGGCGTGTAGCCGCCGGCGAAGGTGCGGGGCGTGTCGTCCACCACGGAGGTGGGCAGGAACCCGTAGGCGTCGATGGCGGCGGCGTAGGCGGACACCGGCTTGAAGGCGGACCCCGGCTGGCGGCGCATTTGGGTGGCCCGGTTCAGCCCCCGGCGCACGTCGTAGCTGCGCCCGCCGATCAGGGCGGAGAGCTCCCCGGTGCCGGTGTTCAGCGCGACCAGGGCCGCCTGCACCGGCGTGCCGTCGGAAGCGCCTTCGGGGAAGTTGTCCGCGTCGGCAAACAGAGCCTCCGCCTCGGCCTGCAGGTGGGGGTCGAGACCGGTGTGGATGCGGTAGCCGCCGGAGATCACCTCGTCCGCGTCCACGCCCAGCGCCGCCACCGCCTCGTCCAGCACCGCGTCCATGTACCAGGCGTACTGGGCCGCGCCGTCGTCCATGGAAAGGCGCAGGCGTTCGCCCTGGGCCGCGTCCTTCTGGTTTTGCGTGATGAAGCCGTTTTCAAACATGGTTTCGAGGATGCCGTTGCGGCGGGCGACGGACTTCTCCGGGTTCAGGTGGGGCGCGTAGTTCGTGGGCGACTTGATGACCCCCGCCAGAAGCGCGCCCTCCGCGAGGGTCAGCTCCGAGGCGGTCTTGTCGAAATAGGTCCGGGCCGCCGCCTCCACGCCGTAGGCCCCGTGGCCGAAGTACACCGCGTTCAGGTAGGCTTCCAGAATTTGGGATTTATCCATCTGTTTTTCCAGCTTCAGCGCCAGATCAATCTCCTGGGCCTTGCGGGAGAGCGTCTTGGTCTGGGTCAGGTGGGTGAGCTTGATGAGCTGCTGGGTGATGGTGGACGCGCCCTGGGCGTAGCTGAACGTGCGCAGATCGTGCCAGAGGGCGCCGAACAGCCGGTACAGGTCCACGCCGCGATGCTGGTAAAACCGCAGGTCCTCCGCGGCGATGAAGGCGTTCTGCACGTCCTCAGGGATGTCCTTCAGCGGCACCCAGATGCGGTTCTCGCCGCCGTGGAGCGCGCCCACCGCCTCGCCGTTGGCGGCGAACACCGTGGTGGTGCCCGGCATGTCGGTGATCTTTGCAAGATCCAATTTCTGCCAGTGGGGAATGTCCAGCCGCCACACAAACGCCGCCAGCGCGATGCCCAGCGCCGCCGCGAGGCCGATCAAGAGCTTCTTCTTCATGCAACCATCCCCCAAACAATCGTTGCACAAAGTATTCCCAGAAGCGGCGGAAATAGTCACCGCTTCCAGAACTTACGCGTGGACAAACGGGTGGCCGTCAGATACAATCATTGTACATTCACCGATGGGTTGGAGGGATTCCATGAAGAAGTGGCAGGCGGCCCTTTCGGCGGCGACGCTTTCCGCGGCGCTGGGCGGCACGCTGCTGTCCCTGACGCTTTCCAGCGAAGTGTCCATGCGCGCGACGCTTTCACAGATATTGATCTTCGTCGCCCTGGCGGGGTTCGTGGCCTCGGTGGCCCTGCGCCCTGCCGGGGACAGGGCCGCGGCGGTGAGCCGGGAGCGAAGCGCCGTGGGCGAGGCGGAGAAGCACGCCTGCGATTTTTCAAGCGTTGCCGCGAACGATCAGGCGCTTCAAAGCCTGTCGGAGCTTCGGGATTACCTGGCCGACCCGGAGAAGTACGCCCGCTACGGCGCGCGGATGCCCCGGGGCGTGCTGCTCTACGGCCCGCCGGGCACGGGCAAGACGCTGCTGGCGCGGGCGCTGGCGGGGGAGGCGGGCGTGCCCTTCTTCGCCCTCGCCGGGTCGGACTTCGTGGAGAAGTACGTGGGCGTGGGCGCGAGCCGGGTGCGCGAGCTGTTCAAGAAGGCGAGGAAGGCGGGCAAGTGTGTGATCTTCATCGATGAGATCGACGCCCTGGGCAAGCGCCGGGACGACATGGCCTCCGATGAGCGGGACCAGACGCTGAACGCGCTGCTCAGCGAGATGTCCGGCTTCCACACCGGCGACGGCGTGATCGTCGTGGCCGCCACGAACCGCATCGAGACGCTGGACCCCGCGCTATTGCGCCCCGGCCGCTTTGACCGGCAGATCGAGGTGCCCCTGCCGGGAAAGGCGGAGCGGCTGAGCATCCTCAGGCTGCACGGCGCGAACAAGCCGCTGTCGGAGGACGCAGATCTGGAAGCCCTCGCGGAGCAGACCGTGGGCTTCTCCGGCGCGAGCCTGGAAAACCTGATGAACGAAGCGGCGCTGTTGGCGGCGGCCAGCGGCGAGGCGGCGATCACCGGCGACGACCTGAACAGGGCCTACCTCAAGCTGGTGGCGGGGGCGGACCGGCCCAGTGCCGCCGACGAACGGGAGCGGCGGATCATCGCTATCCACGAGGCGGGACATGCCCTCGTCAGCCGCTGCCTGACCCCGGAGAACCGGCTGGCGCGGGTCAGCATCCTCCCGGCGGGCCACGGCGCAGCGGGCTACAACCTGACCGTGCCGAAGGAGCGGGTGATGGTGGGCAGGGACCACCTGGAGCGGCAGATCTGCGTGCTGCTGGCGGGACGGGCCGCGGAGCAGGCGGTGTTCGGCGAGGAAAACCTGACCGCCGGGGCCTCCTCGGACATCGCCCGGGCCACGGAGATCGCGGCGGGCATGGTGTCGGAGCTGGGCATGGCCGGGGAACCGGCGGTGTCGCTGGCGGCGCTGAACCGGGCCCTCGGCGGCGTGACCGGCGCGGCGGAGCAGGCGCGCGCTCTGCTGTCGGAGTTGTACGGGCGGACGCTCGTTCTCGTGGAATCGGAAATCGACGCGCTCTCGGCCCTGGCGGACGCGCTGCTGGAGTCGGAGGCGCTGGAGGGCTCGGCGGCGGAGGCCATCCTGGAGGCCGCGCTGTCGAGCGAAAGACCGGAATCGGCATAACCAGACGCCCTTCGCAAGAGGATTCGACCCGACGCGCATGGAATCTTAATCCCGTTTCAGGAGGTTGAGATTCCATGCTTTTTTATGAGGTGAAGGGCGGCGCGCTGCGGGTGCGGCTCACCGGCGACCTGGACCACAGCGCCGCCACGCGCCTTCGGGGCGAGCTGGACGCACTGATCGCCCAGACCGGCGCGAAGCGGCTGCTGCTGGACGTGAGCGACGTGCCGTTCATGGACAGCAGCGGCATCGGCCTGGTCATCGGGCGCTACAAGCTGATGGCGCGGCGGGGCGGCAGCGTGGCGGTGGTCGGCTCCAACGAGCGCGTGGACCGCATATTCAACATGGCCGGGCTCTATTCGCTGGTGGAGCGCCGGGCGTGAGGGGGAATGAACGTGAATTGGATCAATGAAATGCGTCTGGATTTCGCGGCCCTGCCGGAGAACGAGGCCTTTGCCCGGCTGGCGGTCAGCGGCTTTTTGCTGCCGCTGGACCCCACGATGGAGGCGCTGGCGGACGTGAAGACCGCCGTGTCCGAGGCGGTGACCAACGCCATCGTCCACGCCTATCCCAAGGGCGGCGGCCAGGTGCGGGTGCACGGGCGCTACGATGGAGAGGGCCTGGTGCGCATCGACGTGACGGATACCGGCCGGGGCATCGAGGACGTGGCGCAGGCCCGCCAGCCCTTCTATACCACCGGCGGCGAGGAGCGATCCGGCATGGGCTTCACCGTGATGGAGAGCTTCATGGACGCGGTGGAGGTGAAGAGCGCCGTGGGGCGGGGCACCACCGTGCGCCTCACCAAGCGGCTCAGGACGCGGGACGAGGCGCTCCCGCGTCGCGCGTGAGCGAGCAGCCCTACCAAAGCGATGTGCGGGAGAAGCTCATTCGGGCCCAGGCCGGGGATCGGGATGCCCGGGAGGCGCTGGTGGAGGAGAACCTGGCGCTGGTGAAGTTCATCGTGAAGCGGTTCGCGGGCCGGGGCGCGGAGATGGAGGACCTGTACCAATACGGCTGCCTGGGGCTCTTGAAGGCCGTGGACCGGTTCGACCCGAACTACCCGGTGCGCTTTTCCACCTATGCCGTGCCGGTGATCATGGGGGAGATCCGCCGCTACCTGCGGGACGACGGGCCGATCCACGTCTCCCGCACCATCCACGAGCGGGCGCGGAAGGTGCAGGCGTACATGGAGGCCTATGAGGCCGAGCACAACTGCCAGCCCGGCGTCGGCGAGATTGCCGGGGCGCTGGACCTGGAGCCGGGAGACGTGCTGCTGGCGCTGAACAGTCGGGGGCGGGTGCGCTCCCTGGACGAGCCGGTGGGCGTCGGAGGAGAGCTGCGGCTCAAGGACGTGGTGGGCACGGAGCCCATGGCCAATGTGGACGCAAGGCTGACCCTCTCAAAGCTGCTCAGGGACCTGTCCGACGAGGAGCGCACGCTGATCGTGCGGCGCTACTTCAAATCCCACACCCAGACCCAGATCGCCCGGGACATGGGCATCTCCCAGGTGCAGGTCTCCCGCATGGAGAGCCGCATCCTCAAGCGCATGCGGGCCCAGGCCGGGACAGAGGGCTAAAATAGACCGAAGTCTAAAATAAACAGACCATAGTCTGTATAGACTATGGTCTGTAATTATGGGAATACCCTTTATTCGATGCCGCTGCAGATGTCGCAGAAGTCGAAGGTGGCGAAGTAATCCTTCACGGTTTCGGCCCGGCGGATCATGTCGAAGGTGCCGTCCTCGTGGAGCAGGATCTCCGCGCTCTTGAGCTTGCCGTTGTAGTTGTAGCCCATGGAGTAGCCGTGGGCGCCGGTGTCGTGGATGATCACCAGGTCCCCGTCGTCGATCTGGGGCAGGGCACGGTCCACGGCGAATTTGTCGTTGTTCTCGCACAGGGAGCCCACCACGTCGTACACGTGGTCGCACAGCGCGTCCTCCTTGCCGGAGACGGTGATGTGGTGGTAGGCGTCGTAGATGGCCGGGCGCATCAGGTTCACGGCGCAGGCATCCAGGCCGATGTACTCCTTGTAGATGTGCTTCTTGTGGATGGCGCGGGCAACGAGGCAGCCGTGGGGGCCGGTCATGAAGCGGCCCAGCTCCGTGGCCAGGCCGATCTCGCCCAGGCCGTCGGCGCTCATCTGCTTGCCGAAGGTCTCCCGGATGGAGGCACCGATCATGTGGATGTCCGGCATGGTCTGCTCCGGCAGGTAGGGGATGCCGATGCCGCCGGAGAGGTTCACCATGAACAGCTCCGCGTTCAGCTTGCGCCGCAGCTCCGCCGCCAGGTCGAACAGGATGGATGCGTTGGCGGGATAGTAGTTGTTGTCCGCGGCGTTGGAGGCCAGCAGCGCGTGCAGGCCGAAACGCTTCACGCCCAGCTGCTGCAGCCGCTGGACCGCGGAGAAGATCTGCTGCTTGGTCATGCCGAACTTGGAGGCGTCCGGCTGGCCCATGTACACCGAGCCGATCAGCAGCTCTCCGCCGGGATTGTAGCGCAGGCAGATGCGCTCCGGCAGGCCGCCATGCTTGGCCAGGAAGTCGATGTGGGTGATGTCATCCAGGTTGATGATGGCATCCAGCTTCCGGGCGTACTCGTATTCCTCCGCCGGGGTCTCGTTGGAGGAGAACATGATCTCGTCGCCGCGGAAGCCCAGGGCCTCCGCCAGCTTCAGCTCCGTCAGGGAGGCGCAGTCCACGCCGCAGCCCTCTTCCTTGAGGATTTTCAGAATGAAGGGGTTGGGGCAGGCCTTGACGGCGAAGTATTCCTTAAAGCCGTTGTTCCAGGAAAAGGCGTCGGCCACTTCCCGCGCGGTGCGGCGAATGCCCGCCTCGTCATACAGGTGGAACGGGGTGGGATACTTGGCGGTGATCTCCTGCAGCTTTTCAAAGCTGACGAACGGCTGCTTTTGCATAATTATTCAACTCCATTCCCGTCCATCATAGATGGTTTGCCCCGCCGCGTCAAGTCTATCCCTTGGCTTTTTTTGTAAACAAATGCGAGTGGAGAATCACATGCGGTCCTATCCGGGAAAAAATGGTTGAAAAATGGCGCGGGTGTGTTATAATAGTACCAAATGAATATGCTTTTTGGGAGGTTTCAACATGGAGCAGAAGAAGAGACTGGTCACGCGAAGCGACTTTGACGGCCTCGCCTGCGCGATGATGCTGCGCGAGCTGGGGGAGATCGAGGAGATCAAGTTCGTCCATCCCAAGGACGTGCAGGACGGCAAGGTGGAGCTGTTCCCCACGGACATCACCACCAACCTGCCCTATGATCCCCGCGTGGGCCTGGCCTTTGACCACCACGAGTCCGAGATGGACCGCCTGAAGGCCCAGGAGACCGGCGGCAAGCTGATCATCGACCCCAACGCCCGCAGCGCGGCCCGCGTCGTGTACGACTACTACGGCGGCAAGGCAACCTTCCCACGGGTGAGCGACGAGCTGATGGCGGCCGTGGACAAGGGCGACAGCGCGGACTTCACCGTGGACGAGATCCTGAATCCCAAGGGCTGGGTGCTGCTGCACTACCTGATGGACCCCCGCACCGGCCTGGGCCGCTTCCGCCAGTTCCGCATCTCCAACTATGACCTGATGATGGAGCTGATCGGCTACTGCATGGATCACACCATCGACGAGATCCTGGAGCTGCCGGATGTGAAGGAGCGCGTGGACCTGTACTTCGAGCAGGCCGACATGTTCAAGGAACAGCTCAAGCGCATCGCGAAGATCCACGACAAGGTGGTCGTGCTGGATCTGAGGAACGAAGAGATCATCCACGCGGGCAACCGCTTCATGATCTACGCCCTGTATCCGGAAACCGAGATTTCCGTGCACGTGGCCTGGGGCTTCCGCAAGCAGAACACCGCCGTGATGATCGGCAAGAGCATCGTCAACAAGGTGTCCCCGGTGGACATCGGCGAGCTGTGCCTGAAGTACGGCGGCGGCGGCCATCACAATGCCGGCACCTGTCAGTTGGACAACGACGTGGTGGACGCGGAGCTGCCCGCCATCATCGACGCGCTGAACGGGAAGTAAAACAGGAAACCTTAAAACAGGAAACCTATAAGAGTGGTTATCTCAAAATGAATTGGCGCTACGCGCCATGAATTGTGCTTCGCACATGATTTGCGTATGCACGCATGATTTGAATTGCGCCTTATCCGATGCGCCGCAGCGCAATTCACGCACGGAGTGCAATTCATGCCCGCAGGGCAATTCACGCGCCGAAGGCGCAATTCATTGGGGCTGTCTCAAAACATATGTTTTGAGACAGCCCCTCTTTTCATTCCGCAATCTGCGGGGCGGGCACGCCCTGGCTGACCAGGTAGCTGCGCAGGGCTTCAAAGGAATTGCCGGAGAGGGCGCGGGTGATGGCGTCGGCCTCCTGCCGGGCGGCCTCGGCCTCCACGCCGGATTCCAGCAGCAGTCCCCGGAAGTAGTCGCACCGCTCCAGGTGGGCCCGGGCCCGGCGCTCGCCCTCGGGGGAGAGGACCAGCGCGCCGTGACGCTCCACCAGCACCAGCTCCTCCTGGATCATCTGCTTCACGGTCACGCACACGCAGGCCTTGGAGTAGCCCAGGTAACTCGCCACATCCACGGAACGCACGATGGCCAGCCGACGCCGAAGCCCCAGGATGGCCGCCAGGTAGCGGTCCAGCGTCGCGCCGCTGATCACGCGGCCGGTCTTCTCACGCTTCTCCATGGACAACCTCAAAGCTCATCCCGGTGGGAGACGCGATATTCGGTGGGGGTGACGCCGGTCATCTTCTTGAAAACATGGGAGAAGTGGGCAGAGGATACAAAGCCGGCTTCCTCGCCCGCCTGGGAGATGCTCTTTTCGCCGTCCAGCAGCAGCGCCTTGGCGTTTTCGCAGCGCACATGATTGTGATACCAGAGCAGCGTGTGGCCCGTACGCGCCTTGAACACCCGAAGCAGGTAGCTGCCGTTCACGAAAAGCGCGTCCGACAGGGCTTGCAGGGAGAACTTTTCGGCGCTGTGGGCGTCGATGTAGGCCTGGGCAGCCTCGGACAAGGCCTTGCCGGAATCGACACGGCCTGTGGATTTCGCCGCGCGGCGCGCCTCCTCGCTCATGATGCCCACCTCTGATTAGTTTATTTAACCTAATATATGTTAGCATAAAATAACTTATGAATCCAGTAGGCAGATGTAAAAAGTCAATTTCAGACAACGTTTAGCGGCGAATAAGTCAATATTGGAATAGCAGGGGCCCGGAGAATGTGCTAAAATAATGACCGCGGATTAGGAGAGACTAACATTTGTTAAGTTTAGATAACATAACGATCCGCGCGACCCGAGCCAATGCCGGGCCGGAAAGGGAGCTTACAATATGAACCGAACCCGTTTCTCCCGCGTCATGATGCTGTGCCTGCTGGCCATGCTGCTGCTGATGCAGAGCCTGCCCGTGCTGGCGGAATCCGGCGAGGACACCCGCTGGGCAGACGCTTCGGACGAAATCGACAAATACCTGGACACGGCCTTCGAGGATTTCCTGAACGGGGATGCCGCGACGGCCTACAACAATGTCAGCAACGCCTACTTCCGCGTCTACGAGACCACCGGCTTCGAGCGCCAGACCCTGAGCTACATCTCCGGCAACCGCAAGAACGCCGTGGAGATGCAGTTCTCCGCCTGCAAGGCCGCCGTGAAGAAGGACAATACCGCCGCTGACACCCGCGTGTCCGTGCGCACGGCCCTGGTGAAGCTGAAGGGCATGATCCGCGAGGACGGCAACAAGCTGGCTTCCCAGCAGGGCGGCGTCCAGAGCGAGATGAAGTGGTACAAGGGCGGCGAGCTGGTCTCCGCCGATCCCTATCCGGAGTACTCCGCCGACCCCAATACGGCGACGAAGTACGAGAGCTGGTACGAGGCCGCGAGCCTGACCCGCGAGCTGCTGGACACCTCCTATCAGGCCTACATGGAAGAGGACCTGGAGGCCGCCGAGGACAACCTGAACACCGCTTACTACACGGTGTACGAGGAATCCGGCCTGGACCACGCCATCTACAAGGAGCTGTCCCTGGAGGATCGCCTGAAGGTGGAGGACGTGTTCACGACGCTGCATAACCTGGTGGACGGCGGCGAGGAAAAGTATTCCATCACCAAGTACCGCAAGAAGAACAATGCCGCCAAGCAGGTGCTGCTGTCCACCGCCAAGCGGCTGGACGAGCAGGAGGCCGCCGAGAAGGCCGCCGCCGCGGCTGAGGCTGGGGAGACGACGGAGGCGGAGGTGGTGGAGGAGCCCAAGCAGAGCGACCCCCGGCTGCTCACCTTCCTGGGCGCCTTCGGCATCATCGTCCGCGAGGGCTTGGAGGCCATCCTGGTGATCGCCGCCATCATCGCCTATCTCACCAAGTCCGGCAACGGCAAGAGCCTCAAGAACGTCTACATCGGCGCCGTGGCGGGCATTGCCGCCTCCTTCGCCGCCGCCGCGGTCCTGGCCTGGGCCAAGAGCGCCTTCGCCACCGCGGGCCTGGCCCAGGAGATCATCGAGGGCATCACCGCCCTGATCGCCGTGTGCGTGCTGTTCTACGTGTCCAACTGGATGATCTCCAAGGCGGAGGCCGCCAGCTGGAGCCGCTACATCGACGGCAAGGTGCAGTCCTCCGTGGAGCAGGGCAGCGCCTTCGCCCTGGCCTTCACCGCGTTCCTGTCCGTGTTCCGCGAGGGCGCGGAGGTGGTGCTGTTCTACCAGCCGATGCTCTCCGAGGGCAATGCCGGCATGGTCTGGGCGGGCTTCGGCGCGGGCTGCGTGCTGCTGGTGTTCGTCTACCTGGCCATCACCAAGCTCTCCATCAAGCTGCCCATCAAGGTGTTCTTCACCGCGACGAGCATCCTGATGGCTGTGATGTGCGTGGCCTTCCTGGGCAGCGGCATCAAGGAGCTGGCCGAGGGCAACGTGTTCGACCTGGTGTACAATGTGCCCGGCATCCCGGAGAACGACGTGATCCAGATCTTCGGCATCTACCCGTACCTGGAGACACTGGTGCCCCAGCTGATCCTGTCCATCGTGCTGCTGGTGACCTTCATGATCGCCCACTACCGCGGCAAGATCGACGCGCTGAAGGCCCAATACGCTGCACGGAATTAGGAATTAGGAATGAGGAATTAGGAATTGATAATTCAGACAGAAGCAATCTCAATTTCTTCATTCTTCATTCCTTCATTCACGCATTCGGTTCTCCACGCGAGGCTGCCCCGCGCACTCTCGCGTTGAAGATACAAAAACCAACATTTCTTTTAGGAGGATTCACACATGAAGAAGTTTCTTGCCCTGCTGATGGCTGCCCTGATGCTGCTGAGCGTTTCCGCGTTCGCGATGGCCGAAGAGGCCGGTTTTGACGAGTATGAGCTGGGCGTCGAGGGCGAGCAGGACGTGGGCTTCATGACCATGAGTATGGTGTACTTCCAGCCCGTGGACATGGCTCCCGCCGATCTGGCCGCCGCCAAGGAAGACTCCGACCTGCACATCGAAGTGGACCTGACCGCCAACGAGAACCCCTACTCCTTCAACGTGGGCGAGTGGGTGCCCTATCTGAGCATCGACTACACCATCAATGACAAGGACGGCAACGAGGTTCTGACCGGCTCCATGATGCCCATGGCCGCTTCCGACGGCCCCCACTACGGCAACAACATCGCGCTGCCCGAGGGCGAGTACAGCATCACTCTGTCCATCAAGAGCCCCGCTGAGCAGGGCTACCTGCTGCACGTGGACTCCGAGACCGGCGTTGAGGCCGACGAGTTCTGGACCGAGCCGCTGACCGCGACCTGGACCGGCTGGAACTTCGTCAAGGAGTGGTAATCGCCACACCCTGAACGAGGGACAGCGCCGGAAAGACAAGCTCTGACCGGCAAAAGCAAAACATGCGCGCTGCTGATGCGCCATCCGCGGGGGATGGGCATCAGCAGTCCGTGCGTTAAAGACCTTTGTTAAATGCGCGTTTACACGTGTTAACTCTTGCAAAAAACGTTTCCCAATGACCATCGGGAGGCATGAAAATGCTGAAATATCTCTGGACGGTGACCCAGGACCTGTTCGTCACGGTGACGCTGGTCACGCTGATGCACGCGGCGCTTAACCGCGTCTGCGGCAAGACCGGGCGTCGGGTGCACGCCGGGGCCATCATCGCCTCGGTGCTCGCCTCGGCGGCGCTGGCGGCGGTCAAGGGCACCACAAACAAGATCGTGTCCAGCCACTGGAACCACTACATCTACGCCGTCACGCTGGCGTTCATCATCGCCTTCGTCGTCCTCTGCCTGATCTTCGGGCGCAGGGAGGATGACAGGAAGAGCGCGGGGAAGACCCTGCTGGCCGTCGCCGGCGCGGGCGTCTCCGCCGTGGTGATCTTCTATCACCTGCCCGGCGTGATGCTCTATCCCTTCAACTTCAACACGATGGGCAACGGCTACCTGTCCGGCTACTACATGGTGCGCATGGCGGGTTACCTGATCGCCCTCGTCCTGCTGCTTGCGTATTCGCGCCTGGTCTATCTGTGCGCTCTCCATATCAAGCCCGTGTCCACCGTCACCGGGCTTCTGACCGCCGCGACCGTCATCGACGCCGTCTACTGCTTCGGCCGCTTCTTCGTACCCTGGGTGAACCGGGCCAAGTGGCTGAACTGGCCGGTGAAATACGACGCCGAACGCTTTGGCTTCATCGGTGACTGGATGATGTTCACGGCGAACCAGTCCATGCTGTTCATCTGGGCCATTGCTGCGATCGCCGCGGCGGTGCTGGTGATCTGCTTCATGCGGAACGTCCACGTCACCGAGCCCTGGGAGAATCCCGCCCAGCGGCGCAAGCTCCGGGCCAACCACCGGCACTATCGCCGCATGGCTGGCGCGGCGGCGGCGGCCCTGCTGGTCTTTATCGGCTTCATGACGGCGGTGAAGGGCTACGACACCCGGGTGATCGAGCTCTCCGCCCCGGAGACCTACACCGTGGACGAGGAAAACATCTACGTGCCGCTGGAGGCCGTGAACGACTTCCACCTGCACCGCTTTGAATACCGCACCGAGAACGGCGTCGACGTGCGCTGGATCGTGGTGCGCAAGCCCAACTCCGCCGCCTTCGGCGTGGGCCTGGACGCCTGCGATGTCTGCGGCAACGCGGGCTACTACGAGCGGGGCGGCCAGGTGGTCTGCCGGCGGTGCGACGTGGTGATGAACATCAACACCATCGGCTTCAAGGGCGGCTGCAACCCCATCCCGCTGGGCTACGAGGTGGGGGACGGCAACCTGATCTTCAAGCTGTCCGACATCGTCGCCGGTGAGCGCGAGTTCAAGTGAGGAGGGAACAGAGATGCTATTCAGAATGATCAAAGGCGTGCTGTTCCACCAGAAGGGCAAGATGCTGCTCATCGCCATCACCATCGCCCTGGGCGCGTCCCTGGCCACCGGCATGCTGAACGTGGTCATGGACGTGGAGGACAAGGTCAACAAGGAACTGAAAAACTACGGCGCGAACATCACCGTCAAGCCCAAGGACGTTTCGCTGCTCTCCGACATCTACGACACCGGGGAGAACGGAGAGGCACTGAACGCGGCCTACCTGAGGGAGGACGAGCTGGGCAAGCTCAAGACCATCTTCTGGGCCTTCAACATCGTGGACTTCACCCCCTTCCTGGACACCCAGGTCGCCCTGCCGGACGGCTCCAGCGCCCAGGTCGTGGGCACTTGGTTCAACCACCACCTGGCCCTGCCCACCGGCGAGGAGCTGGACGCGGGCGTGGTGGGCATGCGCTCCTGGTGGGAGATCACCGACGGGCGCTGGCTGGACGAGGCCGACGCAGACGCGGGCAATGAGATCATGGTCGGCGCGCTGCTGGCGGAGGAAAAGCGGTGGACCGTGGGCGAGACCGTCGCCCTCACCGGGCCCGAAGGCGCGCTCGACGCCAAGATCGTGGGCATCTACGACGCCGGCGGCGACGAGGACAGCCAGATCTTCGCCACGCTGGACGCGGTGCAGGCCCTGACCGACCGGGACGGCAAGGTGACCTCCATCGAGGTCTCCGCCCTGACCACCCCGGACAACGACCTGGCCCGCCGCGCCGCCCGCAACCCCGCGGCCCTCACCAGCCGCGACTATGAGACCTGGTACTGTACGGCCTACGTCAGCGCCATCTGCTACCAGATCCAGGAGGTCATCACCGGCTCCGTGGCCAGCGCCGTTCGGCAGGTGGCCGAGAGCGAGGGCACCATCCTGGACAAGACGAAGCTTTTGATGATCCTGATCACGGCCCTGAGCCTGATCGGTTCGGCCCTGGGCATCTCCAACCTGGTCACTGCCTCCGTCATGGAGCGCGCCCAGGAGATCGGCCTGTTGAAGGCCATCGGCGCGAAGGACCGGAGCATCACCGGCGTGGTGATGACGGAGATCCTGATCACGGCGCTGCTGGGCTTCGCCGCGGGTTACTTCATGGGCTTCGGCTTCGCCCAGCTGATCGGGCGCAGCGTGTTCGGCTCGGCGGTGGAGATGAACCCCACGGTGATCCCCATCGTGGCGGGGCTGATCGCCCTGGTCACCATCGCGGGCAGCATCCCGGCCATCCGGATGGTGCTGCGGCTCAAGCCCGCCGAGGTGCTGCACGGAGGACACTGATTTGAGTGTGGAGTGTGGAGTTTGAGAGAACCGCGCTGCAGCCGCTGTCAACTCCTCACTCCAAACTCCTCACTGAATAAACCCTCTCATCGTTACGTTGGAGGCATAACATGACTAAACGACGTATGTTCCTAAGGATGATCACCGCCTCGCTGCTTCGGCGGCGCAGCCGGATGTTGATCGCGCTGCTGTCCATCGGCATCGGCGCGACGATCCTGGCGGGCCTGGTGACGATCTACTATGACGTGCCTCGGCAGATGCGGGCGCAGATGCGCTCCTACGGCGCGAACATGCTGCTGATGCCGGCGGACGGGGAGACCCTGACCGAGGCACGGCTGGAGGAGACCCTTTCCCGATTCCCGGAGGAGACGCTGGTGGGCGCGGCGCCCTATCGCTATGTGCGATTGGACATGACATCCCGCCAGCAGTCCTTCACCACGGCGGGCACCGACTTTGACGCCGTGCAGAAGACCAGCCCCTATTTCAGCGTGGAGGGCGCGTACCCCGCAGCCTCCCGGGAGATATTGGTGGGCAAGGAGATCGCCGAGACCATCGGCGTGAAGGTGGGCTCGGAGATGGAGCTGACCTGGCAGCCCACGGCCGTCGCGGAGGGCGACGCCTCCGCGGACTGGGTGCCCGGGGCGATGTTATCTGGAAGCGCCGAGGGCTGGAGCGGCGGCTCCGTGTCCATCAGCGCCACGTTGGGCGAGGACGGCAAAATCGCGGAAATTACCGTGGACGCCTCCACCCAGACGGCGGAGTTCGGCGGCCGCGCCCAGACCGACGAGGCGTTCCTGAATCAGTTCGTCGGAAAATCCCTGCCCCTGCGCCTTACGAATGTGACCGACGAGAACGCGGGCGCGGGCATCCGCACCGCCATGTCCGCGGCCCCGGAGGGCAGCGACGAGGTGGACGCCCTGACCGGAGCGACGGTGACCTCCTCGGCCATCGTGAACGCGCTGAACGGCGCGCGCACCGCCTCCGCCGCCAGCCAGCCCCGAACCATGAAGTACACCGTGTCCGGCATCCTGGTCACCGGCGGCGAGGAAGAGGGCTATATATTCATGGCCCTTTCGGATCTGGAGGCCCTGACCGGCGAGGACAGGCTGGACGTGGCGGAGCTGTCCGTCTCCGCCGAGGAGGACCAGCTGAACGCCTACGCCGAGGGAATCACCGAAGAGGACAACGGCGTTACGGCGCGACTGGTGAAGCGCGTCACCAAGTCGGAGACGGCGGTGCTGGGCAAGCTGCAGGCGCTGGTGTTCCTGGTGACGGTGGTCGTGCTGCTTCTGACGATGATCTGCGTGTCCACCACGATGATGGCGGTGGTCTCGGAGCGCCGCCGGGAGATCGGCCTGCGCAAGGCCCTGGGCGCGTCGGACAATTCCATCCGCGGCGAGTTCCTGGGCGAGGGCATCTTCCTGGGCACGCTGGGCGGCGTGCTGGGGGCGGTGCTGGGCTTCGTGTTCGCCCAGGTGGTGAGCGTGAACGTGTTCGGTTCGTCCATCACGTTCCAGCCGCTGCTGCTGCCGGTGACGGTGCTGGTGTCGGTGGCGATCGCCGCCGTCAGCTGCCTCGCGCCCATCAAGCGGGCCATGGCCATCGATCCGGCGTTAGTCCTGAAAGGAGAGTAAATATGGCACTTCTTGAATTGAAAAATATCTCGAAGATTTATGGCGAGCTCAAGGCGCTGGACAACGTGAGCCTGCATGTGGACAAGGGGGAGTGGGTGGCCATCATGGGGCCCTCCGGCTCCGGCAAGTCCACCATGATGAACATCATCGGCTGCATGGACAAGCCCACCAAGGGCGAGGTGCTGCTGGACGGCGTGGACATCTCCAAGGAGTCCAGCAAGAAGCTCACCGACATCCGCCGGGACAAGATCGGCCTGATCTTCCAGCAGTTCCACATGGTCAACTACCTGACCGCCGTGGAGAACGTGATGGTCTCCCAGTACTACCACTCCATGCCCGACGAGGAAGAGGCCCTGGAGGCCCTGGGCCGTGTGGGGCTTCGTGAGCGCGCCAAGCACCTGCCCAGCCAGCTGTCCGGCGGCGAGCAACAGCGCGTCTGCGTGGCGCGGGCGCTGATCAACCACCCGGAGCTGATCCTGGCCGACGAGCCCACCGGCAACCTGGACGAGGCCAACGAAAACATCGTGCTGGACCTGTTCCGCCAGCTGCACCGGGAGGGCACGACCCTCATCGTCGTCACCCACGACCCGGAGGTGGCCGAGGCCGCCCAGCGCACCATCGTGCTGGAGCACGGCCGTGTCGCCCGTGAGATCATCAACGAGAACTTTGTGGAATAGAGTTATAAGAGTTTAGAGTTTGGATTGAATGGCCGCTATTCTCTAAACTCTGAACTCTAAACTCTCGCCTGGAACAAAGGAGAGTAAAGATGAAAAAAGCCATACTTCCTGCCATCATCATCTTCGTTCTCGCCCTGGTCGTTGCCGTTGGCAGCCAGACCTTCCTGGGCGCGTGCGTCCACGAGGACGGCAGCTTTGGCGCGTGCCACTGGGCCAGCCGGGCGCTGCTGGGCGTGGGCGGCCTGCTGGCGGCGCTGGCGCTGGCGGCGCTGGTCGTGCCGTCGGCGCGGCTGGGGCTGTACATCGCCATGGCGCTGACCTGCGTCCTGGGCATCCTCACGCCCGGGACGCTGATCGCCCTGTGCCAGATGGCGACGATGCGCTGCCGCGCCCTGATGCAGCCCGCCACGACGATCCTGTTTGCCCTGTCGCTGGCGGCGTCCGCCGTCGGCGCGTGGCTGTCCTGCCGGGAGGCGAGGTGATCCCATGGGAGCCAGTCGCCTGCCCGTCAAAAACCTCATACGAAGGCCGGGGCGTACCGCGGCGCTGGTGCTGCTGACGGCCTTCCTGGCCCTGTCCGTGTTCGGCGGGTCCGTGGTGGTGCGGTCGCTGCAGAGCGGCCTGGACAGCCTCCAGGCCCGCCTGGGCGCGGACATCGTCGTGCTGCCCGGGTCGGCCCGCAGCAAGGTGGACTTCCAACAGCTGCTGCTCCAGGGCACCGCCGGGGCCTTCTACATGGACGCGGACGCGCTGGAGAAGGTCAATGAGGTGGAGGGCGTGGCCCACGCCGCCCCGCAGACCTTCCTGGCCTCCCTGAAGGCGGACTGCTGCGCCGTGAAGGTGCAGGTCATCGGCATCGACCCAGAAGCGGACTTCACCGTCCGGCCCTGGATCGAGAAGAGCTATGCCCGGACCCTCTCCGACATGGACCTGGCCGTGGGCTGCAAGGTCACGGCGAACGTGGGGGAGAGCCTGAAGATCTACGACCAGAACTGCCACGTGGTGGCGAAGCTGGCGGAGACGGGCACGGGCCTGGACACCGCGGTCTACTGCGACATGGCGACCATGAAGAAGCTGCTGGCCGCCGCGGAAGCCAAGGGCGTGAGCCACAAGCTCGAAAGCGGCAACAGCGATGTGATCTCCGCGATCTACGTGAAGGTGAAGAACGGATACGACATCGACCAGGTGATGGCGAAGCTGAACAGCCACGTGCGCAAGACCGCCGCGGTCCGCGCCCGCAGCCTGTTCACCGGCGCGGCGGACAGCCTCGCGGGCATCAGCCGCACGGTGGCGCTGCTGGCCGGGGCGGTGTGGGTGCTGGCCTTCGTCATCCTGCTGATCGCCTTCGCCATGATGATCGCCGAGCGCCGCCGGGAGTTCGCGGTGTTGCGCCTGCTGGGCACGTCCCAAAGGGGCCTGTCCGGGCTGATCCTCGCGGAGACGGCGCTGTGCAGCCTTGCGGGCAGCGTGCTGGGCGTGGGCGTGGCGGCCATGCTGATCTTCCCGTTCACCGCGCTGATCGAATCAAAGCTGAATTTGCCGTACCTGACGCCCGGCGCGGGGACGATCCTGGCGCTGGCCATTGCGACGGTGGCGGTCACGGTGCTGATCGGGGCGCTGGCGAGCCTCTACGCGGCCCGCCGCCTGAGCCGCACCGACCCCGGCACGACCTTGCGAGAGGGGGCCTGACGGATGCTAAGAGCGGAAAACCTTTCCAAGCGATACTTTCGCAAGTCCGGCGAGGCGAATCACTTCTTTGCCGTGAAGGGCGCGAGCCTGGAGCTGCGCGGGGGCGAGGTGGCCGTGTTGATGGGCCGGTCCGGTTCCGGCAAGACCACGCTTTTGCACATGCTTTCCGGCCTGCTGACACCCACGGAGGGGAAGGTGTGGCTTGGGGAGACGGACTTGTACGCCATGAACGATCAGGCGCTGTCCCGGCTGCGCAATCAAAAGCTGGGGGTGATTCCCCAGGGCCGGAGCGCCATCGACACGCTGACGGTTCTCGAGAATATCCTGCTGCCCGGGCAGCTGGCGGGCGGAGCGGGGGACCGGGAGGCCGCCGAACGCTGGATGGATGCGCTGGGCATCTCCGGCCTTGCCGACGCCCGGCCCGCGGAGCTCTCCGGCGGGGAGCTGCGGCGCATGGCCATCGCCCGGGCGCTGGCGCAGGAACCGGCGGTGATCCTGGCCGACGAGCCCACCGGCGATTTGGACGACGAGAACACGGCGCGGGTGCTATCCGTGTTCCAGGGCGCGGCCAAGAAAGAGGGGAAGGCTGTGCTGCTGGTTTCCCACGACAGCGAGGCCGCCCGCTACGCCGACGCGGTGTATCGGATGGACGGGGGTAATATTGAGAAATACAGCCTTCCCCTTTAGGGGAAGGTGGGCCGCCGCAGGCGGGTCGGATGAGGTCGTCTTTCTGAAACGTATGTCGAAACAATCGCACATCGTTCCAGAGAGGCGACCTCTTTCGTCATTTGCAGAGCAAATGCCACCTTCCCCTGAAGGGGAAGGCACATCAGAAAGCGGGGCAGGATTTGCATCCTGCCCCGCAAGTCATACCGGGAAGATTATTCGTTGTCCGCCGTGACGGCCTGCGCCGCGGTGCGGCCGGACACGAAGATCTCCACGATGGCGTTGCCGCCCAGGCGGTTGCCGCCGTGGATGCCGCCGGTGACCTCGCCCGCCGCATACAGGCCGGGGATGATCTCGCCGTCGGCGTTCAGCACGTGACGGTCGATGTCCACGCAGATGCCGCCCATGGTGTGATGGGTGGAGGGCGCCATCAGGCGGATGGTCAGCAGCGCGTTGTCCAGATCATAGGTCTCGACGTTGTAGCTGCCGTCGTCGTTCAGCTCCACGTTGCCGATGGTGCGGGAGGCGATGGCCTTGCCCACGTCCGGGAATTCGCCCTGGCCCATGACCGCCGCGTCATAGTCGCGGATGGTCTGGATGACGACCTCGGGATCGGCGGTGACGCCCAGCTCCTCGAACAGCTCGGGCAGCTCGGCGATGGTGCGGCGATAGTAGCGGCCTTCGTAGTCGCCCTCAGCCAGCTGCATCGGGGCGGGCATCATCTGCTCCTTGTTGTAGAACTCCAGGAACACGCCCTTGGTGCCGTTCACTTCCATGCCGTTCTTGAACTCGGCCAGGCTCAGCACGTCGCGCTCGCTGCCCTCGTCCACGAAGCGGTGGCCGGTGGTGGGGTTGATCCAGCAGGCGTAGTTGCCGCCGCCGAAGGCCAGGTTGCCGTTGTCCACCCAGGAGATGGGCATCAGCTGGGTGAAGCCCAGGCCGGTGGTCGCGGCGCCCGCCGCTTCCGCCATGGCGATGCCATCGCCCTGCAGGCTGGAACGGTTGGTGGTCTTGGTGGCCTTGGACAGGTACTCCTCGGACCAGTACACGTTGTTCTCCAGCACCATGCCGATGTTCGCGGCATAGCCGCCGGTGGCCAGGATAACGCCCTTGGCCGCGTTGGCGGTCACTTCGGTGCCATCATAGGTCTCGGCCTTCACGCCGACCACGCGGCCGTCCTCGACGATCAGGTCGGTGGCGGTGGTGCGCAGCATGATGTTGTTCTTCTCGTTGGACTCGTACAGGGTCTTCATGGGCGCGGCGAAGTAGCTGCCCCAGCGGCCCATCTCCGGCTCGCCGTCGCCATCCAGGTCGATGGTGGAGCCGATGAACTCGTTTTCACGATACCACAGCGCGCCGATCAGGGTGGGCTGGCTGTCCTCCTTGAAGGTGGCGCCCTGCGCCTCCAGCCACTCCTTCAGGCCCTGGCCGCCGTTGATGAACTGGCTCACCAGGTCCACGTCGCCGTAGATCCACTCGCTCTTGTCCGCGCTCTGGCGCAGGCCGCCGTAGTAGGTCTGGAAGATGTGCAGGTTCAGGGTGGAGAACAGGGTCAGCTGGTTCTCGGGAACACCCGCGTCCAGCTGGGGCTGCGCCCAATCCAGATAGGCCTGGATCTCTTCCTTCAGGGCCTTCAGCACGGGCAGGTACTCCTCGTGCACGCCGTGCTTGGACAGCTCCCTGGCGTCGCCGGCCACGAACTCGTGGTCCACGTAGTAGTCGGCGTCGAAGGGCTCCTCGGACCAGTCGAGGATCATCTTCAGCTCGTCGATGCAGCCCTGAACGCTCTTCACCTTGTCATAGGTCTGGCCGTCGAACTCGTAAACGCCGGTGGTGGCGTCCGGATCGGCGGGATCCCAGACCAGGTAAGGCATCACGGACTGATACTGGCCGCCGGAGACCAGCGTGTTGCCGCCGACCTCTGCGTTCTTCTCGATCACCAGCACGGTGTTGCCATCCTGGGCGGCCTGGGCCGCGGCAGCCATGCCCGCGCCGCCGGCGCCGACCACGACCACGTCATAGTCCAGGGTGATGGGCGCGCCCGCCTCATGGGCGATCTTGGCCGCCTTGAAGCCGTCCAGGTTCGTGCAGCCGGCCTGCTCGGCGGTGTCCAGCACGGCGCTGCGCAGGGCGCGGGTGGTGAAGGTCGCGCCGGAGACGCCGTCGACGCCCGCGCCGTTGACTTCCAGCATCTCGGGGATCATGATGTCATAGGCCACGGTGCCCACGTGGTCAGTCTCCGCGCTGGAGACGATCTCGATGGACTGAATGGCGTCCTCGGAGTAGGTGACGGAGACGGTCACGGGGCCGTTGTAGCCGTCCGCGGTAGCCTCATAGGTGCCCGCAGTGAAGGCCAGCTCGGCGGCCTCGCCGTCCGCCTCGCCGCCCTCGTTCGCGGCCAGGGCCTTGTTGATGGCCTCGACCACGGCGGTGGAGGTGAAGGTCGCGCCGGTGGCGGTGTCCACGCCGTCAGCGGAACCGGTCTCCAGGATCTCGGCGATCAGCTTCTCGACGCTGTTCTCCCGCTCGATCCCGGCGGTGGGGTAGGATTCCCCGGAGTCATCCACGGTCAGCGCCGTGATATTGCCGTCTGCGTCCACGGTGAATTCTACGGACACGTCGCTGGCAAAACCCGCCGCGCTGCCGGTGAGCACGGTCTCGCCCTCGGCGAGGGCCGCGCAGCCGATGAGCATGCACAGGCTCAGCAGCATAGCAATGATTTTCTTCATGTGTACCCTCCTCTTGAATATTCGCGTTCACGGGCAAAATGCGCCCGTACAGCTATTCATATAATACCAAAACCGGTTCGTCAAGTCAACGGACCGAAATCGTTTTTGACAGCATATGATCAAAAAAAGAAAAACCGTCGAGCAGTGCCCAACGCGGTTTACCGGTTGATAAACCGGCAAATATGGTATATAATAATCACATATCAAAATGGGGTTGGAGGCTTCGATGGGAAACGCACTGCGGCGGTGGCTCCTGCCGCTTTTTCTGGCGGCGGCCTGCGCGCTGCTTCCCGGCTGCCAGCGTTCCGCAGAGAACGAACCGGCGCGGGTGCTGGTGGACGGCACGGAATGGCCGGGGGGATCGATGGACGCGGACAGCGGCGACGACTTGCGCGTGTACGTGACATTGGACGGCGTGGCGCTGATCGACCTGCCCTTCTCCGAAGCCCACGCCCTGGACATCCTGCTTCCGGACGGGGGCGAAAACCACATCGTCCTCACCGGCCAGAGCGTTTTCATGCAGGACGCCAACTGCGAAAACCACGACTGCGTGGACATGGGCGCGGTGACCCGGGAAAACCTGGAGCTGCGGGTGATGGGCGGATTCATCATATGCCTGCCCCACCGGGTGTCGGTGGAGGTCCGCGGCGAATGATACAGAGGTGAACGCATTGAACTCAACGGCGCGCAAGGTGGCGCGATTCGGACTGCTGGCGTCGCTGTCGCTGGTGCTGGGCTTCCTGGACCGGGCGATCCCGCTGACCTGGTTTCTCAGCGGCGCGGTGCCGGGCATCAAGCTGGGCCTGGCGAACACGGTGCTGCTCTACGCCGTATACCTGATGGACTGGCGGGGCTGCGTGCTGCTGATGCTGGCGAAGGTGTTCCTGTCCGGCTTCCTGTTCGGCTCCATGAGCGCCATACTCTACAGCCTCTCCGGCGGGGTGTTGAGCCTTATCGTGATGCTGCTGGTGCGCAAAAACGCGAAGGTGGGCGCGCTGGTGATCGGGCTTCTGGCCCTTTTGAGCGACCTCTTCCTGTTGAGCCGGAACCCCGCGCCCAGGGGACAAATGCTCTGGTGCGTGCTGCTGATCGCCCTGGCGAGCATTGCGGCCTTCGCAGCGTTCGTCTATATCCGCAAAAACCCGGCCTTCGCCGTGCTGGGCACCTCCCTGGCCGGGGCCGTGGCCCACAACGTGGGCCAGATCCTGGTGGCTAGCACCGTGCTGCGCACGCCCCAGCTGCTCTACACCTACCTGCCCGTGCTGGTGGGCATCGGCGCGGTGGTGGGGTGCCTCACGGGCGTGGTGGCCCAGCGGGTGTTCCGGGCGCTGCGCGTCGAAACCAATCAACCGTAGAGGACATGCCTATGAGAATCAGGACGATCGCGGCGCTGCTGCTGATCCTGGCGCTGGCGCTGCCGCTGGGCGGCTGCGCGTCGGCGGAGGCGAAGAAGCAGTCCGCCGTGGGCTTTTATCTGGATACGGTCATCACCCTGACTGCCTACGTGGAGGACGTTTCCGTGCTCACGGACGCGCTGGAGGAGTGCGGGCGCTACGAGGCGCTGCTCTCCCGCACCCTTGAGGGCAGCGACGTGTGGAAGCTGAACCACGCGCAGGGTCAGCCGGTGCAGGTTTCAAAGGACACCCTTACCATCCTGGAGGCGGCCCGCGCAATCAGCGAGCGCACCGGCGGGGCCTTCGACATCACCATCGCCCCGGCCTCCACCCTCTGGGACTTCACCTCCGGCGCGAAGCAGCTGCCGGACGCTCAGGCCCTGGAAGCGGCGGCGGCGCTGATCGACTACACCAAAGTCGAAGTGGACGGCGACAGGGTCACCCTGCCGGAGGGCATGATGATCGACCTCGGCGGCATCGCCAAGGGCTACATCGCCGACGCGGTGAAGGCCTATCTGGTGAATCGGGGCGTTGAGAGCGCCATCCTCTCCTTCGGCGGGAACATCGTCGCCATCGGCCAGAAGCCCGACGGCAGCCCGTGGAAGGTGGGCATCCAGGACATCGACAGGCCCACCGGGGAATACATGCTGGTGGCGAAGAACTTCGGCGGCTCCACCGTCACCAGCGGCATCTACGAGCGCGGCTTCGAGTTGGACGGGGTGTATTACCACCACATCCTGAGCACGGAGACTGGCTGGCCGGTGGAGAACGAGCTGGCGTCGGTGACGATCTTCTCCGAGAATTCCATGGAGGGGGACGCGCTGGCCACCGCCGCCTTCGCCCTGGGCACGGAGCAGGGCGCGGCGCTCATCGAGGGCCTGGACGGCGTGGAGGCGGTGTTCATCGCCCGGGACCGCGCCGTGACCTACACCTCCGGGGCCGGAGCGTATATGCAGGAATAACATAAGATGACGGATGGGAGAGGGAAATATGTTTGAGATACTGGAGAACACGTTCAGGACCGTGGTGGAATACGGCATACTCGCCTTTGAGGCCGTGGGCGTGCTCATATTGCTCATCGCGGCGGTGCGGGCGCTGTTCTTCCTGCCCAAGGACAAGCACCACAGCAAGCACATCCTGTACGACGGCATCTCCACAGCGCTCACCTTCCTGCTGGGCAGCGAGATCCTGAAAACCATCGTCACCCCGGACTGGAAGGACGTGGGCATGACCTGCGCGGTGCTGCTGATGCGCGCGGCCATGACGCTGCTGATCCACTGGGAGAACAAGCACGAGAGCGACGAGGAGTAATATGAAAAAGCTTGCGATCATACTGCTGGCGCTGCTGCTGGCGCTGCCCGCGTACGGCGAGGAGGAGAAGACGATGCCCTCGGGCTACGTGCTGGTCAGCACCGCCACCCAGGCCGGATGGCTGCCCCTGCCCATCGAGGGAGAGCAGAGCTTCCCGCTGGCCCAGCTGCTGCCCGACGGCACGCAGTCGCTGAACGTCATCCACCTGACGCCGGAGGGCATGTGGATGGAGGAGGCCAGCTGCGAAGGGCAGGACTGCGTGGGCCAGGGCGAGGTGACGCTGGAGAATCGGGATGAACGCATTCTCTACAACATGATCATCTGCCTGCCCAACCAGGTGGTGCTCCAGCTCTACACCCCGGAGGAGACGATGGAGATGCTGGGAGAGCTGCCGGAGATTACAGGACAGAAGGAAGAATAGGAGACCAGATTGCCGCGTTGCCCCATTGGGGCTCCTCGCAATGACGGCATTTGATTCGTTTGTACGTCATTGCGAGGAGGAGCATAGCGACGACGCGGCAAACTGCTTCTTCAAGAACAACACCCCATGCCAAATGGATGGCATGGGGTGTTGTTCTTGCCTCAGAACCGGAAGTCCCTCCGGTTGGAGCTCCTGATGGCTTCGATGTTCTCCTCGGCGATCTTTCGGACGCTCTCCTTGGGGATGCGGTTCAGCTCGTCGGCGATCATCCTCCAGCCGATATCCCGGGTCTCGGGGGAGGCGTAGTCTACCAGATATTCCGCCAGGGTCATCAGCGCATTGGGGTGGCAGCAGTTCAAAATTTGGCCGCTCTTGCACAGGCTCATGAACCGGTCGCCGGTGCGGCCCGCCCGATAGCAGGCGGTGCAGAAGGAGGGAATGTGGCCCGTCTCCATCAGCCAGCGCACCACCTCGTCCAGCGTCCGCTGGTCGGACACGTCGAACTGCTCGGTGTCCGTGGGGCGGACCTCCTCGGTGTAGCCGCCCACGGAGGTGCGGCTCGCGCCGCTGACCTGGCTGATGCCCACCTGCAAGAGCCGCGCACGCACGGCCTCGCTCTCCCGGGTGGACACGATCATGCCCGTGTAGGGCACGGCCAGGCGGATGCAGGCGGCGATCTTGGTGAAGGTCTCGTCGTCGATGCCGTTGTCGAACTCGTCCGGGTCGATGTCGTCCGCCCGCTTCACCCGGGGCACGCTGATGGTGTGCGGGCCCACGCCGTGCACGGCCTCCAGGTGCTCCGCGTGCATGATGAGCCCCGCGAATTCATACTTGTAAAGCTCCAGCCCGAACAGCACGCCCAGGCCCACGTCGTCGATGCCGCCCTCCATGGCCCGGTCCATGGCCTCGGTGTGGTAGGCGTAGTTGTGCTTGGGCCCGGTGGGGTGCAGGCGCTCGTAGCTCTCCTTGTGGTAGGTCTCCTGGAACAGGATGTAGGTGCCGATGCCCGCGTCCTTGAGCCGCCTGTAGTTCTCCACGGTGGTGGCCGCGATGTTCACGTTCACCCGGCGAATGTCGCCGTTCTTGTGGTGGACGGAGTAGATGGTGTCGATGCACTCCAGGATGTACTCGATGGGGTTGTTCACCGGGTCCTCGCCGGCTTCGATGGCCAGGCGCTTGTGGCCCATGTCCTGCAGGGCGATGACCTCGGCCCGGACCTCCTCCTGGGTCAGCTTCTTGCGGGCGATGTGCTTGTTTTTCAGGTGATAGGGGCAGTAGAGGCAGCCGTTGACGCAGTAATTGGACAGGTACAGCGGCGCGAACATCACGATGCGGTTGCCGTAGAAGGCCAGCTTGATCTCCTCGGCGATCTCGTACATCCGCTGGATCTTCTCCGGGATCTCGCAGGCCAGCAGCACCGAAGCCTCCCGATGGGTCAGCCCGGCGCAGGTGCAGCCGTTGCCCTTCTTCACCGGGCGGGCCTTTTCAAGAATCGCGTCGATCAGTTCTACGTTGTTCTTGTTCGCCTCGGCATATTCCAGCGTCGCGCGGATCTCCGCATCGTTGATGAATTCCTCGGCCCTTAATGAGGTTGGATCGTAAGCATACATTGTCTGATTCCTCCATTTGTTGTTTATACAAGGAGAGTTTGGAGTTTAGCGAATAGCTATAGCACTATTATCTGAACGCTTAACTCTCCGCAATGTCTCCCCGGTCGACGACCAGCCGGTACCCAATGCGCTCCATCCGCGCCTCCAGGCAGTGGCGGCACTGGGCGGATTCGTCGCCGGTGCAGATCTTGTTGTCGTAGAGCTCGTACTGCTTGCGCACGCCCACCGGAGACAGGTTCGGCATCACCACATTCGCCCCGGCCAGTATGCCTTTTTCCCGCCCCTCGGGGTGGATGGTGCCCAGGGCCGTGGTGGCGGGCAGCAGCACCGGCGGGTGGATCAGTCGGAGGATGGACAGCAGGTACAGCGTCAGCTCCAGCGTCCCGGCGGGCCGGTCCCGGAAGGGCGTTTCGTGGTGGGGGATGAAGGGCCCGATGCCGCACATATCCGGCTGGAAGGCCTCGATGAACTTCAAATCCTTCGCCAGATGACGGGCCGTCTGGAAGGGCGAGCCCACCATGAACCCGCAGCCCACCTGATAGCCGATGGCTTTCAGGTCCCGGAGGCAGCGCATCCGGTTCTCCCAGTCCATCCCCGGCGGGTGGAGCCTTGCGTAGTGGGCCGCATCCGCGGTTTCGTGGCGCAGCAGGTAGCGATCCGCCCCGGCGTCGAAGAGCCGCTGATAGCTCTCCCGGCTCCGTTCGCCCATGGACAGGGTGACGGCGCAGTCCGGGTGGCGGCGCTTGAGCGCGGACACGATGCCGCCCAGCACCGCGTCGGTGAAGAAGCCGTCCTCGCCGCCCTGCAGCACGAACGTGCGAAAGCCCAGGCCGTAGCCCTCGTCGGCGCAGGCGAGGATGTCCGCCTCGCTCAGCCGGTACCGCGCCACCGCGGCGTTGCTTCGCCGAATGCCGCAGTACAGGCAGTCGTTTTTGCAGATGTTGCTGATCTCAAAGAGCCCCCGGGTGAACACCGCGTTCCCGTAGATCGCCTTGCGCACGGCCACGGCCTTCTCCGCCAGCAGCGCCGCGGCCTCGTCGGTGCGGCCCTCGATCAGCTCGGCATACTCCGCCTCGGCGAGGCGGTGCTCCGCAGACAGCCGCTCGATCAGTTCACGCACGCGCCCGGTCATGCTCCGCCCTCCGAAATCAAATCGTGAAGCGCCGGAAACAGGCGCAGGCTCCGCTCCAGCGCGCCGGTCATTCGGGCGATGGCGATGCCGTAGTTGGTGAAGGGCACGCCCTGTGCGAGGGCCTGCTCCATGCGGTACCGCACCACGGTTTCCGTCAGCATGCAGCCGCCGCAGTGGATCACCAGCCGATAGGGCGTCAGGTCCTCCGGGAAGTCCCGGCCGGAGGCGGTCTCGATGCGGATGTCCCTGCCGGTGTGGGCCCGGAGCCAGCGGGGCAGCTTCACCGTGCCGATGTCGTTGCACTGGCGGTGGTGGGTGCAGCCTTCGGCCAGCAGCACCGCGTCCCCGTCCTTCAATACGTCCACCGCCGCCACGCCCCGAACCGCCGCGTCCAGGAAGCCCTTGTAGCGGGCCATCAGGATGGAGAAGGAGGTGAGGGGGATGGACTGGGGTACGATGGCATTGACGACCCTGAACGCCTGGCTGTCCGTCACCACCAGCGCCGGAGGCTCTTTCAGCTTGTCCAGGGTCGCGGCCAGTTCCGTCTCCCGGGCCACGAAGGCCATGGCCCCGGCGTCCAGAAGGTCCCGGATGGCCTGCTGCTGGGGGAGGATGATGCGTCCCTTCGGCGCGGATTCGTCGATGGGGCACACCAGCACCACGGCGTCGCCGGGGTTCACCAGATCGGCCAGCAGCCGCCGTTCTTCAAAAGTGGGCAGGATGCGGGCCAGGGCCTCCTTGAGCGCGTCCACGCCGGTGTGCTGCGTCGCGCTCACCGGCAGCGCGTCCTTCGCCGGAGGCTGGCAGGCGGGGGAATCCACCTTGTTCCAGGCGATCAAAAAGGGCAGGCTTCGCGCCTTCATCAACTCGATCAGCCGCACATCCGCGCCCTGCAATCCGGCCTCGCCGCCCACCACCAGCACCGCCGCGTCGCAGCGGTTCAGCGCGTCCCGGGTGCGCTGGATGCGAAGCTCGCCCAGTTCGCCCCGGTCGTCGAAGCCGGGGGTGTCGACGATCACCACCGGGCCCAGGGGCAGCAGCTCCATGGCCTTGTAGACCGGGTCGGTGGTGGTGCCTCGAACGTCCGAGACGATGGCCAGCGCCTGCCCGGTCACGGCGTTCACCAGGCTGGACTTGCCCGCGTTCCGGCAGCCGAAGAAGCCGATGTGCGCCCGGTTCGCGGAGGGGGTTGCGTTCAAACTCATGCTCATTTCTCCATAATGAATGCCGCCGCATCCCAATGGATACGGCGGCAGGACAAACCCGGCCCACGGCCAGGGTCCAACATCGTATCTTTCGCCTCAGGTTTTTCTGGGTAGATGCTTCGGCGTCAGGGAATGTTCGGCTATTCGGTTTTCATATTGAACTAAACCGGTGGTTCAGTTCAGACGTTGGCGTAGGTCGCCTTGGCGTTGATGCCCTCGATGCGGCCCAGCGCGCCGGTCAGCGCGTTGATCCTGTCGTTGGGCGCGTCGATGGCGACACAGATGATGTTCACGCCCTTGGCGCGATAGGGAATGCCCAGCCGCCCGATGATGAACGGTCCGTACTGGTGCAGCAGCTCGTTCAGCGGGTTCACGGCATCCTCGCGCTCCACGATGATGCTGATGACGGCCACGCGGCTCTCCATGTCAATCACCTCTGTGGTATCATAACCGATCTCCGGCACAAAATCAAGTAAAGTTTGCGCTCATTCCGGGAGACATGATCAGTGTACAGTTCTGTTTCAGACACGGTAAATCCAGCGTAGGGACGCTGTATAACCACCGTAGGGAAGCCATTCATGGCGTCCGAATAAGCATGTCTCCCGTCACGGACGCCATGAATGGCGTCCCTACGAAGGGTAACGGGCGCTTTTTCTCATTCTGTAATCTGACGTTGCCGCTCTGGAACTCATTCCTCCGAGCGCACCAGCGGCATCAGCGTCCACTGGCCCTCGGCGGCCTCCGGCTCGAAGCCCTCCGCTACTTCGTAGCCCTCGGGCACCTTGAGCACCTTGAGTTCGTAGTTGCCGGGGGCGGGGTAGAACGTGACCATGCCGTGTTCGTCGCTCTGGAGGGTCGTGCACTCGGTGTCCGTGCAGAAGGCGACGGTCACGCCCGGTATGTCGTTGCCGTCCTCGTCGTAGCAGTAGACGCCGTAGAAGGCGAAGCGGTTGCCGTCAAATTCCTCCGACAGCGCGCGCTCGATCACGCCCGTGAGCTGTTCGTGGGCGGCGAAGTAGCCCATCTGGGAATAGAGCACCTTGCCGTCCTTGTCCAGCAGCAGCGTGACGGGGATGTACGTGGCGTCGAGGAAATCCGTAACGCCCACGTCCGCGTCGTTCGCCAGGTGGAAGTTGAGCCCGTATTCCTTGCGGAAGGCGTCCAGCACCTCGTCGGTGTCCTTCGGCTCGATGGAGACGGCCACCACGCCGAGCCGGTCGCCGTATTCCTCGAAGGCGGCCTCGAACAGCGGGAACTCCGCCTGGCAGGGCGGGCACCAGGTGGCGAACACGTTCAGGAGCACCGCGTCCTTCTCGGCCAGGAGGTCCGACAGCGCGAAGGTCTCGCCGTCGATGGTGCGAACGTTGAAGTCCGGCACGGCGGTGAGTTTATCGTGGGTCTCGGCCATCGCGCAGGCGGCGCAGAGCGCCAGCATAAGCAAAACCGCAAACAGCTTCTTCATGGGAATCTTCTCCTGTTCTTCAATGATAGTCCCATTATATCATATTGACAATACTGTGACAACTGTTTAAAGCGACCATTCGTGCCGGAAATCCCCAGTCAAAGGCCTTTGATTCTTAACACATTTACGGTATACTGTGAATTACGAATACACACGGGGGACACCGATTTGAGCAAGGTCAAGCGCCAGAACACCACCACACGGCTTCCGCTGCTGCCGCTGCGGGGGCTCGTGGTGTTTCCGAATACCGTCATCACCATCGACGCGGCCCGCGATCGCTCCATTGCCGCGCTGCAAAGCGCCGCCCAGGGAGAGGATCAGCGGGTGTTTGTCGTGGCCCAGCGGGACAGCCTGGTGGAGAAGCCGGCCCTGGAGGACCTGTACACCATGGGCACCGTGGCCGTGGTGAAGCAGCTGATCCACCTGCCGGATCGCACCGTGCGGGTGCTGCTGGAGGGCCACAACCGGGCGATGCTTCTGAACGTGCTGGAGGACGCCAGCTTCCAACGGGCGGAGCTGGTGGCCGTGTCGCCGGTGACGGAGCTGGTCTACACCGACGCGAACCAGCGGGCCATGATGCGGGCCATCCGCACCCTCGCGCCCCAGGCGGCCCGCGCCCACGGCCAGTCCATGCCGGAGCTTTTGCAGGCCATCGACGGCGAGCGCAGCCCGTCCGTGCTCTGCGACGTGATCGCCTCCAGCCTGCTCACCCGCATCGAGGACAAGCAGGCGCTGCTGGAGTGCCTGGATGTGGACGAGCGCATGAAGCTGATGCTGGAGAAGCTGGCCGACGAGATTCAGATCGGCGAGCTGGAGGAGCGCATTCACGAGCGCGTCCACGAGTACATGGATCGCGCCAACCACGAATACTACCTGCGGGAGCAGATCCACGCCATCCAGGACGAGCTGGGGGAGGACGAGGACGAAGAGGTGGCCGAGCTGCGCAAGCGCATCCGCGCCTCCAAGCTGCCGCCTGCGGCCCGGGAGCACGTGGAAAAGGAGCTCAAGCGCCTGGCCCGGTCCTCGGTCCACGCGCCGGAGAGCGGCGTCAGCCAGAACTACATCGAGTACATGCTGGAGCTGCCCTGGGACGTGTACGATCCCTCGAACATCGACATCAAGAAGGCCCGGAAGATCCTCGAAGCCGACCACTACGGCATGGAGGACGTGAAGAACCGCCTGATCGAATACCTGGCGGTGCGCTCCGTGGCGTCCGATAAATTGAAGAGCCCCATCATCTGCCTGGTGGGCCCGCCCGGCGTGGGCAAGACGAGCATCGCCCAGTCCATCGCCCGGGCCCTGGGCCGCAAGTTCACCCGGCTGAGCCTGGGCGGCGTGCACGACGAGGCCGAGATCCGCGGCCACCGCAAGACCTACGTGGGCGCCATGCCCGGACGCATCATCTCCGCCATTCGCAGCTGCAAGACCATGAATCCTGTCTTCCTGCTGGACGAGATCGACAAGATGGCCCGGGACATGCGTGGCGACCCGGCCTCGGCGATGCTGGAGGCCCTGGACCCGGCCCAGAACAACGCCTTCAAGGACCACTACCTGGAGGTGCCCTTCGACCTGTCGGACGTGCTGTTCATCACCACGGCCAACACGCTGGACACCATCGACCGGGCCCTGCTGGACCGCATGGAGGTCATCGAGGTGCCCAGCTACACCAGCGAGGAAAAGCTGCAAATCGCCAAGCGGCACCTGCTGCCCAAGCAGCGGGACGCCCACAACCTCAAGCGCAACCAGTTCAAGCTGACCGACAAGGCCATCGAAGCCCTGATCGACGGCTACACCCGGGAATCCGGCGTGCGCGGCCTGGAGCGGCAGATCGGAAAGCTGTGCCGCAAGGCCACGCTGAACCTGGTGGAGCATCCGGAAACGGAGAGCGTGTCCATCAAGCCCGCCGACCTGAAGGGCTATCTGGGCGCGCCGCGATACCTGCGCCAGCCGGTGGCCGCCAACGAGGTGGGCGTGGTCAACGGCCTGGCCTGGACCAGCGTGGGCGGCGAGGTCATGCCCGTGGAGGCGGTGTGCTTCCCCGGCAAGGGCGATATGAAGCTCACCGGCAAGCTGGGCGAGGTGATGAAGGAATCCGCGGAGCTGGCCAGGAGCGTGGTGCGTGCGCGGCTTTCCGACTTCGGCGTGGACAGCGACTACTTCGCCAGGCACGACATTCACATCCACGTGCCGGAGGGCGCAGTGCCCAAGGACGGCCCGTCGGCGGGCGTGGCCCTCAGCTGCGCGCTGATGAGCGCGGTGACGGGCCGCAAGGCCCGGGGCGACTGCGCCATGACCGGGGAGATCACCCTCCACGGCCGGGTGCTGCCCATCGGCGGCGTGAAGGAGAAGCTGCTGGCCGCCTATCGCCAGGGCATCACGAAGATCCTGCTGCCCCGGGAGAATGAGAAGGACCTGGAGAAGATCGACGGGGACATCCTGGACAAGTTTGAGATCCAGCTGATGGACCGGGTGGACGAGGCGCTGAACGCGGTGCTCCTGCCCGATGAGACCGGAAAGGGCGATGCGGCGTGACGATCAAAAAATCGAAGTTCGTCCAATCGCTGAGCGCCTTCCGGAGCTTTCCCGGCCAGGGCCTGCCGGAGATCGCCATGGTGGGGAAGAGCAACGTGGGAAAATCCTCCCTCATCAACAGCATGACGAACAACTCCAAGCTGGCCAGAACCTCCGCCGAGCCGGGCAAGACGAGGCTCGTCAACCTATACCTGATCAATGAGGCCTTTTTCCTGGTGGACCTGCCTGGCTACGGCTTTGCCCGCGCCCCGAAGCAGGAGAAGGACAAGTGGGCGGCGATGATCGAGGGCTATTTGCAGGGCTCGGAGCACCTGAAGCGGGTGTTCCAGCTGGTGGACATCCGCCACGAGCCCACCGAGGATGACCAGCTGATGGTGGAATACCTGAGGCACTACGACCTCCCCTTTACCGTGGTGGCCACCAAGGCGGACAAGCTCTCCAAGGCCCAGCGTGGCAAGAGCATCCCCGCCATCTGCCGGAAGCTGGCCGTGCAGCCCTGGGAGGTCATGGTGTATTCCTCCAGGGACGGCACGGGGAAGGATAAGCTTCTGGAATGGATCGAAGTGGAGGTGTCGGGCGAGGCCATCGACCTGACCCCCGATAAGGATAATCCGTAGGGACGCGATTCATCGCGTCCGCGTACCAAAGCACAACCATCTCGAAGGGAGAAATTGAAATTGGGTATCAAAGTGGCGAAGTTCGGCGGCTCATCTCTGGCTGACGCGGAGCACTTCCGCCGGGTGAAGGCGATCATCGAATCGGACCCGGATTACTGCTATGTGGTCCCCAGCGCCCCCGGCAAGCGGTTCAGCGAGGACGAGAAGATCACGGATCTGCTCTACCAGTGCCATCGCCTGGTGGAGCGCGGCAAGAGCCACGAGGAGCTGTTCAAGAAGATCGCGGATCGCTACACGCAGATCGCCGAGGAACTGGAGCTGGACTTCGACGTGCAGGGGATGCTGCTGGAGACCAGCGACGCCATCCGCCGCTACAAGAACCCGGACTTTGCCGCCAGTCGCGGCGAATACATGAACGGCGTGATGCTGTCCAAATACCTGGGCTGGGATTTCATCGACGCCCAGGACGTGATCAAGTTTGACCGACAGGGCGCCTTCGCGGCCGAGTGGACCAACGAGGTGCTCACGGAGGCGCTGAAGAACCATCCCCGCGCCGTGATCCCGGGCTTCTACGGCTCCTATCCCAACGGCGACGTGCACACCTTCTCCCGCGGCGGCAGCGACATCTCCGGGGCCATCGTGTCCCGGGCCGCCAAGGCGGATGTATACGTGAACTGGACGGACGTTTCCGGCTTCATGATGGCGGACCCCAGGATCGTCAAGAACCCGAAGGTCATCCGGGAGCTGTCCTACGCGGAGCTGCGGGAGCTTTCCTACATGGGCGCGACGGTGCTCCACGAGGACGCCATCTTCCCGGTGCACAAGGCGGGCATCCCCACCAACATCCGCAACACCAACGCGCCGGAGGACCCCGGCACGATGATCGTGATGCAGACCCGGCCCCAGGAAGGCCAGTCCGTCATCACCGGCATCGCCGGCCACAAGAACTTCACGCTGCTCTCCATCGAGAAGGCCATGATGAACGCGGAGCTGGGCTTCGGCCGTCGCGTGCTCCAGGCCCTGGAGGACTTCGGCGTGTCCTTTGAACACCTGCCCACCGGCATCGACACCATGTCCGTGGTCATCGCGGACAAGGAGCTGGTGACCCGCAAGGACCAGATCATCCAGCGCATCCAGCAGACCTGCCAGCCGGATTCCATCGAGATCAGCGCCGGCATCGCCCTGATCGCCACCGTGGGCCACGGCATGTCCAGCACCCCCGGCACCGCGGCGAAGCTGTTTACCGCCCTCTACGAGGCGGGCGTGAACATCCGCATGATCGACCAGGGCTCCAGCGAGATGAACATCATCGTGGGCATCAACATCGAGGACTTCGAGACCGCCATGAACGCGATCTACCGGGCGTTTGTAAAAGATTAAGATGTTTAGATAAGAGCCGAGATAGAATGGTGGGGGAAGCAGTCGAATGACTGCTTTCGCCATGTATTCCACGATTACAATGCACAGATCCTTCGCTGACGCTCAGGATGACATGCGAACGGCCTTGATTCGCTGTCAGAAGGACAGATCCTTCGCCGACACTCAGAATGACATGCGAACGGCCTTGATTCGCTGTCAGAAGAACAGATCCTTCGCTGACGCTCAGGATGACATGCGAACGGCCTTGATTCGCTGTCAGAAGAACAGATCCTTCGCCGACGCTCAGGATGACGGGTTATGAAACGCTGTCATCCTGAGCGAAGCGAAGGATCTGTACGTTTGCTGAGTAGATCATATTGAGCGAAGCAGTATGGATTGCCACGTTAGCTATCCAATCTCAACTCTAAACTCTCACTTTATCACTCTTCGTTTACTTTGGGTTCTTCGTCGCCCTCCGGGATCTCCAGCTTCACCGGCACATTTTTGGACAGGGCCTTGAGCTCCGCGATGGTGTCCTCGGCGGACTTGATCAGCTCCTGCTGGGCCTTCTCGGCGGCGAGCATCTTCTCGTCGCTGGCCCGGGCCGCGGCCACATCGTCTGAGGTAATGGTCATCAGGTCATCCTTGGTCACGTCCGGGTTCTGGGCGAGGCGGTTGGCCTGGGCCACCAGCAGTCGCTCAAAGATATTGCGCACGCCGCGGGCGTTGCCGAAGGCGATGGAGGAGGTGTTGGCCGCTACGATATAATCCTTTACGGCATCCCGGGCATCGTCGGAAAGCTGGTACTGGCCCTTTTTCAGCTGCAAATCCAGAATTGCCAGCATTTCCTCGGCGTTGTAGTCGTCGAAGTGCAGGTAGCGGTTGAAGCGGGACTCCAGGCCGGGGTTGGAGTGGATGAACTGATCCATCAGCCCGTCGTAGCCCGCCACGATCACCACCAGGTCGTCCCGGTGATCCTCCATGGCCTTGAGCAGCGTGTCGATGGCCTCCTGGCCGAAGTCGTTCTCGGACTTGTTGTTCAGTGCGTAGGCCTCGTCGATGAACAGCACGCCGCCCAGCGCCTTTTCGATGGCGGCGCTGGTCTTGGTGGCCGTCTGGCCCACGTAGCCCGCCACCAGGCCGGAGCGGTCCACCTCCACCAGATGGCCCTTGTTCAGCATGCCCAGGCTCTTGTAGATGCGGCTCATCAGCCTGGCGATCATCGTCTTGCCGGTGCCGGGGTTGCCGGAGAACACCATGTGCAGCGACATGTCCACGGTCTTGAGGCCCTGCTGGCGGCGCAGGTTGTAGATGGTGACGATGTTGATGAGGTTGTTGACCTCTTTCTTCACGCCATCCAGGCCGATCAGCTCGTTCAGCTCCGCCTTCAAATCCTCGATCTTCTCCGGCGGGGTGTTCTCCTCCTCAGCTTCCGCACCGGGCGCGGCCTGGGCCTGGGGCGCAGGGGCGGGGGAGGCGTCCTTCACAGGGGGCGTCACCGGTCCCTTCTTCTCGTTCGTCACCGGCTTCTTCGGCGCGGGAGAACCCCATATGTCGTCCGCCAGTTTGCTCAGGTTGTTGTTCACCAGCGTGCTGATCACGTCCATCTGGGTGCGGATGATTTCGTCTCTGTTATCCATAGTCCAATCTCCATGATATGATTTCTTCCATCAAAGGAATAACCGATGCTTGCCATCGGTTATTCCAGTTGATGGAAGACGTTTTTTACTTGGCGGGCTCCGCCTTTTTCCTCGGCGCGCGGGGCTTCTTCTCCGCCGCGCTCTTTGCCTCGGCCTTGGCCGCCGGCTTCTTCGCGGCGGGCTTCTTCGCCGCCGTCGCCTTCGGCGCGGCCTTCTTCTTAGCCGGCTTCGGGGCCTCCTCCTCCGCGGGCGCGGGCGCCTCGCCGGGCAGCGGCGCGGAAGGGTTGGCGATCAGCCTGGCGTACAGGTCGATGTACTTCTTCGCCGACTGATCCCAGCCGTACTGGCCCTTCATGGCGCGGATGGCCAGGCCTTTGAACACGTCCTTCTGGTCGTGGAACATCCTCACGGCGTTCTCGATCACGTGGAGCATGTCGTGGGCGTTGTAGTAGAGGAAGGTGAAGCCGTTGCCGTCGCCGGTGAACTCGTTGTAGGCCAGTACGGTGTCCCGCAGGCCGCCGGTCTCGCGGGTGATGGGCAGTGTGCCGTAGCGCAGCGAGATCAGCTGGCTGAGGCCGCAGGGCTCAAACAGCGAGGGCATCAGGTACATGTCCGCCGCGGCATAGAGCTTGTGGGCCAGGGCGTGGTTCATCTGGAAGTTGGCGGACACCTGCTGGGGATACTTCCACTGGGCCCAGCTGAACAGGTCCACGTAGCGGCTCTCGCCCATGCCCAGCACCACCAGCTGCGCGCCGGTGTTCATGATCTCCGGCAGTACGCACTCCACCAGGTCCAGCCCCTTCTGGCCGGACAGGCGGGTGATCATGGCGATCATGGGCACCTCCGCGTCCACGGTCAGGCCCAGTTCCCGCTGCAGCGCCAGCTTGTTCTCAACCTTCTTGGAGAAGGTATCGGCGGTGTAGTTCGCGGTCAGCAGGCCGTCCTTCTCCGGGTCGTACTCCACGGTGTCGATGCCGTTGAGAATACCGGAGAGGTGGTCGACGCGGCTGCGGAGCAGGCCATCCAGGCGCTCGCCGTAGTAGGCGGTCTGAATCTCCTGGGAATAGGTGGGGCTGACGGTGGTGATCTCATCGGAGAACACGATGCCGCCCTTCATGCAGGAGCACATGCCGTAGAACTCCAGCGCGTCGCTGGTGTAGGCGAGGTTGCCCAGGTACAAAAGGTCCTCGATGGTGTCGATGGGGAACAGGCCCTGGTATTGCAGGTTGTGGATGGTGAACACTGTGCGGATGTTCTCAAACAGCTCCAGCTGCCGGTATTGCAGCTTGTGCAGCACCGGGATCAGGCCCGTCTGCCAGTCGTGGCAGTGCAGCACGTCCGGGATGAAGTCGATCTTCGGCAGCGCCTCCAGCACGGCCCGGCAGAAGAACGCGAAACGCTCGCCCTCGTCGCCGCCCATGCCGTAGATGTAGTCACGGCCGAAGTACTGCTCGTTGTCCACGAAGTAATAGGTGATGCCCGCGTATTGCAGCGTCTCAATGCCCACATACTGTCTGCGCCAGCCGAGGTTCACATAGAAGTACAACACGTGCTGCATTTGCTCCCGCCACTCCTGGCCGATGGCTTTGTACAGCGGCAGGATCACCCGCACATCCTCGCCCGCCTTCAGAATCTCCCGGGGCAGCGCGCTGACCACGTCCGCGAGGCCTCCGGTTTTGACGAACGGTACGCATTCCGAAGTTGCAAAGAGTATTTTCATGGCATTGTCCTCCTGGTTTGGGATTGGAATGGGCGCGCCGGTCCGCAGGGGAACGCGAACCGGTCGCGCCATGTAAGAGGTCGTCTTTACAGGGTGATGTTCTTGCCGATGACGATGGGATACTGCTTCTGGCCGATCAGGCGGCTGTTGCTGCGGATGGTGACCGCCTTGTCGAAGATGACGTTTTCAAGCTCCACGCCCTCCTCGATGTAGCCGTCCTGCATGATCACGCAATTCTTCAGCTTCGCGCCCTTGCCTACGCGCACGCCGCGGAACAGCACGCAGTTCTCCACCTCGCCGTCGATCACGCAGCCGTCCGCGATCAGGGAGCTGGCGATCTTCGCGTTGCCGCGATAGATGGTGGGGATGTAGTCCCGGGTCTTGGTGTACACCGGGTTGCCGCCGAACAGTTCGTCCCGAACGCCGGGCTTGAGCAGGTCCATGTTGAAGTTGAAGTAGCCCCGGATGGTCTCGATGCGGCGGTAGTAGCCCTGCTCCTCATAGGCCATGATCTTCAGCGCGCCGGAGTTGATGAACGGGCGCAGCACGTCGGCGTAGAGGTCGTGGCTGCCGTGGGAGATGACCTGGTCCACCACGTACATCAGCATGGTGCGCTTGATCATCATTACGTTCAGGTACAGGTTGTCGTAGGAGGCCGCGTTGGGGTTGATCTCGATGTCCTTGACCACGTTGTTCTCGTCCACGTTCAGATAGCAGTGGTTGTTCTTGGAGGAGGAGGAGAACTCCGTGATCTCCGGGGTGGCCTTCTTGTACATCAGCGTGATGTCCGCGCCGGACTTGATGTGCTGCTGGATCATCGGCTCGAAGGAGGTGTTCATGATGTAATCGCTGTTGGTCAGGATCACGAACTCCTGCCGGGAGCGGCGCAGATAGTCAAAGTTGGCCTTCAGCGCGTCCAGCACGCCGCTGTACTCGCCGCCGTTTTCCCGGGTGAGGAAGGGCGGCAGGATGAACAGGCCGTTGTTGCGGGTGTGCAGATCCCAGTCCTTGCCGGAGCCCAGGTGATCCATCAGGGAGTGATAGTTCTTCTGGGCGATGATGCCGACGTTGTGAATGTTGCTGTTCACCAGGCTGGAAAGCGTGAAGTCAATGATGCGATAGCGCCCGGCCACCGGGATGGCGGCCACCGCGCGCTGGCTGGTGAGCTCGCGCAGGGTGAGGTCGTCTTTGGAAGTATAGACAATGCCCATCACGTCATTCATATCAGGCGCCCTCCTTTCCGAGAATGGATTCTGTGTCTGCCTGGGTGCCCGCCTTGACCACGTAGCCCTCCGGCAGGGTGGTGCCCTGGCCGATCAGGGCGATGTCGCCGTCGGCTTCGCCCACCTTGCAGCCCTTGGAGATCACGCAGTTTTCCGCCACGATGCAGCGGCGAACCACGGCCCCGGACTCGACGGTGGTGCCTGGCATGATGACACTGTCCTCGACCACGGCGCCCTCGGCCACCTTCACGCCCGCGAACAGCACGCTGTCGGACACGGTGCCGCGGATGTCGCAGCCCTCGGTGATCATGGAGTTGGCCACCACGGCGCCTTCGGCGATGTAGTGGGGCGGCATCACCGGCGTGCGGGAATAGATCTTCCAGCGCGGGTCGGTGAGGTCAAACTCCGGCGGATCCTTCAAAAGGTCCATGTTGGCCTCCCACAGGGAAGCAATGGTGCCCACGTCCTTCCAGTAGTCGGTGAAGGCGTAGGCGTACAGGGCCTTCTTGTCGTTCAGCAGGTTGGGAATGATGTTCTTGCCGAAGTCATTCTTGCTCTTCGGATCGGCGTTGTCCTCGGTGAGGTACTTCTTCATCACATCCCAGGTGAAGATGTAGACGCCCATGGAGGCCAGGTTGCTCTTGGGCTTGGCCGGCTTCTCCTCGAACTCGATGATGGCGTCGTTCTCGTCCACGTTCATGATGCCGAAGGACGGGGCCACCTCCCACGGCACGGGGCGCACAGCGATGGTGACGTCGGCGTTGCGATCGATGTGGGCCTGGAGCATCCGGTTGTAGTCCATTTTATAGATGTGGTCGCCGGAGAGCACCAGCACGTATTCCGGATCGAACTGCTCGATGAAGGCAAAGTTCTGGAAGATGGCATTGGCGGTGCCCTTGTACCACTCGCTGGAATCGGCGGTGGCATAGGGCGGCAGCACGTATACGCCGCCGTAGCTCAGATCCAAATCCCAGGTCTGGCCGGAGCCGATGTAGCTGTTCAGCTCCAGGGGCCGATACTGGGTGAGCACGCCCACGGTGTCGATGTTGGAATTGGTGCAGTTGGACAGGGGAAAGTCAATGATGCGGTACTTTCCCCCGAAGGGCACGGCGGGCTTCGCCATCACCTTCGTGAGCAGGCCCAGGCGGCTGCCCTGACCGCCAGCCAGAAGCATGGCGATACACTTCTTTTTCTTCACGCTATCCCTACTTTCTGTTACTAATGAGACGGACGGGTATTTGCGCCCGTAACCATATCATAATATAGTATACAACATTCTTCCAAAAAAATCTATAGTTTTCGGACATTTTTTCTCAATTATTCAGTAGAAATTGGGGATTGCAAGGCGAAACGGTTTTCACGGAGACGCATAGAACCGCGGCTCCGGCGGATAATAAGCGGGAGGTGATGGGAATGAGACGGGCAATTTGCGCGATATTGACGCTGATGATTGTGCAGCTGATCCTCTGCGGCTGCATGGACCGGGTGGATGAGAGTCTCACCTGGCGCTTGAACAGCGATGACAAAAACGCCCCGGCGCTGCCGGAGAAGCTGGAAATCGGCAAGGAGGGCCTGCCGGTCTTGAAGGTGTACGACGTGAAGGCGGAAGAAGTCAGGGAAATGGACATCGAAGCCTACGTGCGGGGCGTGGTGGCCGGGGAGATGAAGAACGACTGGCCAGAGGAGGCGCTGAAGGCCCAGGCCATTCTGGCGCGGACGTTTGTGCTCAAGTTTCTGGGAGACAAGCGGTCGAAGTACGAAGGCGCGGACATTTCCACCGATGTTGCCGAGGCCCAGGCCTACGCGCCGGACAGCGTGAACGAGCGGGTGGCCGAGGCGGTGCGGGAGACCCGGGGTCTGGCCATGGCCTACGAGGGCGAATTTCCCAACGCCTGGTTCCACGCCCATTCCGGCGGCATGACGGAGCTGCCCTCCGTGGCGCTGGAGTACAAGGGCGGCGACCCGGCCTATTTGCAGGCCGCGCCCAGCGAGGAATCCGATAAGGCCCCGGACAACGCGAAGGAATGGACGGCGACTTTCACCGCTGAACAGGTGAAGCGGGCCTGCGCCGACGCGGGCACGAAGGTGACTGAGGACGTGACCAGCGTGAAGGTGGGCGAGAAGGGGGAATCCGGCCGGGCAAAGACGCTGATCGTGAACGGCGAGAGCGTGTCCGCGCCCTCCTTCCGCATCCAGATCGGCGCGAACAAGCTGAGGAGCACGCTCATCGACGACATCGAAGTGAAGGACGGCAAGGTGACCTTCCAGGGTCGCGGCTTCGGCCACGGCGTGGGCCTTTCCCAGTGGGGCGCGTACCGGATGGCCGAGGAGGGAGCCGACGCGGAAGCGATCCTCCAGAAGTACTTTCCGGGCGTGGAGATCGTGGAATTGTGGTAAAAGAAAAGGTTCTTCACGGAAAGTTGGGGGATTTGCAGAATGTAATCCCTTGATGATTCGTACAGATCCTTCGCTGCGCTCAGGATGACAGGAATTGCGTCGTTTG
>OMZP01000006.1 GCA_900315585.1 uncultured Eubacteriales bacterium | reverse complement strand
CGCGTCATAGACGCCGTCGCCCGCGTCGACAAACGCCACGTTCACGTCCAGCTTGTCGGTGATGACGACATCCGCCGCCTCGGTCTTGTAGTTTTGGTAACTGATCTCGTAGGTGACGTTGTCGCCCACCTGCACCGCGCCCAGCACGCCGTTGCCCACATAGGGCACGATCTCGCGCTTCTGCGGCTCCTCGGGCACCGGGTTCTCCACGGTCTGCAGGGTGAAGGCGTTGTCGTTGCCCACCTGCACGGTGGCGGTGTCGCCGTTGTTGACGACCTTGCCGGGGCCGCCGTTGGACTTCTGCGCGCCGGGCAGCACCTGCACGGTGAGGGTCACCACGTCGGCCTTGTCCGCCGGGACATCCTTGATCGTCCAGGTCACGGCGTGCGCGTCATAGACGCCGTCGCCCGCGTCGACAAACGCCACGTTCACGTCCAGCTTGTCGGTGATGACGACATCCGCCGCCTCGGTCTTGTAGTTTTGGTAGCGGATCTCGTAGGTGACGTTGTCGCCCACCTTCACAGCGCCCAGCACGCCGTTGCCCACATAGGGCTCGATCTCGCGCTTCTGCGGCTCCTCGGGCACCGGGTTCTCCACGATCTCCAGCTCGACAGCGGGATCGTCGCCTACCTGCACCGTCGCGCCCTTGCCGCCGTTGACCACCTTGCCGGGGCCGTCGTTGGACTTCTGCGCGCCGGGCAGCACGTTCACCGTCAGGGTGACCGTGCCCTCCTGCTTCGCGGGAACATCCTTGATCTCCCAGGTCACGGTGTGCTTCGCCGCGTCGTACTGGCCGTCGCCCGCGTCGACGAACGCCACGTTCTTGTCCAGCTCGTCCACGATCTTCACTGTCGCGGTCGCGCTCTTGTAGTTCTTGTAGGTGATCTCGTAGGTGATGTTCTCCCCTACCTTCACCGCGCCCAGCACGCCGTTGCCCTCATAGGGGTCGATCTCCTGCTTGCTCGGGATCTCCGGCACCGGGTTCTCCACGGTATCCAGCGTGTATTCCTTGTCGTTGCCGACCTTGACCGTCGCGCCATCCCCGCCGTTGACCACCTTGCCGGGGCCGCCCTTGGATTCGCGGGCGCTTTCCAGCACCAGCACCGTCAGGGTGACCTTGCCCTCCTGCAACGAGGAAACGTCCTTGATCTCCCAGGTCACGGCATGGGTCGTCTCGTCATAGCTGCCGTTCGGGGCGCTGACAAACGCCACATGGGGATCCAGCGTATCCTTGATGACGATGGTCGCAGGTCCGTCCTGATAGTTCCTGTAGCCGATCTCATAGGTGATCTGCTCGCCGGGCACCACGCCGCCCAACACGCCGTTGCCCTGATAGGGATCGATCTCCTGCTTGCCGGGCACCAGCGGGTTCTCCACGGTATCCAGCGTGTAGGCGTCGTCGTTGCCGACCTTCACGGTGGCGGTATCGCCGTCGTTCACGACCTTGCCGGGAGCCTCGTCCCCGATCAGCGTGCCGGGAAGCACCTTCACCGTCAGGGTGACCTTGTCCTCGGTGTCCGGGGCGACATCCTGGATCGTCCAGGTCACGGCGTGAGCCTCTGCGTCGTACACGCCGACCCCCGCATCCACGAAGGCCACGTTCTTGTCCAGCTTGTCCGTGACGATGATCGTCGCGGGCTCGTCCTTGTAGTTCCTGTAGCCCAATTCATAGGTGATGTCGTCGCCCACCTTCACCGGGCCCAGCACGCCGTTGCCCAGGTAGGGATCGATCTCCTGCTTGCCGGGCACCACGGGGTTCTCCACCTCGTTGAGCTCGAAGGCGGGATCGTCGGCGACCTGCACCGTCGCGTCCTCGCCGCCGTTGACCACCTTGCCCTCGCCGCCGTTGGTCTTCAGCGCGCCGGGCAGCACCTTCACCGTCAGGGTGACCGTGCCCTCCTGCTTCGCGGGAACATCCTTGATCTCCCAGGTCACGGTGTGCTTCGCCGCGTCGTACTGGCCGTCGCCTGCGTCGACGAACGCCACGTTCTTGTCCAGCTTGTCGACGACCTTCACCGTCGCCGGGGCTTCCTTGTAATTCTTGTAGAGGATCTCATAGGTGACGTTCTGGCCGACCTTCACCAGGCCCAGCACGCCCGTGCCCGGATAGGGATCGGTCTCCCGCTTCTCCGGCACCGGGTTCTCCACTTCGTTCAGCTCGAAGGCATTGTCGTTGCCCACCTGAACCGTCGCGCCGGGGCCTCCGTTGGCCACATAGCCAGGGCCGCCCTCGGTCTTCAGCGCGCTGGGCAGCACCACAACCTTCAGGGTGACGGAACCGCTGTCTCCAGCGTTAACGTCCTTGATCTCCCAGGTGACCTGATGGTTCGCTTCGTCGTACACGCCGCCTTCGGAATACGCCACGTTCTCGTCCAGCTTGTCGACGATCTTCACCGTCGCAGGGATCTGCTTGTAATTCTTGTAGCTGATCTCGTAGGTGATCGTGTCGCCCACCTTCACGAAGCCCAGGGAGCCCGTGCCCGGATAGGGATCGGTTTCCCGCTTCGTCGGCTCGTCCGGCACGGGGTTCTCTTCATCGTTGGTCCAGAACGCACTGTCATTGCCCACCTTCACGGAGGCCTGATTATTCACCTTGCCGGGCCTGGCGCTCTCCAGCACCTCCACCGTAAGTTCGACGGTGCCGCTTTCGCCCGCGGGAACCTCGTCGATGGTCCAGACCACCTTGCCGCCGGCTTCGGCGGTGGGCTCGGTTCTGGTCGTGGTTCCAACCATGGCGTCGCCCGCGGAGACGAACTTCACGTTCGCGTCCAGTTCGTCCTCGATGACGACGGTCGCCGCCTTGCTATTGTAGTTCTCAAAGCTGATCGTATAGGTGATCTTATCGCCCACCTGCACGCCGTTGTAGACCTCGACATCCTTGCCGTGGGCGGCTGCACCCACGCGCGTGTTGTCCAGCGTCGCCTCGGTTTCCGTCTCGCCATGGGCGATCGTCATTTCCGTCTTCGACGGCTCGCTGACGGGGTTCTCCTCGTTGTTGGTCCAGAACGCGCTGTCGTTGTCCACCTGCACGGAGGCCTGGTTGTTCACGCGGCCGATGCGCACAGCGCCTTCCAGCACCTCCACGGTCAGGGTGACGGTGCCGCTTGTGTTGGCGGGCACGCTCCCGATCGTCCAGGTCACCACGCCACCCTCAATATTATAGCTGTCAGGCGTCGCCGAGCTGAACTCCACGTTCTTGTCCAGCGCGTCCACGATGGTGACGGTGGCCTCCTTGGACTTGTAGTTCTCGTACCTGATCTCATAGGTGATCAGGTCGCCGACCTGCACGCCGTTGTAGACCTCGTAATCCTTGCCATGCGGGGCTTCGCCTTCCCGCGTGACTGCCAATGCCGCATTCGTCTCCTGACCGTCATGGGAGATCTTCTTCTCCGTCTTGGTCGGCTCGTCCGGCACGGGGTTCTCTTCATCGTTCGTCCAGAACACCTGGTCGTTGCCAACCTGCACGGAGGCCTGGTTGTTCACCTTGTGGGGCTTCTTCGCGCCTTCCAGCACCTTGACCGTCAGCGTGACCTTGCCCTCTCCGCCGGCAGGCACGTTCCCGACCACCCAGGTCACCGTCCTGCGGTTTTTGGCAGTGGGCTCGGTGATCGCGGTCTCTACGGCTCCACTACCCGTCAGTTCCGCATTGCCCGCGGAGACATACTCCACGTTGCTGTCGAGGGTATCCTTGATGGTGACATTCGCAGCTTCGCGCTTGTAGTTCTTGAATTGGATCTCGTAGGTGATCTCATCACCCACCTGCACGCCGTTGTAGACCTCGACATCCTTGTTGTCGTTCTTGGCTTCTCCCGGCCGCGTGTCGCTCAGCACCGCGGTCAGGGTGTCGTCGCCATGCTGGATCGTGGTTTCCTTCTTGACCGGCTCCTCAGGCACGGGGTTCTTGACCTCGTTCAGATAGGTGACATCGTTGCCCACCTTCACCGAAGCTGTTTTACCGCCGCCGTTCACGACCTCGCCGGGGCCGTTTTGGGATTTCAGCGCGCCCGCCAGGACCTCGACCTTGAGGGTGACCTTGCCCGAATGATCCGCTTCAACGTCATTCAGCGTCCAGGTTACGGTATGACTGCCTTCGTCGTAAACGCCATTGACGTCCCGATCGCTGGTGGCATCCGGCACAAACTTCACGTGCTCGTCCAGCTTATCCGTAATGATGACATTTGTTTTTTCAGACAGATAGTTCTTGTAGTAGATCTCGTAGGTGATGATGTCGCCCACCTTCACGCCGCCGAGCTCGCCAATGCCCTCATAGGGCTTGACCTCCTGCTTGACAGGCGTCACGGGGTTCTCCACCACATCCAGCGTATGGTCGGAGTAGTTGCCGATTTGAATCGTCGTGCCCTCGCCGCCGTTCACGACCTTGCCAGGCCCGCCGGCAGGCACAGACGCGCTCTCCAACACCTTTACCTTCAGGGTGACTTTGCCGGCCGTATGTGCAGGCACATCGGGCAGCGTCCAGGTCACGACATGTTTGGTTTCATCGTACAGACCATTGACGCCCTGGTCACTGCTGGCTGATACAAACTCCACGTTCGGATCCAGCTTATCGGTCACCTTGACTTCCGCAGCTTGATCCGTGTGGTTCGTGAAGCTGATTTCATAGGTGACCTGGTCGCCCACCTTCACGCCGCTGCGCTTGCCCGTGCCCTGGTCCGGAGAGATCTCCTGCTTCCTGGGCGGCTCCGGCTTGTAGACGTTATACACGTAGAACTCCAGGAAGCCGTTGTAGAGTTTCTCGTTCGGATGGTCCGCATCCTTGTTGTAGGTGCCATAGTTCCCCAGCACCTCAGGCTTGCACGTCAGGGTGTTTTCCGCAGAGTGCATGCTGGACTGGCTGCCCGGACGCCAGACATATTCCGTCTTTGTATCGGTGTGGTCATACACCCATACCCGGCCGTTGACATCCGTGATCTCCTGGGGTATGGACCCCTCGTCCTCCTCGACATATGCCATGCCTTCCGTGACATCGTAGTCGTACACCATGCCCTCACCGGACTGGCCCACGATCACGCTCTTGGCATGAAGCGCGTCATAGCCGCTGGTCGAAGTGGGAACCGGCACATAGGTTCCGTTATCGGTGGTCGTCTCGGCATCCATGGCCTTCTGATACACGGTGAATCGGTTGATCACCGGCATCTCCGGCCGGAGCACATCGCCGTCAATCGTCCTGAGATACTTGTAAATCTCCAGCGCAAGAATGTCGATCGTCTCCTCGGCCTCGGTCTTCAGGGTGAAGTCCATGCCGCTGCCGGTATTCTCCTCCGTATTCCAGAGAATATGTCCGTTTTGCCAATTCCTTCGGGTGTCATCGTTGGAGATGTACGGATCAGTCATCGGCGGACACTCGTTGTCCTTGTCCCAATAGTTAAAGGTCTTGGACAGGTTGACCATTACCTTGGAACTGAACGGTTGATTATCGGAATCGTAAAGCTGTGCTTTCTTCCCGTCCGCATACTCGTATTCCCAGTTAAAGGTCAATTCCTTATTGACCGTGACCGTATAGAAGATCTTATTGTCCAGTCGGGCTTGCAGTTCATCCTCCGTCAGGTTATCTTCGGTGATGCCTTCCCTGCGTCCCACATACGATTTCAGGTCGGCAACCTTGAACGAGCCCTCCAGTCGAATCTGCACGGTGCTGATTCCATTGTCCCTGTTTTGAGAATAGCCGGAGATATAGAACGCGTCGGGGATCACGCCGTCCTTCTTCGTGAAGGCAGTGACTTCTGCGCGCTTCATGTCTTCCACGGTAATGCCAACGCTGTCCATCTTCAGCTTTAGGGTGACATTATTGTTCTCGTTGACCACCAGTTGCTTTTGTCCGGAGCCATCATTATAGTAATAGGTACCATAAGCCAGCGGCACGCTCAGCTGAGCGCCGCCCTCGATGGAGATGTCAATGTGGTTGACGGTGTGGTTCAGGTTGGTCGAATAGGGCGTATTCTTGGGTTGGGCCAGGAAGACCTTCGCGGCATCGCCTTGGGAGACTTTACCCTTGATCCTGTGCGCCGCTGTATCGATGCCAATGTAATACCCGTCGGCATGAACGGTGTGAGTGTCGCTGTCATATTCAAGGTCGCAATCCCAATAGTATACTTTATGCTGTTTCGCTGTTTCGTCCTTCATAGCCCAGCCAGGGATTTCGCTCGACAGCTTGGCTTCATCCGTTATGGCGTTATCCTCATTCGGATTGATGTAGCGGTAATAGTATTCATTAGGCAAATTCTGAGAGGTGAAGCAGGATGCTTCGGAGGGAATATAGAGGTTGTGAACCGTCTTGGTTTGGTCGCCTTTCTTGCCCTCGTTCTCACAGTAGTGCCAGAAGATGGGATAGTCCATATAGACTTCGTTCGTCTCGGCGTCATACTGCACTTCCGTCAGGGAACCGTCGTTCTGCACGGAATAATACTTTTCCCCACCCTGCACGATCAGGGCATACTTATTCTGGTCACCGGTCTTATCCGTTGTCGGCGTCGTGATGATCGTGCCCGTGACGGAGAAGCTGCTCTGCTCGTAGGTAAGCTCGGTGTTGTCCCCCGCGACGTCCACGTCGGTGATGACCTCGGTGCCCGCGTCGGCGAAGTGGACCACGCTCAGGGTGGCGTCGCCCTCCAGGGGCAGGGCGTCCTCATAGCCGATGGTCACGCGCACGGGGGCCTTGGGTTCCACCTTCGCGCCGTCCTTCACGATCTCGATGTCGAAGAAGCGCGCGAAGGCCACGGCCTCGCTGGCAACGCCCAGCTGGGCCGCGGAACCGGCGAGGTAGCCGTTATAGGCCTCGGTGCCCGGCAGGAGCTCTCTGACGGACAGCTCCGCCCCGGCGGGGATCTCCGCCTCGGGATCGTAGTCCACGGTGATCTTGAAGGTCTCGTCATCAAAGGTCTTGAAGTAGGTTTCCAGGGTATAGCTGATGACGAACTGGGCAAAGTCCTCGGTGGTGAAGGTGAAGCCGGAGACGCTCTCCACGCCGTCCGCAGCCGTCTCGCTGGTCAGCTCCAGGGAGTCGGTCAGGTCGGTGGCGATGCCGTCCTGCACCTGGTACAGCTGGAAGTCCCGGCCCACCAGGCTCTCGTCCAGGTTCACCTGCACCTCGAAGCCCTCGTACTCCGCCGCGTCCACGTTGTCCAGGGCGATGTCGATCACCTGGTAGGCGGCGTCGGCGCTTGTCTCCGCCGTCGCGCTCTCCACGGCGGCGATGGCATCCTGGCTGCTGCGCTCGGGCAGCACCGCGGCGTCCGCGCTGGCGTCCTCGGGCAGATACATGGCGTGCACCGTGCTGATGACGGCGACGGCGTTGTCCGCGGCGATCTCCGTGATGCCGGAAACGTCCAGCGTGATGGCGTGCTCCGAGCCATCCAGCAGGGTCAGGGTCAGGATCTGGGGCTCATCGGTCTCCTTCAGGGAGCGCAGGATCCAGTCCGCGTCCTCGGCGGTGAGCTGCACGGCCTCCTCATCCGACACGGTGACGGTCTCGATCTGGGCCATGAAGGCCTCGACCTCTTCCGCCGCGACGGCTTCCAGGGCCACCAGCACCTCGGACAGCCGCACGTCCTGCGCGCCGGGGATGGCGTAGATGTATTCCTTGTTCTCAGCGGGAGCTTCCTCGGTCTCTTCCTCCGTCTGCTCCTCGTTCTCCTCTTCGGTCTCTTCTTCGGATTCTTCCTCAGACTCTTCCTCGGTCTTTTCCTCGGTCTCCTCTTCGCTATCTTCCTTCTCTTTGTCCTGGGTCTCTTCTTCAGTGTCTTCCTTGGATTCTTCTTTGTCGTCTTCCTTTATTTCTTCCTGGGTTTTTTCGTCGGTTTCCTTATTCTCATCGTCCTGGGCGTCCTCGTCGGTTTCTTCCTTTTCCTCGTCCTGGGCGTCCTCGTCGGTTTCTTCCTTTTCCTCGTCCTGGGCGCCCTCGTCGGATTCAGCTTTGTCCTCTTCCTTTATTTCATCGGCATCTCCGTCGGTCTCTTCGACGATCGCCTCGGGATCTTCATCCATATTCTCGGAAGATTCATCGTCAGTTTCCTCGGACGGGATCTCCTTGGCCTTGGCGTAGCAGGCCTCGGTGTGCACGTGCTCGTCCAGGTCGCACACCAGCTGGCGCTCATAGCAGGCATCGGTGTGGGTATGGCCCTCGTCCACCACGACCTGCTCCGTCGTCCAATCGCCGGAGGAGCTGGTCAGGGTCTCGATGTTGAAGGTCACGCCGTCGATCACCACGGGCTCACCCTCGGTGCAGGTCAGCACCCTCTCCTCGACAAAGCACTCGGGGCCGTGGATGTGCGCGCCCGCGCCCTCCTCGACGCCGCAGGCCAGGACGGGGGTCATGGCGTAGCAGGTTTCATCGTGGACGTGGATGCCCTCAGCCTCTTCCTGACCGCAGGCCAAAGTCGGTACTGCGCCATAACAGGCATCGGTATGCTGATGACCGGGGTTCTCCGGTACCTGACAGACCAGGGTCTGTTTCACTTCATAGCAGCTATCAGAGTGGTCGTGCGGCCGCTTTTCCTGCAAACCGCACACCAGGTTGCCGTCAGCATCCTTGCAGTACTCGTTGTGTCTGTGGTAATACTCGCCCTCCACGATGCCGCAGACCAGCTTGCCGCTGGCATCGCGACAGGCGTCCGTGTGCTTGTGGGGCGCGAGATGGCCCGTGTAGACACGCGTTTCTTCCATAATAGGCGCGCGCTCATCCTGGCCGCAGGCCAGCACATCCGCGTAGCAGGCGTCGGTGTGCTCGTGGGCTTCCAGGCCGCAAATCAGCGCGGCGGGCTGTCCCTCGCCGGCTTCGGCCAGGGCCATCGGCAGGTTGGCCGGAATCAGCAGCATCATCGCCAGCACCAGCGCCAGCATACGCCGCGCGCCGTGGGCAAATCTCCTCTGATTCATGGGGCGTCCGAATTCATTTTTCATGTCTTCTTCCTCCAACGATGATTTCAATGGGTATAGTTACACGAATTAACCTATGATATAATAGTAGTGTCACTGGTAGAAATAGTCAACGCCATAAAACCAGCGTTTTGGGACAAAAAATGCCATTCCGGACAAATCCTGCTTTTTCAGGCAAATCGAGCGGGAAAATCACCCGGAAATGCCGCGTTTAAAGGCGATTTGAGCGGGCATTGCCAAAAATGTCCGTCGTAAAACATAACAGACCGTGTTCTGTTTCAGAACACGGTCTGTTTTGGGAATCCAACGTGATTTCATGGGTTTGTGCGGGCGGGCGCCGCAACGGCGCCCCTGCAAGTCATTGGCATACACCTGTAGACGAACAAGACATCCTGCTCCTGACATACAAAGAAGCCGCCTTGACAGGCGGCTTTTGGTACACCATCAGGGGCTCGAACCCTGGACACCCTGATTAAGAGTCAGTTCTATGTACTCTTTATTCCCCGGAATAGTCCGGGTTTGCAAGGCATTACGGAGTTTTGCTTCGGATTATCCAATGCCGTGGGTTGCAGAAAAGTTGCATCAATCATTTTTCTTTTCCAACTGGACATCGGGCGGGTCCTCTTCCTTCTCCCGCAACGCCTCCAGGGCGCGCTTCAGCTTCTCGGGGAACTTCACACCCATCAGGGCGGCATTTTCAAGGATCGAGAGGCCCTCGTTTGCGATGTAATAGAGAACGAGTGAGGACTGGAAAACGGTCGTGCCGTTGCCGATGGCACGATCCAGCATCGTGGCCAGCAGGATCAGCAGCATGATGAAGGCCTTCTTGGCGATGCCGATGAAGCCGACCTTGGAGGACAAGCCGCCGTTTTCGGTCTTGGGCGACTTGCCGCACCAGGCGACGATCCACCCGCTGATGTAGTCGATGGCCATCACCACGGCAAGGATCGTCAGCATCGTGTTCCACTCCCCAAACAGGCCAGCAATCGCACCCGCGATGCCGGCCAGCATCTTCAGTATTCTGTCCCAAGTCATAAATCAAACCTCCTTGTCTGTTTCGATGAGGGCGACGCCGAGGCGTTCGGCGGCGGTGCGGGCGATGCCCGGGCTGCATTCGATGCCGTCGGCAGCATAGCCTTCCTGGGCGGCGGCCAGCAGCGTGGAGCCGGAGCCCGCGAAGGGGTCGAGGACGCGCCCGCCGGGGACGCAGATCTTCACGACCTCCCGCATCAGCTCCAGGGGCTTTTGCACCTGGTGGACGCGCTCGGCGGCGGCCACGTTCGCGTGGCGGAATACCCCCGGCAGCACCGGCACGGGGCGGCTCACGGGCAGTCGGCCCACCGAACCCCAGACGACGAACTCCGCCTGTTGGCGGAAGCGGCCCTTCTGGGGTCGGCTGGACAGCTTGTCCCACACGGCCACGCCCCGCCAGATCCACCCGGCCCGCTGCATGGCGTCGGTGAGGGACGGCAGCATGCGCCAGTCGATGAACAGCGCGCACACCGCGCCGGGCTTGCACAGCCTGCGGCCCTCCCGCAGCACATCCGCCATAAACAGCGTCCAGGTGCGCTGGTCCATGCCGTCGCCGTCGAAGTCCGGCAGCAGGTTGGCCCGCTTGTTCTCGCAGTATTTCGCGGCGGTGCTGGCCCCCTTCGCGGCCAGCGAAACACCGGCGGCGTAGGGCGGGTCGGTGATCAGCGCGTCATAGGCGCCCGGCTCCAGGCGGCGCATCACCGCCAGGGCGTCCCCTTTGTACAGCTTGATTCCTTCGTATCCGATCGCGGGCCGCGTCAAGCGGCCTCCGCGGCGTCGAAACGCTTCTTCATGTCATTTCCTCCGATGGGTCTTGATGATGCCGAACGACAAACCGCCGATCAGAAGGCAGGCGGTGAGGATCCACAGGGGGGAGGCGCGGATCTGGCAGATCATCAGGTCCGCCATAGCGACGGCGATTTGGATCATACGGGTGGCATCCATCAGGCCACCACCTTTGAGAACTTGCCGGAGATCCAGGCGTTCTGCCCCTGATACTCCACCAGGTGCCAAGGCGTGCCGGAGACGTCGCGGCTCTCGCCCTGCCAGGGCAGGCGGTCGCCCTTCCGGGCAATGCCCAGCTTCCTGCCGGTGGCCGTGCCCGGCGCGGTGCGCAGGTTCACCGTGCCGCCGGTGACCTCCACCACAAGCGCGGGCTTGGCCTCGCCGTACATGCCGGTCAGCAGCTCCCTAGTCTTTTCGTCATACACGCCGGTGATTTGCAGGTCGTGTGTGTTCTGGAAGTCCTTCACGGCCCGTTCCGTCTCGCCGCCAAAGTCGCCGTCCGCGCCGCATTTGGGCAGGCAGGCCGGGTCCCATCTGAGCAGCAGCTTCTGCATGGCCGTGACGGCGGTGCCATAGTCGCCCCGGTGCAGGCCCTCGGCCTCCGTCACGGTGGAGCCCGCCTTGGGGCCGTCGTTCAGCACCACCACGGTGTGGCCCTGGGTGGCGGTGCAGAGGATGTCGCCCGCCTTCAGGTAGGTGGACACCTTCGTGTAGCGGTCGCCGGTCAGTTCGATGAACGCGCCTGTGGCCAGCAGGTTCTTGGGCTCGTTGGTGGTTCGGAAGCCCTCCGGCAGGCCCAGGATGCCCGCATAGGCGCAGCAGACCCGCACCAGGGCGGAGCAGTCGGTCTCGCAGTCCACCGTCACCCGGGCCGGGTCGAAGCCGAAGGGCTGCGCGGCCTTATACAGCGTGTTGCGCTGGTACTGGTCGTAGCCGATATGGCGGTTCGCCACCGCCGCCGCCATGGCCGCCGCGATGCGCTCTGCCACCTCGGCGCTCCTGGCGCGGAACACCCGCCAGCCCTTGGTGTGGACATAATACTTCTGTCGCTTCAGCTCCCGTCCCGTCTGGTTGCCGGCCTGCCCACCATGAGACTTGCCGTTCTCGTCGATGGACGCACCGCCGATGTAAACAGTCGCCATGTAATCCTCTCCTCTCCTTTGGTCCGTCGGTCCTCCAATGCATCAAAAAAGCCCCGTGCGGGGCTTGTGCTCAGTTTTCAATATTCGGGTTATTCTTTACGGTAGTTTACAGTAACTTTAGGCTTATTCGACAATCGGGCTATTTTTACGGTAGCTTCAGGTAACTTTATGACTATTACCTTATAGGCACGAACCATACAAGTTCATTGTAGTTGAGGTCAGCACTCAAAAAAAGACTTAAGCCCTTTTTAATGAAAACCGTAGTATACATAGAACCGCCACCAGCACGCACACTAGCGCCGCCTATATAGCATTTAGCGTCTCGAGTATACATATATAAATACCCATCCGATGGCGTAGTATATCTATTGTCCGTCCGATAGCTTGATATATCAACGTATCTGCCAAGCGACCAGTCTTTAGCCGTCGATCGTTCAAAAGCTTCCCCTAACTCCTCCACGGTCACGAGTTTGTCCTTAACATCCAATGTGCTTCACCTCTCTGTTCTATTTCTGCTCTTTTCAGTCCTTCCTCTCCCCTACTGGAACCCCAGGTAGGCCCGGACCTCGGCCAGGGTGGCGATCTCCACGGCGCCTTCGATGGGCGCGCCGCTGGCGTCGTGGGCGGTATGCCCGGCCAGCAACGCCTCCGGCGTCACGGTGTCGCCGGTCAGGTCGATCAGCGTGCGGTTGCCGTAGACGACCTTGTTCACGTTCGCGTTGTTTGCCATGCCGCGCCTCCGCTATGCCGCGATGGTGACGGTCTTGCCGCCGGCGGCGTTGTCGGTCTCGGCATAGGGAATAGCGGCCACGGTGACCTGGGAGAGGTAATTGTAGCCCTGGGTCGAATCCGGGGTGACCACCTGCTGGGTCGTGGCGGGGGTGACGGTCCTGGCCTGGGCCTTCACGTCCTCGGAGCCACTCATGGTGCCGGTGACACCCAGAATGGACACGCCCTGGCGGATGTTGGAGGCCACGATCTTGGCCTGTTCGGTAGCATCAATGCCAACCTTGCCGCTGCCGTCGTGATAGCCCTGGGGCACGGTGTACTGGCCCTCTTTGGTGGCGATTGCGCCCGCCACGGCGCCATTGTTCGGCATGGTGCCAGTGAGCTTCGCGCCGTTCTTATAGGCGGTCATGTTCAGCAGGATCTCAGCGGCCACCGCCGTAGCATCGCTGGTGTCCGCATCGTATTCGCAGGTACCGATCCCCACCGCGCCGCTCGGCAAGTGGAACTTCTTCCCGGCAAGCACATCGCTTGCCATTACATCGTCGCCGGTCAGGTCGATCAGGGTGTCGCCACCATAGACTACCTTGTTGATATACAGATTCTCAGCCATATTAACCTCCTATGATCGCGGTGTAGCCGCCGCTGGGATTGGTCGTGGTGTAAAAGGGAATCCCGCGGACAGTCACGTCCGCGTGGAGCACGGTGTCCGCCGTGGGCAGCGCCTGGGGCTCCACCTTCGGGGTCACGTCCGTCGTGCCTTGGTAGTCCGGGAATGGCGCGTCATGCACCACCCGCACCCGCTCCGGGCGCAGCGTGGCCGCGTGGCTGGCCTCCGCCACCCGCATCTTAACCCGCTTCGGGCCCTCCGTCCTCATGGAGGATCACCTCCTCCAGCAGCGCCGGCGCGACGCCCACGGTGTCGATCTCGGTGCAAAGGGCCGTGCCCTCCGCGTCCACCCAGCGCGCCTGCACCTCGGCCTGCCCGGTGCGCAAGCCCAGCGTCTCCTCCTGAGTCAGCCGGAAGGCGATGGCCGTGCACCCGCCATCCCCCTCGTCGTAGCTCAGGGAGAGCCGTTCGCCCGCCAGCGTCAGCATCCTGCCGTCCTGCCGGAGCGTCACCTTCACCGTGCATTCCCGCAGGTCATGGCCCGGAATGGCCAGTATGAAGTCCGGCGTGGTTCCTCGTCTCATGTGTCCACCCTCTTTCTTGATTTCGGGGCATGCTGCCCCACCCTGTCTATAGGCGGCCCTGCCGGAAATCTTCCCGAACGCCGGATTAATTGCAAGTCGAGGAAAAGCAACACAGAAATGCAGGCAAATCCGCCGAAAATGCGCTTCAGGCATTTTAGAAACACACTCTAAGTCAGGCCGAGGTAGGCACGGACCTCGGCCAGGGTGGCGGTCCTGTTTGTAATAGCGGCTTCGGTTTCGGTCTTGGAATAGGTCTCGGTCTTGCTGTACGCCCCTATATCCGCCGGGGTAATGTTGGCGGCGATCGCCGCGGCCAACACGGCCTTGCTGACCCTGTAGGTGATCCCGTTTGCCTCGATCGCCAGCACATCCGCGTCGGCAGGCGCATTCGGTATGGCTGGATACTGGTGTATCTGCATGATTCTCCCTCCTTATTCCGGCAGGCTTTCGGTGGCGTACTCCAACAGGGCGGCCGAGTGGTCCTTGGCCTCCTGGTCGGTGATCACGCGGTCGAAGCGGTTGTTGTCGCTGATGACGCGGCCCGTGGCCTCGTCGATCTCGCTGTAGGTGGCGCTCATGCGGGTTCCAATCGCGTCATTGAAAACGGTCACACTGGTAATGATCTTCATGCTGCTTCACGTTCCTTTCTTATATCGTCGATGTGCTTCGCGGCGTCTGCGCCATAGTTTACAGTCGGTACGGTGAAGGGTTCGTCGTTTCGTTCAAGCCGTCGCTGGTCGAAGTCGCGCTGCTTGGTCTTGACCTCCCAGCCAAACGCCATGCCGGGTGTGCCCGCCACGATGAAGCACCCGCCCCGGCGCTCCTTCACGTAGCATTCCCCCTCCCCGTAACGTTGGAGGAAGACCTGATACTGCGTCGTGGTGACAGTCTGTGCGAACACGGGGTCAAGCCAGATGTAGCACTTGCCATCCTCGCCGATCGTCCCCTCGCCCACGTCGCCGAACATGGGCGACGGCGTCTCGTAGCAGTAGAGCAGGCGGGCGGAGTATTGGTCGGTGGAGACTGCGCGTGATTTTGTACCAGAAACAGATAGATTAGGGATCGTGGAAGGAGGTGACAACGATGTCCAGCAACCCGACCCCCAGACCGATTCAGAGGCCAACGAAGGAACCCGTCATTAAGCATGATGGTGCCCCTGAGCCTCGCCCGGCCACCCCGCCGCCAAAGCAGCCTCCTAAGAAATAGCCCCTATTTGGGCCGCCGTCTGGCGGCCTTTCTGTTGCCATACTTGCAGATGTCGCAAATCGTCAGCCGGGTCGTCCTACAGGTGATCTCGACAATCACCCTGTAGATGAACAGACCCAGTGCCACGCCGGCAATGAACAGTGAAACGTCTCCCATCTTCTCACCTCCGATCATGTGGTTCATTGGTTGTGGTAGTGGAGTGGTAGTGCTGGGTTGTTGTTTTATCCATTGTTCTATGCTATAATATACCTGTCAGTTACAAAAGCCTGTCGAGAATGGAGGGATCTCAATGTATCTTTCGGAAGATGCCATTGTTTGCCTAAAGCGCATCAAGGAAACATGTGAAGCGAATAACTCAGACCGTTTCGATCCCATTGCATTTAGCCGAAAACACTTGCAAGAATTGGAAAGCCGTGGAATCGTCGAACTCATCGATCAAGGCATTATTGAATACGGCGTTTTCCATCCCGAAGCACTCTCCTGACCATTGCCTGTTTTCTCGCGGAGCTGTACACAAAAGTGCAGCTCCGTTTTATTTCCAAAAACGCTTTGGTTGCACCGTCCTCGGCGCGTGTGGTATAATCGTCTCGAAAGGTGGTCGATTCTTATGTTTAAAGACGTCTCCAGTACTTTAAACACCTTCGCGGACATATTTCCAAGTAGTACCGGCTCCGCTCTCGCGCTCGTCATATCTGCGGCTGTCGCTGTTATCTCGTTCATGACTTACCGCCGTTCTGACTTCACACTCCGCCGCCTTCGAAAAATGATTGCTCCGCTCTTCGAGCTCGTTGAACCTACTATGATGCGTAATGCGCAAGATCCCGATCGTGCTACTGTTCAAAAAGTATCTGATCTGATCGCATCGGCTCCGTTGCTGGCAGGCGGTAAACTCCGCTCCTTCCGATCGCTTACTGTTAACCACCTTTCGTTCGTTCGAGAGTGGAACGTTCTCTGCAAAAGGGTTTCAGCGGAATATGATCGCCTCAGTCGGTGGAACAATATCCCCAGGCGTTCCATCTCCTACCGAGCGCAAAATTATAAACCGCGGTTCGCGATCGTCCCTATCATCCTCATCCTGGCAAAACTGCTGCTTGCCTTTGCGTTCATGATGGTCTCGTTCCTCAGTTTTCTCGCGGCCGCACAATCCATAGCCGAAGGAAAACCTGAAATGATCGTGCCTTGCCTCGCCTTATCTCTATCCTTTCTTTTCCTTAGCTGGTTAACGAGCAGATGAAGAGATAGACGCAGATCGGTAAGGCTACTCTTGGAATCAATCCATCATCCTCAAAAATGCGGATGCCAAACACAAGAATCAAGCAACCATAGGCCAGCGTTGGCGTCCATCGGAACACTAACGTCATCATCTGGTTCATCCATTCGGAAAATGCGGTCACTCTCTCACCTCCGATCATGCTGATTGTTAAATCTCGCATTTATGCGAGTTCCCTGTCAAAAAAAATGTCCTGCATCTCCTGCGAAGAGAGCTTGAGCAAGACGCTAAGTCTTTCGACCTCTTCGACCGTGAATTTCGCGCCTTCTCTCTGCACTCGCCTGTAGAACGTAGAACGATCTACGCCAATGGCACGGGCCGCTTCTTCATAGGAAACCGCACATTTCTTCAGCGCGTTCTGCAATCGGATCACATTTACCACGCTTTTCCCTCCTTTGTTTCTCGCATATTTGCGATTACACTCACAGTATACTCGCATTAATGCGACTTGTCAATACCTAAATTTGCATTTTTGCAATTTTCTTTTCTTTGTGTGTTGCATTTTTGCGACTGCTCTGCTATAATGGCTCTGTGAGGTGAAGATTATGAACATCGGCGAAAGAATCAAGCAACGCCGCAAGCAACTCGGCATGAGCGCTGAAACCCTGGCAGAATTGATTGGCAAATCCCCCGCTACTGTCTACAGATACGAAAAGGGAGATATATCTGGCGTTGATTCAAAGGTTATCCTTCCTATCGCCGATGCCTTGCAAACCACGCCTGGACACCTAATGGGCTGGGACGAAATCACAGATAGCCTCGGCTCAAACTCCCCTGCCGCCAAGATGTTACAACAGACGAAGAAAAGGCTTAAATTGCCCATGATCGAAGAGATGAATCGCGCCATGCAGCGAATGACGCTCAAGGAGCAGCGCAAAATGGTAGATGTCGGCAAAGCCCTGTTCCCGAATCGATTTAATGAAAAGGAGTGAACCTCATGAAGAAGCTATTGGTTTTGATCTTGGCCTTTGGGCTGCTCTGTGCCAACCTGTGCGCAGTCTGCGAAGATGATGCAAGCGCGCTTGCAAAAGCAGCCGGTCTCGATATTGTCGGCTCAGACAACGCCGAAGGCGCGATCTTCTGCGACTATTCTGTCGACAGCAGCACCCACTCCTCCATGCTCTGGTCAGATGCCGCGCAGATTTACACCGTCAGCGGCGATCCCGCCACCGTCTCCCAACTCTACGTGGACGCCCTGGCCCTCGGCGGATGGGAATCCTGCCGCTATATCGTCGGCAAGAAGGCGCGGATTTCCTTCGGCACAAAATCCAAAAAGGTCTGCGGAACATTGGATGAATACCTCGATCAGATGCAGCAGGCCCTCGGCGTCACCGCCACGGCCTCAGCCGCTGCCACTGCCGGATCCGCCGACTCCCACGATTATATCCTCAATACCAATTCAAAGAAATTTCACTATCCGGACTGTCCTGGCGTCGCGAAGATGAAGGACAAGAACAAGAAGGCGTTCACCGGCAAGCGGGAAGATGTCATCGCCATGGGTTATGACCCCTGCGGCCAGTGCAACCCGTGAGGAGGTTCGTCATGTCGGCAAAGAAGAAATTTCGCATCCCTGGCCTCACGTTCAGCTGGAAGCGGGCGTTGGGTATCACGAAAGCCAAGCGCAAGATCGCCGCGCCACCGGCATCCCTACGACGAAGGCCGGTCGGCGGCGCAAGCGCGAGAGACTATGGTATAACCTTTTCTTTGGTAAGCGCAAATGAAGCGGCGTGTATTTGAAATCATCAGCAGGGCCGAAGAAGGCGACAAGGCGAGCCATATCTTTGACATCTCGATTATGGCCCTTATCTTCTTGAGCATATTGGCGATCATCCTGCAATCGTTCGAGAATCTGTCTATGAGCTATGGCGGTGTGTTTCACGCCTTCGAGGTTGTGACGGTCACCGTGTTCACAGTGGAATATCTGCTGCGCATCTGGACAGCGGACCTGCTCTATCCCGAAGCGAAGCACCCACGGCTGAAATATGTGCTGTCGTTCATGGCCATCATAGACCTTCTGGCTATCCTGCCGTTTTATCTGCCCTTCGTGGCGGCGGACTTCCGCTTTTTGCGCATGGTGCGCCTGCTCAGGCTGTTCAGACTTCTGCGCGTATTCAAACTGGGACGCTATTTCGATGCTCTCAGCGTGATCGTCGAGGTCTTGCGCGAATCGGCTGCACAACTGGTGATCTCGGTGGTGCTGTGTCTGTTCGTCATGCTCTTCAGCGCGATCATCATGTACACGGTGGAAAACCCTGTCCAGCCCGAGCAATTCCCAAACGTCATCGCTTCGCTGTGGTGGGCCATCTGTACGCTCACTACTGTGGGTTATGGTGATGTCTACCCGGTCACCACTGTAGGGCGCTTTTTTGCGTCGGTCATAAGCCTGGTTGGGATCGGCATCATTGCCATTCCCACCGGCATCATCGCAGGCGGCTTCTCCAGCGCCATCAGCAAGCGCGGCACGGATCAGGAAGCAGCTAAACAATATTGCCCCTATTGCGGACATAAGCTGGATCCTTAAATGGTCGATGTCGGCAAAGCCCTGTTCCCCGCCCAGCTCATCTCAACAACAAATATAAAAATATTCGCAGTTTCCTATTGACAAATACTATTATATGTGTTATACTATTCCTGTCAGGAGGGAAAGGCACATGAGACAATGGTCCGGCAGAGAGGTGATCGCAGAGCTCAAGCGGGACGGCTGGGTTGAGGTCAACTGCGAGGGCAGCCACCACCAGTTCAAGCACCCCATGAAAAAGGGCCGCGTCACCGTGAAGGCCCCCTGCAAGAGCATTCCGAGAAAGACCCTCGACTCCATCGAACGACAATCCGGGCTGCGGTTCCGTTGACCGCAGCCCCCGAAAGGGGTTTCAATATGAAAAAGGCAGATCGCTACTTCTATCCCGCCGTGTTTGGCTATGAGGACGGCGAGGAGATCTCCGTGGTGTTCCCCGACCTGGACGTGGCCACCAGCGGCGAGAACGACGACGACGCCCTGGTCTCCGCCCGCGAGCTGCTGGGGCTGACCATGGCTGGGCTGGAGGAGGACGGCGAAGCCATTCCCGCCCCCACTGCGCTGAAGGACGTGCGGCTGGAGGCCAACGAGCGCGCCGTGCTGGTGGACGTGTACATGCCCGCCGTGCGCTTGGCCCACGTCAACCGCTCCGTCAACCGCACCGTCACCCTGCCTGCCTGGCTGAACGCCGCTGCCCTGGAGCGGGGCGTCAACTTCTCCCAGGTGCTCCAGGAGGCCCTGCGCTCCCAGCTGCGGGTCTGAGACACAAAAATCCCCCGTCCGGCTACCACCCCGGGCGAGGGAGACGCAACACCCAATATCCCAGCACTACCCAAGATAAAGAGGCTTGCTCGATCATTATAGCACAGCCTCCGAGGAATTTGCAAGCCGAAGGAGGTCTTTTTATGCCCAAAAGGACGAAGCCGTACAGGTCGAAGGTAAAGATCGGCGTGGATGCCGACGGCAAGCCCGTCGTGAAGTACATCCAGGGCTACACCCGCGACGAGCTGCGGCAGGCTCGCGAGGCCGTGATCGCGCAGTACATCACCGGAGAAGCCCTGGCCAGCGACCGGCTCTTCGGCGACTACGCCACGGAGTGGTTCAGGGTTCGTAAGGCGCCCTTCACGTCACCCAGCTCGAAGCAAAGCTATCGAACCGCGCTCAACAAGGACATCCTGCCCGTGTTCGGCGACCGCAACCTCCGCGCCATCAGCGCGATAGAGCTGCAGGGGTTTGTCAACCGCTTCAAAGGACGCAGCGGCACGAAGATCACCGTCATCCTGGCCACGCTACGCGGGATCTTCGCGAGCGCGAAGGCCGACCGGCTGATCGCCAACGACCCCACCGAGGCGCTTATGCGTCCCTCGGCCACCAAAGCCAAGCCAAAGCCCGTCCTCACCCAGGCCCAGCGCCAGGCAATCGCAGACGTCTGCGCCACCCACGTCGCCGGGCACTACCTCGCCTTGATGTACTACCTCGGCTGTCGACCCGGCGAGGCCCGCGGGCTGATGTGGCGGGACATCGACTGGAAGACCCAGCGGGCACACATCCAGCGGGACATCGACTACAAGGCCGGCGGCGCGGCCGGAGAGCTCAAGACAGAGGCCAGCGACCGCGAAGTGCCGATCCCTGCGCCCCTGCTGGCCATCCTCGCGCCGCTGCGCAGCTTGCCCGACACCTACATCGCCCACGGCGAGGACGCCGGGAAGCCCCTCGCCAAGACGTCAGCGGAGCGTCTATGGGTAGAACTCATGCAGGCCGCCGAGCTTGTCACCCCCGCCGATCCCAACCACTATCGCGCCGGAGATCCGCGCTCGAAGTGGTCGCCCGTCATCACGCCCCACGCCCTGCGCCACAACTTCATTACCATGTGCTGGGAGAACTCCCTGGAACCATTCGAGACCATGAAGCTGGTCGGCCATACCTCCATCACCACCACGTTGAACATCTACACCCACCTCTCCGAGGCGCAAATGCAGAAAACCGCCGCCAAGCTGGATTCCATGTTCACCACCCAAACCGGCGCAAAGAAAGCGATTCCGTGAGTTGCGGAAAAGTTGCATCGGCCCTCCCGGTTGCGGCACAAAAAACAAATAGAAGCCCCTGAAAACGCCGTGTTTTCAGGGGCTTTCGTCTGGTACACCATCAGGGGCTCGAACCCTGGACACCCTGATTAAGAGTCAGGTGCTCTACCAACTGAGCTAATGGTGCTCGCTCGATTGCCTGAACATTATACCGCGTTTGGCGGCGGCTGTCAATAGGTTGCAGGGGGATCGGCGCGTTGAATTACGGGCATATTTGCGTTTAATCTTTGTTAACCAGCGGGATAGGATTGCAAATGGTCGGCGGAAAAGGTAAAATATGGGCATATCGGCCCGCTGACGCGGGCGTTGGGAGGGGCTCGAGTTGAGGCGATTCTGGATCGCTCTGGCGGCACTGTGCGTGGCGTTCTGCCTGGTCTCGCCGCCGCAGGCACGGGCGGCGGGCGCGGACGAATACCGCATCGAGGTGGACATCGCCAACCAGATCGCCACGGTGTACCGCCGGTCGGACGGCTCCGTGGCCCGGCAGATGGTCTGCTCCACCGGTGCAAACGGCACCACGCCCCGCGGCACGTTCCGCCTGCAAAAGTCCCGGGCGGCGGACCGTTCGGAGTGGTATTTCATCGGCCAGTACCAGTGCTACGTGAAGTACCCCACCCGCATCCAGGGCTCGATCCTGTTCCACTCCCTCCCCTACGCCGACAAGGACATGGACACCGTCGACCCCCAGGCCGTGAGCCAGCTGCTTGAGGGCGAGCGAGCCTCCCACGGGTGCGTGCGGCTTCAGTGGCAGGACGCCCAGTGGATCGCCGAAAACTGCCCCGACGGCACCGAGACCCGCATCTTCACCGGCGCGAGGGACGGGCGCGCGCTGCGGCAGCTGCTGCTGGAGGGCAGCTACACAGCGGCGGACGGTGCGGACTACGAAGCCTTCACCGAGCCCCTGCGGGACGCTGAAAACGGCGCGCTGGGCCGGGGCGACGCGGGCGAGGACGTGCTGGCGCTGCAGAACCGGCTGGGCCTTATGGGCTACTTTGAAGGACCGCTCACCGGGGAATACGACACCGCCACGGCGGTGGCCGTGATGCGCTGGCAGAGCGCCCAGGGCCTCTCCCCCACGGGCTTCATCACCCCGACGCAGGTCGGGCGGATCATGGCGGAATAGGCGCGCTCCCTCGTGGGAGCTGACATATGAAAAGGGGCTGTCTCAAAATACTAATGACGGTTTAATCTCCACCGTAGGGACGCCATTCATGGCGTCCGCGGGCGGAGGGTCCGCTCCCAGCGGCATGAATGCCGCCCCTACGGGGATGATTGCAGCGTCCAGATGTATTTTGAGGCAGCCCCTTCGCTATGCCCGCATCACCGGGGCTGGTAGATCACCAGGTCGTTCAGGTTGCCGGCGTAGTACCGCGGCACCTGCACCCGGGTCTTGTCGCCCCAATACCAGCTCTTCTTCATGTAGCTGGGGATGTTGGCGGCAATGCTCTGGGCGGCGTAGTTGTAGAGCTCGCCCACCGTGACGATGCCGTCCTGGTTCCCGGCCTGGTCGGCGGCCAGATAGCCCGGATAGGCCCCCTTCTTGCCGGCGGCGTTCTTGTTCCACCACTTGTCGCGGTGGTTGTAGCCCAGGCCCTTCAGCAGGAAGAAGGTGAAGAAGTCCACGGTCTTCTCGGTCTTCTTGACGTTGTAGTAGGTGGCGCGGGTGTCGGAGGCCGCCGTCATCACGGCGATGCGCCCGCCCTGAGCGTCCAGCTGGCCGATCATGTCCTCCAGGAACGCGCCGCTGTAGCAGGAATCCACGATCAGCACCACGCATCCTCGGATGCGGCTGACGCAGTTGAAGATCTCCTGGGAGGTCAGGAAGTAGTTGGCGTTGTTGGGACTGTCGTCATAACCCGGCAAGGACATGCGATAGCCCGCGATGCCGTTGGTCATGTGGCCGTGGGAGCAGAGATACACGATGCTCACGTCCGCGTCGGTGGAGCCCGCGAAGAAGCTGGAAATGCCGTTGAGCAGGCCCGTCTTGGTGGGGTTGCCCATCACATAGGTTGTGTAAGTCAGGCCGCTGACGCTGGAGTTTCCAAAGGTGCTGGCCACGCTCCTGGCGTTGTTCTCCGTAAAGGGCAGGTAGCCCTTGTAATCCGGGTTCTGGTAGCCGTAGGCCGCGAACAGCCGGAAGGTGGGCGTGGTGGACACGGGCACCGGCGGCGGCACCGTCACCTTCATCGCAGCGGTATACTCCCCGGCGGCGGCCGACAGATAGGCGATGCCCGGGGCCACGCCGGTCAGCTCCCAGCGGGCGTTGGCCTCGTTGTAGGTCACGGTGAACATCCCGGGATTGGCGGAGGCGTAGGTCGCCGTGGCCAGGATCTCCGGGGCCACGGTGCTGCTGACCAGGGCCGGGACCGGCTGGACCTCGCCGATGCCCAGCGTCAGCTCCGCCGGTTCAAACCAGACGGCGGCGGGCGCCGCCCCCGCGACCCACACCCGGCACAGGGTCTCCGAGCCGCCGGTGGTGCGCACCACCACGATGGTCTCGCCGGGGGCGACGGCGGTGATCAGGCCGCCGGGCGTTACGGTGGCCACGGCGTTGTTCCAGGACTCGAAGGCGGCCACATCGCCATAGGCGCCATACTCCACCTCGCAGCTCAGCTGGTAGCTCTCGCCGGGGTTCAGCGCCACGTTGTACATGGCGGTGTACGCGCCGGTGAACATATCGTATTCCAGGGCGTAATTGGCGTTCAGGCCCACGTATTGCGGGCTCCGGGTGACCTTCACGGTGACCTTGGCGGTCTTGCCGTTGTGGGTGCGGGCCGTGACGACGGCACTGCCCTCGGCCACGCCGGTGACGTAGCCCGCGGCGTCCACCGCCACGATGCCGGGGTTGGCGCTCTGGAAGGTGACAGTGCCGATGCCACCCTTGGGGAAGGACACGCCCAGCTGGCGGGTCTGGCCCACGCCCAGCACGGGCTCCTTGGGAGTAATGGCGATCTTGCTGGGCGCTTTCTCCACATGCACCTTGCACACGGCGGAGACGCCGTTGTAGGCCGTGACCGTCAGGGTGTAGTCGCCCTTCTTCGCCGCGGTGATGACGCCGTTCGCGTCCACCTTCAGCTTCTTCGGCGCGCTGCTCTCCACGGTGAACTCCGTGGTGCCCAGGCTCTCGCCGGTGGTGCTGTACATGATGGGGGTCAGCTGCGTCACCTGCTTCACGCCGAGGCTGATGGTGTCGGGCACGGCGATCATCGCGGGCTGGGGCACCGAGGGGTCCAGCACCCGCACGGTGCAGGAGGCCGTCTTGCCGTTGAAGATGCGGACCGTGACGACGGCGCTGCCGGGGTTGACGCTGGTGATCAGGCCGGCGCCGTTGACCACCACCACGTTCGGGTCGGAGGACTCATAGTAGGCCAACGCGGCGCTCTTCTTCGGGAAGGTGACGGAGAGCTGTCGGGACTGGCCGCCGCCCATCAGCACCACCTTGGTCTCGGACAGGGTGACACTCTTCGGGGCCTTGAGCACCGTGATGGCGCAGGTGCGCTGGATGCCGTTGGCGGAGGTGGCGGTGATGACCGCCGAGCCCTTCTTCTTCGCCAGCAGCGCGCCGGTCGCGGGGTTCACCTCCACGATCTTGGGCTTGCTGCTGCTCCAGGTGAAGGTGGTGACGGCGTCCGCCGGCACCATCGCCGGGGTCAGCTGGGCGACGGTCTCCTTCACGCCCAGGAACAGGGCCGCGGGGATGGAGAAGTCTGTGGGCGGCACCGGGTCGCCGGGCGCGGCGACGGCGTAATTGACGCCGTCCGGCTCGGGCACGGGCTCGGTCACGGGCTCGGCGGTGGGTGCGGCGATCGCTTCATCGACAGAGACCACTTCCGGCTCCGCCCCGGGCTCGGCCTGCCCCTCGGGGGCTGGCTGGGGCTCCTCAGCGGAAGGCTCCTGGGGGGCTTCCGGCTCCGCCGCGGCCTCGGCCTGCGATTCGGGAGCAGCCTCCGGCTCTGCGGCAGAAGGCTCCTGGGGGGCTTCCGGCTCCGCCACGGGCTCAGTCTGCAATTCGGGAGCGGATTCCGAATCGGGCTCCTGGACGGGATTCAAGGCCGGTTCCTCCGCCGGCTGCGCCGCTTCCGCAGCCGGTTCAGGATTAACGACTTCGGTCGGTTCTTCGGAAACATTCTCGACTATGGTCGGTTCCGCATCCGCAACAACTTCGCTGTTCTCGACTTCGGTCGGTTCCTGAGCTTCCCCCACCGGCGCGGCTTCCAGCGGCGCCAGGGGGTAGTTGAGGTCGTCGTTGTACAGGGCCTGCACATTGTCCGCGAAGGAGGCCACGTACCAGTCGAGCTCCTCGAAGGTCAGCGCCTGCAGCGCCTCCGGGGCCGCGTAGCCGGTGACCACGCCCCGCTCCGACAGGTAGAAGGCCACCTTCTGGCGGCTCTCCGCCGCCTCCACGGCCAGGATCACGTCGTCCTTCTTCAGGACGGCGACGGGCTCCATGCCGCCGGGCTCGGCAAAGATCTCCAGTGCCTCCGGGAGCACCTTTACATAGGTGGGGGTGAAGGCCGCCTGGGGTGTCTCCTCGACCACGGTCTCTCCGGCAGGGGCTTCGCCCTCCTCCGAGCCCAGGGCCACCTCGACCTCCTCCGCGCTCTGCTCAATCTCCGCCGGTTCGATGGGAAACTCCTCCGCCAGCACGTTCAGCCCGCCCACCAGGGGCGCGCTGCAAATCGCCAGGACGAGCAGCAGTGTGATCCATCTCTTCATCTGAATGTCTCCTTGTCAGGTCAGGATGACAGCGCCACGATTGCGCATATTATTACGTATATATCTTACTCGCGCCCCGTTGCGATGTCAATATTATGGAAGGGGCGAATTGGCTCGATTTTGTGGCAATCTCCGCAATTTACCGATTTACAGCCTCCCATAATAAAGACGCCGCGGCGCCATGAAAAGGTTGGCTTCGCGGAAAATTTAACCTGTATATAGCTTCACAGCGCCCGAAAATCCGCTATGATAGCGGTAATCCCTTCGATCAGGAGGCGCGTCCCATGCAGCAGACCCTCAAGCACCGCACGGCCTCGGAAAACCTGCGGATCTTCAAGCACTTCCTGCCCTACTTCAGGCCGCGGCTGCCGGTGCTGCTGCTGGATCTGTTCTGCGCCTCGCTGACCACGGTTTGCGACCTGGTGCTGCCGCTGATCGTGCGCTACATCACCAACATGGGCGCGACGAACCTGGCCGGACTGACCATTGCCACGGTGGTGAAGCTGAGCCTTCTGTACGTGCTGCTGCGCATCGTGGACACCGCCGCCAACTACTTCATGCAGTCGGTGGGCCACGTGATGGGCACCCACATCGAAACCGACATGCGCCGGGACCTGTTCGCCCACCTGCAGGATCTTCCCCACGCCTTCTACAGCAACACCAAGATCGGCCAGCTGATGAGCCGCATCACCAGCGACCTGTTCGACATCACCGAGTTCGCCCACCACTTCCCGGAGGAGCTGTTCATCACCTCCATCAAGGTGGTCATCGCCTTCGTGATCCTCTGCGGCATGAACATCCCGCTGACGCTGATCATCTTCGCGATTCTGCCGCTGATGGTGCTGTGCAGCAACCACTTCGCCCGGCCCATGCAGCGCACCTTCAAGGAGTCCCGCCACCAGCTGGGCGAGATCAACGCCCGCGTGGAGGACAGCCTGTCCGGCATCCGGGTGGTGAAGTCCTTCGCCAACGAGGATGTGGAGAAGGCAAAGTTCGCCGAGGGCAACCAGGCGTTCCTGGGCGTGAAGAAGCGGATGTACCACAACATGGCCGGGTTCCACTCCGTGGCGCGGATGTTCGACGGCATCATGTACATCCTGGTGGTGTGCGTGGGCGCGATCTTCATGATCAAGGGCCGCATCTCCGCCGCGGATCTGGTGGCCTACCTGCTCTACGTCACCACGCTGCTGGCCTCAGTGCGCCGAATGGTGGAGTTCACGGAGAACTTCCAGCGGGGCATCACCGGCATCGAGCGATTTGTGGAGGTCATGGAGGAGCCGCCGGTGATCGAGGACCTGCCGGGGGCGCGGGAGCTTAAAGACGTGAAGGGCGAATTGGAGTTTGACGACGTGTCCTTCCGCTACGCCGACGGCGGCTCGGACGTGTTGAGCCACATCCACCTGCACGTGAGCCCCGGCGAGAGCGTGGCCCTGGTGGGGCCCTCCGGCGGCGGCAAGACCACCCTCTGCAACCTCATCCCCCGCTTCTACGAGGCCCAGAGCGGCACGATCCGCATCGACGGCACCGACATCCGCGAGTTCACCCTCCACTCCCTGCGCAAGCAGATCGGCATGGTGCAGCAGGACGTGTACCTGTTCTCCGGCACAGTGCTCTCCAACATCGAGTACGGCCGTCCCGGCGCCAGCCGCGACGAGATCATCGAGGCGGCCAAGCTGGCCGGGGCCCACGAGTTCATCCTGTCGCTGCAAAACGGCTATGACACCTATGTGGGCGAGCACGGCGTGAAGCTGTCCGGCGGCCAGAAGCAGCGCATCTCCATCGCCCGGGTGTTCCTGAAAAACCCGCCGATCCTGATCCTGGACGAGGCCACCAGCGCCCTGGACAACGAGAGCGAGCACCTGGTGCAGCAGTCCCTGGAGGGGCTGATGAAGGGCCGCACCACCTTCACCATCGCCCACCGCCTCACCACCATCCGCGGCGCGGCCACCATCCTGGTGCTCACCGACGAGGGCATCGTGGAGCAGGGCAGCCACGAGGAGCTGATGGCCCGGCAGGGCGTGTACTACAATTTGTACAGGATGTACCAGGAGAGCGCATAAAAAGAGACCGGGGTCTGTAAATCATTTGGCTACAGACCCCGGTCTCTTTCTGTTTCTTTCTGAAATGTAGGTTCTTCACGGAATGTTGTGGGATTGGTATAACGTAGTCTGTAGACATTGCGAACAGATCCTTCGCACGGCGCGGTTTTCAATCCCCAGGATTGAAAATCCGCGGTCCGGCCCTTCAGGCCGGACTTGGAAACCCTTTGGGTTCCCAACCTCCCGCTCAGGATGACAGGACTTCGATTCGCTGTCATCCTGAGCGCAGCGAAGGATCTGTCCATAATGGGGTCTGACTACATGCGTTCAACCCTCAGCAATGAACGGTTTTATTTGGCCTTGTTCCGCTTCACCGCGATCAGCACCGGCGGATCGTTGGGCTGGTTCATGTAGTGCTTCATCAGGGCGTCGTAGCGTCTGGGATCGAGGCTGGCCGCCCATGCCGTCAGGGCGTTCAGCTCCCGCGTGCCCTCGTCGTGGCCGGGATAGACGCAGATCGTGAGCAGGCCCTCCGGCTTGAGCAGGGTGAGCGCCGCGTCCGCGGCCTGCAAGGTGGTCTCCACCCGGGTAGTAACGCCGTGCTCCGCCCCCGGCAGCCAGCCCAGGTTGAACATCACCGCATCCACCGGCCCGTCCACGACCTCCGCCATGTGCTCGTGGCCCCGGCAGAAGAGGGCCGCCCGGTCCGCCACGCCCTCTCTCTCCAGCAGTTCGCGGGTGCGGGCCACGGCCTCCGCCTGCACGTCGAAGGCGTACACCCGGCCCGTCTCCCCCACCAATCCGCACAGCCAGAGGGTGTCCTTGCCGTTGCCCATGGTGGCGTCCACGGCCCTCGCGCCGGGAAACAGCGCCGGTCCAATCAGCTCCGCCGCCCAGAACCGGGCCGAGCGAAAGTCGTTCGCCATGCTCATCATCTCCTCGCGACCATTATACAGGATTTGTCAGGATTTGCAAACCTCCCTCCCTTAAACAAGTCTTTTCACGGCGTTCGTTGAACCCGCTCCCCGGCTGTGATACACTACAGACAATACCAGATAAGGAGCCGACCCATGCAGCGCGATCTCACCCCGCGGCGCTCGCTGAAGCGCCTGTTGATCGGTGACAAGCACTTTTACAGGATGGTGCTCGCCATCGTCATCCCCATCATCATCCAAAACGCCATCACCAACTTCGTGAACCTGCTGGACAACATCATGGTGGGCCAGGTGGGCACGGAGCAGATGTCCGGCGTGTCCATCGCCAACCAGCTGATGTTCGTGTTCAACCTGTGCGTGTTCGGGGCCATCTCCGGCGCGGGCATCTTCGCGGCCCAGTTCCACGGCGCGGAGAACCACGAGGGCGTGCGCCACTGCTTCCGCTACAAGCTGCTGGCCTGCGCGGGGCTGCTGGCGGCGGCGGTCGGGGTGCTGCTGCTGGGCGGAGAGTTTCTGATCACCCGCTTTTTGCACGACGCCACGGACACAGGAAGGGTGGACGTGACCCTTGAGCACGGACGTCGGTACCTGCACATCATGCTGTTCGGGCTCCTGCCCTTCGCCCTGACCCAGGTCTACGCCGGCACGCTGCGCGAGACCGGGGAGACGAAGCTGCCCATGTTTGCGGGCATCGCGGCGGTGTTCGTGAACCTCGTCTTCAACTGGCTGCTGATCTTCGGCAACCTGGGCTTCCCCAAGCTGGGCGTGGCGGGCGCGGCCATCGCCACGGTGCTCTCCCGATACGTGGAGCTGGCCATCGTCGTGACCTACACCCATCGCCACGAGACGCGCTATCCCTTCATCCGCGGGGTCTATTCCAGCCTGCGGGTGCCGGGAAAGCTGGCGAAGGAGATCACGATCAAGGGCCTGCCGCTGCTCATCAACGAGGGGCTGTGGTCCATGGGCATGACGATGCTGGCCCAGTGCTACTCCATCCGGGGTCTGGACGTGGTGGCCGCCATGAACATCTCCAACACCATTTCCAACCTCTTCGCGGTCACGTTCCTGTCCATGGGCAGCGCCACGGCCATCATCGTGGGCCAGGCCCTGGGCGCGAACGACATGGAGCTGGCGAAGGGCCAGGCCTGGAAGCTGATCGTGTTCTCCCTGGGCATCAGCGTGGTGACGCTGTCGGTGATGCTGGCGGTGGCGCCGCTGATCCCACGGGTCTACCGGACCTCGGAGGAGGTGCGCTCGCTGGCCACCTCGTTTTTGCGCATCTACGCCCTGTGCATGCCCATCTTCACCTTCTGCAACAACGCCTATTTCACGCTGCGCTCCGGCGGCAAGACGCTGATCACCTTCCTGTTCGACAGCGGCTACACCTGGGTCATCGCCGTGCCCCTGGCCTGGTGCCTGGTGCACCTGACGGGGCTGCCGGTGGAGACGGTGTACCTGATCGTACAGCTGGCGGACCTGCTCAAGTGCGTGCTGGGGTTCGCGTTCATCCGGCGGGGCGTGTGGCTGAACAACATGGTGGCGTAAAACACGAATTTCCCGTGCCTGAACCCATGGCACGGGAAATTGTCGCGATACCGGGTCACTTTCCGAACAGCTGCACCCAGTACATCACGCCGTCCACCCGCAGGGCGCACACGCCGATGCTCCCGAAGCCGGGGCGCAGGATGTTCTCCCGGTGCCCCTGGGAGGTCATCCAGGCGGCCATCACCTTGTCGGCGGTCTGCTGGCCCATGGCGACGTTCTCGCCGTAGGCGCTGCCGCTGACCGTGGACCAGGCGGAGCCGTCCGGGCGGGTGTGGCTGAACCGGGTGACGATCTCCCGGGCGCGCACCTGGGCGGCACGGGTCAGCTCCCCGTCCACCCGCAGCGCGCCAAGGCCCTGCTTCTCCCGCTCCCGGTTCACCTGGGCCACCACCTGGCTCGCCAGGTCACCGAGGTTCGTCCCGGCGACGGGGGTGGGCGTGGGTACGGCGGTGGGCCGGACGGTCGGGATGGGCGTGGGTGCCGACGTGGGCTGAACGGTCGGGATGGCTGTCGGTTCAGGGGTCGGGACCGCCGTGGGTTCCGGGGTCGGAATGGCGGTGGGAACGGCCGTCGGAGCCGCCTTTCCGGCATCCGCCGTCAGGCAGCCGCCCGACATGTTCAACCGGGCCATGTAGCTGTGGCCGCCCTCCACGGCGCGCTCCAGGCTCCCGCTGGGCTGCACCCGCAGCACTTCCGCGGGCCAGCCGTCCATGTAAAGGGTCAGGGTGCACTCCCCCGTGCCGCCGCGCCAGTCTACTTTCAGGCAGCCACTCTCCAGGCGGGCGTCGAGCGCGGCCTCGGCCAGGGCGAAGGTGCCCAGCAGCGCGAGAACCAGCACGAGCAGCGTGATTCGCTTCAACTTCATCGAAATACACATCCTTTTGCAATGATTTTGAAATATATTTCGACGTTATTTTATATTTATCATCCAAATTTGTCAAACGATTCTTGGCTGATTTGCATAAATTGGCATCGTTGACAGGGTTTCCCAGGGAGGCAACATGGGCGAAAACGAGATGCGGGCGGACGCGGCGCTGGCGGCGCGGGGCCTGGCGGGCAGCCGGGAGAAGGCCCGGGCGCTGATCGAGGCGGGGCTGGCCACCGTGAACGGCGCGGCCATCAAAAAGCCCGCCCAGAAGGTGGGCGGGGACGACGTGCTGGCCGTGCTGGGCGCGGCCCATCCCTACGTGAGCCGGGGCGGGTTGAAGCTGGAAAAGGCCCTCAGGGTGTTCGGCATCGAGGCCGAGGGCCGCGTGTGCATGGACATCGGCGCGTCCACCGGCGGGTTTACCGACGTGCTGCTGCAAAGCGGCGCGCGGAAGGTCTACGCCATCGACGTGGGCACCGGCCAGCTGGATCCGAAGCTGCGGGCCGATCCCCGGGTGGTGAGCCTGGAGCACGTGAACGCCCGGACGCTGGACGCGGGGCTGTTCGACGAGCCGCCGACCCTGGCGGTGATGGACGTGTCCTTCATCTCCATCCGGCTGATCCTCCCGGCGGCCTTGGCCATCCTGGGCGAGGGCGGGCGGCTGGTGACGCTGGTGAAGCCCCAGTTCGAGGCGGGGCGCGGAGCCGTGGGTAAGGGCGGCATCGTGTCCCGGCCGCAGACCCACGCCCAGGTGCTCCGGGAGCTGGCGGCCTTCGCGCCGACACTGGGCTGGCACGTGCGGGCGCTGGACTTCTCCCCCATCACCGGCGGCGACGGCAACATCGAGTTCCTGGCGGACCTGGCGCCCGGGGAGGGCGCGCCGGTGAGCGAGGCGCGCATCCAGGAGGTCGTTCGACAGGCGCACCAAGAGAGAGTTTAGAGTTTAACCCTCAACTCTTACCTCTGCTTTACGAACTTCTCCGTATACTCCCGCCCCATGGCGCGCAACTCCGGCGCGTCGTGGAGCAGCGCCCAGGTGTCCGTGGCGCGGCACTCCAGTTCAAACACGGGATCGCCCTTTAGCTCGGTGGCGCGGGTGACGACGGGCAGGGTCGCCCGCCGGGACAGCTCCTTCAGCAGCGGCTCCGCCCCGGCGCGAACCCCCAGCAGGCGGGCGTAGGTGGGCGCGGGATGGGCCGTCGCAAGCGCCCTGTCCATGCCCAGCAGCGCGTGGGTCAGGGTGCGGCTCAGCCGGGCGCGGGTATATCGCTTGCATTTCAGCGCCTCCAGCAGGCCCTCCCGGGTCGCGGCCACCCGACAGGCGTCGTAGAGCCGGTGCTCCAGCCCCTCGGACACGTCCGGCAGCGCCGCCAGCTCATCGAGGCGCATGCCCCGCAGGGTGTGCAGCAGCAAATCGTCCATCGGGTGCAGCGCATCGGGGCGAACCGGCACGGGCATGGCATTCAGCGCCGCCTCCGCGTCCCCCCGCAGGAACGCCCCGCGGATGGCCGTGGCCGAGGCGACGGGGCCGACGGCTTCATCGTGATAGTCCCCCACCCGCCTGACCGCCACGGGCGTCATGGCGTATCCCCCCGCCTCGATGGCCCGCAGGTATTCCGCCGCCAGGATCAGGTTCGGGCGGTTGACCGCCTCCGGCTCGATGCCCAGCAATTCCGCCACCGCCTCGCCCCGGGCCCGCGCGTGGGAAAGGCCGCCGTCCAGCTTCGCCCGGATGGCTGCCGACAGCGCCTCCGGCTCCCTTGCCCGCAGGGCCGCCAATCGGCGCAGCAGGTCCATGTCCTCGGTCTCGCTGCCAAAGGACAGCCAGTCGCAGCCCAGGCCGCCCAGGACGGTCACGCCGCCCAGGGCAAAGGCGTCCGCCGTTCGCACGGCAAAGAGGGCGGGCAGCTCAAACACCGCGTCCACGCCCGAGGCCAGCGCCATTTGCGCCCGGGCCCACTTGGACCAGAGCGCCGGCTCCCCCCGCTGGGTGAAATGGCCCGCCATGCAGGCCACGACCCAGTCGCAGCCGGTAATCCGACGGGTCTCACGGACGTGCCAGGCATGGCCCCGGTGGAACGGATCGTATTCGGCGATGATGCCCGCGATGGTCATGGCCCCGCCTCCCTTCTGCGACTATTGTACAAAAAACCGCGGCGTTTGACAAGAGGCCGCGCCGGGGCGTATAATACCCTTAATTGTGCTGGAGAGGATTTTCAATATGGCAAAGCTGTACTTCCGTTACGGGGCGATGGGGTCCTCCAAGACCGCCAACGCCATCATGGTGCAATACAACTACCAGGAGCGCGGCCAGAATGCGCTGATGCTGAAGCCCCAGCTGGACAGCCGGGACGGCGAGCGCGTGGTGGGCTCCCGCAGCGGGCTGAGCGCGCCCTGTAGATTTGTGGAGGAGCTGGATGGGATCGACCTGTCGGTGTACGACTGCGTGATCGTGGACGAGGCCCAGTTCCTGACCAAGGCGCAGGTGCAGAAGCTGGTGGACGTGGTGGACGGCATGGGCATCCCCGTCATCTGCTACGGCCTGCGGGCGGACTTCCAGGGCAATCTCTTCGAGGGCAGCCACTGGCTGATGGCCTGGGCGGACACCATCGAGGAGATCAAGACCGTGTGCTGGTGCGGGCGCAAGGCCATCATGAACGCCCGCGTGGTGGACGGCCGGGTGGCCCGCGCCGGGGCGCAGATCGTGCTGGGCGGCAACGAGAGCTATGTGGCGCTGTGCCGCAAGCACTGGGCACTGGGCGAGCTCTCCCCGCTGGAGATCCGCCGCATCGCCGCGGGCAAGGAAGCCTATCTGCCCCTTTTGAAGGCGGCGGATTCCCCGGACGACACCATCGAGGCGAGCCTTGCCAGCGGCGAGCTCTACGCGTTGATGGTCAGCGGGCAGACCGCCGGGGCCGCGGTGCTCCTGCGCCGGGAGGACGGCGCGCTGGAGCTTAAAAACCTGGCCATCGCCGGGGAATGCCGGGGCCGGGGCTATGGCGAGAAGCTGCTGCAGCACCTCATCAAGCTGTGCGCCTCCCGGGCGGACCGGCTGTACGCGATGGTGGACGTGAAGCACGCGGCCTTCTACGAGGTCTTCGGCTTCGAGCGGGACGTGGAGACCCTGGACGGCAAGGTTTTGCTGGTGAGGAAGCTGTAAACCCTTCGTCCCGTTCATGTTCAAGTATATTTGACAACAAAACGAGCAGATCCTTCGCTGCGCTCAGGATGACTGTCCCCCACGGTTGTCATTCTGAGCAAGGCAAAGGATCTGTTCATTTTGTATCAAACGGCATTCTGCCCACGCCGTCCGCGCTTTACCACGCTTCCACTTCCTCCAGTTCCATCGGCAGCCCCAGCGTCTGGGCGTAATCCAGTACGGGTCTGATCGTCCCCAGGCAGTTCGCAGAGGCCAACGCGAGCATCCGCTTCACGTTACATCCTCCTTTGTGTTCCAGAACCGCCTGAGGCGCTCGTTCAGTTCGCTCATCTTCCTCACGTCCACAACGTCCCAGTGGGGCGGCATCAGGGCGCGATACTTCTCCTGCCGGTAGCGCATGTCCATCAGCAGCACCACGCCCCGGTCCGTCTCCGTGCGGATCACCCGCCCCGCCGCCTGCAAGACCCGCCGCAAGCCGGGATAGGTGTAGGCCGCGTCGTAGCCGCCGCCGTCGGCGTCGTCCAGCTGCTCCCGGAGCAATTCCCGCTCGAAGCTCAGCTGGGGAATGCCGGTGGACACGATGGCCGCGCCGCTGAGCCGGTCGTCCGGCAGGTCCACACCCTCGGCGAACACCCCGCCCAGCACGATGAACGCCACCAGGCTCTTTTTCGGCGCGGGCTGGAATCGCTCGATGAACGCCTGCCGCGCCCGCTCCGGCATGCTGCTCTCCTGGCAGATCACATCGTCATAGGGAAACAGCATCCGGTAGCGCCGGAACGCCTGGGTCATGTAGGCGTAGGATGGGAAGCAGGCCAGGTAGTTCCCCGGATGGGCCTCGGCCATGGCGCGGATCACCTGGGCCACGGCGTTCAGCGTGCGCTCCCGGTCCTTCATGCCCACCGCCACCGGCATCCGCAGCGCCAGCAGGTTTTCCCGCGGGAAGGGCGATTCCAGCCGCAGGCTCTCGTCCGCCTCGCCGTCCGCGCCCAATATCTCCGCGTAGAACTCCATCGGGGCCAGCGTCGCGGAGAACAGCGCCGCGCCCCCCACCCGGGACAGGGCCTTTTTCAGGTGCTTCGACGGGTCAAAGCACCACAGCCGCACGTCCAGGTACCTCTCCCCCGGCATCATCAGCGCCCTGTAGCTCTCCTCGTCAAAGGCCTTTGCTACCCGGGTGAACCACTGGCAGTCGTAGACAAACTCCACGATCTCCGGCTCCACCGGCTCCAGCTCCCCGGCGATCTCGGCAAACCGCTTCACCGCCTCGGTCAGCGCCTCCGGCAGCTCCGACAGGCTCTCCTGCTCCGCCTCCCGGCCGTCGAAGGCGCCGAGCAGCTCCCCCATCAGCTTCACCATCGGGCTGTCCTTCCCCTCGAAGCTGGCCGCCATTTTCCTGAGCTCCGAGAGCCGCGCGCCGGAGAGCTCCGCCGAGAGCATGTCCCTTGCCCGATCCGCCAGGTTGTGGGCCTCGTCCACCAGCAGCCCCGCGCCGGACTTGCTGTCAAAGTACCGCTTCAGGCGCACCTTCGGGTCGAAGGCGTAGTTGTAGTCGCAGATGATCACGTCCGCCGTCTCGGAGGCGTCCAGGGACAGCTCAAAGGGGCACAGCTCGTGTTTGGCCGCCAGCTCCGTCAGATGCTCCGCATCCAGCTTCTGGATGGCCATGGCTTCCTTCAGAGCCTCCCGCCGCCGGTCGTAGTAGCCCGCGGCGTACTGGCAGCCCATGCAGTCCGCCTTGCCGAAGGGGCAGATCTTCTCCTTCGCGGTGATGGTGACGCTGCGGATGGCCAGCCCCTGCGCCCGCATCAGGTCCAGCGCATCCTCGGCGGCCCGACGGCCCGTGGTGCGGGCGGTGAGGTAGAAGATGGCCGTGACAAAGCCCTTTCCCAGGGCCTTCAGCGCCCCGAACAGCGCCGCCGCGGTCTTGCCGATGCCGGTGGGGGCCTCGATGAGGGCGTTGGTGTGGTGCTTCATGGCCAGGTACACGGCCCTCGCCATGTCCCGCTGACCCTCCCGATAGGTGTCGAAGGGAAAGGGCAGCGCGTCCAGCGTGGGCTTCGACCGCTCCTTCCAGTCGTCCACCCGGCTGATCCAGTCCAGGTACGGCCCCGCGTAGGCCAGCAGGCGCTCCTCCAGCTCCCAGGCGTTGTACTCCTCGGTGTACTGGCGCACCTTGCCGTCCAGGCGGGCGTAGGTCAGGCGCACCTCGGCCCGGCTCACGCCCTCGTTCAGGCAGAACAGCGCGGCGTAGATCTCCCCCTGGGCCCAGTGGGCGGGGTAGTCGTATTTCAGGATGCCGGAGGGGTCCTTCTGGGTGGTCTTGATCTCCAGCACCCGGACAATCTCCCGGTCCAGATACAGAGCGTCGGCCCGGCCGTGCACCCGCAGGATGCGGCCGTCGATGGGGATGTCCCGGCTGACGGGCACCTCCGGCCGCCAGCTGGCGGGCAGCAGCTCCTGCAGGGCCTGGTGGCCCCGCACGCCGTCCCGCATCCGGGCGGCGGAACGCGCCGCGGGGATCAGGTCGCCCTTCTCAAAGGCGAATTCCGCCAGCGCGCGGGCGCTGACCGAGTGGATTTTTTGCACGGACGACCCTCCTTTTCTTGACAATGACGCTCTGAAATGATACATTGTATTTGGGCGGTTGGGTTTACTATTAAAGTATATCGTAGCCCGGCGGCTTTTGCAAGGGCGATTCACCGGCTTGTGTGGAATTGTTCTCAAAACGAAGGAGGAATGGACATGGATTTGTATCCGCTGTTGATGGCTCCCAGCTTCCGCCACGGCGCGGAGACCCCCTGGGGCGGGCACATGCTGCGCGACGCGATGATGAAGGACGCGCCGGCGGACGCCACCGGCGAGAGCCTGGAGGTCTCCGTCCTGCCGGGACACGAGAGCACCGTGGCCAACGGCGCCCACGCCGGGCAGACCCTGAACCGCATGGTGGAGCTCTGGGGCGAAAAGCTGACCGGCCGGTCGGAGGGCGATTTCCCGCTGCTCCTGAAAATCCTGGATCCGGTAACGCCCCTGTCGGTGCAGGTGCACCCAGACGACGCCTACGCCCAGACCCACGAAAACCGGCCCTGCGGCAAGACCGAGGCCTGGATTGTGCTGAACGCGGAGCCCGGCAGCCGGATCGTCTACGGCGTGGACACGAAGGGCGAGCGCCTGGAGAAGATCGTCCAGGAAGGCCGCATCGAGGAATGCCTGCGCTGGCAGAACGTGCGCCCCGGCGACGTGTACTACATCCCCAGCGGCATGATCCACACGCTGGGCGAGGGCGTGCTGGTCTATGAAATCCAGGAATCCTGCGACCTGACCTATCGCTTCTGGGACTGGGACCGCGTGGACGAGCAGGGCAACCGCCGCGAGCTGCACGTGGAAAAGGCCCTTGCGGTGTGCAAGCCCGACCTGAGGCTGGAGAAGATCGAGGGCACCACCGTGCTCTGCAAGGGCGGCAGCCGCACCTATTACATCTCCGACAACCACTTCGAGCTCTGCCGGCTGAACCTGGCCGGCACGATGCCCCTGGAGAGCGGCCGGATGCTGTTCCTCACCCCCCTGACCCCCTGCGAGCTGCGCTGGGGCGAGGAGAGCATGACCCTGAACGCCTTTGACAGCGTGCTGGTGCCCGCGGCCCTGGAAGGCGTGTCCCTGGTGGGCGAAACGAAGGTGCTGATGAGCAGCCTGCCCGACCAGGAGGCGCTGCGCAAGGAATTGGGCTATCGCGCCGAGAATGTTGCGGGACTGATGGATTGACGGAGTGAAGGATGAGGAGTTAAGCATGGGGAATGGGGAATGAGGAATGGGGAATGAGGAATTGCGGTGCAAATCCCTTCGGGATTTGATTGGAATCAAAAGGGCCGGTTTCCCGGAAAATAGAAATCCGCAAGGATTTCCACCGCCATTCTCCATTTTCCATTCGCCTTTTCCATTCTCCATTCTTCACACCCAATGATTGAAGGAGCGTGAAGGTCCTTAATGGACGATAACGGGTTTCTAATCATATCGCTGCTCGCCCTGGTGGCGCTGTCGGCGTTCTTTTCCGCCTCGGAGACGGCCTATACCAGCGTGAACCGGGCGCGGTTGAAGAGCCTGGCCAACGGCGGAAGCCGCCGGGCGGAGCGGGCGCTGGCCCTCTCCGAGGACTACGACCGCCTGCTCTCCGGCATCCTGGTGGGCAACAACATCGTGAACATCCTCTCCGCGTCGCTGGCGACGGTGCTGTTCGTGCGGCTCATCGGCGGCGCGGGGGTGTCGGTCTCCACGGCGGTGATGACCGTGGTGGTGCTGATGTTCGGGGAAATCGCCCCCAAGAGCATCGCCAAGGAGCGCCCGGAGAAGGTGGCGCTGGCGTTCTATCCGGCGCTGAACGCCATCCTCGTCCTCCTCTCCCCCGTCATCTTCCTCACCACCTGCTGGCAGAAGCTGGTCTACCGGGTGTTCAAGCCCGCGGAGGACCGGGGCATCACCGAGGAGGAGCTGATCACCATCGTGGAGGAGGCGGAGAACGAGGGCGAGATCGACGAACACGAGAGCGAGCTGATCCGCTCCGCCATCGAGTTTAACGACCTCACTGCCGAGGACATCCTCACCCCCCGGGTAAACCTCGTGGCCGTGGACGTGGAGGACAGCGCCGAGGACATCGCCCGCGCCTTTGAGGACAGCGGGCGCTCGCGTCTGCCGGTGTACGAGGATAGCGTGGACACCATCGTGGGCATACTCCACGAGAAGGACTTCTATCGCCTGCGGGACAGGCAGTCCACCCGCCAGATGATGACCGCGCCGCTGTGCGTGGTGCCCTCCACCCAGCTGGGCGTGCTGCTGAAGCTGTTGCAAAAGACCAAGAACCACATGGCCGTGGTGGTGGACGAGTACGGCGGCGTGGTGGGCATCGTCACCATGGAGGACATCCTGGAGGAGCTGGTGGGCGACATCTGGGACGAGCACGACGAGGTGGTGGAGGACATCGTCACCCTGCCGGAGGGCGGCTGGCGCGTGTCTGGCGGCGCGAGCCTGGAGGACGTGCGGGAGCTGATGCCCATCGACGGGGATTACGACTCCGTGACCGTGAACGGCTGGGTGCTGGAGGTGCTGGGCCGGTTCCCGGACCCCGGCGACGGCTTCGACTGCGGCGACTTCCATGTGACCGTGGAGAAGGTCGCCAACCGCCGCGTGGAGCTGATCCGCGTGGAAAAGAGGGACGAACCTAACGAACCGGCTGCCGAATGACAGCCGGTTTTTGACAAGCGAGGGATGCACATGAAGGAACAGGTATTGCGGCTCATCGAAGAGGCCCGCGCGCCCATGACGGCGCGGCGGCTGTCCGAGGCCCTGGAGGCGCCGCTGGAGGAAACGCAGGCGGCGATCGACGCGCTGGCCTCGGAGGGTCAGATCGCCCCCACCCGCAAGGGCGGCTGGGCCGTGCCCGCCGCCATCGGGCTGATGGCCGCCCGGGCCGCCTTCCAGCGCAACGGCACGCCCCTGGCCCAGCCACTGTCCGGCGGGCCCTCCATGACCCTGGTCGTCAGCGGCGCGGACCGCTGCATGCCGGGGGACCTCATCCTGGTGCGGCCCCAGGGCGAACGCTGCCAGCTGAACGCCATACTAAAGCGCCAGCGGGACACCTTCGCCGCCTACGTGCGCATCGAGCGCCGCGCCCCGAAGGGCGCGCCCAAGCGCCGGGCGGAGGTCAAAACCATCGCCACCGCCGTGCCCTGCGACCTGCGCATCCCCTACGACGTGGTGCTGACCGGCGATCTGGACTATGTGAAGAACGACCAGATCGCGCTTTTGAAGATCGAGCGATACCCGGAGATGAACCGGCCCATCTACGCCAGCGTCCTGCGGGTGCTGGGCAACGAGGGCAGCATGGCGGCGCTGATGCGGGCCGTGGCCGAGGAGCACGGCTTCGCCACGGAGCTCCGGACGGAGGTGGAGGCCGAGGCGCTGCGCATGCCGGAGGCGGTGGGCCCGGAGGACCTGGCGGGCCGGGAGGACCTGCGCGACCTCCTCACCTTCACCATCGACGGTTCCACCGCCAAGGACTTCGACGACGCCGTGTCCATTGAGCGCACGGAAAAGGGCTGGCGGCTGGGCGTGCACATCGCGGACGTGAGCCACTACGTGCGTCCCGGCACGGCCATCGACGACGACGCCTACCTGCGGGGCACGTCCCTGTACCTGCCGGGGCTCACCGTGCCGATGCTGCCGGAGCGCCTGTCCAACGACCTCTGCTCGCTGATGCCGGACGTGGACCGGCTGGCCATGAGCTTGACCATGGAGATCGCAAACGGCAAGGTGGTGGACCATCACCTGGCCAGGTCCGTGATCCACTCCCACGCCCGCCTGACCTACGAGGCGGTGAACCGACTGTACGAGGGCGGCGAATGCGACATTTCCCGGGAAATCCGGGAGGCGCTGTTTGACATGCGGGAGCTCTCCCGGGTGCTCCGCGCCCAGCGGGTGGCCCGCGGGTCCATCGACTTCGAGATCGACGAGCCGGAGTTCGTGCTGAATGAAAAGGGCGAGCCGGAGGAGATCCTCTGCCAGCCCCGGGGCGAGGCCGAGCGGATCATCGAGGACTTCATGCTCTGCGCCAACGAGACCGTGGCGGCGCTGGCCCGGAGCGTGGAGCTGCCCTTCGTCTATCGCGTCCACGAGGACCCGGACGGGGAAAAGCTCTACGCCCTGGAGGCGTTTCTGTCCGGCCTGGGCCTGTACACCCGCATCCCGCCCCGGCCCCATCCCGGCATCCTCCAGGGGATCCTGGAGGAAGTGAAGGACCATCCGGCCCGGGACGTGATCCGCCACACCCTGCTCCGAGCCCTGAAGAAGGCCCGCTACTGCGAGCGCCCGCTTGGCCACTACGCCCTGGCGTTGAAGGACTACTGCCACTTCACCTCCCCCATCCGCCGCTACCCGGACCTGGTGGTGCACCGGATGTTGAAGCGGCTGCTGGACGGGCAGCTGGATTTGGCGGGCAGGCAGTCCGGCTTGATGCCGGACATCGCCCGGGACACCTCCGAGCGGGAGACCGCCGCCGTCACCGCCGAGCGCCAGGCCGACGGCATCATGACCGCCGCCTGGGCCAGCCACCAGATCGGCCCGAAGTTCGACGGCACAATCTGCTCCGTCACGGCCTGGGGCTTCTACGTGCAGCTGGAAAACCGTGCGGAGGGCCTGGTGCACATTTCCGGCCTGGACGACTACTACGAGTACGACCGGGAGCGCAATCTGCTCTATGGCACTGCCACCGGCACCACCTTCAGGCTGGGCGATCGGGTGCGCGTGCGGGTGGAGCGCGCCAACGTGCCCCTGGGGGAGATCAACTTCGAGCTCCTCCCGCCAAGGCGCACGGACGAGGTCGAAGAGGCGGAAGCATAGAAAACCGGATTGCCGCGTCAGCCCTTCGGGCCTCCTCGCAATGACATGATGCGCCGCAAGGCTGTTTCGCATCATTGCGAGGTGGTCAGGGCGCTGCCCTGAGCGACGTGGCAATCCGGTTTTCTTTATACTGTCTGCCGTTGGACGCCTGGTGGGCTTCTAAAGCGCCACGCTCCCGTCCCCCGTCACCCGGATCTCCGCCTCGTGGAAGGCGGCGAGGGCCCGGATCATGTGGCCGACGTCCTCCGCGCCCATGGTCTCGCAGGCGGAGTGCATGGCCAGCTGGGCCAGGCCGATGTCCACGGCGTTCATCGAAGCCGAGGCGCTGACGATGTTGCCCAGGGTGGATCCGCCGGCGATGTCGGAGCGATTGGAGAACCGCTGGGTGGGCACGCCCGCGCCTTCGCAAATGCCCTCGAACACCGCGGCGGACAGGCCGTCGCTGGTATACTTCTGGTTGGCATTGCTCTTCACCACCACGCCCCGGTTCATGAACACCCGGTTCTGCTCGTCGTACTTCTCCGGATGGCCGGGGTGCGCGGCGTGGGCGTTGTCAGCGGACACCATGAAGCTGCCCGCGAGGGCGGCCTCCAGCGCCTGGGACCCCGCGCCCAGGGCCAGCGCCACGCGCCGCAGGGCGTCGATCAGCAGCGTGGAGCCCGCGCCCTGCTTGCTGCCGCTGCCCACCTCCTCGTTGTCGAACACGCACATCACGTCGATGTGCTTCGAGGGCTTCGCCGCCAGCAGCGCCCGCAGGGAGGCGTAGGCGCAGGCCAGGTCGTCCAGCCGGGGCGCGGCGATGAACTCCCCGTTCACGCCGAAGCGCCGGGCCGGATCCCGATTGTAGAGGAACAGGTCCGCGCCTGCGATCTGCGCCTTGCCCACGCCCGCGCACTCCGCCACCGCCGCCATCACGTCCGCGCCCTCCATGCCCACGATGGGCAGCATGTCCACCTGGGCGTTCAGGGCCACGCCATCGTTGGCGTTGCGGTTGAAGTGGATGGGCACGTTGGGGATCAGCGCCAGCTCCCGCTCCACGTTCACCAGCCGGGTCTCAAGCCCCTTCTCCCCCTTCACGACCAGCCGCCCTGCCACGGACAGGGGCCGGTCCAGCCAGGTGGCCATCAGCATCCCGCCGTACTTCTCCACGTTCAGCGCCGCCAGGCCCTGGCTGACCCTGTCGGCGTTGGGCTTCAGCTTGAAGCAGGGGGAATCGCCGTGGCTGGCGACGATCTGGAAGGGCGTGAAGCCCTCCGCGGGAATCCTGAGGGCGATCAGCGACGAGCGGTTCCGGGTGAAAAAGTAGCGTCCGCCGGGGATGATGCGCCAGGGCTCCGTCTCCTCCAGGCGCTCGTAGCCCGCGTCCTCCAGCACCCCGGCGATCTGCGCCACCGCGTGGAAGGCCGTCGGCGCGCGGTCGATAAAATCCATCAAGCCTTTGATTGCGTCCATGGGTATGACCTCCGTACATTACTCCACTGAGATTATACACGCCCCGGGCGAAAGTTTCAAGTTGACATTGAAGCGGACGGGGCCTTATAATGTTCCTATCCCATGCAAAGGAGGCCGCGACATGGCCGCGCCGACGATACTCTGCTACAACCTGGACGGGGAGACGCTCAAAGGGCTGCGCGCCCTCTGCGAGGCACAGGGGCTGGCCCTGCGCGCCGTGTCGCCCTTTGAATACGGCCTGCCCATCGGCGCGCTGGCCGGCATCCCCGTGGCGGCAAAGCCCGTGCCCACCATCGGCGGCTTTTCCGACCCGATGCTGGTCATGTGCCACCTGCTCAGTCCCCAGCTGGACGCTTTTTTGCAGGGCATGCGGGACGAGGGCATCCCCCGCATCGCCCTCAAGGCCATCCTGACCCCCAGCAACGTCAGCTGGAACTCCCTGGAGCTGCGTGGCGAACTGGCGCGGGAGCACGAGGCCGTGACGCGGCGGAAGCCGTAACCCGGCGGGGCACCCCATTGCCATGTCGGACTATTCCACCATCCTCCTCACAACGAGATTTTACCCGAAGGTAATCAGGTCTGAGAGGCGAATGAATCGGCGCATAGCGCCATGAATTGGCTTCGCCATGATTTCTCGCTTCGCTCCATGATTTGAATTGCGTCTTCTCATTTCATGCGCCAAGGCAACTTTGCCTTGGCGCAATTCACGCACGATGTGCAATTCATGTCCGCAGGACAATTCACGCGCCGAAGGCGCAATTCATAGGGCTGTCCCAAAACATCCTGTTTTGAGACGCCCTGTTCGTATCCTACCCCAGCGACGCGAGCCGGCGGACACTGTAGCCGTTGGCCTGATAGTAGCCGGTGTCCATGACGATGCAGTGCACGGTGTTGGTGCCCGGCTCGATGCCGCCGTTCTCGATGATCATCATGCGGCTCTTGTCCTCGCTGGCCCAGTAGAGGAACATCACCACGTGGGCGCTGGACTTGCAGATCAGATCGCCGGTGCGCAGGCTGCCGTAGTCCGCGATGGTCTTGTACTTCTTGTTGTCCTTGGCGATCTCGGTGGTGCGGTCGGTGACCTTGCCCACGCCCCAGATGGCCGCGTCCACGAAGCCGGAGCAGTCGTTGCCCACGTACTTCTTGTTCAGCAGGTTCGTCCGGTTCAGCACGTAGTAGCCCGCGCCGCTGTTGGTGTAGCGGCCTTCGTTCAGCGCCCGGGAGGCGTTGTAGAGGCGGTTCTTGCCGGAGCCGGAGATGTAGGGCAGGCCGTAGTAGACGATGCCGGGCTTGAAGTCCTTGACGCCGCCCTCGCTGTTGGCGGCCTTCCAGTAGACCTGGTATTCCGGGGTCATCCAGGGGAAGGCGTAGTCCGCGAAGGCGTTGTTCACGATGCTCGCCCGCTTGGAGGCGTCGGCGTCGGTGATGACCCCGGCCACGCGCATGGCCTCGATCTGGCCCTGGGCGCTGACGCGGATGTCGTCGATCATCTTCAGGTTCCCGGGAATGCCGCCGATGTCGGTCACGCGGGCCGGGATGGCGAAGGACAGGCCCGCCAGGTTCACGGGCAGCTCCGGCACCGGGGTGACGGGCGTCACCGGCGCGACGGGCGTGTTGCTCACGACGACCTTCAGCTTGCACTTCTTCTTGTTGTAGGTCTTGATGGTGATGGTGGCCTTGCCCTTGGCCAGGCCGGTGATCACGCCCTCCGGCGTGACGGAGACCCTCTTCTTGGAGCTGGTCTTGTAGGTGAAGGTACTGGCGCTGTCGCCCACGTCCGGCGTCAGGGCCACCACGTCGCCCACGGCGATGGTCAGCGTGGTATAGGGCAGGCGCACGTAGGCGGGCTTGGGCTTCACCACCAGCTTGCAGGTGGCGACCAGGCCGTTGTAGGTGGTGGCGGTCAGGTCGGTCTCGCCCACGTTCAGGGCCTTGATGACGCCCTTCTCATAGCTGGCGACGCCGGGGTTGCCGATGGTATAGGCGATGCCCGCCGCCGCGCCCTCGTTCACGAAGGCGGCGGAGGTGGTGGACATGCCGACGCCCATGATGAACTCCGGCGAGCCAAAGCTCAGCGACGTGGGCGCGGCCTTGACGGTCACGTCTCCATAGGCGGTCTTGCCATTGAAGGTGGTCACGCGGATCCGGGCGACGCCCTCGCCCACGGCGGTCATCACGCCGGCGGCATCCACGGCCACCACGGCGGGGTTCTCGCTGGTGAAGGTGATCTGGCTGGCCGTCCGCTTGGGCAGGGTGTAGCGCACCATGCCCGTCTCCCCCAGGCCCATGGCGGTCTTTTCCAGGGCGATGGTGATCTTTTTCGGCGCCTTGACCACGGTGACGGTCATGCTGGCGGAGAGGCCGTTGTAGGTGGTGACGGTGATGACGGACTTGCCCGTCTTTTTGCCCACCAGCTGGCCGTATTCATTGACGGCGATGACCTTGGGCTTGGAGCTCGTGAGGGTGTAGCTGCCGGCATACTCGGCGGTGCCGTTGCCCAGCACCACCCCCGGCGCGGGCGCGGTCTCGCCCTTGCCGATGGAATAGGCGGGCACGGCGAAGGCCACGGCGTCCGGGGCCCGGCGCACCGACACGAAGCACTCGGCATAGGTGCCGTCGGCGGCGGTGGCCACGACGGTGATGTCGCCGGGGTTCCAGGCCCACACCACGCCGTCGCCGCCCACGGAGGCGACGTTCGGGTCGGTGGAGGCAAAGCTGACGGCCATCTCCCTTCCCGCGGGCATCGAGGCGTTCAGGGCAAAGCCCTCGCCCACGCCCAGCACGATCTGGTAGGCTGCCAGGATCGGGCCGTTGGGGTCGGTGTGGGGCACCGCCGCCACCAGCTGCGGCGCTTCTTCGGCCATCTCGGCCGCCGCCACGGCGGGGTCCGGCTCATCCAGGCCCAGGTCACCTTCCACATGCTCCCCGGCCTCGTACTGCAACAGGCCCTCCGGGTCCTCCGGCGCGTCGCCCTCCGGGGCGAAGGTGATGCCTTCGTCGCCGATGATGCCCACCAGCTCCGCCGGGGCAGGCTCCGCGGGCGCGGGCTCCGCTGGCGCAGGCTCCTCGGGCGCGGGCTCCGCTGGCGCAGGCTCCTCGGGCGCGGGTTCAGCAGGGGTGGTCTCCGCCGGAGCGGGTTCCGCGGGTGCTGGCTCCTCCGGCGTCGTCACCTCGGGAGCGGGCTCCGCGGGTGCGGGCTCCTCGGGCACGGTCTCCGCGGGAGCGGGCTCCTCGGGTATGGTCTCCGCGGGCGCGGGTTCCTCGAAAGCAGGTTCCACAGGGGCGGCTTCCTCCTCCGGCGACTCCAGCGAGACGATCACTTCCTCGGGAGCGATCTCCCCCATTTCCTCTCCGAAGGCCATGCCCGGCAGCATCGTCGCCAGCAGGCACAGCACGAGCAGCAGCGCAAGTTTTCTCATAAGCCCAGTCTCCCTCATGAATATCTGCGGTCATTTTACCATTCTATTGCAAATATGTCAATAATGTGTTGCTCAATGGCATGAGAAAAAGACTGCTTTCGCAGTCTTTTTCTCATGCCATTTCCTCGCCCACCAGCATACACAGGTAGGCCGCCGCCGCGTCGTAGCGCGCGTCGTGGGGATGGTCGCCGCCGCCGTACCACTTGTGGCACTTCTGGGCGATCAGCTCCTCGGAGAGCCCGAAGTGCTCCGTCAGCTCCGTCAGCTTCGGCGGCTTCATCACGTTCGGATTCTGCTTCAGGGGGATGTGGGCCTCCTGGGTGTAGTGCTTCAGGGTGCAGAAGATGGGATAGTTGGGCAGCTTCACGCCGATCTTGTCGAACTCCCGGCGCAGGTAGCGGATGTCCCCGGCCACGTCGTGGCCGATGATCAGCTTGCAGTCCGCGAAATCCCGGTAGATCTCGTCCGCGTAGTCGATGAAGCCCTTGCCGCCGGACAGCTTGCGCAGCTGGTACACGCTCAGGCCGTGGACCTGCCGGGCGTAGCGATTGATGGCCTTGGCGGCGAAGTAGAAGTTCTTGCCCTTCACCTTGCGGCCCTCGATCACCAGGTAGGACAGCTGGATGATGTGGCTGGGGTGCATGCCGTCCAGCTCCACATCCATGGCGATCTGCTTGTCCGGCTTCTTGAACAGGTTGCTGAAAAAGTTCTTCACGGTTTACCGACTCCGTATCGCATTTCGTATATTCTCCAGGGTGCGGACCACGTTCGCCCGCTGGGTGGCCAGGTTCATCCGGAACCATCCCCGCCCCGCTTCGCCAAAGAAGGTGCCCTCGTTCATGGCCACATGGGCCCCGTCCGCCAGCAGCCGCTTCACCGCCTCGTGGTCCAGGCCCAGGCCCCGGAAATCCAGCCACATCAGGTAAGTGCCCTCCGGCGGCCGGCATCCGATCTCCGGCAGCTCCCGGCGCAGGAAGTCCACGGCAAAGTCCCGGTTCCCGGTCACGTACTCCACCACCGCGTCCATCCATTCATCCCCGTGGGTGTAGGCGGCGATCTGGGCCACCGCGCCGAAGAGATTCGGCTCCCCGGCGTGGGCTCGGTCGATCTCCCGCTTCAGCGCGGCGCGCATGGTCTCGTCGGGCACGATGGCGCTGGAGTGGCGCAGGCCCGCCAGGTTGAAGGACTTGGTGGCCGAGGCCAGCATCACGCACTTCTCCGCGTGTTCCAGGGACAGTATGCGGGGCTGTTTGCGGCCGTCCAGGGCGAAGTCCGCGTGGATCTCGTCGGAGACGATGATGACATCATAAGCGTTCGCCAGGTCCACGACCCTTTGCAGTTCCTCCCGCGTCCAGACGCGGCCCACCGGGTTGTGGGGCGCGCACAGCAGCATCATCTTTGCGCCGGCGCTGAAGGCGGCCTCAAGGCCCTCGAAGTCCATCCGCCAGCCGTCCTCCGAAAGGATCAGCGGGCTGGTGATGAGCCTTCTGCCGTTCTGCTCCACGGCCCGGTAGAAGGGGCCGTAGACCGGCGGCTGCACCACGATGCCGTCCCCTTCCCGGGTGAAGGCGTTCACGCAGAAGAACAGGCTGTCCACCACGCCGGGGCTGTAGAGGATCCAGTCGCCGTTGACGGCGAGGCCGTGCCGCCTTTGCAGCCACCCCGCCTCCGCAAGACGCATCTCCTCCGAAAGGTCGGTGTAGCCGTAGACGGGGTGCATGGCCCGCGCCACGAGGGCGTCCCGCACCTGCGGCACGGTGGGAAAGTCCATGTCCGCCACCCACATGGCGATCAGGTCGCCCCGGCCGAAGTACCGCTCGAGGCCGTCCCACTTCTCGCAGTGGGTGCCCCGCCGGTCCATGGGCGCGTCCAGATAGGCCCGCATCGCCTCGTTCATGCCGCTACCTCCGCAAAATGGCGCATATTATGGGTATTATACCCCCGTTTGCGCCATTATTCAAGCCTTCCTTTGGAAAATCCCTGTTGATTCCCGGGCCGAAAACGTGCTATAATGATTCCATTGTGAGTTTATATTCAGTTGACAATGTGAGGTTACTATTAAGTCACAGGGCAGACCGCGCTTCCAAAACGATCTCCCTCTGATTTCTCCCCCCACCTCATCGGATTGGGCGGCGCGCCTCCAACCAGCGCCGCCGGGAAGCGCGGTCTGCTTTTTTATGCATTGTCACAAGGAAGGATCGATGTCCCATGCTCCACTTTGTCTACAACCCCATCGCCGGAAAGGGCAGGTCCGTCCAATTCCGAACGGCGCTGGAGGGACGGCTCAGGGCGCTGGGCGTGGAGCACGCCTTCCACGAGACCCACAGGCGGCGAGAGGCCATCGACATCGCCCGGAAGCTGACGGCGGGCGCCGCGGGCGAGCCGCTGGACCTGGTGGCCATGGGCGGCGACGGCACGCTGAACGAGGTGCTGAACGGCATCGCGGACCCGTCGAAGGTACACCTGGGCATCATCCCCTGCGGCAGCGGCAACGACTTCGCCGCCGTGGCGGGCATCCCCCAGACGCCGGAGGGGGCGCTGGACCTGCTGCTGCACGGCGAGGCGAAGCCCACGGACTACCTGGAGTGCGGCGGAGTGCGGGGCATCAACGCCATCGGCACCGGCATCGACGTGGAGATCCTGCGCCGGTACGCCCGGATGAACGTGCTGCACGGCTCCGCGGCCTACCTGGCCTCGCTGATCCTCACCCTGTTCAGCTACAGGGCCAAGGCGTTCCGGGAGGTCGCGGCGGACGGCGAGAAGCCCCACCGGGCGCTGATCGCCTGCTGCGGCAACGGCCAGCGCATCGGCGGCGGCATCCCCGTCTGCCCGGAGGCGGCGATCGACGACGGGCTGATGGACATCGTGATCGTGGACGACATCTCCCGCCCCAGAATTCCCGGCGCGTTCATGAAGCTGATGAAGCGGCAGATATTGACCCTGCCCTCCACGGACTTCAAGCGGGCGTCCGCGCTGCGCCTCGCCTCCGACGGGCCCATGCCCGTGCAGATCGACGGGGAGATCTACGAGGATCTGCCCTTCGACGTGCATCTGGTGACGGGACAGCTTCGGGTGTACCGGCCTTGAAAAGAAGATCCTTCCCTTCGCTCGGAATGGCGGAAAAACAGTCATCCTGAGCGAAGCGAAGGATCTTTCTTTGTCTCAACGAGGCTTGCGATACAGCCAGACCAGTGCGAGCGCCAATATGATCGTCAGATACAGCCCGTACACCGGTCCGGCATCGCCGCCGGTGAGCAGGGTCTCCGACACGCCGTAGAAGCGCAGCAGGCTCGCCTCTCCCCCGCCGAAGCCCAGCAGGAACACCGTGGCGAAGCTCCAGCCCCAGCGCAGGCCCACGTCGACCCAGAGGCCGTATCGCGTGTAGACCCGGCAGCCCAGCAGCCCCAGCAGCAGCACGTTCACCGCGCAGGGCACGTTCCCGGCATAGCCGCCGTTCATGGCGAAGAACACCGCGCAGCTGACGGCCGTGGCCCAGAGCACGCCCCACCGGGGCGCGAGGCCGTCGTAGAGCACCCCCTTGGTGAAGGCCTCCTCCGCCAGCACGGCCAGCAGGCTCACGGCGCCCAGGGCCGGCAGGCTCACGCTGAAACGGGGCGCGCCCGCCTCCCGGCGCAGGCTGTCCGGCAGCAGGCCCAGCAGCAGCACCGCCGCCGCCAGGGCCAGGCCGGTGAGGGCGGCGAGGAGGCTTTGCCTCGGTTGAAACTTGAAGCCCGAAGGGGTCCCCCGCCACAGCCGCCGCAATCCCGCCGACGCCGCCAGCAGCAGCGCGCTGACGAGGACCGTGGCCACGCTCCCCTGCCAGCGCCAGAACCACCGCGCCCAGGCCGGAGCCCTGTGGGCGGTGACGGCGTTCACGCCCCAGGCGTCCAGCAGCGCCGCGAAGCCCCGGCCGAGGCCCCAGCGCACGCCGACCCCAATCAGGGCGCAGGCAAGCAGGCTGACCGCCAACAGCCAGCCCGCCCGGACGCCGCCCCCGGCATCCATCAGCCAGTTTCCCTTCGGCGCGGGCGTTTCGACCCGCGCCGTTCGCTTGCTCCTGCTCATTCCACGACCGCCTGGATCAGCGGCTTCACGTCGGGCTTCTCGTCCCCGATGACGATGGACTTCTTCAAGAGGTTGTAGGCCCCGATCCTGTCGGACCTCTCGCCCACGTGCAGCGTGGCCAGCAGCTCGTCCCGCTTCACGGACTCGCCCAGCCGCTTGTGCATCACGATGCCCACGGACAGGTCCAGCACGTCCGTCTTGCGCTCCCGGCCTGCGCCCAGCAGCTTGGCGGCGTTGCCGATGTCGCTGGTCACCATGCGGGTGATGTAACCGGCCTTATCGGCCCGCAGCTCCACCTGCTTCGGGGCCTTGGGCAAAAGGGAGGTGTCCTCCACCACGCGGCGGTCGCCGCCCTGGGCCTCGATCATGTCGCCGAAGGTCTTGAGGCCCTCGCCGCTGTCGATCTTCTCCTGGAGCATCCGGATGCCCGCGTCCACGGTCCCAATGGTCCCGGCATTGCGCAGGATGTGCGCTCCCAGCGTCAGGGCCACGTCCTTCAGGGGGCCGTTCACCCGGCCCGCCAGCACGTCGATGGCCTCCTCCACCTCCAGGGCGTTGCCGATGTAGTTGCCCAGGGGCTGGTCCATGTCGGTGATCAGCGCGGAGAACCGCTTGCCGCTCATGTTGCCGATGCGCACCATGGTTTCCGCCAGCTGGCGGCTCTTCTCCGGCGTGTCCATGATCGCGCCGCTGCCGCTCTTCACGTCCAGCACCACCACGTCGCAGCCCGCGGCCAGCTTCTTGGACAGGATCGAGGACACCACCAGGGGCAGGCAGTCCACCGTGGCGGTCACGTCCCGGAGGGCGTAGAGCACCTTGTCAGCGGGGGCCAGCTCCGCGGTCTGGCCGATGATGGCGCAGCCCACCTCGTTCACCTGCCGCTTGAAGCCCTCGATGTCCTTGTCGATGCTCATGCCGGGGATGGATTCCAGCTTGTCCAGCGTGCCGCCGGTGAAGCCCAGGCCGCGGCCGGACATCTTCGCCATCTTCACGCCGCAGGCCGCCACCAGGGGCACCAGGATCAGCGACGTGGTGTCCCCCACGCCGCCGGTGGAGTGCTTGTCGGCCTTCACGCCGGCGATGTCCGACAGGTTCAGCGTGTCGCCGGACTTCTCCATGGCCAGGGTCAGGGCCAGGGTCTCCCGGTCGGTCATGCCGTTGATGCAAATGGCCATCAGCAGGGCCGAGGCCTGGTAGTCCGCGAAGCTGCCGTCCACCACGCCGTTCACGAAGGCGCGGATCTCCTGCTCGGTCAGCTCGCCGCCGAACCGCTTCTTGCGGATGATGTCACAGGGATTCATGCTCATAGCGTCAGGGCTTCGCGCCATTGCGCGAATTTCCTTTCATAGGATAGGGTGTAGGCGGGGCTGGTGGAGGGGAGCCTCACCCAGGCCCGCCCGTCGAGAAATCGGGCGTTGGTCTTGACAAACAGCTTGTAGGCCGTCGCACCGTTGAACAGCACCCGCTCGATCCCCGGGCACCGCTCAAACAGCGCGCCGAAGTCGTTGGGCAGGGGCTCGCGGATGGCGCTGTCCAGGGAGCCCGCCCGCTGGCAGCTGTAGAGCACGTCCCAGAGGGCCAGGCCGTGGCGCTCCAGCAGCGCGATCCGCCCCGGAATGTCCTCCGGGAAGGACTCGTCAAAAACCTCCGCGAGGATGCGCCAGAAAGCGTTGCGCGGATGGGCGTAGTAGAAGCCCCGGTTCAGCGACTCCACGCTGGGCATGCTGCCCAGGATCAGGATGCGGGCCTCGGGCGGGGCCACCGGCGGGAAGGCGACGATGTGCCCGGCAGGGCTCTCCATCACGGCAGCTCGGCGAAGGCCTGGCCGATGGGGTCCCGCACGATCAGGTCGGCGCGGCTGTCCCGGGGGGTGGCGCTCTTGTTCACCAGCACCAGCCTGTGGCCGCGGTACAGGTCGATGAGCCCCGCCGCCGGGTAGACGCTCAGGGACGTGCCGCCGATGATCAGCATGTCGGCCTGCTCGATGGCCTGGCAGGCGTCCGCCACCACGCCGTCATCCAGCGGCTCCTCGTAGAGCACCACGTCCGGCTTGATGGTGCCGCCGCATGCGCACCTGGGCACGCCGGTGGTGTTCAGAATGTCCTCCAGGCTGTAGAACCTGCGGCAGCGCATGCAGTAATTGCGCAGCACGGAGCCGTGGAGCTCGAACACCTTCTTCGAGCCCGCCTTCTGGTGCAGGCCGTCGATGTTCTGGGTCACCACGCCGGAGAGCCTGCCCTCCTGCTCCCACTGGGCCAGCTTCAGGTGGGCCGCGTTGGGCTTTGCGTCCGGGAAGAGCATCTTGTTGCGGTAGAACCGGAAGAACTCCTCCGGCTTGCGCATGAAGAAGGTGTGGCTCAGGATCGTCTCCGGCGGGTACTGGTACTGCTGGTTGTAAAGGCCGTCCACGCTGCGGAAGTCGGGGATCCCGCTCTCGGTGGACACCCCCGCGCCGCCGAAGAACACGATGCGTTCGCTCTCCTTGATCCACTTCGCCAGGGTTTCGTTCATGGGCCGTCCCTCCTGTGTATATTGCTCGGTCGGGCGGCGCATCGCCGCCCCTGCTATGCCTATTGCCTGTTGCCTATTGCCTGTTGCCTGTTGCCTGTTGCCTATTGCCTATTGCCTATTGCCTATTGCCTATTGCCTATTGCCTATTGCCTATTGCCTATTGCCTAATCCATTTTACCATCTTTTAATCTTCCTGTCCACCCAAAAAGCGCCTGGCATGATTTGCATTTGCAATTTTGGCCAGTTTGTGCTATCATAGCGTAGTCATAAAGGAAGGTGATGGCTATGGCAGGCGCGATTCGCAGTTGCGCAGGCGGCATTGTGTTCTATGACGACGAGGTTTTCCTGCTGATGAGCGATCGGGGGGAGTGGGTCATGCCCAAGGGCGTGATTCGCAACTGCAACCGTTCCAACGACGTAGCCCTCTGGCGCGTGGAGGACGAGGCCGGCATCCACGCCGAGATCATCGGCATCGCCGGAAACACCCGCTACGACTTCTTCTCCGAGAGCCGGGGCAGGGAGATCAGCAACCGTATCCAGTGGTTCGCCATGCGGGCGCTGGACAAGAGCTTCCACGTGTCCTACGACCAGGGCTTTTTGAACGGCAGCTACTATCCCGTGGAGAAGGCGCGGGCGATGCTGACCTACGACGGCGACCGGCCCGTGCTGGACGCGGCCTATGAAATCTACAAACAGAGCCTGACGGCATGATGAAACCCCCGCTTCGGCGGGGGTTTGTTGTTGCCGGTCGTGCTCACGCATCCTTCAGATTCGCCACGCGCTCGTTGATGCTGGCCTCGAACTGTTCGTCGGAATAGCTGGGGTCCCGCTCCGAACGCCAGAGGTCGCAGGGCACCTCCGGGCACTCCGCGCAGGTGGCATAGCGATGCTTGCCCGCGCAGCAGGCGTAGATCGGGCAGGCCTTCCCCGCCGCCATGTGGAACACCTTCCCGCAGGCCGCGTTACAGCCCTCGCACAGGTCCTTGCAGTAGCAGGCCGAGCAGTCCGTGCCGCAGACGCTCAGGCCCAGGATCTCCCGCTGTCTCTTCTTGGGAAAGCCCTTCAACACCAGATGATAGGACTTGTCCAGCAGGCCGCGAAGCAGCTCGTCCGGCACCTCCCCGTCGGGGTTCACCGAGTTCCAGCATCGCTTGTCGGAGTAGTAGCCGGGGATGACATCCTCGTACTGTCCGCGCAGGAACTCCCCCTCGGCGGGGTCCAGCTTGAGGTTGATGTAGACGGGCTTGTCGTCGTCGTCCAGCAGGATCGCGGCGAACATCCTGTCCCCGATCTTGTAGCGGGTCCAGTTCCACTCCGCCTGCAAATCCTTCGTCACGGACCGCTTGGAAAGCAGGTATTCGTCCATCCAATCGTAGCGCATGGGGCTGCTCCTCTCATTTTTGGTAGGTTTTCACAAGTCGTTCGGCAATTCTTTCCATTTTCGGGGTTTGATCTGATTAAGAGGAGTATCAGCGGGGGGACGACCTCATCCGTCAGCCCTTCGGGCTGCCACCTGCCCACGGGTCTACCGACCCCCATCTCGTTGAAAACAGTCCACCGGACTGTTTTCCGGGCGCTCGATACCCCTGAAGGGGGAAGGCTGGCGGGCATATACGCGCATGAATTGGCGCTTTGCGCCATGATTTGTGCTTCGCACATGATTTGCGCTTCGCGCATGATTTGAATTGCGCCATTTTTATGCGCCGCAGCGCAATTCATGCCCGAAGGGCAATTCATGACGCGAAGCGTCCATTCACGCGCCGAAGGCGCAATTCATGATTGAGAATTGGCGCATAATGCGCCAATTCTCAATTCTTCACCAATTCCACCACCACGTCGTCCATCACGACCACCACATAGGGCTGGCCGCGGCCGGAGCGGGTCTCGATGGCCACATCCTCGGTGTTGCAGGGGGTCGTGGTGCCGTTCTTCTGGACGATGTTGAAGTTGTAGGCCTCGCGCACATCCAGCGCCCCGGCCAGGGCGTTGCCGTTGGAGCCGTTCTTGAGGAAGTTGAAGGCCTTCACGCCCTTGCCGCCGCGGGCCTGGCGCTCGAAGTCGATGAGCAGGCATCGCTTCATGTAGCCCATGTCGCTCACCAGCAGCACCTCGCCCTCGCTGTTGTGGACGAAGGAGAAGGCCACCTCGTCCCCGGCGCTCAGGGTCATGGCCTTGACGCCGGCGGCGGTGCGCCCGATCAGGGACACGTCCTCCACCGCGTAGTGGATCGCCATGCCCTGCCGGGTCAGCAGCAGCACGCTCTCGCAGCCCTCCGGCCGCTGCACGTTCAAAAGCCGGTCGCCGTTTTTCAGGTTCAGCGCGGCGAATTTGGACTTGCGCACGTTGTACTCTTCCAGCGCCGTGCGCTTGGTGAGGCCCTTGCGGGTGATGAACAGCAGCTCGCTGGACCAGTCCCCCGCGTCGATCAGCGCCACCAGGCTCTCGTCGTTCTCCAGGCCCGCCAGCACACCGCCCAGGGGCAGGCCGCGCTCCTTGGCCCGGTTGGTGTCTGTGATCTTCTCCGCCAGCAGGCTGTAGCAGTTGCCCACGTCGGTGAAGAACAGCAGCTTCGCGTCCGTCATGGTGCGGATGGCCTGGCGGGGCGGGTCGCTGAACTCGCCGGCGGCCAGGGCCTTGTCGAAGGCCTTCGGCGCCATGCGCTTCACGAAGCCCGCCTGGGTGAGGATCACCACGGTCTCGTCGGCCACGGGCTTCTCCTCCTCGATGACGATCTCCTCGAAGGAATCCACCAGTTCGGTGCGCCGGGGGTCGGCGAACTTCTCCCGGACCTCGGAAAGCTCCTTCTTGATCACGCCCATCAGCTTGCGCTCGCTGCCCAGGATGGCCTTCAAATTGGCGATCAGCTTGGTCAGGTCCTCGTACTCCTTGCGGAGGGACAGCACCTCCAGATTGGTCAGCCGCTGCAGGCGCATGTCCAGGATGGCCTGGGCCTGGATCTCCGTGAGGCCGAACCGCTGCATCAGCTTCTCCCGGGCCTCCTTGGGGGTCTTGCTGCCGCGGATCAGCCTGATGACCTCGTCCAGGTTGTCCACGGCGATGATGAGCCCCTCCAAAATGTGGGCGCGGGCCTCGGCCTGTTGCAGCTCATACTTCGTGCGCCGGGTGACCACGTTTTTCTGGTGGTCGATGTAGTAGCCGATCATCTGCTTGATGCCCATCTGCCGGGGCTTGCCCTCGGCGATGGCCACCATGTTCACGCCGAAGGTGACCTGGAAATCGGTATACTTGTACAGCGCGTTCAGGATCTTCTCCGGGTCGGCGTCCTTGCGGACCTCCACCACGGCGCGCATGCCCATGCGGTCGCTCTCGTCGCGGATGTCGTAGATGCCGGTGAACACGCCCTTCTTCTCCTCGCTGACGCGGAGCACCTTCTCCAGCATCGCGGCCTTGTTCACCTGATAGGGCACCTCGTCCACCACGATCAGCTTCCGACCCGCCGTGCCGTCCTCGATGTGCACCCTGGCGCGCACCTTCAGCTTGCCCCGGCCCGTCTCATAGGCCTGGACGAGCTCGCCGTCCTTCGCCAGCACGCCGCCAGTGGGAAAATCCGGGGCGGGCATGATCTGCATGAGCTCCTCGGTGGTGATCTTCGGCTTGTCGATCTGGGCGATGGTGGCATCGATGGCCTCCCCCAGGTTGTGGGGCGGAATGGACGTGGCCAGGCCCACGGCGATGCCGTTGGCGCCGTTCACCAGCAGGTTCGGGAAGCGGGCGGGCAGCAGGTCCGGCTCCTTCTGGGTGTCGTCGAAGTTCAGGTGGAAGCCCACCGTGTCCTTCTCGATGTCCTTGAGCATCGCCATGGCCGCCTCGGTCATGCGGGCCTCGGTGTATCGCATGGCGGCGGGGCTGTCGCCGTCGATGGAGCCGAAGTTGCCGTGGCCGTCCACCAGCATGGCGCGCATCACGAAGGGCTGGGCCATGCGGGCGAGGGCGTCATAGACAGAGCTGTCGCCGTGGGGATGGTATTTGCCCAGGCAGTCGCCCACGATGCGGGCGCACTTGCGGTGGGGCTTGTCGGGGGTGTTGCCCAGCTCGTGCATGGTGAACAGGATGCGCCGCTGCACGGGCTTCAGGCCGTCCTCCACCCGGGGCAGTGCGCGCTCCAGGATGACGTGCTCCGAATAGGGCATCATGGACTCGTGCATCACGTCCTCCATGGTGCGCTGGATGATCTCCTCCGGCTTGCGAACGGCCGGTTCTTCCTTCTTCTTTCTGGCCATGGGTTGCTCCTTATATCTTTCCGATCTGTGTTGGGATATTGACACCTCATCAGTCAGCCTACGGCTGACAGCATCCCCTCAAGGGGAAGCCTTTGTAAGGCGTTTTCAAGCCTTCCCCTTGAGGGGAAGGTGGCACGGCAAAGCCGTGACGGATGAGGTGGCCCTTGCCTCACTCCCCCGCCACCGGAACGAAATTGTCTTCTTTGTTGAAGTTGGCGTACTGGCTGATGTACTCCCGGCGGGGCTCCACCTTGTCGCCCATCAGGATGGTGACGCGGCGCTCCACCTCCACGAAGTCCTCGATGCCCACCTGCATGAGCTTGCGGCCGTCGGGGTTCATCGTGGTCTCCCACAGCTGCTCCGGGTTCATCTCGCCCAGGCCCTTGTACCTTTGCAGCGTGTAGCCCCGGCCGATCTGCTGGATGGCGGCCGGCAGGGCGTTGTCGTCGTAGCAGTAGATGGTCTTGTCGCCCTTGGCCACCTTGTACAGCGGCGGCATGCCGATGTACACGTGGCCCTCGGTGATCAGCTGGCGCATGTAGCGGAAGAAGAACGTGAGCAGGATGGCCCGGATGTGCGCGCCGTCCTGGTCCGCGTCCGAGAGGATGATCACCTTGTTGTACTTGAGCCGGGTGATGTCGAAGTCCTCGCCGATGCCGGTGCCCAGGGCCGTGATGATGCTGCGGAACTCCTCGTTGGCCAGCACCTGGTCCAGCCGCTTCTTCTCCACGTTCAGCGGCTTGCCCCGAAGCGGCAGGATGGCCTGGAAGCGGCGGTCGCGGCCCTGCTTGGCGCTGCCGCCGGCGGAGTCGCCCTCCACGATGAACAGCTCGTTCAGCTCCGCCTTCTTGCCGGTGCAGCTGGACAGCTTGCCCACCAGGGGCGCGGCCTCCAGCTGGTTGGCCTGGCGGGCGATGTCCCGCGCCTTGCGGGCCGCCTCCCGCACCTTGGCGGCCTTCACCGCCTTGGCCACGATGGCGTTGGCAAAATCCTGGTTCTTCAAATCGTCCAGGTAGATGGACAGCTGCTCCTGGCACACGGTCTCGAAGATGGGGCGCACCTCGGTGTTGCCCAGGCGGCCCTTGGTCTGGCCCTCGAACTGGGGGTTCTTCACCCCGGCGTAGACCACGGCGGTCATGCCCTCGCGGAAGTCGTCCCCGGCCAGGTTGTTGTCCTTCTCCTTCAAAATCCCGGCCCGGCGGGCGTAGTCGTTGAAGGCCTTGGTCACGGCAGCCTTGAAGCCGGTCTCGTGGCTGCCACCCTCCGCCGTGGGCACGTTGTTCACGAAGGAATAGATGTTCTCGGTGTAGCTGTCGGTGTACTGAATCGCCACCCGCACCAGCGTGCCGTCCCTCACCTGCTCGAACACGATGGGGTCGGTGATGGTGGTCTTGTCGGTGTTCAGGTACTTCACGAAGTCGGAGATGCCGCCCTCGTAGCAGTACTCGTGCACCCGCTTCTCCGGCTCCTTGACGCGCTCGTCGGTGAACACAAAGTGCACGCCCTTGTTCAGGTAGGCCAGCTCCCGCACGCGGCGGCGCACCAGGTCCGACTGGAAGTGCACGTCCTCGAACACCCGGGCGTCGGGCTTGAAGCACACCACGGTGCCCCGCTTTCGGGTGTTCCCCACCTTCTCCAGCGGGGCCATGGGGTGGCCGGAGATGATCTTGCCGGTCTTGCGGTCCACGATGGACTCAAAGCGGATGAAGTAGTGGCTGTAGTCCTTGTACACGTCCACGGTCATCCACTCGGACAGGGCGTTCACCACGGAGGCACCCACGCCGTGCAGACCGCCGGAATAGGCGTAGTTCTTGTCGGAGAACTTGCCGCCCGCGTGCAGCTGGGTGTAGACCACCTCCACGGCGGAGACGCCCAGCTTCGGGTGGATGTCCACGGGCACGCCGCGGCCGTTGTCCGCCACCTCGCAGGAGCCGTCCTTCTTCAGCGTCACGGCGATCTCCGTGGCGTAGCCGTTGGCGGCCTCGTCGATGGCGTTGTCCACGATCTCCCAGATCATGTGGTGCAGGCCCCGGGAGCCGGTGGAGCCGATGTACATGCCGGGGCGCATCCGAACCGCGTCCAGTCCCTCCAGCACCTGTATGTCCTGAGCCGTATATGTGTTAGCCATTTCTCCCTCCGAAAGCGCATAATACTCTAATAATATTATAATCCCGAAAGGTTAAATTTTCCGCAGATCGCGGCGAGTGTCCCGCTTTTGTAGCCATTCTGTAACCATTTTGAAAGACTGTTTGCAAATTTGCCCCGGATGTGCTATAATCTTTCGAGATCATTCCCCATGGAGAGGATTCTATGAAGCAGACGACGCTGTGCTACATCGAGCGCGAAAACCAATACCTGATGCTGCACCGCACCAAGAAGGCGGACGATTACAACCACGACAAGTGGGTGGGCATCGGCGGCCACATCGAGGCGGACGAGACGCCCCAGGACTGCGTGCTTCGGGAGGTCTGGGAGGAAACCGGGCTGTCCCTGGAGGACTGTGCCTATCGGGGCATCGTGCGCTTCCGCTCCGACGAATACGAGGACGAGGACATGCACCTGTTCAGCGCCACCCGCTTCACCGGCGAGATCATCGACTGCGACGAGGGCGACCTGGCCTGGATCGACAAGGGCGACCTTTTGCGCCTGACCATGTGGGAGGGCGACAAGGTGTTCCTCAAGCTGCTGGACACCCGGGAGGACTTCTTCGACCTCACCCTCTCCTACCGCGGGGAGACGCTGGTCAGCGCCACGCTGGACGGCATCCCGATGGAACTGGGTTAGTTAATCTGCCCATTTCGGGCCGGTTGTTCGCCCGTAGGGACGGCATTCTTGCCGTCCGCACAGACCAAGGAGGTTTTTCCCATGCGCTGCAGCTGCCACATGTGCGACACCTACATGAACCAGTCCGAGGGGCTGGAGCTGGGCTGCGTCTGCCCCAACTGCGGCTACCGCTGCAAGGCCTGCCTGGGCACGGACAGCGTGGTGAGCCGGGAGGGGCTGAAGGACCTGGTGTTCAACGCCCAGCTGATGCAGGACATTTTCACGTCCTTCGACGATCCCGACGAAGGTCCAGAGAAGGACCCCTCCCCCGACAAGTGGGGCGACGACCAGTGGACGGACTGACAAAAGGCTGTTTTATACTAAATTCCTTCTAAAACATGTACAAATGCGGAGTGGATTTTTCGTTCTGGCAAAGCTGAGCGGGGAGGGAGGCGATGCAGCGCATCGTTGACTGAAGCGAAGCACAGCCAGGGCGGAAAAGACGCACGCAGATGTGCATGGATTAGATGGAATTTAGTATAAAAATAATCAGGCAGCCCCTGGGCCGTAACGGCTCGCTGGGGCTGCCTGGTTGTTACTCCTATAGCGCATTGCCGCCAAACAAATGGGGGCAAAACGATTTGAAGATGGCATTGAGCGTCGATCAGTTCGGCGCGGAGACCTTGCTGTCCACGTGCATGCCCATACCGGCGGTGTGGGCGGAGACCTCGCTGGACAGGTAGAGGACGGCGTTGGCCACCTCTTCCGGCTTGGCGTACCGCTTGTCCATGGCGTAGGTGCCGGCCAGCATCGCCATGGCCTCCTCGTGGGTCATGCTGTCGCCGAAGAAATCCTTCTCAATGCGCAGCATCATCGGGGTGTCCACCGGGCCGGGGCACACGTAGTTCACATGGATGCCGTTGGGGCCCAGCTCCATGGCCACGCACTTCGTCAGGCCCGCCACGGCGTACTTGCTGGACACGTAGGCGCTGTTGCCCGCGGTGGGCTCGTAGGCCGCCGCGCTGGCCACCACCACCACCGCGCCGCTCTTCTTCTCGATCAGCGTCGGGGCCGCGTACTTCATCAGCAGCATCACGGAGAAAACGTTCAGCATATAGGTCTGCTGGAACAGCTCCAGGGTCATGTCCTGCACGGGATGGGCCTTGCCCTCATAGCCCGCGTTGGGCACGACGATGTCGATGGTACCGAACTTTGCCTTGGCGTTCTCGACAAAGGCTTTGATATCCTCTTCCCTGTTCATGTCGGCCACGAAGCCCGCCACGTCGCCTTCCAGCGTGGGCAGCAGCGCGTCGATCTTCGCCTGGCTGGTGGAGGAGAAGGCGACCTTCGCGCCCTCGGCCAGATAGGCCTTCACGATGGCGGTGCCGATGCCGCCGGTGCCGCCGGTGATCAGTACGACTTTGTCCTTGAGTTTCAGATCCATGGGTTTACCTCCTTTATTTCTTTCAGCGTGATTCCATTTTACAGTTAATTATTCCAAACGTCAATACCCATTATTGATATTCCGCCACGCAGATCCACTCCCTGCGGGAAAGCATTCTGAGCGCCACGGCCGCCCCCATGGATGCGCCATAGATCATGGCAAGTTCTGTGATCCCGTGCGCTTTCAGATGCTTGCAGATGTTCGGCTTCCTCCTCCGCCGAAAGAAAACCCGCTTTTTCCATGCCACGGTTCCCCATGTCAGGGATCAAAAGGCATCAGCTTCCCTTCAGCTTCCGTCCAGCGATCTCATACCGCTTTTCCGCGGTTATCCCCATGGGTGGAGAAAAAAGACAGCCGGACCGGATGGTTTCCCACAGGTGTGCATGCACATTTCTCAAGTGCTCTCTTTCATTGCGCATATGCCATTATTTATATGGATTATCCTGCGTGAACACCGGCGGCCAGTACGGAAGCGGCTTCGCGCTGAGCTTGAGCTTGAAATCGCAATAGTCTCCGTCCTCAAAGCAGGTGTGTTCGCGGTAGAGCGGCGCGCCGAGCAGGCCGAAGTTCACGTAGTCCAGGTTGCAGAGCCAGGGCATGTACGCTTCGTACCCGTATTCCCTTGCGAAGTTGGCCAGCGGGCAGACCAGGTTGTGGTAGCTGAAATCATAACCCGCCTCGGGCGGGATCTGCGTCTGCGTTTCAAAGCTGCCGGGATTCGCCGCCGCGTTCTTCGCGTTCTGTGCGTCCTTTTTCATAAGCATCTTGTTCAGCAGCTTCGGGCTCCTGTAGACCTTTCCCATCAAGGCGCGGACGGGGCCGGGCATCTTCAACGTATTTCGCTCGTAAGCGTAGACCATGATGTGCCCGATGTCCTCCATCGCCAGTCCATACCGCTTCAAAACCTCGCCCATGGCCACGAAGTAATAGGCGCCGGTCAGGTTCCTCGTCCCGCTCACTTTGTCGCCGCCCACATAGGGGAAGCGTTCAAGAAGGTGCCTCTCATAGTAATCCCAGATCTCTTCAAAGACCTCCGCGTACTTCTTCCCGCTTTCCTTCTCAAGCTCCGGCGCGACGAGGGAGAGGAACCTGTCCATTCCCTTTTTAAGCTTGTCCCTGTTTGCTGCGTAATACTCATGCACGGCTGTCTTTCCTCCCACCGTCCGTTTTGTCGCCGACGATCCAGTAGTCGCACAGACCGTCTCCGTTCGCGATCGTGTGTTCCCGGTACAGCCTCCCGTGCTGGAGCCGGAACATCACCTCGTCCGTGGAACACAGCGCGGGCATCAGTTCCGCGATGCCCTCCCTCTGGCAAAACTCGCAGATGGGACAGCGGGTGAAATAGTAGAAGCTGCCGTCCCGATGGCGGGTTTCGTCAAAATTCACGTGCCAGTTGACCGGATAATCCCTGCCATGGGCGGCGAACCACGCCTCGTACTTCCGCATGTCCTGTTCCCACTTCTTCGGCTTCCTGTTCAGGTCGGCCAAGCCGAAGAAGGTGCGGAGCAGCCTGCCCTCCAGCACGTCGGTCATCACCAGCGCCATTTCATCCGGCGTGATCTTCCTTCCGCTGCCCAGCCACGCTGCCGCGAAGACATAGGCAAAATAGGCGTTCATGGCCATGGGATTTCCGGGGCCGAGGTCGTCGGCACGTGCGAGCAGGCCCTTGTATTCAGCCTTGCCCTGCCGGATCGCCCTGTCGGCCAGCTCCTTGTCATACTAATCTCAACTTAGAGCAGCGATAATATCCAATCACGGCCGGTGATACTTTTGACCGTTTCAACAGAGATAGAAGCGATAGTCTGGCATAAGC
>OMZP01000021.1 GCA_900315585.1 uncultured Eubacteriales bacterium | reverse complement strand
GAGGGAGGCGATGCAGCGCATCGTTGACCGAAGCGAAGCACAGCCAGGGCGGAAAAGACGCACGCAGATGTGCATGGATTAGATGGAATTTAGTATTACTTCGTCGAGTTCACCGACCGGTCGAACAGGGCCAGCACGTCCTTGCCGGGTTCGGGCGTCATGTAGGACACCGCCACCGCCAGGATCAGGCCGCAGAAGAAGCCGGGGATGATCTCGTACAGCCCCGTACCGCTCAGGAAGGCCAGCCAGAGGATGTCCACCAGCGCGCCAGAGAAGATGCCCGCCACCGCGCCGGCCATGGTCAGCCGCTTCCAGAACAGGCTCAGCATGATCACCGGGCCGAAGGCCGCGCCGAACACGCCCCAGGCGTTGGAGACCAGGCCCATGATGGTGCCGCTGTTGGGGTTGGCGGCGACGATCAGCGCGATGACGGCGATGATAATCACCACCACGCGGCCCGCCCAGAGCATCTCCCTGTCGGAGGCTTTCTTGCGGAACACGGGCTTGTACACGTCGCTGGCGAAGGCCGAGGCCGAGGCCAGCAGCTGGGAATCCGCGGTGGACATGGAGGCCGCCAGGATGGCGGACAGCAGCACACCAGAGATCACCGGCGGGAAGATGCGCCGGGTCATCTGGATGAACACGGTGGAGGAATCGGCGATCTCGCCCATGAACATGCGGCCCACCGCGCCGGCCACCACCGACATGGTCAGAATGATGACCGTCCAGGTGATGCCGATGACGCTGGACTTGCGCAGCTCCTTCTCAGAGCGCAGGGACATGAAGCGGATGATGATGTGGGGCATGCCGAAGTAGCCCAGGCCCCAGCCCAGGCCGGAGGCGATGTCCGTCCAGCTCTCGGTGAAGCTCCAGTAGTTCGCCGGAAACTCGGCCGCCGCCACATCGCCGCCGCGCACCAGGCCCAGGGCGAAGATGGGCGCGATCAAAAGCGCCGCGAGCATCAGCAGGCCCTGGAAGAAGTCCGTCCAGCAGACGGCAGAGAAGCCGCCCAGGAAGGTGTAGCCGATGATGATGGCCGCCGCGATGTACATGGCCAGGTTGGCGTCCATGCCGATGACGGTGTTGAACAGCGTGCCGCAGGCCTTGATGCTGGAGGCCGCGTAGATCGTGTAGGCGAAGATGAAGATCACCGCGCACAGGATCTGCAGCGCCTTGCTCTTGGAGAGGAAGCGGTTCGTCAGGTACTGGGGGATGGTGATGGAGTCGTTGGCCTCGATGGAGAAGCGGCGCAGGCGCGGCGCTTCAAAGATCCAGCTCAGCGCGTAGCCGATGGCCAGGCCGATGGCAATCCAGGTCTGGCCCATGCCCGCGGCGTACACCGAGGCCGGCAGGCCCATCAGCACCCAGGCGCTCATGTCCGACGCGCCCGCGGACAGCGCGGAGACCCACGCACCCATCTGGCGTCCGCCCAGGAAGTAGTCCTTCTCGTTCGCGCCCTTGGAGCGCAGGAAGAAGTAGACCCCGATGCCAATCATGAACACCAGGTAGATGATAAACACAACCAGTTCCGCCGTGTTCATTCCATCGCCTCGTTTCTGTCTGTAATCGCCTATCATTATAGCGCGTTTTGTGCCGACAAACAACGCTTTATCGGTTTAGCATCGTAAAGTCATGGTTAAATTATGGCGTTTTCACTCGTTTCCTGCATGATTATTCATTCGGCATGGGGCTCATCGAACGGGCATAGCCTGATAAAAACGGCTGAGAGGTGGTTTGAAATGGCGATTTCCCGGAAAAACACGGTCCTCTCCCTGTTGAAGGGGCTGCTGGCGGCGGTGGGGCTGACGCTGGCGATGATGGCGGCGGTGGCGGCCCTGGCGGTGGGGCTTCGGATCTCCGACGGGCTGATATTGGCGCTCAACCAGGTGATGAAGCTGTCCGCCATCGTGCTGGGGGCCCTGGTCGCCATCGGCCGCGGCGGTCAGCGGGGCTTCTTCACCGGCATGGCCCTGGCGATGCTCTACATGGTCCTGGGCTACGGCTGCTACGTGCTGCTGGGCGGCAGCGCCTTCGTCGCGGGCGAGCTGCTGGGCGAGATCCTCATCGGCGCGGCGGTGGGCGGCATCGCCGGGGCGGTGCTGAGCAACATGAAGCCTGCGAGAAGGGCAAGGGGGCGAAAACTCCCTCAGTCCGCATAAAACGCGGACAGCTTCCTCCGGAAGGGGCCCCTGGGCGACATGAATGAAAAGGCCCCCTTCTCTGAGTAATGTCACTTTGACAGGGCGATGACAATCCCTCCGGCCCGCTTCGCGGTCCACCTCCCTTTACACAAGGGAGGCTTTGGATGCTGAGAGGCTCCCCTGTGTAAGGGGAGCTGTCTGCGAAGCAGACTGAGGGGTTGTCTCCATCGAGGTGCCTTATCCAAATGGCATTGCCTCTCTGAGGGGGCTGTCGCGCATAGCGCATCTGAGGACGTTACCCGACCTCCTTCGCCAGCGCGTCCAGCATTTCCCGGGTCACGGGGCAGATGGCGGTGATGTACAGGCTGTCCCGGACGGAGAGCAGCTCCCGGGCCCTGGCGTCGTCGCCGTCCTCGTGGTACATCTTCGCCAGATAGTAAATCGTGGTGATCTGCCGGGGCTTGGCTTCGTGGGCCTTCTTGAAGAAGTCCAGCGCCTTGGCCCGGTGCTCGGCAGCGCGCTCCGGCTCCCGCCCGGTCAGGTCATAATAGAGCTGGCCCAGGTTGTCCAGGGTGGCGGCGTCCTCGTCGTCGTAGTCCAGGGCCTGGTTGTTGAACTCCAGCGCGGCCTCGTAGTCCCCGTCCCGGCGGGCCTTGTCCACCCAGTACATGCCGAAGGTGCTGTATACGTTGCCGTTCATCTTGTAGGCGGCGGCGCGGCCCATGGTCTCCATGGCCTTATCCAGCTCCCCCAGGCGCCACAGGCAGATGGAATACTGCACCCGAAGCTGGAACCAGTCGTCCTTGGAGAGGGACTTGTTCTTCGACATCTTCTCCAGCAGCGCCTTGGCCTCCTCGGTGCGGCCCTCCCGGAGCAGCAGCAGCGCGTGGCCCTGGGTGACGTTCGGGGCGATGTTGCCCAGCCTTTCCGATTCGCCGTAGAGGCGCAGCGCCTCGGCGTACTTCGCCCCGGCCTCTTCGGGCTTGCCCTCCCCCGCGATCTTGTTGGCGTCCACGTGCACCCTGTAGGCCTTGTTGCCGATGATGGCGGCCTTCGCCGTGTCAAAGAATCCCATATCACATATCTCCTTCGCTCATCTTGCGTTTCAGCCTCATGACCCGCTTCTCAAGCTGCTCCGGCGGCTCGCAGTCGGGATAATCCTTTGCCTTCAGCGCGTATTGAAGCGCCATTTTTTCGTCTCCGAACCGGTGCTCGTAGAGCTTGGAGAGGGCGACGCACGCCTCCCCCGGCATCTGCCGCCGGTTCAGCATCTGCTCCAGCACGTCCCGCGCGCCTTCCCAGTCCCGGGACTTTCGGCACAGCAGGTAGATGCGCCAGTTGGCCATGCCCGCCACCCGCTCGCCGGTGAGGGCGGCCAGGGTCCCCGCGGGCCTGGGGATCGCCGACACCCGGTACAGCTCCCGGGCGACCTTCAGCTCCCCCTGCCGCTCCAGGGAACGGCCCAGGCTGAACTGGTCCCGCTGGTCGGTGAGCCGGTCTGGCCGGTCGTTGATCTCGCACAGCTTGATCAGCAGCGTTGAGAGGGTGGCGATGTCCTGCCGGTTGTGGTCGATGATGTCCGTGAGCAGCGCCTCGTCCCCGGTCTTCATGAACTCGAAGTACCTCGCGGGCACCTCGCTGCCGGGCAGGTCGTCCTCCCGGGGCATGCCCAGGATCTCCGCTTCCAGGTTGGGAAGGCGGCAGCTGCCCAGCCGCAGCTTCCAGGCCCGCCGCGCCGGGGTGATGAGATCCAGGTTTTCCATCTCCCGCCACCTATCCCGCATTCGGCACATGGTGAACCGGGTTTCCAGCAGCGGCATGTCGAAGGTCTTGCCGTTGAAGGTGCAGACGCAGTCGAAGCCTTCCATGCAGCCGCTCAGGCGGTCGATCAGCTCCGGCTCGTCGGCGTATTCCCGCATCAGGTACTGCTCGATGACCAGCTCCGGCCCGTCCACGTAGCCCACGCCCACCAAAAACGCCACCGTGCCCGCGCCGTGGGAGAGGCCGGTGGTCTCGGTGTCCAGGAACAGGCAGCGGCGGATGTCGAACCGCGGGCCCGTCCAGCCGATGCGCCGCAGCCCCGCCGAGGGCAGATCATAGATGGCGGCGTCCAGGGGCACGCGGCTGACGCGGCAGAGGAGCCCGCCCCCGCGCCGCCGCGGCGCCGGGGCGCTCTCCGCCGTCTTCATCCTGTTCAGCTTTGCCCGAAGCCCGGAGGCCATAACCATCACCCATACAGTATTGTAAATACAAGTCAGATGATTGTCAAGCGGCGAAAAAGGGGGTATAATCAAGGAAGACTACAAAAGGAGGTCCAAAACCATGCTGAGCGTCGGAACCCCCGCCCCGGATTTCACCCTGCCGGACCAGAACGGCACCTTGCACACCCTGTCCGACTACCGAGGAAAAAAGGTCGTGCTCTACTTCTACCCCAAGGACAACACCGCCGGCTGCACCAAACAGGCCTGCGGCTTCCGGGACATGTATCCCCAGTTCCGGGAGAAAGGCGCGGTGGTGCTGGGCGTGAGCAAGGACAGCGTCGCCTCCCACAAGCGGTTCGAGGAGAAGTTCGGCCTGCCCTTCACGCTGCTGTCCGACGAGAACAAGGCGGTCCTCCAGGCCTATGACGTGTGGAAGGAAAAGATGAACTACGGCAAGGTCACCCTGGGCGTGGTGCGCACCACCTACCTGATCGACGAGGGCGGCATCATCGTCCGCGCCATGGACAAGGTCAAGGCCGCCGACAACCCCGCGCAGATGCTGGGAGAGCTAGGATAAACCGCTGGCATTGCAGAAAAAGGCCACCCGATTGGGTGGCCTTTGATGGTGGGGTTAAATGGGCTCGAACCATCGACCTTTACGATGTCAACGTAACGCTCTAACCAACTGAGCTATAACCCCGGACAACTATTACATTATACATGAGGTCACCGGGTTTGTCAAGGCCTGAGCCGGGTAAATTTGGAGGGAAATTTCAGTTTTTCCCTTGGAGAGCTTCCGCGAAGGCGGCCAGCACGTCGTTGGCGGGCTTGCCCCAGGTGCAATAGCCGTTGTCGTCGGGGCCGGCGAACTCGGGATAGAGCCGTGTGGCGTGCCAGTCCCACCAGCCCACGCCCCGCACGAAGGGATGCTCGAGCACCGCCTGGGTGAAGGCCTCGTACCAGCGCCTCTGGGCCTCCATGTCGGTGCCCTGGCCGAAGCGCCAGTCGTTGGGCCGGAACTCACTGCCGGCGCGGGCGGGACAGCCGCATTCCATGAACATAAAGGGGCGGTTCGCCCGCTCCGCGGCCAGCCGGATGCGCTCGAAGTTCTCCTCCAGTCGGTCGATGGGATAGTAGCCGGAGGAGGAGATCACGTCCACGGCGTCCCACCAGGCGACCCGATCCTCCTGGTACTTGTCGCAGTTGTAGGTGATGGGCCCGTGGTAGCGGCCGCGGACTTCACCGATCAGCGCGCGCCACTCCCCCTCCCGGTCGTCGGTGCCCACCATCTCACAGCCCACGCAGAGCATGTCCGCGCCGTTGGCCTCTGCCATGTCCGCCACCCGGCAGACGTGCTTTGTCCAGGCGGCGAACCAGTCCGCCCAGCAGGGCTCGCAGGGCACCGGCGGGTCGAAGAAGCGGATGAACGCCCGCCAGGCCCCGTCCCGGCAGTTCACCATGGCCTTCAGGATCACCTTCAGACCCAGCCTCCGGGCCTCGGCGCAGACGCTCGCCACATCGCCCGCGTCCATCACGTTCGGGCCCTCGGAGTCTATCTCCGTGCTCCAGGGATGCTCCTGCCAGGCGGTCACGGGCAGGATGACGGCGTTGCAGCCGGTGGTTTTTGCCATGGCTTCCAGGGAGTGCTGCCAGGCGACGCCCCCGGTGAAGCCCCGCTTCTCGCAGAAGCCGAAGGTATAGGCGTTCAGAAATTCCATGTCAAATCCTCACTTGGCCTTGCCGAAGGCGTCCTGATGGGCGTTGGGGCTGGCCCGCTTCTCGATGTCGGGGAAGCGGCGCTCCAAGGCGGCGCGGGAGATCTCGATGTCCTCGGCGGCCTCGTCGGGATGGGTGCAGCCCACGGTCACCATGTCGCAGTCGCGAATGGTGTTCCAGACGAAGTTCAAGCCCACATAGGGCGTGGTGCGCCCGGCGGCGAAGGGCTTGATGGTCATCACCGGCTTCTTGGCGCTGTTGATGATGGCAGCCACGGTCTCGATCTCCACCTGCATCAAAAAGCCCATGCAGTTGTAGATCTGGATGTAGGTCTGAACGTCGTAGCCGTTCTCGTCGGAATAGGTGATCAGCTCCGGCATGTGGCAGCTCAGGCCGGGCACCATGCCCTCCTGGCGGATCATGTCGGTGTAGTCGTCAATGCGCTGGATGGCGTGCCTGTTCTTGTTCACCAGCTGCTCGGCGCTGGAATGGTGGATCAGACACAGCTTCGCGCCGCACTCCTTGCTGCGGTGGATGGTGGCCCGGGCCTGACGGCGGCCCTCCTCGGTGTCGTCCACGTTGATGATGGGTGTGTCGATGAGGATCAATTCCTTGCCGGTGGCCTGCATGGTCTCGTTCACCGCGTCCTGCATCACCTTCTCCTGCTGCAGCGGGCCCATGATGGTGTCCACGCCCTCGTTCAAAAACGTCTCCAGCAGCGGGATCACCTTCGAGCCCTCGGAAAAGCGATGCTTGATCTGCCGGTCCGCGGCGGGGCTGCGGTGGCTCCAGCCGAGGATCCAGTTGGTGCCGATGATCATGCGGGACAGGGAGATGCCCTCCACTTCGGTTCTGGGAAAGGCGTTCATGGGTTCAACCTCCGTTCGCGCTTTTTCTATCTTTTCGATAATATTATAGCGGCCAATCCCACCCCCGTCAAGGCGGAAACGCCCCTTTCACACCCACTTCTCATGCGCTTCTCATGGAAGCGCAACCTGACGTTAACCTTGCTTTGGTATGCTTATCCTGGAACGAAACCTCCGGGGGGGATTTCATGATAACCACCTACTACGATGTCATGCTCGTACTGTCGCTGGCGCTGACGCTGGTCTACGTGTTCATGTGGCACAAGCACTTCGACGTGCACATCACGCTCACCTTTGTGCTGGTGTCGGTGACGAACCTGGGCTGGGCCATGCTCAGCCGCTCCCAGACGCTGGAGGAGGCGCTGGCGGCCAACCGGCTGACCTACATCGGAGGATGCTATCTGATGCTGAACACCATGTTCGTGGTGTTCAGCATGTGCCAGATTCGCCTGAACCGGTGGCTGCGGGTGGCGCTGATGCTGCTCTCCACCTCGGTGTTTGCCGCGGCCATGTCCATGGGCAGGGCGAACTTCTTCTACCGGAGCATCGCCTTTGAGCGCGTGAACGACACGGTGGTGCTCTCCAAGGTCTACGGGCCGGTGCACAGCGCGTTCGTGGCCATGACTTACCTCTACTTCCTGATGAGCATCGGCGCCATCGTCTACAGCTATGTGAAGAAGAACCAGGTATCCCGAAAGATGCTGTGGCTGATGTTTTTCCCGGTGGTGGTGAGCATGCTGGCGTTCTTCGGCGGGCGCAAGCTGTTTCCCCGGGTGGAGCTGGTGCCCGCGGCCTTCAACTTCGCGCTGGTCGTCTGCCTGGTCATCGCCTACCGCATCTGCCTCTACGACATCACGGACACCGCCGTGGATTCCCTGGTGCAGAGCGGCGACACCGGCCTGATCTCCTTCGACTTCCATTTCAAGTACCTGGGCAGCAACGAGACCGCCAAGGCCATCTTTCCGGAGCTGAACAACCTGACCGTGGATCATTCCATCCGCCGCAGCAAGTTCATGGCGGAGAACGGCCTGCCCTGGCTGGAGGCCTTCAAGCAGGACGACAGCCGGGACACTGCCCGCTTCGATCGGGGCGGCCGCAACTACCAGGTGAAGCTGAAATACCTGTTCGACGGCACTCGCAAGCGCGGCTACCAGTTCTTCATCACCGACGACACCGAAAACCAGCAGCACATCGACCTGATCGACCGCTACAACGCCCAGCTGGAGCAGGAGGTGGCCGAGAAGACGGCCCACATCGTGGAGATGCACGACCAGCTGGTGCTGGGCATGGCGACCATGGTTGAAAGCCGGGACAATTCCACCGGCGGCCACATCCGCCGCACCAGCGAGGGCGTGCGCCTGCTGGTGGAGGCCATCCGGGAGAACAGGACCTTCGAGCTGACCGACGCCTTTTGCAAGGCCGTGGTGAAGGCCGCGCCCATGCACGACCTGGGCAAGATCGCCGTGGACGACGCCGTGCTGCGCAAGCCGGGCCGGTTCACCCCGGAGGAGTTTGAAAAGATGAAGGCCCACGCCGCCGAGGGCGCGAGAATCGTGCGGGAGATTTTGAAGGGCACCGACGACGACTACTTCCGGCAGATCGCCGAGAACGTGGCCCACTACCACCACGAACGCTGGGACGGCTCCGGCTACCCAGAGGGGCTGAAGGGCGAGGAGATCCCGCTGGAGGCCCGCATCATGGCCGTGGCGGACGTGTACGACGCGCTGGTGAGTAAGCGGGTGTACAAGGAGAGCATGTCCTTCGACCAGGCCCATGCCATCATCATGGAGGGCATGGGCAAGCACTTCGACGCGCGGCTGGAGCCCTGCTACCTGGCTGCCAAGCCCCGTCTGGAGGCGTATTACCGTTCGCTTTCATAGAGAAAAATCCTTCCAACACTGCGGAGGCGCGCCATGAGATTCTTTCACCTGTCCGATTTGCACATCGGCCTCAAGCTGCTGGGGCGGGATCTGATGGAGGACCAGGTCTACATCCTGAACCGGATCGCGGAGCTGGCCCGCCGGGAGCAGCCGGACGCCATCGTGATCGCCGGAGACATCTACGACAAGCCCGTGCCCTCGGCGGAGGCGGTGGCGGCCTTTGACGCTTTCATCGCGTCCCTCGCCGAGGCTGTTCCAAGCGCCGAGCTGATGCTCGTCAGCGGCAACCACGACAGCGCCCAGCGGCTGAACCTGTTCCGGGGCGTGCTGAACCGGCAGAAGATCCACATGATCGGCCTGCCGCCCATGGGGCCTGAGGAGCGGATCGAGGTCGTGACGCTCCCCGATGCCCATGGCGAGGTGGACTTCTACCTGCTTCCCTTCGTGAAGCCCAGCATGGTCAAGCCCATCGTGGGCACCGACGAGGACGGCAACAACCTCTCCTACGACGAGAGCCTGCGCCGGCTGCTGGCCCGGGAGGCCATCGACCCGGCCCGGCGGAACGTGCTGGTGAGCCACCAGTTCTATGTGCCCCAGGGCGCGGAGGCCGGGAGCGTGGAGCGCATGGCCAGCGAGGTCGTCACCGTGGGCAACATCGACGCCGTGTCCGCGGAGGTGCTCTCCCCCTTCGACTACGCCGCCCTGGGCCACATCCACAAGGCCATGAGCGTGGGAAATCCCCGCTTCCGCTATTGCGGCACACCCCTGGCCTGCTCCGTCAGCGAGGCGGGGCAGACAAAGTCCGTTTCCCTGGTGGAGCTGGGCGCGAAGGGCGACGTGACCGTGACGGAGCTGCCCCTTCACCCCCTGCGTCAGGTGAAGGTCCTCTCCGGGAGCCTGGAGGCGCTGCTCGGGCAGGGCTGCGGGGACTATGTGACTGCCGTGCTCACCGGCGACGCGACGCTGGATGCCTTCGACCTGCGGGACCGGCTGCAGGCGGCGTTCCCATATCTGCTGGAGATTCGCCGGGAGTGGAGCCGGAGCCTGGACGACGGCCCGCGGGTGGAGGCCGTGGAGGAGCTGGACCCGCTGTCCCTGTGCGAGGCGTTCCTGGGCGAGATGGACGAGGAGACGCGGGCCCTGCTGAACGACGTGGTGAACGCGGCATTGGAGGTGAAGCGCGCATGAAGCCGATCACGCTGACGCTGCAGGCCTTCGGCTCCTATGCCGCGAAGGCCGCGGTGGATTTCACCCAGCCCAACCAGAACCTGTTCCTGATCACTGGCGACACCGGCGCGGGCAAGACCACGCTGTTCGACGCCATCGTGTTCGCCCTCTACGGCGAGGCCAGCTCCGGCGCGAACAAAAAGGACGGCGCGGAGCTGCAGAGCCAGTTCGCCGACCCGTCCCTGACCCCCTTCGTGGAGCTCACCTTCTTAGAGGCCGACCAGGTGTACACTGTGCGGCGCTCCCCCCGGCACCGGCGGCCCGTGCGCCGGGGCACCGGCTTCACCGACGAGCGGGAGACCGTGTCCCTCGTCCTGCCGGACGGGCGGGAGTATTCCCAGAACCAGAGGGAGACCGACAAGAAGCTGGTGGAAATCGTCGGCCTGAGCAAGGAGCAGTTCATGCAGGTGGCCATGATCGCCCAGGGCGAGTTCATGGCGCTGCTGCGCGCCAAGTCCGAGGACCGCAAGGGCATCTTCCGCAAGCTGTTTGGCACCGCCGTCTATCAGGACATCGTGGAGGAGCTGAACCGGCGGCAGAAGGCGATGCGCTCCGAGCTGGCCCAGCTGCGCACGGCGCTGCAGACCGAGGCGGCTCACATCGCCGTGCCGGAGGGCTATGACCGGGCGAGCGAGGTTTCAGGATTAAAGAACGCCGTGCTGTCCGCCGAGCGGCTGAACATCGCGGACATGGAGGCTTTGACCGGTGCGCTGGCTGCCCTCTGTGACTGGCTGGGCGAACAGAGGGGCGATGCCGCCAAGGCCGCAGATGAGCTGGCCCGGCAGCGGGACGCCGCCCGGGACGCGCTGACCCGGGCCGCCGCGCTGAGCGCCGCCTACGGGCAGCTGGAGCGGGCGGAGGCGGTCCTGGCTGAATGTGAGCATGAGGAAAAGGCCATGGGCGAGGTCGCGGCACTGATCGCCGCCATCGCCGCCGCCCACGAATTGAAGGCCGCCCATCAACGCTACGCCGACGCTCGGGGCGCGGCGACGCAGATCGAGACAAGCCTGGCCCGGCAACGGGATTCCCTGCCCCGCCTCGTCGAAACCCAGCAGGCGGCCATCGAAGCGGAGACCGTCGCCCGGGCGGACCTGGAGACCGCCCTGGAAGCCCTCGCCCGCGTCAGTGAGCGGGTGGAGAAGGCGCTGGCCGTGCTCCAGGGCATCCGGGAGGCCGAGGACGCGGTCGCGCGTTTGGAAAAGGAAGCCGCCGCTGCCCAGGAACGTCTGGATTCCGCCCGAGGCGACGTCAATCGCTTCGAGGAGACCGAGCGCACCTGGCGGGCGCGGGCCGAAGCCCTCTCCGGGGCGTCGGAGCGCCTGGAGCTGCACCGACACCGTTTGGAGCAGCACAGCGCCCTGGCCGGGGAGTTCAAGGCCATACAGACCATGGGTTCCGAGCTTCGGCAGCTGGAGGCCGCCGATGCCCGTGCACAGAATGCCTACGCCGACGCCCGCGAGACTTTCCACCGCGCCAGCGCCGAGTACGCCGCCCGCCGCACCGCCTTCCTGGACGCCCAGGCGGGCTACCTGGCGCGGGAACAGCTGCGCCCCGGCGAGCCCTGCCCCGTCTGCGGCTCCCTGGACCACCCCCGCCCCTGCCCGCTGCCGGAGGGCGGCGAGGCGCTGACCCGGGAGGCGGTGGAGGCCCTCGCCGCGGCGGCAGAGGCGGCCAATCGCGCCCTGTCCAAGGCGGCGACCCGGGCCGCCACGGCATCGGAGCAGCGCAAGTCCTGCGCCGCGCAGGTCGAGCGAAACCTCGCGGCGCTGCTGGACAAGCTGGGACTTCCCACGGGTGCCGCCCCGGAAGCCGCCGAAGCACGGCTGGGAGACATGAAAAAGGCCCTCGACGCCGAGGGCGAAAGGCACGAGGCAGACGCGAAGGCGTTGAAGGAAGCCCAGGCGTTCCTGTCCGGCGCGGAGGCGAAAAAGGCAACGCTGCGGGAGGCCGTCAGCACCGCCGAAGCCGCCGCGACCCAGGCGCAGAACGCGCTGTCCGCGGCCCGGGCCACGCTGGAGGGGCTGATCGCCCGGCGGGACTTTCCCACCGAGGCCGAGGCCCGCAAAGCCCTGGCCGCCGCCGAGGAAGGCAGGGCCGTCCACGCCCGAGCCCACGAGGCCGCCCAGTCTGCGACCCGCCAGGCCCAAGCCGAAGTCAAGCAGGCCGAGGCGCTGATCGCCCGGTTCGAGGCCGAGCTTCCCGGCCAGCGGGCCGAGGCCGACGCCCGGAAGACCGCCTATCTTGAACTGATGGACGCGCGCGACCTGCCGGAGGCGGAATGGACGGACATCGCCCAGAAGCATCCCCTGTCCGAGGTGGAGGACCTGCGCGCCCGGCTGGACGCCCATCGGGTGAAGCGTGCCACGGCATCCGGCGCGCGGGAGACGGCCCTGGCCGCCATCGACGGCAGGCCGAAGCCGGACCTGTCGAGCCTCGAAGCTGCCAATCGGGAGGCCGAAGCAGCCCTGCAAGCGGCCCTGGCGGCGCTGGAGAAGGTGTCAAGCATCGAGCGGACCGACCGGAGCGCCCTGAACGCCCTCTCGCCCATCCTCCAGACCCGCAGCGAGGCCGCCCGGCAGATGGCCCGGGTGGACGACCTGTACAGCCGCCTGGCGGGCAAGGTGTCCGGCGGGCGCATGGACCTGGAGACCTTCGCCCAGCGCACCTACCTCGAGCGCATCCTCCGCGCCGCCAACGCCCGCTTCCGGGAGATGTCGGCGGGGCAGTTTGAGCTGCGCATGGTGCCGGAGGCGCAGGCCGGCGAGGGCAAGAACCGGGGGCTGGACCTTCGGGTGTACTCCGCCGTCACCGGCCAGGAGCGAGAGATTCGCACGCTGTCCGGCGGAGAGAGCTTCATGGCGGCGCTGTCGCTGGCGCTCGGCATGGCGGACCAGATCCAGGAGCGTTCCGCCGCCATCAACCTGGACATCATGTTCATCGACGAGGGCTTTGGCTCGCTGGACGACCACGCCCGCGACCAGGCCGTGCGGGTGCTCCAGCAGATGGCCGGCGGCTCGAAGCTGATCGGCATCATCTCCCACGTCACCGAGCTCAAGCACGAGATCGAGGACCAGCTGGTGGTGACCCGGGATGAACGCGGAAGCCACACCCGGTGGATCATCAGCTGACGACGAAAAAAGCCTTCCCCAGCGCCTATAGGCGCGTTTCAGGGGAAGGCTTTTGGTTTGTTCGCCTCAGATGTCCAGCAGCTCGCTGTAGGCCTTCAGCGCGCCGTCGGTGTCGTGGGCCAGCACCCGCTTGGCCAGCACCTTGCCCAGCTGCACGCCCTCCTGGTCGAAGGAGTTGACGTTCCAGCAGAAGCCCTGGAACATGACCTTGTTCTCGAAGTGGCTGAGCAGCGCGCCCAGGGCTTCGGGGGTCAGCTGGTCGCCAATGATGATGGACGAGGGCCGTCCGCCGGCGAAGGCCTTGTTGGGATTGTCGTCCGCCTTGCCGCAGGCGAAGGCCATGATCTGGGCGGCCACGTTGGCGCACAGCTTCTGCTGACTGGTGCTGCCCTGGATGTCCACGTCCATGCCCGCCTGGTTCTTGCGGAAGCCCACGAACTGTAGCGGGATGATGTCAGTGCCCTGGTGCAGGAGCTGGTAGAAGGAGTGCTGGCCGTTGGTGCCGGGCTCGCCGAAGATCACCGGGCCGGTCACGTAGTCGATGGGCTCGCCGAAGCGGTTCACGGACTTGCCGTTGGACTCCATGTCCAGCTGCTGCAGGTGGGCCGGGAAGCGGCTGAGCGCCTGGGAATAGGGCAGCACCGCCGTGGCGGGATAGCCCAGCACGTTGCGCTCGTACACGCCGATCAGCGCGTCCAGCATGGCCGGGTTTTTACGGATGTCCTTCTCCTTTGCGGTGGCGTCGGCCTGGGCCGCGCCCTCCAGGAAGCGGGCGAACACCTCCGGGCCGAAGGCCAGGGACAGCACCACGCCGCCCACGCAGCTGGTGGAGGAATAGCGGCCGCCGATGAAGTCGTCCATGAAGAAGGCGGCCAGGTAGTCGCTGCTGGAGGCCAGGGGCGAGGTCTCGCTGGTGACGGCCACCATGTGCTTCGAGGCGTCCAGGCCCGCGTTCTTCAGCGCGTCCTTCACAAAGGCCTCGTTGGTCAGGGTCTCCAGGGTCGTGCCGGACTTGGACACCAGCACGAATAGGGAGTGGGCCACGTCGATGCTCTTCAAAACGCTGGCGGCGTCGTCCGGGTCCACGTTGCTGATGAAACGGGCTTCCAGCTTCAGGGTATTGTTCTGCTTGGCCCACTGCTCCAGGGCCAGGTACATGGCGCGGGGGCCGAGGTCGCTGCCGCCGATGCCGATCTGCACCACCGTGGTGAACTTCTCGCCCGCGGCGTTGGCGATCTCGCCGCTGTGCACCTTCCTGGCAAACTCCGCGGCCTTCTGCTGCTGGGATACGTAGAACGCCCGCTTGTCCACGCCGTCCACCACCACGGCCCCGGCCTGCTGGCCGCGGGTGAGCTGGTGGAGCACCCGGCGCTTCTCGCCGGTGTTGATGATCTCGCCGCCCAGCAGCGCGTCGTACTTCTCGGTCAGCTGGGCCTCGTCGGCCAGCGCCTGCAGCGCGTCAAGCACTTCCCCGTCCACGGCCTTGGCGGCGTAGTTGTAGGCGAGGCCGCCCGCCATGGGCGCGGCGTACTCCGCGACGCGCTTCGCGCCGCCCTCGCCGGACATGGCCTCGGCCAGGTTCACGCGGCCCTTCAGCGCCGCCAGCTTCTCGTAGGACGCGAGGGTATTCAAATTCTTCCAGGAAATCATGGCAAACATCCTTTCCGCAATGTGCTCTATTGATGCTTCAATTATAATGCAAAACCCCGCCCTTGTCCAGTGCAAAGGCGGGGTTTTGACGCCGATTATTCGTCCACCGTGATGATGTCGCTCAGCAGATAGCCGAAGGTGGGCCAGGAGGCGGTCTCGTTCTCCTTGTAGCCGTTGGAGAGGTCGATCACGTCCTTCGGGTCGTTCAGGTTCACGCCGATGTAATCCCCCTTGAACACCTCCAGGGTTCCCTTTTTCAGCGCCTCGATGGTGCGGTTCACCCGCTCCTCGGTGCCATAGGCGGCGATCTGCTTGTTCAGCTCCATCACGTCCACCCAGCCCTGATCCAATCCGGCGCTGACGTCGTTGCCATGGACGCTGCCGGGCATGCTCTTCTCGATCTCCCGGCCCTCCAGCACGGCCTGGGTGGCGGCCACCACATAGGGCGCCCAATTCACGCGGGTGCTGATGAGGGAGGTGTTGGGGGCGATGTCGATCATGTTCTGGTTGTAGCCCACGTGGATCACCCTTTGGGAGGCGCCGGCCTCCTCGCAGGCCACGGCAGGGCCGATGGTGTCCGTGTGCTGGGCGATCAACACGCAGCCCTCCTCGATCAGGGCCTTGGCGGCGGACTTCTCCCGGCTGTAGCTGCTCCACACGCCGGTGTAGCGCACGCGCATCACGGCCTCGGGCACCACCGAGCGCACGCCCAGCAGGAAGGCCGTGTAGCCGGAGATGATCTCCACCGACGGGAAGGCGCCCACATAGCCCACCAGGGCCTCCTCGGCGGTGAGCGCGCCGTTGTCGATCCAATCCTTCAGCTTCATGCCCGCGGCCACGCCGGTCACGTAGCGGCCCTGGTAGATGGTGGCGTTGAAGGTGTGGTAGTTGGCGGGGGTGTTCTCATGCTTGCCGCTGTTGTAGCCGTTCTGGCAGAACTGCACCTGGGGAAACGCCTCCGCCGCCTCCACGATCTCGTCCGAATAGTTGTTGGTGAATATGACCCGGCAGCCCTGTTCCACCAGCTCCCGGGAGGCGTCCAGCGCGCCCACGTCGGGCACGTTGCTGCGGGTGTAGATTTTGACCTTCTCCCCCAGCTCTTTCTCCAGGGCTCGCTGCGCCAGTATGAAGTTGTAGGTGTAGGGCGTGCTCTCGTCGCTGTCATAGATAAAGCCCACCTTGATGGTCTCGACGCCGGGGGCGAAGTCCCAGAAGGAACAGGCCCAGCTGAACACGGCCAGCACCAGCAGGGCGGCGATGGCGGTTGTGATGTATACGCGCTTCATGCGCATCCCCTCCCTTCCGGTCACTCCGCGGCCTTGTCGTCGGGCTTCTTCTCCGCCTGCTTCGCCTGTTCCTCGGCCACCCTTCGGGCTTCCTCGTCCGTCTTCGGCGCGTCGTCCGTCTGAACCGGATACAGCGCGTTCAGGTCGATCTTGCCCTCGTCGATCAGCTTGAGCAGGATGTCCACAAACCTGGGGTCAAACTGGGTGCCGCTGCACCGGCGCATCTCGTCCAGCACATAGCCGAAGTCCATCTGCTTGCGGTAGACGCGGTTGGCGGTCATGGCGTCGAAGGCGTCGGCCACGCCGATGATGCGGCCATACAGCGGGATGTCCTCGCCCTTCAGTCTGTCGGGATAGCCCGTGCCGTCGTACTTCTCATGGTGATAGCGGGCGCCGTCCACCACGTGATCCAGCAGCGTAAAATCCTTCAGGATCTCCGCGCCGCGGGTGACGTGGCTCTTCATGATCGCGTACTCCTCGTCCGTCAATCGCCCGGGCTTGTTGAGGATGCGATCCGGAATGCCAATCTTGCCGATGTCGTGCAAAAGCGCGGTGCGCCGCAGGTTTTCGCACTCCTCGTCGCTCATGCCCATCTCCCTGGCGATCAACGCCGAATACTGGCTGACGCGCTGGGAATGCTGGCTGGTGCGCTCGTCCTTGGCGTCCACGGCCTTGGCGATGGCGATGATGGTCTCGTTGCCCATCTGGATCTTCTTGTTGGCCAGATCCAGCTCCCGCCGCTGCAGATCCAGCATGCGCTGCACGCGGGTGCGGGCGATGTACCAGCTGAACCAGCCCGCCGCGATCATGGGCACGGCGATCATATAGATCAGGAACCACTCGTTGTCGTAGATCTCCCGGGCCTTCACCAGCTGGTAGTCCCGCTGGCCCAGGATGTTCTCCTGGCTGTTGTCAAACACGGCCAGGTGGAAGGTATAGGTGCCGGTGGGCAGGTTGGTGTAGGTGATGGTGCCCAGGCTGGACTGGGGCAGGATGGTCCAGTCCGCGTCGAAGCCCTCCAGCCAGTAGCCCACGTTGGGATCCTGAATGGTGTAGTTGATGACCTCCGGGTACATCTCCACCTTGGTCACGCCTCGGCCGATCTCGATGGGGCTGCCCCGCTCGATGCGCTGGATCTCGTTGTCCAGCTTCACGGTGCTCACCGACATGCGGTAGGAGCTGGTTCCGGCGGTGTAGCGGGCGGTGTCGATGATGAACACGCCGTTGTCGCAGGGCAGGAACAGGTCGCCGTTCTCGTCGCAATAGTTCCAGGAGTTGGCCGTGATGGCGCTGTTCAGGCCGCGCTTGGCGTCCAGCAGGTCATAGGCGATGCTCATATTGCCGGAGAGCAGGTCGCCGCGGTTGACCACGTAGATGCCGGCGCTGCTCATCACAAACAGGGTGTCCCTGTCCCTGGCCCAGATGTCGTAGTTGTTGAAGTAGGGGAAATTGTCCAGCGTGCGAATCGCGCCGTCCTCGTCCATATAGCACAGGCCGTTGCTGGTGACGATGAACACGCCGCCGGAGGCCGGATCCGCCACGGTGCGCAGAATGACCTCGCTCGACAGGCCGTCGGCGCGGGTGAGCATCCGATCCACCCGGCCGTCCTGGAGCACGGCGATGCCGTCGCCGTCGGTGCCGACGAGGATCGTGCCGTCGGAAAGCTCGGTGGCGGTGAGGATCATGCTGTTGATCAGGCCGTCGGAATAGCCGACGGTGTTCACGACCTGGTGATCCCGGATGAAGGAGATGCCGGTGTCGCCGCCGGCCAGGATGGTGCCGTCGGAAAGCTCCGCCACCACGCGGGCCCGGTTGCCGAAGCTGCCGTTCTGCGCGCTGTAGACGTACTGGCTGCCGTCGGCCTCCACCTCGATCAGGCCGCTGCCGTAGGTGCAAATCCAGAGCGCGCCGCCGGAATCCACCCGCAGACAGCGGATGCGCACGCCGTCCAGCTGCTCCGTCAGCTCGTTATGGATCTGTCGCTTGCAGGCCTCGTCCACCACGTCCAGGCCCTTGTCGGTGCCGAAGTAGTATTCTCCGCGCCATTTCTCCACCGCGTTCACCACGCGGCTCTCCATGCCGACGGTGCTGTACACGTCCTTGAAGGCCGAGGGCGCCATGCGCAGCAGGCCCAGCCGGGAGCTCGTGAACCACAGGTTGCCCTGGTAGTCGATGAGCATGTTGTCGATGGAGTTGTTGAAGTTGTTGGTGTTGATGGCCTCGAACTCGTGCTCCCGGCTGATGTAGCCCACGCCGTTGTCGGCGATCACGAACAGCTCTCCGTCGTCCAGGTAATACAGGTCGTTCAGGCTCTTCAGGCCCTCGCAGGTGCGCACGTCCCGCTCCTCAAAGCGGCCGTTCCCCACCTCGTAGACGTAGATGCGGTCGCCGGTGGTGCCCGCCAGCAGCACGCCGTCCTCGTCGAAGGCCACGGTGTTGAACTGTTCCCCGTCGCCGGACAGCTGGATGGAGCTCAGAATCTGGCCCTTCTCCATCAGAAACATCCGCCCGTTGGAGGTGACCGCGGCCACGTGGCCGTTCTGATCCGCAGCCAGCTTGTCGCAGTAATTGACCTCCCACTGGGTGTTCACCAGGTGCAAGCCGTTGTGCAGCGTGAGAATCTGCATGCTGCCGGTGGTGCCCACATAGTAGTAACCGTCGGAGGACTGTATGATGGCGCGAACGGAGTTCGAGGGCAGGCCCCTGGACTCGTCCACCACGTTAGAAATCTGCTCGTTGATGCAGATGGACAGGCCGTTGTCGTTGGTGCCGATCCAGAGGCGGCCCTCCTCGTCCACGTACAGGCAGTTCACGTTGCGCACGGACTCATAGTTGTCCATCCAGCGAAACTCCCGCCCGTTGTAGCGGTAGAGGCCGGCGTAGGTGCCGATCCATAGGATGCCGTCGTTGGTCTGGGCAATATCGTTGGCCTCGCCGCTGGGCAGGCCGTTTTGACTGGCGTAGATGGTCTGCACATAGTCGTTGTAGTCGATCACGTCCACCGAGGACTCCGCCCGGGCCGACGGCACGGCCATGCCCGCCGCGGCGAACAGACAGGCCAGCAGCAGCGCTGCCGCCTTCTCCGCCTGGGCCGCCGCGCCCTTGTCCCGCGCCCCGCGAACGGCGCGAACCGCGACGATCACCAGATGCAGCATCACCATCGTCAGCACCTTGTCCAGGAAGTCCACGTAGGACTGGCCCAGAATCTGGCACAGCAGCAGCGGCGCGCCCCGCTCCCGCAGATAGCCGATCACGCCGTCGCCCCAGAGGTTGCCGGTGTTCCCGCCGTAGAAGATCAGGTTCAGCGGCAGCGACACCACGATGGCCGCGAAGGCCGCCATGGCCGCCACGTACATCGTCGAGAACATGTCCCTCAGCTTGCCGCGCTGGCCCGCGACGCCCACGATGACGCCCAGGATGATGCTGGTGACGGCATAGACGTAGGAGATGCCGTTGGCCATGCCGTAGATCAGGTTGCCCGTCGCGCCCACGATGGCGCCGCAGACGGGCCCGCCCACGTAGGCGCAGAGCACCGTGCCGAAGGAATCCAGCCACAGAGGCAGGCTCAGCCTCTGCGCCAGCGTCCTGCCCGCGTAGTTCAGCAATATGCAAAGGGCGACAAACAGCCCGATGTTGATGGTCTTCCAGCGTTTCAATAGCCCTCGCCTCTCTCCCCTGGTCGGTTCCCGACGCCTACAGTCCCAGCTCGGCGGCGCGGGCCTCGTACCGGTCGTACCATTCGCGGTACTGCCCCGATGCCAGCAGCTCGTCGATCACGCCGTTGACAAAGTACATCAGCGCCAGCTCGCCCTTCTTCCCCGCCACGCGGTCTCCGTCGAATTGTTCCTCCAGCTGAAACTGCACGTTCGGCACCAGCGTCAGCGCGCATTCCGGATTGCCGTCGATATAGCCCCGGGCGGAATCGAGATCCACCATGGCCGCGTCCGCGTCGCCGGTGCGAACGGCCTCGTAGACCTCCGTGATGGTGCCCAGCCGACGGAACTCATGGTAGTGGAAAACGTTCTCGGCCAGCAGCGTCTCCTGAAGGGAGCCGCTCTGGGCCACGATGTCCCGGCCCGCCAGATCCTCCACGCCGGTGATGACCTCCAGATCCGCCTCCCGGATCAGAAGGGCGCTGCCGGCATCCTCACCGGCGTAGTTGTAGCCCTTGGACATCTCCACCATCGAGGCGCGGGCGGGCGTGAAGGAAAGGGCGGAGATGGCGAGGTCGCACGCGCCGTCCCGCACGGCATTCAGCACCTGGGTGAACTCCATCGGCACGATCTCCAGCTCCACGCCCATCTTCCGGGCGATGGTGCGCGCCAGCTCCATGTCCGCGCCCTGATACGTCTCCTGGCCGGAGAAATCCGGGTCGATGAACTCCTGGGGCGGGTAATAGGGCTCGGTGGCCACCCGCAGCACCCCGGCCTCCCGGATGCGCACCAGCGCCCCCTCGGTGACGCTCTTCGGGATGCCCTCGCTGATGTCCATGGAGCCGTCCACGAAGTTCCACTGGTTCTCCACGTAGTTCACGGTCTCCTCGCCCAGGCAGGGGTTGCCCGCCGACAGCGCCGCGATCAGCAGCGCCAGCGCGAGGCCGAGCCAACGAACCGTTCTTCTCATACACTCACCTCACCGCATCGAACCGCTATGGCATAATTCTGGTATTCTAGCTTATATTATAACCGACAGGTATCACTCCGGTCAATAGCCGGATTAACAAAAAAAACAACCGTCCGCGGCATTTGCCGCGGACGGCCAGAGGGGTAAGGGTTCGGGGGTTACTTCACCGCGCCCTCCACCATGCCCTGCACGATGTACTTCTGGGCGAAGATGTAGAGCACGATGATGGGCAGCATCGCCAGCAGCGTGGACACCATGATCAGGTTCCACTGCTTGACGAAGGAGCCGATGAAGCCCTGCACCGCCAGCGGGATGGTGCGCACGTTGCCGTTGGCGCCCAGCAGCAGAAGCGGCAGCAGGTAGTCGTTCCAGATCCACAGTCCGTTCAGCACCAGCACCGTCACGAACACGGGCTGCAACAGCGGCAGCACGATGCGGAAGAAGGTGCCGGCCCGGGAGCAGCCGTCGATGTCCGCGGCCTCCTCGATCTCCAGCGGGATGTTCTTCACGAAGCCATGGAAGATGAAGATGGTCATGGATTCGCCGAAGCCCAGGTAGGCAAACACCAGGCCGCCGTGGGTGCGCAGCAGCGGGATGTGGAGGAAGTTGCCCAGATCCCGGAACCAGGTGATCAGCGGGAACATCACCACCTGGAAGGGGATGACCATGGCCGCCACGAACATCAGGAACAGGGCCGTGGACCACCAGGTCTTGTTGCGCACCAGCACCCACGCGGTCATGGCCGAGCAGATGGAGATGACCGCCAGGCTCAGCGCGGTGATGATCACGGAATCCTTGAACGCGGGCAGGAAGTTGAAGGTGGGGTTGTTCCACACGGAGGTCACGTTCTCGCCGAAGGTGCTCAGGCTGGTAGGCAGGCCCACGGCCGAGTTGATGATCTCCGCGTTGGAGCGCATGGAGTTCAGCAGCACGATGAAGAAGGGCAGCATGAAGATGATGAACAGCAGGATGCAGCCGATCTCCGCCAGCACCCGCAGGCGCTTTTGACGGGCCTTGTTCTGGCCCACGATTTCCAGGGCGTTGTACTGGCTCATCACATCTCCACCTCCTTGCGCTTGTTGATGGACACCTGCACCAGGCTCACGACCACCAGCACCACGAAGAAGGCCACTGCCTTGGCCTGGCCCTGGGCCATCTTGGAATACTTGAAGGCGGTATTGTAGATGTTCAGCGCCAGCAGCTCCGAGGCCTGCACCGGCGTGCTCATGAACATGGTCACGGGGCCGCCGTTGGTCAGCGCCACGTTCACGTCGAACATCTTGAAGGAGTTGGTCAGCGTCAGGAACAGGGAAATCGTGAAGGCGTTGGCCATCAGCGGGATCAGGATCTTGCGCACGCGCACCCAGTAGGTGGCGCCGTCCACGCTGGCCGCCTCCATGACCTGCTGGCTGATGCCCTGGATGGACGCCACGTAGATCATCATGATGTAGCCGGCGTACTGCCAGGTGTTCACCGCCACCATGGCCCCGATGACGGTGCCCGCGTTGGTGATCAGCGAGGACGACAGCCCCGCCCAGCCCAGGGACTTGCCGATGGCGGGCAGGATGCTGGCATAGATGAACTGCCAGATGGAGCCCAGCACGATGCCGCCGATCAGGTTCGGCACGAAAAAGCCGGCGCGGTACAGGTTGCGGCCCTTCACCTGGCTGGTCACCAGCAGGGCCATCAGGAAGGCCACCACGTTCACGGCGATCACGTTGAGGACCGTGAACTCCACCGTCATCAGGAAGGCGTGGAGGAACGCGGGCTCCGAGAAGATGGTCCTGTAGTTCTCCAGGCCCACCGGGTTCATGGCTGTGGACACGCCGTCCCAGTTGGTGAAGGAATAGTAGATGCCGATGAGGAACGGCACAATGATGACCATGATGAACGCCAGCACCGTCGGCAGAAGAAACAGCGTCTCGGTGATCCTGCGCTCACGCCGGCCCGAGAAAAACTTTTGCTTTTCCAAACGGATTCCCCCCCTTTTCTTGGCTAAAAACTCTGCCGGAGAGGAATCCCCCTCCGGCAGAAGCGTCGTTCCGATTGGAATTACAGGGTCGGGATGGTGGCGATGGCGTCCTTCATCATCTGCTCGAAGGTGGGCTCGTCGATGGCGCCGGAGGCCAGCAGCTCATAGATGCCGCCCAGAGTGCCCATGCCGAAGCCGTCGGGCAGCTTGTACTGCTGCCAGCTGTAGGTCTTGCCGGCGGCGTTCCACTCCATGACGGACTTGGACAGCGGCGTGGTGGGGGTGATCTCCACGTTGGTGAAGGCGGGAACCATGGCGGCCTTGTTGACCATGTAGTCGTGGCCGGCCTCGGTGGTGGCCAGGGCGTTCAGGAACTGCATGGCCTCCTCCACGTTGCCGTTGGTGTTCACCACGTACCAGGACGGGGGGTTCACCAGGATGCCGTCGGTGTCCTCCTCCAGGAAGGCGTGGGGCGCGTAGGCGATCTCAAACTCGGGTTTCAGCTCCATCAGGCTGGGATCCATCCAGTTGCCCTGATGATAGAAGGCGGTCTTGCCGTTGGCGAAGGCGGCCAGCTGCATGTCCTGGGTGCCGTTGATCAGCATATCGGGATCGGAATACTGGAAGATCAGCGCCACATACTCGCAGTAGGCGTGGAACCGCTCCTCGTCCACCTCGCCCGCCAGCACCTTGTCGATGATGGAGGTGTCGTTGCGGTCGAGGCCCACGGTCAGGTAGATGTTGAAGTTGTGCAGGCCGGTGACCCAGGTCATGCCCGGGGTGGTGCCGGCGACCATGGACACCACGGCGTCCAGGCCCAGCTCTTCCTTCATGGAATCCAGCTTCTCGAAGGCGGCCTTGTAGGCGTTGACGTTGGTCAGGGTCGCGGGATCGATCTCAGCTTTGGCCAGGATGTCGGCGTTGTAGGCCATGCCGTAGCCCTCCACGGCCACGGGGAAGCCCACCACCTTGTCGCCGTCCATGTAGGCGGCGTCGGTGTACTGGGTCCACTCCGCGCCGGTCTGATCAAAAATCTTGTCCTTGTAAAGCTCGTAATCAGCCGGTCCCTCGATGACGAAGATGTCCGGCTCGGAAGCCTGGAACTCGGCCTTCAGGCCCACGGGATAGGACACGGAACCGCCAATGGTGTTCACCTTGACGTTGTAGCCCGCCTCCTTGGCGTACTCGGCGGCGTACTCCTGCAGAACCCCGTCGATCTCAACCTTGTTCTGCACGATGGTGATGTCGGCCAGAGCGGACATGGCGCTCAGCGCCATGACCAGGGCCAGTACCAGTACGAGAATCTTCTTCATGTTCTTTCCTCCTGTCGATTTAATCCCGAAGGATTGTGTTAAGATTATAACCGAAAACTTTTCGTCTGTCAACCATGTGCAAAAAATAATCCGCTGTTTTTGGATAGGTCGGCGGAAATGTACAAAAACGGCAAGAAAATACAAGTGCCGCCGCCGGAGTTGCGGCGGGGTTGACGACGCTGTGCGAGCGAGGAGAGAGGAGTCAGGAGTCAGGAATGAGGAATTCAGGTTGAAGCCCGGTCGGATCGCTTTGATTCAGGGGAACCGGAGAGCGGGGCAAGTGACGCCCAGCGCCCCAGCCCCACGGCAGTGCTTCAATGAATCAAATCCCGCAGGGATTTGTACCGCAGCTCCTCATTCCTCATTCCTCATTCCTCATTCCTCACTCCTCATTCCTCATTCCTCACTCCCTGTCCCCCGGTTCCTGTCAGCAGATCCTCAGCAGCATGGTGTGGGCGTCGTCCATCTCCACCACCAGCAGGCCCTGCTTTTCCAGCGCCTTCATCACGTCGGAGAACTTCTTGAAGCCGATCTGCTTCTCCTCGAAGCTGGGATAGTCCGCCTGGATGGTGGCCTTGAGGATCGACGGGTTCACCCGGTCGAAGCCCTCGTCCTTGAAGTGGGCCAGGGCCTGCTCGAAGGCGGGGAGCCAGTTGGTCTTGTCCAGCTTCGGTTCCTTGTCCTCCTCCTCGGCCTCCAGGCCGATCATCAGGCTGGACGCCTCCATCCAGCTGGTCAGCTTGTCGGAATGGCGGGTGATCTGCTGCACCAGCTTGCCGAAGGTGGCGCAGCCATAGCTCTTCTCGGAGAAGTCCGGGCGCAGGCGGTTCAGCGTGTCCTTCAGCTCGCTGGCATACATCTGCTCCTCGTCCTGGTCGCCCACGATGGTCTCCACCGTGCTCACCAGCTCGTTGATGTCGCCGTCCAGTGGCGCCTCGTCCTTCTTCTTGGTCTTCTTGGGCTGGCGCTTGGCCACGGACTCCAGGAACACGAACTCGTTGCAGGCGTTCACGAAGATGCTGCTCGCCGCCTCGGAGCGGCTGATGCCCAGCACGTGCTTGCCCATGCTCTTCAGCCGGCCCACCAGGGGCGTGTAGTCACTGTCGCCGGAGACGATGCAGAAGCTGTCGATCAGGGGGTTGGTGTAGGCCACCTCCATGGCGTCGATCACCAGCTGGATGTCCAGGTTGTTCTTCTGCACCTTGCCCCAGCGCAGGGACGGCACCACCGCGAAGGTGTTGCTCAGCAGCACCGGCTTCAAGTCGGTGTAGCGGTCGGTGTAGCCGTACACCTTGCCCAGCAGGATGTCCCCGCGGATCTTCACTTTTTCGATGATGGAAAGCAGCAGCGATTCCTTCGCGCCGACGTTTTCCAAGTCCACAAATACCGCAAAATTGGATTTACCCATAAATACTCCTTCTGTTGAATCGCGTCGTACAAGAACCTTCGCTCGCGCTCAGGATGACAGCGCCACGCCGCGCCGGTCCGGTTGAGCCTGTCGAAGGGTCCTGTCCATTAAAGCACATTCTTGCCGTAGTCAAATTCTCCCTTTTCCTTGGTTTGCTCGTCGATGGTGTACTGGCCCCGCTCCAGCGCCACCATGCCCGTGCGCACCAGCTCCAGGATGCCGAACTCATTGAGCAGGTTCTGGATGGCCTCGGCCTTGCTGTCGTCGCCGATGAGGGCGATGGTCAGCGACTCGGTGGCCACGTCGATGATGGAGGCGCGGAAGATGTTGGCGATCTGGATGATCTCGTTGCGCGCCTCGTGGGTGGGCGCGGAGACCTTGATGAGCACCAGCTCGCGCCTTATGGCGTGCTCCGCCGCCAGGCGCTTGACGGAGTGGACGCAGATCAGCTTCCTCAGCTGCATGCAGATCAGCCGCGCCTGCTTCTCGTCGGTGGAGACCTCGATGGTGATGCGGGACACCGCCGGGTCGTGGGTGGTGCCCACGGCCAGGGAGTCGATGTTGTAGCCCTTGCCGGAGAACAGCCGGGCCACGCGGCTCAGCACGCCCGCCTCGTTGTCCACCAGCACCGCCAGGGTGTGCCTCTTGATCTCATTCATGTCTGACACCCCTCCCTAATCCACCATGAACTCGGTGATGTGGCCGCCGCCGGACACCATCGGGCGCACCATCTCGTCGGTGGCGATGGCGCAGTCGATCACCATGCCGCGACCCTCGTCGATGGCCTCGTGCAGCGCCGCCTCCAGCTGGGTCACGTCCGTCACCCGGCGGCCGGCCAGCCCGTAGGCCTCCGCCAGCTTCACGAAGTCCGGGCCGCGGTCGAGGGTGGTCTGGGAATAGCGGCCGCCGCAGGTCAGCGTCTGCCACTGGCGCACCATGCCCAGCGTGCCGTTGTTGAACACCACCGTGATGATGGGCAGGCCGTAGTACTGCTCGGTGGACAGCTCGTTCAAATTCATCCGGAAGCTGCCGTCGCCGGTGATGTGCAGCACCAGCTTGTCCGGGTTGCCCACCTGGGCCCCGATGGCCGCGCCGAGGCCGAAGCCCATGGTGCCGAAGCCGCCGGAGGTGACCAGCTGGCCGGAATACTCGAAGTGCAGATGCTGGAGAGCCCACATCTGATGCTGGCCCACGTCGGTAGTGAAGATGGCGTCCCGGGGGGCAATGCGGGCGATGGCGTCCAGCACCTGGCCGGGCGTCAGCCGGTCGTCCGCCTCGTCGTACTCCGTCACCGTCTTGAAGGAGAACACGTAGTCCTTCCACGGGGTGTGGTCCAGCTGCTCCAGTCGCTCGTTGAGCAGCTGCAGCACCCGCTTTGCGTCGCCGATGATGTGGTGGGCGGTCTCGACATTCTTGTTGATCTCGCTGCGGTCGATGTCGATCTGCACCACCTTGGCGTTGCGGGCGAAGGACGCGGGGTTCAAGGCCACCCGGTCGGAGAACCGGCAGCCCACGGCGATCAGCAGGTCGCAGGCGTCCACGGCCATGTTGCTGGCCTGGCTGCCGTGCATGCCCACGAGCCCCGTGGCCAGCTTGTTCAGCCCCCGGAAGCCGCCCGCGCCCATCACGGTGATGCCCACCGGGGCGTCGATGCGGTTGGCGAACTCCTCAAACTCCCAGTCGGCGCGGCTGCGCACCACGCCGCCGCCGCAGACCACCAGCGGCTTTTCGCTCTGTCGGATCATGTCGCAGAGGATGTCGATGTCCCGATGGTCCGGCTCCGGGGCCTTGAAGTCCTGGCTGGATCGCTTCATCAGCTGGCCCAGCTTGCCGGATTTGCCGTGCTCCCCCCGGGAGAGGGGCTCGTACTCCCCCACCGCCAGGGTCACGTTCTTGGGAATGTCGATCAGCACCGGGCCGGGGCGGCCGCTGCGGGCGATGGCAAAGGCCTCGCGCACGGTATCCGCCACGTCGTTCACGTCCCGCACCAGGTAGTTGCACTTGGTGATGGGCATGGTGACGCCGGTGATGTCCACCTCCTGGAAGGAGTCCTTTCCCAGCAGCGGCAGGTCCACGTTGCAGGTGATGCACACCACGGGCGAGGAATCCATGTAGGCCGTGGCGATGCCCGTCACCAGGTTGGTGGCGCCGGGGCCGGAGGTGGCGAAGCACACGCCCACCCGGCCCGTGGACCGGGCGTAGCCGTCCGCCGCGTGGCAGGCGCCCTGCTCGTGGGCGGTGAGGATGTGGCGGATGTTCGGATAGTTGAGCAGCTCGTCGTACACATTCAGGATGGTGGCGCCCGGGAAGCCGAAGATCGTGTCGACCCGCTGTTCCTCCAGGCATTCCATCAGGATCTGCGCGCCCGTCATTCGCATGGAGACTTTTCCCCCTCCAAATCACAGTTCAAGCGCGGCCGGCTCTGCCGACCGCGCTCACAGGGTTGTTTTCAGTCGATGAGCTCCAGTTGAAGCTCCAGGTGCAGCTCCTCAAACCCGCCGGACAGGTTGCCGTCCGCATCGTAGTTGTAGCGGTACACCGTCAGCTCCATGGTGTCGCCCTCGCCGCACTTGTCCACGGCGTTCACCAGGTCCTGGCTGGACTTCACCCGCTCGCCGTTGGCCTCGGTGATGATGTCCTTCTCCTGCAGGCCCGCCCGGTCCGCGGGGGTGCCGTGCTCCACGGAGTACACCTCGGCCCCGCAGGGCGGGAAGCGGCGCATGGCCTCGTCCGGGCCGTCGGCGGTGATCACGGTCACGCCCATGCGGGGGCGCACCACGCTGCCGTTGTCGATGATCTGGTCGATGTAGTCCTTCACCCGGCTGATGGGGATGCAGAAGGTCATGCCCTCATAGGTCACCATGTATTTCAGCGTGGGGATGCCCACCATCTCGCCCCTGGCGTTCAGCAGCGCGCCGCCGGAGTTGCCGCCGTTGATGGCCGCGTCCGTCTGGATGGTGGAGATGGCGTGGCTGAAATTGCCCGCCTCCACGCCCTCGCGCTCCAGGCCGGAGATGATGCCGGCGGTGACGGAGCCGAAGAACACGTTTTCATAGTCGCCGGGGTTGCCGATGATGATGGCCAGCTCGCCCACCCGCAGGGCGTCGGAATCGCCCAGGGGGATGGGGGTGGCGCCGCCGGGCGCCTCGCCCTCGAAGGAGAGGATGGCGATGTCCGAGCCGTCGTCATAGCCCACCAGATCCAGCTCCGTCACTGTGCCGTCGCTCCACAGGGCCTCGTACACGTCCGCGTCCTTCACCACGTGGTAGTTGGTGATCAGGTAGCCGCCGTCGCCCTCCGTCTTTTCGCGAATGTAGCAGGCGGAGCCGCCGCCCTCGTCCACCACATCCGCCGTTCGGGTGGCGGGGTCCCAGGTCTCCACCTTGGTGTTCAGCTGCACGACGGAGGGCAGCACCCGATCCACAATGTCGGGGATGGGGTTCTCGGAGGTGTAGATCACGTCGTAGGAGGGGTTGACCGCCTCGGTCTGCGCGGTCTCGGCCACGGCCAGCATGCCGCTGAGCATCAGCGCCGCCAGCATAAGCGCCAGGAGCCTGGCCAGCAGGGTGGTGTGCTTCATATCGTTATCCTCGCTTTCATGGGTGTGGTATACTCAATTATCCTCTATTATAAACCCTGTTGCGCGCTTGCACAATCGGGATAATGTTATTTTAATACTTTAATCAGAGAAAACGCACTTTCCAGCCTTCCCCTGTGGGGAAGGTGGCCGAGCGCAGCGGGGTCGGAAGAGGTCCCTCAAGCAATTTGCTGCGCGCCTCTGTCTCGATACAGGCGCGCATTCCATCCCAAAAGGACCTCATCCGTCTTGCCGCTTCGCGGCCAGCCACCTTCCCCAAAGGGGAAGGCTTTTTGGAATGCGCATTGCCCTCAAGGGAAAGGCGTGAGCCCTCACTCCTAACTTCTCATTCCTAATTCCTCATTCCTAATTCCTCACTCCTCACTCCGCCAGCGGCAGCGCGAACTCGAACGCGGTCTCGAACGCGTTGGAGCGCACCTCGATCTTCGAGCCGTGCTGCTGCATGATCCTCTGGCAGATGGACAGGCCCAGGCCGGTGCCCTGGCCGGAGGTGTGGGCCTTGTCGGCCTTGTAGAATCGCTCGAAGATATAGGGCAGGTCCGCCTCGGCGATGGCCGGCCCGTTGTTGGCGATGGTCACCCGGGCCTCCTTGCCCTCCCGCACGGCGCGCACGGTGAGCCGGTTGTCCTCGCCGTCCATGAACTTCACGGCGTTGTCGATGATGTTGGACACCACCTGGTTGATGCGGTTGGCGTCGGCCATCACGGTCAGCGGCGCCTCGCCCAGCTGGGCGTTCACGGCGATCTTCTTCTCGTCGATGCGGGGCTCGAAGTTGATCAACACCCGCCGGATCAGCTCGTTGATGTCAAAGGGCGCCAGCGTCAGCGGCAGCTTCCCGGATTCCAGCCGGGACAGGTCCAGCAGGTCGTTCACCAGGGCCGTGAGCCGGTCCGTCTCGTCCAGCACGATCTGGTAGTATCGGGGCATGTCCTCCCGGGGGATCACCCCGTCCTGCATGGCCTGCACATAGCCGCGCATGCAGGTGATGGGCGAGCGCAGCTCGTGGGACACGTTGGCCACGAAGCTGCGCCGGGAATCCTCCAGCCGGGACAGCTCCTCGGCCATGCGGTTGATGGAATCCGCCAGCTCCTCCAGCTCGCCGCCGCAGTTCACGTCCACGCGGCGGGTGAGGTCGCCCTTGGAGAACTCCCGCACGGCGCTGCTCATTTCCTTCAGCGGGCGGATCTGGCTGCGGGCCAGGAACACCGCCGCGGCCGTGCCCAGCAGCAGCGCCAGCACCGCCGGGGGGAGCACCTGGAGCAGCACGCTCTTCAACCCCACGTTCAGCGAGCCCACCGGGATGTGCAGCAGCACCGCGCCCACCACCTCGTTTTCCCCGTAGAACCAGGGCACGCCGATGGTGACGATCTGGTCGCCGTCCTCCAGCTCCGGGAACAGGCCCGTCACGCGGATCTCCTCGCCCTTCTGGATGCGGGAGAGCTGCTCCATCACCGCTTCGGTGGCGATGAACCGGGTGGTGTTCCAGCTCTTGTCCAGGTACTGAACGGTGCCGGAATCGTAGCTGACGATCCAGATGTCGGCGTTGTAGGTGGAGTAGATGTCCCCGATTTTGCTGCGAATCACCGAGCGCATGGTGGCGTTGCTCTGCACAAAGCTCAGGGCCGAGAGGTTGGCCATGTACTCGGCCACCTCCCTGGCCTGCCTTCTCACCTCGGCCTCGTAACTGTCCTGGGCGGCCTGCCTGCGGGAGGCGACCATCACGCCGGTGAAGATGGCGATGGTGGTGAGCACCGCCGCCAGCAGCACGCCGAAGGTGCGCCAGAAAAGGCTCCTGCGCATGGCCTACTTCACCTCGAATTTATAGCCGACGCCCCAGACCGTCTTGATCTGCCAGCCGAAGCTCTCGCCCTCGCTCAGCTTCTCCCGCAGGCGCTTCACGTGCACGTCCACGGTGCGGGAATCGCCAAAGAAGTCGTAGCCCCAGACCTGCTCCAGCAGCTGCTCCCGGGTGAACACCTGGTTCGGATGGCTGGCCAGGAAGTTCAGGAGCTCCAGCTCCTTGGGCGGCATCTCCAGCTCCTTGCCCATATAGGTGACGGTGTACTGGCTGATGTTCACCGTCAGCCCCGGGAACACCAGCTCCTTCGTGGCGTCCGTGGCCTCCGGTGCCTGATAGCGGCGCACGACGGCCTTGATGCGGGCCACCAGCTCCTTCATGTCGAAGGGCTTGGAGATATAGTCGTCCGCGCCCAGCTCCAGCCCCAGCACCTTGTCAAAGGTCTCGTCCTTGGCCGTGAGCATGATGATGGGGATGTTGGAGACCTTCCGGGCCTCCCGAAGCACCTGCCAGCCGTCCATGCCCGGAAGCATCACGTCCAGCAGCATCAGGTTCGGCGGCGACTGGCGAAAGACCTGCAGGGCCGTGTCGCCCCGGTCCGCCATCTCCACCTCGAAGCCCTCCTTCTCCAGGTACAGGTTCACCAGCTGGCGGATGTTCGGGTCGTCGTCCACCAGCAGGATCTTCGTCTTCAACATGGGATCACCTCAAATACATTTGGAAATATCGTATCACACAGCCGTGAACGGGGTGTGAACGGAGTATGAGCGTTTGAGTGAGAATTGAGAGTTCAGAGTTCAGAGAAGATGGCCGGGGAGGCCGGATTGCCGTGAAAAGGCTTCCCCTTGAGGGGAAGCTGTCACCGAAGGTGACTGATGAGGTGTCCCCATCCGGCATTGTTCGTCTATACCAATAGACAAAATCAGCATCACTTGACACCTCATCCGACCCGCTCCGCGGGCCACCTTCCCCTCAAGGGGAAGGCTTTTGGTGCGCAACCGGTAACCAATCTAAACTCTTAACTCTAAACTCTCAACTCTCACTTCATTTCAGCGCCGCCACGGTCACGCCGTCCTCGCCCTCGCCGTACTTGCCCAGGCGGAAGGACTTGATGGCCGGATGGCGCTTCAAATGCTGCTGGATGCCGTTTCTGAGGATGCCGGTGCCCTTGCCGTGGATGATGTACACCTGGCCCAGCTTGTTCAGCACCGCGCCGTCCAGGAACATGTCCACGGCCAGCAGCGCCTCCTCCAGGTTCATGCCCCGCACGTCGCACTCGGTCTCAACCGCCCGGGGCGTGATGCCCGCATAGGAGGCTCCGCCGCCGCTGCCTTTGGCAGGCTGGCGGCCCTTGGGCTTTTCCGGCTTGTCCGGCTTGGCGGTGCGCATGTCGGCGATGTTGGCCTTCAATTTCAACGCCCCGGCCTGCACGGTGCACTCGCCCCTGGCGTCCGGCTCGGTGAGCACGACGGCCTTGGCGTTCAGGTTCACCAGCAGCACCGTGTCCCCCACCTTCGCGGCGGTGACGGGGCCGCCCTCGCCGTTGGCGGCGATCTGCTCGGAATTGGCGTCGATGGCCCCCTGCAGCTGGGCGCGCAGGGCGTGCAGCTCGTGCTCCTTCACGCCGCCGGCGCGCTGCTTTTTCAGGTCGGAGATGATCTGCTCGCTCTCCCGCTGGGCCTTTTGCAGCAGCTGCCGGGCCTCCTGCCTGGCCTTGCGCAGCTCCGTCTCCCGGCGGGCCGCCAGCTCCTTTTGCAGCCGCTCGGCCTCGTCCCGCAGCTTCTGGGTCTCGATGTGGGCCTGCTCCGCCAGCTCCCGCTCCTTCTCGGCGATCTGCCGGTGGTACTCGGCGTTGGCGATCACGTCCTCAAACCGCACCGTGTCCTTGCTGAGGCGGCCGTTGGCGTCCTCGATCAGGAACTCCGGCAGGCCCAGCTTCCGGGAGATCTCGAAGGCGTTGGACTTTCCGGGCACGCCGATGGACAGCCGGTAGGTGGGCTGCAGGGTCTCCACGTTGAACTCCACCGAGGCGTTCTCCACCCCCGGCGTGCCCAAGGCGAAGGCCTTGAGCTCGCTGTAGTGGGTGGTGGCCATGGTGGTGACCTTCATGCTCAGCAGGTGGCTCAGGATGCTCATGGCCAGGGCCGCGCCTTCGGTGGGGTCGGTGCCCGCGCCCAGCTCGTCGAACAGCGCCAGGGAGTTGGGCGTCACGCTCTTCAATATCTCCACGATGTTCGTCATGTGGCTGGAGAAGGTGGACAAGGACTGTTCGATGCTCTGCTCGTCGCCGATGTCGGCGAACACTTCATCAAAGATGGACAGCTCCGACCCGTAGGCCGCGGGGATCTGCAAGCCCGCCTGGGCCATCAGGGCGAGCAGCCCCACTGTTTTCACCGTCACGGTCTTGCCGCCGGTGTTCGGGCCGGTGATGACCAGCGTGGTGAATTCCTCCCCCAGCCACAGCGTGCTGGGCACCACCTTCTGCGGGTCGATCAGCGGGTGCCGCGCCTGGATCAGGCGCACGTGGCCCACCTCGTTCAGCTTCGGCGGCACGGCCCGCATCTGCCGCGCCAGGGCGGCCTTGGCGAAGATCACGTCCAGCCGGGCCATCAGGTCCAGGTTGCTGGCGATCAGGTCCGCGTCCGGGGCGATGCGTTCCGAGAACGCCCCCAGGATGCGCTCGATCTCGTTCTTCTCCTTGAGGGTCCACTGCTTCAGCTCGTTTCCGGCCTCCACCACGCCCATGGGCTCGATGAACAGCGTGGAGCCGGTGCCGGACTGGTCGTGGACGATGCCGGGCACGTTGGCGCGGCACTCCGCCTTCACCGGCACCACATAGCGCCCGTTGCGCATGGTGATGATGGCATCCATCAGGTATTTCTGCATGGTGGCGGAGCGGATGATGCCGTTCAGCTTGTCCCGCACCCGGTCGTTCAGCACCCGCATCTGGCGGCGGATGTCATAGAGCTCGGGGCTGGCGTGGTCGCTGATCTCGTCCTCGGAGATGATGGCGTCGAAAATCTCCTCCTCCAGCGCCCGGTTGGTGGCCAGGCGGCTGCCCAGTTCGGTCAGAAGCGGCGTGTCCTTCCGATCCGTCACCAGGGCGCTTCTCACCGTGCGGGAGGCTTTCAGCGCGTCCGCCACCTGCAATAGCGCCTTGGGCGAGAGGGTGCCCCCCGCCTTCGCCAGCTTCAAAAACGGGCGCACGTCGGTGAACCAGGCCATCGGGTTCGAGCCGTTGTAGGCGATGATGGTCCCGGCTTCCTCGGTCTCCGCCTGCCAGCGGCGCACGGTGTCCGGATCACCGGAGGGCAAAAGCGCCCGCGCCGCCTCCCGGCCGGGGTCCGTCACCGCCAGCGCCGAGAGCATGTCCAGGATCTTGGGAAATTCCAGCACCCGTAGATTGCGTTCGTTCATCTATTCCACTCCTCGGAAAAAATGTCCCGTGGTCGTGTTCATGGCGTCGATGGCCCGCCACTCCGGCAGGCCCTTGAAGTCTTGGCCGTCCAGGGCCGCGCGATACACCTTCACCACGGCCTCGGTGGGCTCGTCGGGGTTCAGCAGCAGCCGCCACTGTCTCGCCCCGGGCAGGCGCTCCAGCCTGCGCAGCGGCATCAGCGGCGCGGAGTTCAGCACCTGCGCCACACAGCCGCAGCCGGGCTCGACGACGCGCCGAAGCGGGAAGGCCACGCCCTTGCGGTCAATCAGCGCCTTGCCGTCCAACCGGTCCTTCGCCGGACAGCTGTCGCACCGTCGGCAGTCGGCATGTTTGCCCTTCAACCCCTCCGCCGAGCGCAGCGGGCAGTGCCGCAGGTGCATCAGCGGGAGCCGTCCCCAGACCACCAGGCTCTTTTCGCCGCACAGCCGGTTGATCTGCCCCGCGTTCAGCTCCACCGACGGGGTGTAGAGTTCCATCCCCCAGTCCGCCAGCTTCGCCGCCGCGGCGTTGTTGCCAATGTTCAGCAGGAAGTCCCCCGCCCGCCGTCCGGGCCACTTCAGGCCCAGCTGGCCGACGTTGGAGAGGAAGGTCATTTCGATATACTTCTCATTCTCCCGCGCCCAGGCGTTCAGCCCGTCCAGGGCCTCGGCCCCCAGCACCGCCGGGACTGCCAGCGCCACCCGCCCCTTCCGGGCGAGGGCCGCGAGGTCGACGCTGACGAGAGCCTCCGCTCGCACGTCCGCCGGGGCGAACACCGCCGTGTCCGCGCCGCAGTCGAGGGCGGTCATGAGCTGGTCGAGGTCGGCGCTTTGGGCGAGGAGGAGAGGTTTGCGGGAATCGACCGCTTCCGTCAGCCCTTCAGGCTGCCATCCTCCCATAGGGGGAAGGCTTTGGGGCGGGTTATACGGCCTGTTTTCCCGATGTACGCTCGTGCGGGCCGCGTCCAGCGCCGCCAGGGCGTCCCGCCGCAGGGCGTTCAGCAGTGAAGCCGGGCAGAAGGCGTTCGCGTCCGCGTCCAGTTCGATCTCGGAAAGGGCGTAGGCCGTGCCGCCGGTCTTTTGCAGCTGGGCCGTCGCCCGCGCAACGTCGAAGCCCCGGCCCGTGGCCGCCTCGATCACGTCCCCACTGACTTCGACGGCACGAACGCCGTCGGAGACGGTCAGCCTCGCGGGCAGGCCCACTTTCAACGCGGCCTTCGCCGTCACGGGCACCTTCCGGGGCTCGCCGTCCACCCGCTCCCGCGCCGCCTTCATCTGCGCCTCGCTCACCAGCCTTATCAGGCTGTCGCCCTTCCGGGCCTGGGGGCAGCGCAGGGTCTCCCCCGCCGCGCCGGCGAGCTTCACGGGCACGTCCTCGTCCCGGCCCCGCAGCGCCAGCGCGTCGGCACTCTGCACGTCCCTGGCCAGCGTCAACTGGCCGTCCCGGCGGCAGTCCCCCACCTTCACGCCGATGTGGTTCGGCCGGTCGGGATACATCAATTCCGCCTCGGCCACGCCGGGACCGTAGCCCCGGGTGAAGCCGCCGCGGTTGAACATCTGCTTCAATTCCTCCCGGGCCTGTCTCTCGTCGAAGGGTTCCCCGGCGTACAGCGCGTCCAGCGCCTGCCGGTAGGCCGCCACGGTGACGGCCACGTATTCCGCCCGCTTGAGGCGGCCCTCGATCTTGAGGCTGGTCACCCCCGCGTCCCGAAGCCTCGCCAGGTCCGAGATGCCGCACAGGTCCTTCGTGGACAGGCGATAGCCCTCCGCGCCGTCCAGCCGCCAGGGCAGGCGACAGGGCTGGGCGCACAGGCCCCGGTTGCCGCTGCGCCCGCCCACCAGGCTGGACATCAGGCACTGGCCGGAGCAGGCCACGCACAGCGCGCCATGGACGAAGGCCTCGATCTCGATGCCCTCTCCCGCGCACTCGGCCATCTCCTCAAAGGTCAGCTCCCGGGCCAGCACGGCCCGGTGAAAGCCGTGGTCCCGCAGGAACGCCACGGCCTGCCGGTTGTGGGCGGCCATCTGGGTGCTGGCGTGGAGCTGGATCTCCGGGGCAATCTGCCGAAGGGCCTCGGCCACGCCGAAGTCCTGCACGATCACCGCGTCCGCGCCGGAGCGGTTCACCGCCCCCACCGCCTCGATCAGCGCCGGAAACTCGTCCTCGCGCACCAGGGTGTTCAGCGTGACGTGCACCTTCACGCCTCTGGCATGGCAATAGGCCACGGCCTCATTGAGAGCGTCGCCATCGAAATTCCCGGCGTTGCGGCGGGCGTTGAAGGCCCCCGCGCCCAGGTACACCGCGTCCGCGCCGCTCTGCACCGCGGCCTTCAAAGCCTCCATGTCTCCCGCCGGGGCCAGCAGCTCCATCCGATCAGGCATCGGCTTCCCCGTCCGCGGGATGGCGCAGCGCGTCCAGCTCGGCCTTCAGGCGGCGGATCTCGTCCCGGGACTTCATCATGTCGTCGGCGGCGTTCACCGCGGTGAGCACGGCCAGCTGGGCCGCCGGAAGGTTCGTGGCCGCAGCCAGCTCCTCCATCCGGCTGTTCACCCAGGACGCCACCCGGTTCACATACTCGGCGCTGTCGGTGCTGGCGATGGTGTAGTCCTTGCCCGCGATGCGCACGGTGGTTCTGATCTTTTCCATAACAACCTCCAGGGTTCATAAAAATCCATACTGATTATAACACATGACAGGCCGTTGCACAAGGACAAACGCTGAAGAGGGCAAATGTTCTGCGTCCCAGCCAAAAGGCTGTAGGGGCGCCGTTGCGGCGCCCACCCCTCCCGGCTTCGCTCCGGGCTCCATTTGCTGTCGCTTATTATGGCGCATCGCATGGAAAAAGGGCGGGCGGCGAAACGCCGCCCCTGCGAAAGCATGTATCCAGCAACTCCAACGCTCGTCAATCCCACAGTTTCTCCGGGTACAGGCCCTTCGCCTTCATCCCGGCGATGGCCGCGCGAACGTTCTCCGCGTCCTCCCGGTAGGTCATGCCGTACCACCGCTCGGAGGTATTCAGCAGCCGCACGCGCCCCCTGCCCTCGGCGATCAGCGTCTTGGGCACGTTGGGCAGGTAGAACTCCGCCTTCGCGGGGTTGCCCGGCACGGTGTTCCTGAGGAAGTCCTCGAACAGCCGCCCAAAGGCCGGGACCACGCCCTCCCGGAAGGCCCACAGGTTCATGGACACCGGCGTGCCCGCGGGGATGAAGGTCCAGGTGGCGCCGCCGTCCTCAGTGAAGGCCGCGCCGCCCTCCCGGGGCTCGATGGTGGTGCGCTCAGTGATGTCGGTGAGGTAGCCCGACGCGTCGCCCTGGCACACGCCCCGGGACACGGAGCCGTTCTCGGTGAGGGTGTTCTCGATGTTGTAGCCCACCATGGCGTGCTCGTTCGGGTCGCCCTCCTCCAGCAGGAACCTGGCCGCGGCGGCGAAGGCGTCCCGGCCGTAGAAGTCGTCGGCATTGATGACGGCGAAGGGGCCGTCCACCTCCTTCAGCGCGCAGAGGGTGGCGTGGCCGGTGCCCCAGGGCTTCGTGCGGCCTTCCGGCACGGTGAAGCCCGCGGGAATGGCGTCCAGCACCTGGTAGGCGTACTTCAATTCCACGTGCCGGGCGATGTTGTCGCCGATGGCCCGGCGGAAGTCCGCCTCCATCTCCGGCTTGATGACGCACACCACCTTGCCGAACCCGGCCCGGATGGCATCGTAGATGGAAAAGTCGATGATGATGTGCCCGGCGTCGTCCACCGGCGCGATCTGCTTGTTGCCCCCGAAGCGGCTGCCCATGCCGGCGGCCATGATGATGAGGGTCGGCTTCTTGCTCATGTTTTCGGCTCCTTGTATAATGTATTTGGGTTTTGAGAGGGGCCCATACCCTCAAAAAGACTTGTTCAATTACCGCGAATATGCGATAATTGAGCCATTGGGCGG
>OMZP01000015.1 GCA_900315585.1 uncultured Eubacteriales bacterium | reverse complement strand
TTCCGAAGGCTTACTGGTTGCAAGTCGAGGAAAAGCAACACAGAAATGCAGTCAAAACCGCCGAAAATGCGCTTCTGGGATTTTGGAAACACACTCTAATCATACAGCCTTCCCCTTTAGGGGAAGGTGCCTGCGAAGCAGGCGGATGAGGTCGTTCTCCTGACGCTGCGGCCTCGCGCAAGAAAAGCAAATGTCGCGGTGTTGAAGGAAACGACCTCATCCGACACTCCGCTTCGCTCCGTGCCACCTTCCCCTGAAGGGGAAGGCTATTTTACCACTTCCAGGGTCCCGATGCCGTAATACTTAAGCCGCTCGATCACCCCGTCGTCGATCCCCTCGCCGCACACGGCGATGGGCACGCAGGGTGGGCAGGCCAGGGCGGGGCTGGCGAGCACGCGGCCCGCGCAGGCCTCCACCGGCAGCGTCTCCCGCGGGGCGAAGGCCGCCTCGCGGATGGACAGCGCCGCCCTTGGCGCGCGGTAGGCGGGGACACATGCGGACAGCGGGTCCCGCTTCTCGACGGACAGCAGCGCCGCCTCCAGCCGCCGCAGGTCGTCGTCCCCGTTCTGGGGCGTGGGCATCAGGGTGAGATAGTCCGGGTCGTGGAACTCGCAGACGACGCCGCGCTTCCGCAACGCTTCCGCCAGCGCGTCGCCGGTGTACCCGAAGGCCCTGGCCGCGAGGGTCAGCTTCATCGGCTCGTCCCCGACGAGGGCATAGCCGTGCCCGACCAGCGCCGCTTTCAACGCCTCGATTTTCGGAAGGAAGCCCTCCAGCAGCGCCGGGAGCCCCTGCAAATACGGGTTGCAGGCGTCCAGGGATTGCAGGATCAGCCAGCTCGGGCTGGAGGAGCCGAACAGCGCAAGCGCCGCCTTCACCTGCCGCGCTTCCAGGCCCAGCCGGGAGTTGACATGCAGGTAGGCCGCGCCGGTGAGGGCGGGGAGGGTCTTGTGGGCGGAGTCGCAGCACATATCCGCCCCCAGGTCCATCGGGTGGCGGGAGCCCTCCGGCAGGAATTTCAGATAGGCCCCGTGGGCGTTGTCCACCAGCAGAAGGGCCCCGTGGCGCTGGCAGACGGGGGCGATGGCCGCGAGGTCCGCCATGTGGCCCAGGTAGTCCGGGCTGGTGAGGTACACGGCACGACAGCGCCCGCCCAGCCGGGTCAGCGCCGCCTCCACCGCCTCCGGCCGCACCGTGCAGCTGTGATAGGCCTCGCCGGGGGCGGGGTGCAGCCACTCGACCTCGAAGCCGATCAGCGCCGCCGCGCTCAAAAAGGCCCGGTGGGCGTTGCGGCCCGCCAGCACCACCGGCTTCTCCGCGCCTTGAAGCGCCAGGTGCAGCATGGCGCGGATGGCCAGGCTGCTGCCCTCGCAGGAGTAGTAGGTCTCGCTCCCGAACAGCGCCGAGGCGTTCTGCTCGCTCTCGGCAATGATGCCGCCCGGGGCATAGAGCTCGCCCGCGCCGTCGATCTCGGTGATGTCCCGCGCCTCGATGCCCAGCGGGCCCGCGCCCTTGTGCCCGGGCATGTGAAGCCGCGCCGCGTCGGATTCGGCGTAGCGGCTGACAAAATCCAGAATGGGGGTGGTGATCATAGGCTTGGTCCTCGCAGGGGAAAGACTGTTTTCAGCGAGTTGGGGCCGACAGGCCCAGGGTTTTTAGCTTCCCTCGCCAAACTGCCGGTCGATCTCGGCCATGATGGCGCACTCCATGCGCTTGCGGAACAGCTCGCAGCCGTATTCATACACGCCGGTGACGCTGCCGGTGGCGTGCCAGGCGTTGGCGGCGCACCCGCCGGAGCAGTACAGCCGCGCCCAGCAATCCCGGCAGGCCTCCCGGGCGTAGACGTTGCAGGCGGCGAACTGGGCCTGGGTCTCGTGGTTGGTGACGCCCTGCCAGATGTCGCCCAGCTTGAAGGCCTCCTCGCCCACGAACTGGTGGCAGGGATAGAGGTCGCCCCAGGGGGTGACGGCCATGTACTCGGTGCCGCTGCCGCAGCCGGAGATGCGCTTGTAGATGCAGGGCCCGCCGGTCAGGTCGATCATGTAGTGGTAGAAGGTGAAGGGGCGGCCCTCCCGGCGGCGCTGGATCATCAGCTTCGCCAGGTCCTCATACTGCTTCAGCACGATGGGCAGGTCCTCCCGGGTCAGCGCGGCGGGGTCGCCCTCGGCGCACACCACCGGCTCCATGGAAAGCTCCGTGAAGCCCAGGTCCAGCATGGCCTGGATGTCCTTCAAAAAGTCCGGGTTGGCGTGGGTGAAGGTGCCGCGCATGTAGTAGTTCTTGCCGCCGCGCTTTTCCACGAACCGCTGGAACTTCGGCACGATCCGCTCCCAGCTGCCGTTGCCGGCGTAGTCCACCCGGCAGGCGTCGTGGATTTCCTTGCGCCCGTCCAGGCTCAGCACCACGTTGTGGCACTCCCGGTTGGCGAAGTCGATCACGTCGTCGTCCACCAGCATGCCGTTGGTGGTGAGGGTGAAGCGGAAGTGCTTGCCCTTTTCCCGCTCGATGGACCGGGCGTAAGCCACCAGGCGCTTCACCACGTCGAAGTTCATCAGCGGCTCGCCGCCGAAGAAGTCCACCTCCAGGTTGCGCCGGGTGCCGGAATTTTCGATCAGGAAATCCAGCGCCCGCTTGCCCACCTCGAAGCTCATCACGGCCCGCTCGCCGTGATACTTGCCCTGGCTGGCGAAGCAGTAGGCGCAGTTCAGGTTGCAGGTGTGGGCCACGTGCAGGCACAGGGCCTTCACCACGCCGCTGGTGCGCTGCTTCAGTTCTCCGGCCAGGGGCTTGAAGGTGTCCGGCGCGAACAGCTTCCCGGCCTCCTTCAGGGCCGTCACCTGGTCGTAGCACTCGGAAAGCTCCTCTGCGGGCACGTCGGGATACCGCTCCACCATCTTCGCGAGGATTTCCTCCCGGCTGTGGCCCTCGTACAGGCCGATGATGTCATAGGCGGCGTCGTCCACCACATGCACCGAGCCGGAGCACACGTCCAGCACGATGTTGTAGCCGTTGAGTTTATACTGGTGTATCATATCATATTGCCCCGCTTGTCTTGGATATAATGGGAATGCCGCCCTTACAGGCGGCATTCATCGTTTTTCCGAGGACCTTACTTGTCGGACTTCTGCTCGCACTGCTGGTTGGCGATGCCGCAGCTGGTCTTGCAAGCGGACTGGCAGGAGGTCTGGCACTCGCCGCAGCCGCCGTTCTTGGCGCTGTCGCACAGGTTGCGGGTCTCGATGGTCTTGATATGGGTCATTTTTGTTTCCTCCACATAAGTTGATAAGTATATCATAGCAGAGGATGGGCGGATTGTCAAATGAAATCTGCGGTCGGACGCAAATTGTTAAATTTCCATCCGGTTCCACCTTTTTCCCATCCCGTGCGTCATAAACAACGGGGGGATGGCGATGAGCGAGGACCGATTCCTGGAGAACGTGCTGGCGATGCGGGGCAAGCTGTATCGCGTCGCCATGGCGATCCTCTGGAACGAGCAGGATGCCGCGGACGCGGTGCAGGAGGCCATGCTGAAGGGCTGGAAGCGCCGGGGCAGCCTCAGGGACGAGGCGGCCTTCGGGGCGTGGTTCATGCAGATCCTGGTGCGCCAGTGCCGGGACATGCAGCGCAAGCAGATTCGCCGGCGCCGCCTGCTCGGCGACCTGGAGAACCGGCGGGGGACGGCGGTTCAAAGCGCGGAGCCCGCCCTGCAGCCGGGGGAACTGTTCGAGGCGATCCACGAGCTGCCGGACGCGCTGCGGCTGCCGCTGCTGCTGTGCTATTTCGACGGCTACAGCCAGAAGGAGGCCGGGGCCATCCTGGGCGCGACCCCGGCGCAGATCAAGGACCGGGTGCGGCGGGCGCGGGAGAAGCTGCGCCGGGCACTGGACGAGGGAGGCGACGCAGAATGAACAGGAACCGTACAAACCAGCTTCCGGAGGCCTCCGACCGCTTTGCCCAGGCGATCCTGGCGGGGGGCGATCGGGTGAAGCAATATCAGCGGCGGCGGGCGCGGCTGAGAAGGTTGTCCCTGGCCGCGGCGGCCCTCGGGCTGATCGTCGTCGGGGTCGCGTCGCTGGCCCGATGGAACGCACCGAAGCCGGACCCGGTGGTGGTGGCGGTGGACCCGGACGGCGTGGTGATGACCGGACCGGAGCAGGCGCAAGCCGAAGTCGTGGCCGGGCCGGAGCCGGAGGAAGCCGCTGCGGAGGCGGAGCAGGCCCAAACCGAACCGGAGCCGGAGGAGGCTCTGACCCAGGCCCCGGTGGTCGAGGCCGCACTGTTGACGGAGGAGACCGGCTGGACCCTCACGCTGAACGTGGCGTTCCACCAGGACGGCCCCTTCGAGGCGGGGGAGTGGGCGGTGATCTGCGGCGAGAGCGGCAAGATCGACAATGGCGGACGGGTGGTGGGCTTTTATGAGCGCCCGGACGCCGCTTCCCGCCGGGCCGAGACCGTGCAGGGCATGCGGGCGCAGTACCTTTCCGACGCCGAAAACGGCTTCGCCCGGGTGCGCTTCGAGGGCATGGAGGGCTATATCGAACGCAAGCACCTGGCCCATGGCGGCCCGGTGCCCGAGATGGACCCGTCGAAGCGGCCGGAGGTCTTTTATGCCTCGCTTTCGATCACCGACCGGCAGGGTGTCGTGCAGGAGGACTCCATCCACCACAATCACGACCGGCTGCAATGCTACGCGCTGGCCAGGCTGCTGGAGGAGCTGGAGCCCGTGGATTCGGGGCAATATGAAAGCACCCCCTTCGGCGCGGCGCTGCGGGTGACGCTCTGGGACGAGAACGCGCCGGAGTACAACGCCGACGGCACGATGAAGATGATGGAGCGGTTTTTCTCCGTGCCCACCGACAGGACCGCCGCCCTGATGGCCGAGGACGGCACCGTCTGGGCCGGTCGGGCGGACACCGCGACCCTTCTGCGCAGCATCTTCCCCCTGGCCTGGGGGGAGAGCGGGGAGTGAAGGAAAAAACCGCCTGGCAAAATAAGCCTTCCCCTATGGGGAAGGTGGCATTTGCGGAGCAAATGACGGATGAGGTCTCCAGACGTTTAGCCTCGCGCCTCTGTAGTGATAAAGGCGCGGAGCCTGACGACCAGGACCTCATCCGTCTCGTCGCTTCGCTCCGATCCACCTTCCCCAAAGGGGAAGGCTGGGGGGCGGCGACCTCATCCGTCTCGTCGCTTCGCTCCGATCCACCTTCCCCTAAAGGGGAAGGCTGGCGGGCGGCGCAACGCCGCCCCTACAGCTATTCCTACTCCCTACTGCCTACTCCCTACTCCCTGCTCCCTACTCCGCCTTCGTCTCGCAGTACATGCAGCGGTACACGGCCTTCTTCGGGTCGGTGAGCACGAAGATGTGGGGCAGCTCCTGCTCCACGCTGGTGATGCAGCGGGGGTTCTTGCACTTGAGCACGTCCTTGATCTGCTTCGGCAGGTGCAGGTGCTTCTTCTCCACCAGCTCCCCGTCCTTGATGACGTTCACGGTGATCTCCGGGTCGATGAAGCCCAGGATGTTCAGGTCCAGGGACATCTCGCTGTCGATCTTGATGATGTCCTTGCGGCCCTGCTTCTTGCTGGGGGCCTTCTGGATGATGGCCACCGAGCAGTCCAGCGCGTCCAGGCCCAGGAAGCGATAGATCTCCATGGCCTTGCCGGGCTTGATGTGGTCCAGCACGATGCCGTTGCGAATGGAATCGATGTTCACTTATGCCACCTCCAACAGCTTCAGGATCAGCGCCATGCGGATGTACTTTCCGTACAGGGCCTGCTTGAAGTAGCAGGCGCGGGGGTCATCGTCGATGGCGGTGGAGATTTCGTTCACCCGGGGCAGGGGATGGAGGATGGACAGGTCACTCCGTGCGTTTTGCAGCTTTTCGGGGGTGAGGATGTAGCTGTCCTTCAGGCGCAGGTAGTCCTCCTCGTTGAAGAAGCGTTCCCGCTGCACGCGGGTCATGTAGAGGATGTCCAGCGTGGGCATCACGGCAGCGAGGTCCGTGGTCTGCACGTACTCGATGTGCTTCTCCTGCAAAATCTCCTTCTTGATGTAGCTGGGCAGCTTCAACTCCTCCGGGGAGATCAGCGCGAAGCGCACGTTTTCGTACCGGGCCATGGCCGCGATCAGGGAGTGCACCGTGCGGCCGAACTTGAGGTCGCCGCACACGCCGATGGTCAGATTGTTCAGTCGCCCCTTCTCCCGGCTGATGGTGAGCAGGTCGGTGAGAGTCTGGGTGGGATGCAAATGTCCGCCGTCTCCGGCATTGATCACCGGCACCGTGGCGGCCCGGCTGGCCACCAGTGGCGCGCCCTCCTTGGGGTGGCGCATGGCGATGATGTCCGCGTAGCCGGACACCACGCGCACGGTGTCCGACACGCTCTCACCCTTGGCGGCGGAGGAGCTCTGGGCCTCGGAGAAGCCCAGCACCTGGCCGCCCAGCTCGTACATCGCCGCCTCGAAGCTCAGGCGCGTGCGGGTGGAGGGCTCGAAGAACAGCGTCGCCAGCTTCTTGTAGCGGCACTTCTCCCGGTAGGCCTCGGGGCGAGCGATGATGTCGTTGGCGGTGGCGATCAGCTCGTCGATCTCCTGAACGGAGAGCTCCTGGATGTCGATGAGGCTTCTCATGCGTTGCCTCCGATCCAGCTCTCGTCCGAGGGATTGTCCCGGAACTTCTTCAGCCTTGCCACGTCCTCGGGCCGGATATAGCCCGTCTCGGCGGCCACCTCGGCCACGGCGTCCAGATTGGTCAGGCTCACGTTCTTCACGTTGGCCTCGGCCAGCCGATCCAGGCCCTTCTTCATGCCGTAGGTGAAGATGGACGCGATGCCGAGGACCTTCGCCCCGGCCTGGCGCAGCACGTTCACCACCTCGATGCAGCTGCCGGCGGTGGAGATCAAATCCTCCACGACCACCACCTTCTGGCCCGCCTCCAGCCGGCCCTCGATCTGGTTGCCCCGGCCGTGGTCCTTGGCGGAGCCGCGCACGTAGCCCATGGGCAGGTTCATCAGATGGCCCACGATGGCGGCGTGGGCGATGCCCGCCGTGCTCGTGCCCATCAGCACCTCCACCTCCGGGTACTCCCGCCGGATGACCTCCGCCAGGCCGTTTTCCACGTCGTTGCGCACCTGGGGCGCCGTCAGCGTCAGCCGGTTGTCACAGTAGATGGGGGACTTGATGCCGCTGGCCCAGGTGAAGGGCTCGTCCGGGCGGAGAAAGACCGCGCCGATGCTGAGCAAGTCCTTTGCGATGCGTTTTTCCATAGTATAAACCTCCGTTGTTGATCGAATTAGGAATGAGAAATGAGGAATGAGGAATTGCGGTGGAAATCCTGCGGATTTCTCATTATTCTTTTTCCAAGGCTTCACGGGTCGACTTGGTGATACTGGATAACAGGTTTTGCAATTCTTTGCAATCGCCAAGGAGACTGGAATACTGTGTGCCGGTCAGATAATCTGTTCGATGAAGCAGTTCAATCCAGTATAGAGTTTCGGCGCATTCCTTCAACGAGATATACATCTTGTTGAGAAAATCATTCTTGGAAACGGCATACTGAGCTTCATTGATGTTGGCACCAATGGAAGTTCCACATCGCAGAAGCTGCTTGGACATGACGAATTCCTTGGAATCGGAACAAAGATACTGATATAGCCGAACGATGCGAACAGAGAATCTCATACTCTTGTCCAGTACAACATTTTCGCTATTCATTCCTCATTCCTCATTCCTCACTCCTCATTTGAAGAATTTGTCAATCGACAAATTCTTCACAGCACCTGCGATACGCCGCCACCGGATCGTCCGCGCCGGTGATGGGCCGGCCCACCACGATGTAGTCGCTGCCGAGTTCCCTGGCGCGGGCAGGGGTGGTGACGCGGGCCTGGTCGCCGTCGGGGCCGTCGGCAAAGCGCACGCCGGGGGTGACGGTGATGAAGGTCGAGCCGCAGCCCCCGTGCACCACCGGGCTCTCCAGCGGCGAGCACACCACGCCGTCCAGGCCTGCGGCCTGGGCGTTCTTCGCGTAGTGCATCACCACGTCCGGCAGGGGCGCGTCGATCAGCAGCTCGTCCCGCATCCGCTGCTCGCTGGTGCTGGTCAGCTGGGTGACGGCGATCAGCAGCGGCCGCGTGCCGTCGGGGCGGGTGAGGCCCTCGATGGCGGCCTTCATCATTTCGATGGTGCCGAAGGCGTGCAGGTTGGTCATGTCCACGTCCAGATCCCGGAGCACCGCCATGCTCTTTTTCACGGTGTTGGGGATGTCGCAGAGCTTCAGATCGAGAAAGATCCTGTGGCCCCGGCGCTTGATCTCGCGGACGATGTCCGGGCCCGCGCCGTAAAACAGCTCCATGCCGATCTTCACATAGGGCTTGCGGGCCTCGCCGCTGAACCTGTCCAGGAAATTGAGTACCGCCTCGCGGGAAGCAAAATCGCAGGCGATGATGACATCCTTGCCCATCAGTGCGCACCTCCTATGATGTCCTTCAAATTCTCGATGCCGTATTTTTCCATGGCCGCCGGCAGCGCCTCGATGATCTGCGGGCAGGCCCAGGGGTTCACCAGGTTTTCCGCGCCGACCTGGACCGCCGTGGCCCCGGCCAGCATCATTTCGATCACGTCCTCGGCGCTGGCGACGCCGCCCATGCCAATGATGGGGATGTCCACCGCCTCGTACACCTGCCACACCATCCGAAGGGCCACCGGCAGGATCGCCCGCCCGGAAAAGCCGCCCATCTTATTGGCAATGACCGGCGCGCGCCGTTTCAGGTCGATGCGCATGCCCAGCAGGGTGTTGATGAGGCTGATGCCGTCCGCGCCCGCGTCCGCGCAGGCTTTGGCGACGGAAGCGATGTCGGTGACGTTGGGGGTCAGCTTCAAAAACACCGGCTTTTTCGTCACGGCCTTCACCGCCTTCGTCACCGCCGCGGCGCTTTCCGGCTGGGTGCCGAAGGACATGCCGCCGTTGTGCACGTTCGGGCAGGACACGTTGATCTCCAGAAGCCCGATGCGCGGATCGGCGTCGAAGAGCTCCGCGCAGTAGGCGTAATCCTCAATGGAAAAGCCGGAGATGTTGGCGATGGCGGGCTTGTGGAACACCGCTTCGAGCTTCGGCAGCTCCTCGTCGATCACCGCGTGCACGCCGGGGTTTTGAAGGCCTACGCTGTTGATGAGGCCGTCCGTGCATTCCGCGATGCGGGGCAGGGGATTGCCGTAGCGGGGCTCCTTCGTGGTGCCCTTCAAAGAGATGCTGCCCAGGATGTTTAAGTCGTAAAATTCCGCGAACTCGTAGCCAAACCCGAAGGTCCCGCTGGCGGGGATCACCGGGTTATCGAGGCGGAGGGTGGAGAGAGTGACGGAGGTGTTTGGCATAGTCATTTCCTTTCGGCTTTTTATGGGGAATGAGGAATGGGGAATGAGGAATTGAGAATGCGTTTTCGTCGATTACGCTTTTTCATTCCTCATTCCTCACTCCTCACTCCTAATTGACTTATCCTTCTGCCACAGGATTTCCTCGTACCGCATCACGGGCCCTTCCTTGCAGATGCGCTTGGGCCCGGCGATGGTCTGGCAGGAGCAGCCCATGCAGGCCCCGAAGCCGCAGCCCATGCGGGCCTCGAAGGAGAACTGGCCGCCGGAGGCCAGGGTGTGCACGGCCTTGAGCATCGGCTCCGGCCCGCAGGCGCAGACGTATTCGCCGCCCTGCATGGCCTGGGTCACGAAGCCCTTCACGCCCGCGGTGCCGTCGGCGGTGGTGACGGTGACGTTCACGCCCAGCGCCGCGAAGGTCATGTCGTAGAAGATCTCCTCGGCTGTGTTGAAGCCCAGGATCACCGAGGGCTTCTTGCCCGCCGCCAGCAGCCGCTTGGCCAGGCCGTACAGCGGGGGCACGCCCACGCCGCCGCCGACGAGCACGGGGTTGTTCGGGCAGGCGGCCACGTCGTAGCCGTTGCCCAGGCCGGTGAGGGACTCCAGGGCCTCGCCGGGCTCCATCCGGGACATCTGCTCCGTGCCCTTGCCCACCACCTTGTAGATGAGGGTCAGGCCGTCCGCGTCCCAGTCGCACACGGAGATGGGCCGCCGGAGGAACAGGCCGTCCAGCTTCAGATTCACGAACTGCCCCGGCGCGGTGATGGCCGAGGTGTCGCCGGAGAGGGTCATGCGGAACACGTCCGCGGTCAGAGGTTTGTTTTCAGAGATCGTATAGGTGACTTGTTTCATGATTTCTCGCTTCGCTCCATGATTTGAATTGGGCCTTCTCATGCGCCGAAGGCGCAATTCCTGGTTCTGATTTGCCTTGCAAATCAGAACTCATGCGTCGATCGTGCTGATCGTCAGCGTGGTCTCCTCCAGCACGTCCAGCAGCACGCGCACAGTGTCCAGGCTGGTGAACAGGGTGATGTTGTTCTCGGTGGCGGCGCGGCGAATCTTCACGCCGTCGGTGAGGGCGCTGACGGAGTTGATGTTCCGGGTGTTGATCACGTAGGCGATGTGGCCCTGGCGCATGCTCTCGATGATTTCCTCGGACCCGTCCTCCCCGATCTTCTTGAGCACGTGGGTGCGGATGCCCCGCTCCTTCAAATAGGCGGCGGTGCCCTCGGTGGCCTCGATGTTGAAGCCCAGGTTGTAGAACCGGCGGATCAGCGGCTCGGCCTCGGCCTTGTCCCCGCGGGCGATGGTGGCGAACACGGTGCCGTAGTTCTGCAGCCGCAGCCCCGCGGCCTGCAGCGCCTTGTAGAGGGCGCGGTTCAGCTTGTCGTCGTAGCCGATGGCCTCGCCGGTGGACTTCATCTCCGGGCTCAGGTAGGCGTCCAGGCCCTTGATCTTGTTGAAGGAGAACACCGGTACCTTCACGTAGTGGCGCTGCTTCTCCTCCGGGTACAGGTCGAAGATGCCCTGCTCCTTGAGGGTCTTGCCCAGGATGGCCTCGGTGGCGATGTCCGCCAGGGACCAGCCGGTGGCCTTCGACAGGAAGGGCACCGTGCGGGAGGAGCGGGGGTTCACCTCGATGATGTACACGTTCTCGTCCTTGTCCACGATGAACTGGATGTTGTACAGGCCCACGATGCCGATGCCCAGGCCCAGCTTCTTGGCGTATTGCAGGATGACGCCCTTCACCTTGTTGGAGATGGAGAAGGCGGGGTAGACGGAGATGGAGTCGCCGGAGTGGATGCCGGTGCGCTCCACCAGCTCCATGATGCCGGGCACGAACACGTCCCGCCCGTCGCAGATGGCGTCCACCTCCACCTCCTTGCCCTGGATGTAGTGATCCACCAGCACGGGCTTGTCGGCGTCGATCTCCACGGCTTCCTTCAGGTACCGGCGCAGCTGCTGCTCGTTGGCCACGATCTGCATGGCCCGACCGCCCAGCACGAAGCTCGGCCGCACCAGCACCGGATAGCCGATCTCAGCCGCGGCGGCGACGCCCTCCTCCACATTCGTCACGGCGCGGCCCTGGGGCTGGGGGATGTTCAGATCCTTCAAAATCTGCTCAAAGCTGCCCCGATCCTCGGCCCGCTCGATGGCGGCGCAGTCCGTGCCGATCAGCTTCACGCCCCGCTCCATCAGCGGCTGGGCCAGGTTGATGGCCGTCTGGCCGCCCAGGGAGGTGATCACGCCCTCGGGCTGCTCGTAGTCGATGACGTTCATCACGTCCTCCGGCGTCAGCGGCTCGAAGTACAGCTTGTCGGAGGTCTTGTAGTCGGTGGAGACGGTCTCCGGATTGTTGTTGATGATGATGGCCTCGTAGCCGTTGCGCCGGATGGTCTGCACCGCGTGGACGGTGGAGTAGTCGAACTCCACGCCCTGGCCGATGCGGATCGGGCCCGCGCCCAGCACCACGATCTTCTTCTTGTCCGTGCGGATGGACTTGTTCTCGCCCCGGTAGGAGGAGTACAGGTAGGGGATGTAGGCCCCGGTGTGCAGCGTGTCCACCATGGGGAAGTTGGGGGTGATGCCGTTGTCCTTGCGCAGCTTACAGACGGCAAGCTCGTCCGTGTTCCACAGCTCCGCGATGGTCAGATCCGCAAAGCCCATCGTCTTGGCGGCGGCCAGGGCCTTCACGTCCTGGGGCTTGGATTTCAGGATGCCCTCCATGTCGGTGATGCGCTTGATGCTCTCCAGGAACAGCGGCGTGATCATCGTGATCTCGTGCAGCTTGTCCATGGGCGCGCCCCGGCGGATCAGCTCCGTCACGGCGAAGATGCCGTCGGAGCGGAAGTCCTTGATGTAGCGCCACAGGCCGTCGTCGTCCATCTGGGCGAACTTCTTGAGGCTCAGGTGATGCGCGCCGTTCTCCAGGGAGCGCACGGATTTCAGCATGCACTCCTCCAGGCTCGCGCCGATGCCCATCACCTCGCCGGTGGCCTTCATCTGGGTGCCCAGCAGGTTGGGCGCGGAGGCGAACTTGTCAAAGGGGAAGCGGGGGAACTTGGCCACCACGTAGTCCAGGCTGGGTTCGATGGCGGCGGTGCCGCCGGCCACGGGGATGTCCTCCAGGGCCATGCCCAGGGCAATCTTGGCCGTCACCGAGGCGATGGGGTAGCCGCTGGCCTTGCTGGCCAGGGCGGAGGAGCGGCTGACCCGGGGGTTGACCTCGATGAGGTAGTATTCGCTGGTTTCGGGATGCAGCGCGAACTGTACGTTGCAGCCGCCCTCGATCTTCAGCTCCCGGATGATCTTGATGGCGGAATCGTTGAGCATCTTCAAATCGTGGTCATTGAGGGACAGTATGGGGGCCACCACGATGGAATCGCCGGTGTGCACGCCCACGGGGTCCACGTTCTCCATGCCGCAGATGGTGATGGCGTGGTCGTTGGAGTCCCGCATGACCTCGAACTCGATCTCCTTGAAGCCCTTCACGCTCTTCTCCACCAGCACCTGATGGACGGGGGACAGCTTGAAGCCGTTGGTGCCGACCTCGATCAGCTCCTCTTCATTGTAGGCAAAGCCGCCGCCGGTGCCGCCCAGGGTGAACGCGGGGCGCAGCACCACGGGATAGCCGATCTCCTTCGCGGCCGCTTTGGCCTCCTCCAGGCTGTAGGTGATCTTCGAGGGAATGACCGGCTCGCCGATGGACTGGCACATCTCCTTGAACAGCTCCCGGTCCTCGGCCCGCTCGATGGAGGTGAAGGGCGTTCCCAGCAGCTCCACCCGGCACTCCCGCAGCACGCCCTTCTTCTCCAGCTGCATGGCCAGGTTCAGGCCCGTCTGGCCGCCGATGCCGGGCACGATGGCGTCCGGGCGCTCGTAGCGCAGGATCCTGGCGATGTATTCCAGGGTCAACGGCTCCATGTACACCTTGTCGGCGATGGACGTGTCCGTCATGATGGTGGCGGGGTTGGAGTTGCAGAGGATGACCTCGTAGCCCTCCTCCTTCAGCGCCAGACACGCCTGGGTGCCCGCGTAGTCAAATTCCGCCGCCTGGCCGATCACGATGGGGCCGGAGCCGATGATGAGAACCTTCTTGATGTCCGTGCGCTTTGCCATGATGATACCTCCGTTTGTTGGGTGATTGAGCCTTCCTTCCGGGAGCCCTTGAGCCTTCTCCAAAGGCGAAGGCTATTTCAGGTTGCCAAGGTTTTGTATGAATGCCAGCATGCTTTCTTCCGTTTCGCGGGGATACTCAAACCCGCAACGCTCCGCGACAAGATTTCCCGCCCTGCTCCACAGCTTGGCCGCGGCGTTGAACGCAATCCAAATGTGCGCGTAATCCGCGTCGGGATACGTCGCCCGGTACAGCTGGAACAGGTTTTCCTCCAGCAGGGCTTCCAGACGGCTGTCGAGTATGCCCATGTCCACGGGCCTGCCGAACCGCAGGCGGATGTGCCGGCGCAGCATGGCCGAACGCACCACTATTCCATCTGCCAGACGGTGTTGCCCCTGTACAGCGTCTCCACGCACGCCCCGTTCACCTTCCACCCCGCAAAGGGCGTGGCGCGGCCCATGGAGAGGAAGTCGTTCGGGTCGATTTCGTATTCGGCGTTCAAATCCCAGAGGGCGAGGTTCGCGTCCGCGCCGACGGCAATGCCGCTCTCAAGCCCGAAGCGCCTTGCCGGGGCGTCCGACATCAGCCAAACCAGCCTCTCCAGCGTGATGATGTCCGTCAGCTTGACCAGGTACGTGTACAGCAGCGGGAAGGCGGTCTCCAGCCCCACGATGCCCATGGCGCTGCCGCGCAGGCCCTTCGCCTTTTCCTCGGCGGCGTGGGGGGCGTGGTCGGTGACAATCATGTCGATGGTGCCGTCCATCAGGCCCTCCAGCAGCGCGGCTCGGTCCTCTTTAGAGCGCACCGGCGGATTCATCTTGAACCGGCCCTCGTCCTGCAAATCCATGTCCGTCAGGAGCAGGTAGTGAGGCGCGGTCTCGCAGGTGACGTTCACGCCCTCGGCCTTGGCGCGGCGGATGATCTCGACGCTCTCCCTGGTGGAAATGTGGCACACGTGATAGCCGCAGCCGGTTTCCCGCGCCAGCTCCACATCGCGGGCGATGGGGCCCCACTCGCTCTCGGAGCAGATGCCGGGAAGACCGTGCTCCCGGGCGAAGTCGCCGTCGTGGATGCAGCCGCCGTGAAGGAGCGAATTGTCCTCGCAGTGGGCGGCGATGAGCTTTCCCAGCTCCCTGGCCTTAATCATGGCCGCCTTCATCATTTCGGGATTTTGCACGCCGTGGCCGTCGTCGGAGAAGGCGACCACATCGCCCGCCATGCCCGCGAGGTCGGAGAGCTCCTTTCCCTCCTCGTTCACCGTGATGGTGCCGTAGGGGAGGACCTCGATCACCGCGTCCCGGCGGATGATGTCCAGTTCCTCTTGCAGGTGTTCAACGCTGTCCGGCGCGGGCTTCAGATTCGGCATGGCGCACACGCGGGTGTAGCCCCCGCGGGCCGCCGCCCGGGTGCCGGTGGCGATGGTCTCCTTATAGGAAAAGCCCGGCTCTCGCAGATGCACATGCACATCTGTGAAACCGGGCAGACAATACAGGGGATTTTCGGAAAGGGGCGCTTTCGCCGGGGAGATGGAAACAACTTTCCCGCCCTCCACGATGATGTCCGACGGGGTGAAACGTCCGTCCGTGTAAGCCATGACGCCGTTGATCGCTCTGCGCAAGGGGACTGCCTCCCATCCGCGGCACAGGGGAGGGGATGAAAAAATCCCGCCCGATTCCGGCAGGACAAGCATCGCGGCGCGAAACAGCATTCGCCCCGAATATGGCCCAATCTTGCCGGTATCCCGTACCGAATTAAAGATCAGTTTGTTGGGATGTATTGTACCCCCATCAGCGGTGAAAGTCAATTATGGGTGTGTGAATCATGAAATTTTAAACGTAAAAAGCGGAATGGGGGATGCGCCCCCATTCCGCTTATTCCACGAAAAGGTATTCCAGCACCTGCGCCGGGGTCATGGTCTGGACGCCCTCCGGGTCGGAGAAATCGCCGTCGGTGTCCCAGGTGAAGCGGCCCGCGTTCTCGCCCTCGAAGGTGAAGTAGGTGGCCGGGTCGCACAGCTTGACGGGATAGCGTTCGTACCACGCCGGGTAGTGCTCGGACATGGCCTGATCCGCCAGCCGGTAGGCCTCGCAGTCCTCCGACGCTCCGATGGCGCTCAGCTCCACGCCGCCGCCGGGCTGGCCGGCGCGGCTGCTGGCGGGGGTGGAGTGGAGAATGAGCACGCTGCCGTCCGCGCAGGTGCCCAGGCTGATCCACACGTGGCCGTTGATGCTCATCACGTCGCCGGGCTTCATGGCATAGCCGTTGTCCGCCGTGGGAGCCTCAACATCCTGGGTCCATTCGCCGAGGCCCATGCCCGCCAGCCGCTTGGCAAAGCCGGTGGCGCCGCCCACGTAGCCGTCCCGGCCGCTGGCATCCTCCAGCGTGTTGTACACGGCCCAGCCCAGGTAGCCGGAGCAGTCCAGGCCGGCGTAGTAATACTCGTTGTAGCCGCCGTAGGGATAGTAGCTGTTCGCCGGGTCGGCGTTGGCCTCGTCCCCGTCTTTGGACTTGTAGGTGAAGTCCGCGTCCTGCTCGCGGAAGAAGCGCACCCAGTCGGGGGAAACGCCCAGGGTCCGCGCCTGGACGGCGGAGCCCACGTCCTGCCAGTCCCAGCCGCCGCCGTAGATGTAGAGGGCGACGCCCACCGGCTCCATGGCGGTCTTCAGGAAGTTGGCCAGTGTCCTCTCCCCGGGAACGCCGCTGACCGGGGGCTGATAGCTGTCATCCCCCTGGCCGGGCACCTCCTCCGCGGAGACGATGACGCCGCCCTCCACGGCGATCTCAAAGGCATAGTTTTCCTTCAACCGATTCTGGATCGGGTACTCGAAGCCGTCCTCGGTGGGCGCGCCGGAGTCGATCCGAAGCAGCGTCTCCTCGCCGTCGATGAGGAAGCGATAGAGGAAATCCTCCACGGCGTCCTTGTTCACGGCCTCCGCGCCGTAGTCCTTCACGCCCAGATACACCGCTTCCACCCGCGCCATGTCGCTGCCTCCCTCCGCCACCGCGGCCACCGGGCCCAGCAACGCCAGGCAGGCCGCGATCGTCAACAAAACCATCCGCTTGCGCATAATTGATTTCCTTTCATGAAACGGGGAACGGCTCCCTTTCCGACAATCGGAAAAGGGAACCGCCCTCGAATTTGTCCTTACCGCCACTTGAACGTGACCATGCCGTAGACATAGATGAACAGGATGGCGGCGGGCACGAAGTACATGAACACCGGCTTCATCCAGCTCTTTACCTTCAAGCCGCGGCCAGCGTTGGCCTCGGACACGAACCTGTCCCAGCCCCAGCCGAACCTGTAGCAGCAGAACAGCGCGTAGATCAGCGAGCCCAGGGGCAGGATGTTGGTGGAGACGATGAAGTCCCAGAGATCCAGCCAGGCGGTGCCCTCGGCGAAGGGCTGGAAGGTGAACACGCTGTAGCCCAGGGCGGTGGTCAGGGCCAGCAGGAACACGCCCACGCCGCAGATCAGGCTGCCCTTGCGGCGGCTCCAGCCGGTGAGCTCGCGCATCATGGCCAGGATATTTTCGCACACAGCCAGCACCGTGCTCATGGCGGCGAACACCATGAACAGGAAGAACAGCGTGCCCCACCAGCGGCCGCCGGCCATGTGGTTGAACACGCTGGCCATGGTGTCGAACAGCAGGCTGGGCCCGGCGTTTACTTCAAGACCGTAGGAGAAGCAGGCCGGGAACATGATCAGGCCCGCGATCAGGGCCACGAAGGTGTCCAGGGTGATGACGTGGGCGGCCTCGCCCATCAGCGAACGCTCCTTGCCGATGTAGCTGCCGAAGATGGCCATGCTGCCCATGCCGATGGACAGGGTGAAGAACGCCTGGTTCATGGCGCCCACGATCACCGAGCCGTTGATCTTGGAGAAGTCCGGCACCAGGTAGAATTTCAGGCCCTTACCCGCGCCCGGCAGGCGCAGGCAGTGCACCGCCAGCACCACCAGCAGCACCAGCAGCAGGCACATCATGATCTTCGTCACCCGCTCCAGGCCGTTTTGCAGGTTGAAGCTGAGGATGACGAACGCCGCCAGCACCGTCACGGCCAGGAAGACCACGTTGATGGTGGGGTTCGTGATCATCGGCAAAAAGCCCAGCTCGGCCGTGGCGCCGGTGAGGAAGCTGAAGAAATAGTAGATGATCCAGCCGGTCACCACGCAGTAGAAGGCCATCAGGGCGATGTTGCCCAGCAGGCTCACGTAGCCCCACAGGCCCCATTTCGTGCCGGGGCGCAGCTTCTGGAAGATCTTCACCGGGCTGGCCTGGGCGGCGCGTCCGGCGGCGAATTCCATCACCATCACCGGCAGGCCCAGCAGCAGCAGGCAGAAGATGTACACCAGCACGAAGCCGCCGCCGCCGAACTGGCCGCACATCCAGGGGAACTTCCACACGTTGCCGCAGCCGATGGCGCAGCCCGCGGAAAGCATGATGAAGCCCAGGCGGCTTCCCAGTTTCTCTCTTTCGTTCATCGAGCAACTCTCCTTCTTTTCCGTTCGTGTGATCGAACGCACCTGTATATCATACGCGAAAACGTTTTAAAAATCAAGTGCGCGGGGCAAAATTGCCTTTTTTTCTTGACGTTCATGTGAAGAAAAGGTATAATGCACGTAAGTGGCGCGAATCGCGCCGAGGGAGAAAGGAGCGCGCAACATGAGCGAGGAGCTGAACAAGGTCGTCGAGAACGCCGAGGAGACCGTCGAGGGAGTCAAGGCCGAGGCCGGGGAAGCCGTCGAAGCCGTCCAGGACAAGGCTGAGGAGGTCGTGGAGGCCGCCGAGGACAAGGCGGAAGAGGCCGCGGACGCCGCGAAGGGCCTGAAGGACAAGGTGCAGGAGCTGCTGGACAAGACCGACGTGGACGAGAAGATCGTCGACGCCGCCAAGGGCCTGAAGGACAAGGCCCAGGGCTTGCTGGACAAGACCGACGTGGACGAGAAGATCGTCGACGCCGCCAAGGGACTGAAGGACAAGGCCCAGGGCCTGCTGGACAAGACCGACGTGGATGAGAAGATCGTCGAGGCCGTGAAGAACGCTCCCGGCAAGGTGCAGGAGCTGCTGGACAAGACTGACGTGGACGAAAAGATCGTCGAGGGCGCCAAGGGCCTCTTCGGCAAGATCACCGGCCTGTTCAAGGGCGATAAGTAATGCGATAATGAACAGCGGAGCCGCTTCCGAAAGGAAGCGGCTCTGGTTTTTTTGCCTTCCCCTCTGGGGAAGGTGGCATCGGCGCAAGCCGATGACGGATGAGGTCGATGTGGTGTTGCGGAATGATGGACAAATTCGACCTCATCCGCCCTCGCTATGCTCGGGCACCTTCCCCAGAGGGGAAGGCTGTTTCGGACAGTTTACCGCACCTGCCCGTCGCCCCGGACGACGTACTTGTAGGTGGTCAGCTCCTCCAGCCCCATGGGGCCGCGGGCGTGGAGCTTCTGGGTGGAAATGCCCATCTCGCAGCCCAGGCCGAACTCGCCGCCGTCGGTGAAGCGGGTGGAGCAGTTCAGGTACACCGCCGCGCTGTCCACGCCCTGCTCGAAGGCGCGGAGGGCGTCGGGGTCCCGGGAGACGATGGCCTCGCTGTGGCCGGTGGAGTGCTTGGCGATGTGGGCCACGGCCTCGTCCACGCCGCCCACGATGCCCACGGCCAGGATGTAGTCCAGGAACTCGGTGTCGAAGTCCCTCTCGCCCGCGGGGGTGCCGGGGATGATCCGCGCGGCCCGCGCATCCAGACGCAGCTCCACGGGCGGCAGGCCCTTTTCAGCCCGCGCGTCCACCAGCCGCGCCCGCAGCCGGGGCAGGAATGCCGCGGCCACGGCCTCGTGTACCAGCAGCACCTCCTCGGCGTTGCACACCGAAGGACGGCTGGTCTTGGCGTTGTCGATGATGTTCAGCGCCATGTCCAAATCGGCGGCGGCGTCCACGTACACGTGGCAGATGCCGGTGCCGGTCTGGATGCAGGGTACCTTGGCGTTCTCCGTCACGGCGCGGATCAGCCCCGCGCCGCCCCGGGGGATCAGCAGGTCCACCAGGCCCACGGCGGTCATCAGGTCCGTGGCGCTCTGGCGGGTGGTGTCCCGCACCAGCTGCACCAGCTCCGCGGGCAGGCCGACCTGCTCCAGCCCGGATTGCAGCGCCGCCACGATGGCCAGGGCGCTGTTGAACGCCTCCTTGCCGCCGCGGAGCACGCAGGCGCTCCCGGCCTTCAATGTCAGGGCCGCGGCGTCGCTGGTGACGTTCGGGCGGCTCTCGTAGATGATGGCGATCACGCCCATGGCTACGCGGGTGCGCTCGATGACCAGGCCGTTGGGCCGCTCCACCCGGCTGATGACGGCCCCCACCGGGTCCGGTAGCGCCGCCACCTCGCGGATGCCCTGGGCCATGCCCGAAATGCGCGCCGCCGTCAGCTTCAGCCGATCCAGCATGACCTCGCTGATGTGCCCCTGCGCGGCGGCCATGTCCACGGCGTTGGCAGCCAGGATCTCGTCCTGCCGCGCGATCAGCGCGTCCGCCATGGCGTTCAGTGCCGCGTTCTTCTTCTCGGTGTCCGCCGCCCGCAGGGCTGGCCATGCGGCCCGGGCCGACTTCAGGATTTCATGGGTGGTCATGGTAAAACCTCCGTCTGCTTAATGATTGCTTATTCGTAGCTTCTCACGCCGATGAACCGCGTGCCAACGCGCTTGCCCTCCAGGATGTCGTAGATCAGCTCCGGGCGGGCACCGTTGGCGATCACCATGTCGATGCCCTTGCCCGCGGCGATGCGGGCGGCGCGCAGTTTCGTGACCATGCCGCCGGTGCCCAGGGCGGTGCCGTTGCCCCCGGCCAGGGCCTCGATCTCCGGCGTGATGGCGGAGACCACCTCGATCAGCCGGGCGTTGGGGTCGGTGCGGGGGTCGGCGGTGTAGAGACCCTCGATGTCCGAGAGCAGCACCAGCAGATCCGCCTCCACCGTGGCGGCTACGATGGCGCTCAGGGTGTCGTTGTCGCCGATGACGATCTCGTCGGTGGCGATGGTGTCGTTCTCGTTGATGACGGGCAGCGCGCCCAGCTCCAGCAGCCGGAACAGCGTGTTGTGGAAGTGGCTCCTGCGGCCCTCGTCCTCCACGTCGCTGCCGGTCACCAGCAGCTGCGCCACGGTGTGGTTGTACTCGGAGAACAGCCGGTCGTAGGTGTACATCAGCTCGCACTGGCCCACGGCGGCGGCGGCCTGCTTGGTGGGGATGTCCGAGGGCCGCTGGGACAGGGACAGCTTGCCCACGCCCATGCCGATGGCGCCGGAGGACACCAAGATCACCTCGTGGCCGGCGTTTTTCACGTCGGAGAGCACCTTGCACAGCGCCTCCACCCGGCGGATGTTCATGCGCCCGGTGGCGTGGGCGAGGGTGGACGTGCCCACCTTGACGACGATTCGCATAATATCACCTCGTGTTACGACGTGCGGGAAACCCCGCCGCAGGGACGCCATTCATGGCGTCCGGAATACTGCGGACAGCATGAATGCTGTCCCTACGGGCCATTAAGTCAGTTGCCCTTCGACCACATATTGACCCCCAGCCCCACGATCAGCCCGATGGCGATGCAGGCGAGGCCCACGCCCAGGAAGACCCTGCCCAGCAGGTTCAGCGTCTCCCGGCCCTCCAGCCGGAAGCAGGCGGGGTCGTCCGGGTCGTAGAGCACCCCCACGGTCTGGCCCTCAAAGAAGGTCTTCCGGCCGCCGCCGTCGGTGCACTCCAGGGAGACGCGCCGCCCGTTGGCATCGAAGTCCACGATGGGATAAAAGGCCGCGCTGCTGCCGCTGGAGGAGGAATTCACCCGGCGCACCACCTCGGTGACGGTGCCCTCGGTCCGGGCCCGGAGCCGCTCCTCCTTGCGGAGAAAGCTGCGGCGCAGGCCGAAGCCCACGGCCAGGAACACAGCGCCCACCAGGCACCAGATGCCGGTGAAGATCAGGGTGAACATGCCGGTGTCGGTCATGGCTCATGCCTCCATTGTTTACGATACTACTATTATAGCACATAAAGGAGAATTGTACAGAATAAATAATCATTAACAGGGCGCCACAGCCCTGACACGGATTTGTCGTTTGTGTTGGTTGAGCGAGTATGATATAATGAAAAAAAGCTTCCCCATCGCCTGCTGCGCAGGCGCCTCTCCGCTGCGGCAGGGAGGCATGGTCTACGCTGTTCTTTGAACGCTTCCGGAGGTGAAAATATGAAAAGAGTGCTGGTCATTCTGCTGTTCATCTGCCTGATGATGCCCTGTGTTCTGGCCGAAGGCGGCGCCTTCACCCTGCGCTTTGACGAGGGCTTCTCGCTGTCGCTGCCGGAGGGCTGGGTCAGCTATCCGGTGGAGGACGAGACGATCCGCTATGCCCTGGGCGACGGCGCGGGCCATTATATGTACATCCTGACCCAGCCCTCGGTGTTCGGGGACTTTGACGCCCTGCGCGCGGCCATCGACGCCCGGGAGGACTGGGGCAGGACCAGCCCGCTGGAGCTGGACGGCCAGAGCTTCGCGGCCTTCATCGTGCCGGAGTTAAACGCCTCCGGCTGTTCCACGCTGCTGGGCAGCGAGGTGTTCACCTTCCTGTTCACGCCCCAGGACGATTCGGACTACATGCTGACGGTGGCGGAGATCATGGCCGGGTACCGGCGTTGGGAGATGCAGTAGCTGACGCGGCAATCCGGTTTTCCAATGAAAAACGGACGGCATAAATGCCGTCCGTTTCATCTGCCCTTCCGGTTTAGAAGTCGCACTTCTCCTCCAGCCAGGCGGGCAGGTCCTTGATGGCGACGATCTCCTGCTGCATGGTGTCGCGGTCACGGACGGTGACGTTGCCGGTCTCGGCGGTGTCAAAGTCCACGCAGATGCAGTAGGGGATGCCCGCCTCGTCGGCGCGGCGATACCGCTTGCCGATGGAGCCGGTCTCGTCGTAGTCGCACATGAACTTCTTGGAAAGCTGGGCGTAGAGCTCCCGGGCCTGGTCGCCCAGCTTGTTCTTCTGAAGCGGCATGACGCTCACCTTGTAGGGCGCCAGCGCCGGGTGCAGGTGCAGCACCACACGGGTGTCGCCGCCCTCCAGCTCCTCCTCGTCGTAGGCGTTGCACAGGAAGGCCAGCACGGCGCGGTCCACGCCCAGGGAGGGCTCCACGCAGTAGGGGATGAACTTCTCATTGGTGGTGGGGTCCAGGTACTCCATGGACTTACCGGAGTGCTCCTGGTGCTGCTTGAGGTCGTAATCCGTGCGATCCGCGATGCCCCAGAGCTCGCCCCAGCCGAAGGGGAACAGGAACTCGAAGTCCGTGGTGGCCTTGGAATAGAAGGCCAGCTTCTCCGGCTCGTGGTCGCGCAGGCGCAGGCTCTCCTCCTTGATGCCCAGGGAAAGCAGCCAGTTCTTGCAGAAGGTGCGCCAGTAGTTGAACCACTCCAGGTCCTCGCCGGGCTTGCAGAAGAACTCCAGCTCCATCTGCTCGAACTCGCGCACGCGGAAGATGAAGTTGCCGGGGGTGATCTCGTTGCGGAAGCTCTTGCCGATCTGGGCGATGCCCGCGGGCAGCTTCTTGCGGGTGGTGCGCATGGCGTTCTGGAAGTTCACGAAGATGCCCTGAGCCGTCTCCGGGCGCAGGTAGATCTCCGCGGCGGAATCCTCGTTCACGCCCTGGAAGGTCTTGAACATCAGGTTGAACTGGCGGATGCCGGTGAACTCCTTCTTGCCGCAGACGGGGCAGACGATGTCATGCTCGGCGATGAAGCTCTCCAGCTCGCCGTTGGTCCAGCCGTCGCCGGTCTCCTCGCCGTGGGTGAAGTCCTCGATGAGCTTGTCGGCGCGGAAGCGGGCCTTGCAGGCGCGGCAGTCCATCAGCGGGTCGTTGAAGCCGCCCACGTGGCCGGAGGCCACCCACACCTCGCGGTTCATCAGGATCGCGCAGTCCAGACCCGTGTTGTAGGGACTCTCCTGCACGAACTTGCGCCACCAGGCCTTCTTCACGTTGTTCTTGAACTCCACGCCCAGGGGGCCGTAGTCCCAGGTGTTCGCCAGACCGCCGTAGATCTCGGAGCCCGCGAAGATGTAGCCGCGGTTCTTGCACAGCGCGACCAGCTTGTCCATTGTCAGTTTCGCCATATCCGCTAACCCTCTTTATACTGTAGATTTGGGGCAAAACCGCCCGTTTCCTATAAAGGTTAGCAGATTTTGGCGGGGGTTTCAACACATAATTGTAAAATCTGCTCAGCTCACATAATTGTAAAACCTGCTCAGCTCACGCCGATGTCAAGGACCCAATAGCCCGCGTCGTTCCAGGCGTAGTCCTCCAGGCCCGCCGGGGGTTCGGGGGCGTAGGCGCCGGGGAGGGCGTAGCGAATGCCGGTGATCCGCCCGCCCGCGGCCCGAAGCCCGGTGAGGCAGTCGCCGCCCTGGGGCAGCACCGTTGCGACGTAGACGAAGCCCTCCGCCGCCAGCGGCGATTCCGCCGGGGCCTGGGTGGCGAACAGCCGCCTGAGGGGCTCCGCCGGTTCGATCCAGGGGGTCGTGATGTCCAGCCCCAGGGCTTGGGCGGCGGACTGGGGCGGGGCGACGGACTGGGGCGGTTCGCACTGGCCTTCCCGGACCTCCGCCAAAACCTCCTCCGGGCTGGGCAGCGGCGTGGGCGCGACCTCCGCCAGCACTTCCTCCGGGCTTGGCAGCGGCGTGGGCGCGATTTCCGCCAGCACCTCCTCCGGGGTTGGCAGGGGCGCGGGCGCGATCTCCGTCGGCACATTCTCCGGCACGGGCGGGGGAGCGACCTCCGCGTTGGCCGGGACGGCCTCGGCGGCGCGGTTTCGGCTGCTTCGGTAGATCTTCACGTCGCTCTCCATCTCAGCGGGCTCCGGCTCGCCCGGCTCCGGCAGGTCCGCCGCGGGCGCGTCGCGGGCCGGGATCAGCGCCGCGCGCACCGCCCGCTCCAGTGCCGCGGGGTCCACCTCGCGGGAGCCGTCCACGTTGCCGGTGAGCACCGTCTCGCCGCTGGCTGCGTCGGCCACGGCCACCCACCAGTAAGCCTCCAGGGGCCGACCGTCGATGGCGCGGGGGTCGAACGGCACGGCCAGGGTCAGCTGGCCCCGCCGGTCCCGCGTGAACTCGCCCAGCACGGCGGCGTAGTAGTCGCCCCCCTGCCGACCCACCAGCGCCGCCGCCAGCGGTCCGTCCCCTTCCGGGGCGGTGACGATGAAGTACAGGCTGCCGGTGAGCGTCCGGCGCTCCAGCCGCGCGTGGCCGCCGTAGCCCGCCGCCGCGGGCCGGAGCATGATGAACGCGCGACGATAGTCGTTTTTGATCATGACCATCCCTCCTCGGTCATGGGTATGACGCGCTCGGTGCGGATATGCCGGGAGCTCTCCCCAAACGCTGCCAATCAACGCTTCAGATGCCGCGTCCCCATCCGGTCGTGGCTGCGCATGAGCTCGGAATACAGGGCGTGGCCCGCGGGGCGGGGGACGGGCGCGGGCCGCGGGGGATCGGCGGGTATGACCGAGGGTTGCGGTGCAATCGGCGTTACCGATGTGACCGGTGCGACCGGTGCGACCGGTGCGACCGGTGCGACCGGTGCGACCGGTGCGACCGGCGCTGTTGGTGCCGTCGGCGCGACTTGTGCCACCGGCGCGGGCGCGGGGACGCGGGTGGGCTCCGGCGGGGTGCGGCGGGCCTGCTGCGTGCGTGCGCGCTTCAACAACTCCCTGGGATGGCTCATAAAAACCGCCTCCTGGCTTGAAATTCGATTTAATTGTATGCAAAATCCGACGGCGATGACCATTTCCGGGGCCGTTCGTAAATATTTTTGGTCATCTGCGGCCCGCCTCTTGCCACGGACAGCTTTCTTCGATATAATAGAACCGTATAGTTATGCCCGGAATACCCTTTACAGGCATGGATGAGAGGCGGTAACGCTATGAGCAACAAACGGGACATGGAACCCTCCCTGGATTTTTATGAACTGCGCCGCAGGCACGAGGAGTTTAAGAACAGCCAGCGCCAGGCCCAGGCCCAGCCCAAGGAGGCCGAGCCGGTGGAGGCCGAGGCTGCGGTTGAGGCAGCGCCCGTGACGGAAACGGTTCCGTCGTACACAGTCGAGCCGGTCAAGGCGGCGGAGGCTGCCCAGGACGCTGAAGACACCGTGCCCGCGCCCAGCGCGGATTTCGTGGTAGAGGACACCGCGGACGCGCCGGAGGACGGCGATTACGAAGACGAGGACGGCGAGGACGCCGACGCCTCGGACAACCCCAATCCCTTCGATCCCTTCATTCACGCCTTCAGGGGCATTCGCAGCCGCATCGGCAAGCGCCTTGGCCGTGGCGGTGAAGAGGAAGAGGAGGAAGCCGACGAGGACGAGGATTACGGGGACGAGGCCTATGAAGAGGAAGCGGCTGTCGAAGCCGCCGCACCCGTGCGTCCCGTGACCGTCGCCGCGCCGGAGGACGACGCTCCTGCCGCGGAGGCCTTTGACCTGGACGCGGAGGGCATCGAAGCCCATCGGCCCGCCCCGCAGGCCGCCGCCCGCCCCGCCGATGAAGACAGCGAGGACCTGGACGAGGACCTGGACGACGAGGACGACGCCGAGGAGGCGGACGGCGAGGAAGTCAGCGGCTTCAAGAAGTTCCTGAGGCTGTTCGTGGTGCCCATCGACGAGGACGAGCGCGCCCGGTCGGCGGACGAGGACGAAGACGAGGATTACGAGGACGGGGACGACCTGGACGAGGATGAGGACGACGAGGACGAGGCGGAGGAAGTGAAGCCCCGCCGCGGACTGTTCAGTCGGTTCCGGGGTGCCTCGGACGACGATGAAGACGACGAGGACGACGAGGACGAGGACGCCGGGGAAGCGCCCGCCGATCAGGTCGCGCCCGCTGTGGAGGCGGACCTGGCCGACGCGCAGCCGGAGGAGATTGGAGGAGAACCGGACATGAGCGATTTGAACAATGTGAACGCGGAGCTGACCAATCAGCTGGCCGCTGATTTGGAGACCTCGGGTCTGAGCCGCCGCGAGCGCCGCGAACTGGCTCTGCGTCAGGCCGCCGAAAAGGCCGCCGCCGAGGCCGCTGCCGCCACCGAGACGGTGGAGGAGAAGGTCGCCGACGAGGCCGCCCAGGCCGTGGAAGCGGTGGAGGAAGCCGCCCAGAGCGTAGAGACCCAGGTCGAGAAGAAGGTGGAGAGCGCCCTGGAGGCCGATGTGATCGAGGACGTGTCCAGCGGCATCGTGACCATCGAGCCCGCCAAGGAGGACTTCGACGCCATCCTGGATGAGCCCACCCGCGAGTTCAAGCCCGTGTCCAAGCAGAACCTGGATGCCTTCATGGAGGAGACCGAAGCCGATTCCGACGAGGATGAGGACGAGGACGAAGAGGAAGAAAAGCCCGTGCGCCGGGGCCTGTTCGGCCGTCGCAGGAAGGTCGAGGAGGACGAGGACGACGAGGATGATGAGGACGACGACGAGGACGACGAAGACGAAGAGGACGTGAAGCCCCGCCGCGGCCTGTTCGGGCGTCGCCGGAAGGTCGAGGAAGAGGAAGACGAGGACGACGAAGACGAAGACGACGAGGACGACGATGAGGACGAGGACGAGCGCCCCGCCCGCCGCCGCCACCGCCGCTATGACGAGGACGACGAGGACGAGTACGACGATTACGACGACGAGGATGACGACTACGACGATTACGACGACTATGACGACGAGGAGGGCGCGTCCTTCGGCCACGTGCTGCTGGGCATCCTGAAGGGCTTCCTCACCGCCGTGATGGTGCTGCTGTTCGTGGTGGTGGTGCTGAACGTGCTGAACATCTTCAACGTGGTGAACATGAAGGGCATCGCCGATCGCCTGCCCGCCAAGATGGCCAACGTGTTCCTGCCCAGCGAGGGCATGAAGCAGCGGCTGAACGTGGAGGCCGAGGCCGACGCCGCGCCGGTGGTGCAGGAGCTGAACCTGGAAGAGGCCGCTCCGGAAGCACCGGTGGAAGCTCCGGCCGCTCCGGAAGCTCCGGCCGCGCCGGAAGCTCCGGCCGCGCCGGTTGAAGCGCCCGCAGCCGAAGCACCCGCCGCGGAGGCTCCCGTTGCTGAGGAAGCGCCCGCCGAGGAAGCGCCTGCTGAGGAGGCCGCGACCACGTCCGTGGGCTGATGAAATAGAATGACATGCTGTAGGGGCGGCGTTGCGCCGCCCGCCCAGGCACAGCAGGCATGATGAATGAAGGTTTCGACCTCATCCGTCACGACTTCGTCGTGCCACCTTCCCCAAAGGGGAAGGCTTTGGGCGGGCGCCGAAACGGCGCCCCTACATTTGAATTGCAGTTCATGCCGGAAAGGCGATCAAACGACAGGAGGAACGGACTATGAAGTACATCGTCGCGCTGGACCAGGGAACCACGTCCTCCCGCGCCGTGGTGTTTGACGGCCAGGCGCGGATCGTGGCGGCCCACAACATCGAGTTCCAGCAGATCTATCCCCATCCCGGCTGGGTGGAGCACCGGCCCCAGGACATCCTGGACAGCCAGATCAACTCCCTGAAGCTGGCGGTGCAAAAGGCGAAGGTGGACCCGGCGGACATCCTGGCCATCGGCATCACCAACCAGCGGGAGACCACGCTGCTCTGGGACAAAGCCACCGGCGAGCCGCTGTGCAACGCCATCGTGTGGCAGTGCCGCCGCACCGCGCCGCTGGTGGAGCGGTTGAAGCAGGACGGCCTGGGCAACGTGCTCCGGGATCGCACCGGCCTGGTGCCGGACGCCTATTTCTCCGGCACGAAGCTCCAGTGGATGCTGGACACCGTGCCCGGCGCGCGGGAGCGGGCGGAGAAGGGGGAACTGTGCTTCGGCACCATCGACTGCTTCCTGGCCTGGCACCTGACGGCGAACCACGTGCACGTGACCGACGCCACCAACGCCGCCCGCACCATGCTCTACAACATCTACGAGCAGCGGTGGGACGAGACGCTGCTCAAGGCCATGGACATCCCCGCGCCGCTGCTGCCCCGGGTGGTGGATTCCAGCCAGGTGGTGGGCATGCTGGACAAGGCCATCCTGGGCCGGGAGATCCCCATCGCGGCCATGGCCGGGGACCAGCACGCCGCGCTGTTCGGCCAGGGCTGCTTCGCCCCCGGCATGTGCAAAAACACCTACGGCACCGGCTGCTTCGTGCTGATGAACACCGGCAACGCCCCGGTGAAGTCCACCCACAACCTGATCACCACCATTGGCTGGCGCGTGGACGGCAAGCCCAGCTACGCCCTGGAGGGCAGCGTGTTCGTGGGCGGCGCGGTGGTCCAGTGGCTGCGGGACGAGATCAAGCTGGTGTCCACCGCCGCCGAGACCGAGGCCGTGGCCACCTCCGTGCCCGACAACAACGGCGTGTACTTCGTGCCCGCCTTCACCGGCCTGGGCGCGCCCCATTGGGACATGTACAGCCGGGGCACCCTGGTGGGCCTCACCCGCGGCGCGAACCGGGGGCACATCGTCCGGGCGGCGCTGGAGAGCATCGCCTACCAGTCCGCGGACGTGATCGCCGCCATGGAGAACGACGCCGGCATGAAGACCGCCATGCTCCGCGTGGACGGCGGCGCCAGCGCCAACAACTTCCTGATGCAGTTCCAGGCCGACATCCTCAACGCCAACGTGATGCGGCCCCGGGTGATCGAGACCACCGCCATGGGCGCGGCCATGCTGGCCGGGCGGGCCGTGGGCGCGTGGACGGACGGCGATTTGCAGCGCCTCCAGGCCATCGACCGGGAGTTTGCGCCCGGCATGGGCGAGGCTGAGCGCCGCCACCTGACCCACATGTGGCGCAAGGCCGTCGAGCGCAGCAAGGGCTGGGCCGAAGAAGAATGAGGAATGAGGAATGAGGAATGAGGAGTTTAGAGTGCCGCTGAAGGAGGATCAACGTAAAACGCCGCTTCAAACGCCTCTCTGATACATAAGTACAGATCCTTCACTTCATTCAGGATGACAGCGAATTGAAATCCCGTCATCCTGAACGAAGTGAAGGATCTGTTCATTGTGAATCGGAAGGACGGATCGCAACGCAGGAAGCCATTCCTACTCCCTACTGCCTACTCCCTACTCCCTGATACAAATACACCTCATACCCCGCCCGGTTGAACAGGCGGCGGATGAAGGCGGTGAACAGGAGCACCGCCGTAATGCAGCAGAGCACGTCGGCGATGGGGGTGGCCCAGACGATGCCGTAGACGGGGATCAGGCGCAGCAGGATAAACATCATCGGGATGTCCAGGATGCCCTTGCGCAGGATGGCCAGGATGAAGCTCTTTTTGCTCTCGCCCACGGCCTGGAAGAAGGAGATGATGGCGTAGGCGAAGGCGGAGAAGGGCCCGCCCAGGCAGAGGATGCGCAAAAACGCCGCGCCGTAGTCCACCGACTCGGAGCCGTGCCGGATGAACACGGCGATCAGCGGACGGCAGAGCAGCAGGCTCGCGGCCATCCACATTGTGGACAGGGCCACCGAGATGCCCGCGGAGAGGCGCACCGCCGAGCGCATGCGCTTGATATTCCCGGCGGCGTAGTTGTAGCCGATCAGCGGCAGCACGCCCTGGGCCATGCCCCGGGCCATGCAGTGGGCCAGCATGTTCACCTTCTTGGCCACACCCAGGCCCGCCTGCATCACCGTGCCGGACAGGGCCATCAGGTTGTCCAGCACCGCGTAGCTGATGTTCTCGCACAGCGTCATCAGGCAGGCCGGGAGCCCGGTGGCCAGCACTTCCTTGGGGATGCCCCGGCGCAGGGCCGATTTCACCGGCCGCAGGGACAGCACCGAGCTGGCCCGGTTGCGGCGGATCACCAGCAGGAAGTAGGCCGCGGCGATCAGGTTGGACAGGCTCGTGGCCACCGCCGCGCCCAGCACCTCCTGGCCCTTCGGCAGCAGCACGAACATGAACAGCGGGTCCAGCACGATGTTCAGCATGCCGCCCAGGGCGATGCCGAAGCCCGCCTGCACCGAGCGCCCCTCCGAGCGTACCAGGTGGCCCAGCAGCGCGTTCAGGCTGGTGGCCAGGCCGCCGAGGACCACCGTCCAGATCAGGTACTGGCAGGCGCTGCCGTGCACCGCCGGGTCGCTGCCGCCCAGCAGGTCCACGAAGGTGTGCATGAATATCAGCGCCGCCAGGGAATAGACCGCTGTCACCGCCGCGCAGCCCCAGAAGGCAAAGGCGGCGGCGGCCCGGGCTCGCTCCGGCTCCTGCCGGCCCAGGGCGCGGGCGATCACGCTGGCCCCGCCCACGCCGAACAGGTTGGAGACGGCGGAGAGGAACATGAACGCGGGCATGCACACGGTCACGGCGGTGATCATGGCGTCGCTGCCCGCCAGGCCGATGAAGAAGGTGTCGGCCATGTTGTAGACCACCAGGATGATCTGGCTGATCACCGTGGGGATCGCCAGCGCCAGCACGGCGCGCAGGACAGGAGCCTGGGCAAACAGGCGCGTTTCCGTGGCGCGGTCCTTCATGCGGCGTCCCCCCTCGCTTTCAAATGACGGCCAACCACCCCTCAGTCGCCAATGGCGACAGCTCCCCTTGCACAGGGGAGCCTCGGCATCACGACGTGCTTTTGTTTCGGTTTCTGTGGTTTTCTATTGTAGTTCTGTAAAATGATAATGTCAAATGATGAATGGTTAATGCTCAATAAATTATATTTATGGATATGCTGCGGGGATGCAGCCCCTGATGCAGCCGGGGTTGCGTGGAGCATATATGAGCCAGAATATGCGCAGACCTCTGCAAAATGAACCCCTCCGGGGGCAAATATGCGCCGAAGGGGGATTCTTCGGTTATCACAAACTTAACCGTGATTATAACAAATCGTTATCACCAGGGCCTGCCGACGGGGCGGGAATGGTTGTAATATTAATGCTTCTGTGCTATGGTTTTCCTGAGGATAGCAGACGGGAGGGCGCGCGCATGCACTGGATGACCCGCGTGAAGGACTTTTTCGGCGTGCAGGACATGACCACCGGAAAGCCCATGATGAAGCTGATACAGTTCTCGCTGCCGCTGCTGGTGGGCAACCTGGCCCAGCAGCTCTACAACACGGTGGACAGCATCGTGGTGGGCAAGTACATCGGCGACACGGCGCTGGCGGCGGTGGGCACGGCGGGCCCGATCCTGAATCTGCTGCTGGTGCTGTTCATGGGCGTGGCCACCGGCGCGAGCATCATGGCCAGCCAGTACTTTGGCGCCCGGGACCGGGACGCTCTGAGCCGGGTGGTGGGCAGCACCATCATGCTCACGCTGTTCAGCGGCCTTTTGATGACGGTGGTGGGCTTCTTTGCCTCGCCGCTTTTGATCGGCATGATCGCCCCGCCCGCGGACGTGGCCGACGGCGCGGTGATCTACCTGAAGATCATCTTCATCGGCATCCTGGGCGGCGGCGCCTACAACATCCTCTCCGGCGTGCTGCGGGGCATCGGCGACAGCTTCTGGCCGCTGGTGTACCTGATCGTCGCCTGCCTGCTGAACATCGTGCTGGACATCCTGTTCGTGGCGCAATTCAACATGGGCATCGCGGGCGTGGCCTGGGCCACGATCATCGCCCAGGCCGTCTCCGGCGCGCTGTGCCTGATTAGGCTGGTGCGCATGAAGGACATCATCGACATCAACCGCAAAACCCTGGTGCCCGACGGCCCCCTGACCCGGAAGCTCTGCATGCTGGGCCTGCCCGCGGGCATCACACAGGCGCTGTTCTCCATGTCCGCCATCGTGGTGCAGGGGCTCACGAACACGCTGGGCACGGCGGTGATCGCCGCGAACGTGGCCATCATGCGCGTGGACGGCTTCGCCATGATGCCCAACTTCACCTTCGGCACCGCCTCCACCACCTTTGTGGGCCAGAACATCGGCGCGCGGCGCATCGACCGGGTGCGCCGGGGCGTGAAGGATCTGACCAAGCTGGCCCTGGGCACGGCGCTGGTGCTGGTGGCCTGCATCCTGCTGTTCGGCCACAACCTGATCGGCCTGTTCACCGAAACCGAGGACGTGATCGACATCGGCATCCGCGGCCTGCGCTGGCTGGCCCTGGGTTACATCGCCTTCGCCGTCAGCCAGGTGCTCCAGGGCGCGATGCGCGGCGCGGGGGAGACCATGGTGCCCATGTGGATCTCCATCATCTGCACCATCGTCATCCGCATGCCGCTGGCCTACCTGCTGGTCTACCTGACCCGCAGCGAGACCTGGCCCAAGGGCAACCCCGAGGCGCTGTTCGCGTCGCTGCTGATCTCCTGGCTGCTGGGCATGGCCATGACCGTGTTCACCTACAAGCGCGGGGCCTGGAAGAGAAGGCTGCCGGAGGATCTGTTGAGGGAAAGTTGAGAGTTCAGAGTTGAGACAGAGTCCCCGCCCTGTAGGGGCGGCGTTGCGCCGCCCGCCCCACCTGTGACGGAACAGCTTGAACCAGTGTTCAGGGAACCGGATTGCCACGTCGAACCCGATGGGTTCTCCTCGCAATGACGTTTAGGACGCAGCCTCGCTGTCCGTCATTGCGTGGAGGGCGCAAGAGCGACGTGGCAATCCGGTTTCTTTTTTGGCCCTTCATGGAAAGCTGGGGGATGAAAAGAAGCGATTCACAGGTATTCTCTTTTAATGCTGTTAGCTAACGCAATGTACAGATCCTTCGCTTCGCTCAGGATGACAACGGGCTTCGCTTCAGTCAACGATGCGCTGCATCGCCTCCCTCCGCTCAGCTTTGCCAGAACGAAAAATCCACTCCGCATTTGTACATGTTTTAGAAGGAATTCAGTATAAGCGGAGCGAAGGATCCGTACGCAACGTCAACGGACTACGTTATACCAATCCCTCAACTTTCCGTGATGAGCCTTTTTTCAGTCAATACGCCATCACGCAGCAGCCGCTGGGCTGCTCTTTTGTTACCTCGATCTCCTTTGGCAGCCGTGCCGCGCCGGTCAGCCGCACGAACTCCGATTCGTCGGAGACGGGGAAGTGGCAGTAGTCGTTGGCGAAGTGCATGGCGACGGCGCAGCGGGGCTTGAAGGTCTCGATGATCTTCACCGCCGCTTGCGTGTCGATGGTGAAGAAGCCGCCGATGGGGATCAGCATCACGTCCAGCCCGGTCAGGGCCTTTTTTTGTTCCTCCGTGTCCGGCAGGTGGCCCAGGTCGCCCAGGTGGGCGATCCTCAGCCCGTCGGCCTCGATGACGAAGATGAGGTTTTGGCCACGCTTGCTTCCGCCCGCGTCGTCGTGGAAGCTGGGCACGCCGGTGACCGTCGCGCCGCAGATTTCGTGTACGCCGGGGGTGTTCACGATCTCGGGGTCGCCTTCCAGGGCTTCAAAGTAATTGTGGTCGTGGTGGCCGTGGCTGGACAGCGCCGCGTCGCATTGCACGCGCAGCGGGGGATAGCCCACGGAGTCGTCGTAGGGGTCCGTCACCAGCACCTTGCCGTTGTCCAGCGTCAGTTCAAAACAGGCGTGTCCCAGCCATTTCAGCTTCATGTTTCTACCTCCTTGAGCAGGGCGCAGGCGTAGAGCCCGCCGCCGTGGGTGGATGGGGTCGCGGACGGTGCGGATGCCGCCCCTGAGGATGGGTTCGACGGGCAGGCGGAGACGCCGTTCCCGGCGTCCGCTCCATTCAATCGCAGGCATTCCGCCGCATGCTGTCGCAGCCGCCGGTCGAAGCGCGCCGCCGCCTCCGGGTCCTCCTGGGCCTTGACGCCCAGGGCGAACAGGGAAAGGCTCTCTTTCTCCGGCGGCAGGCCCGCGAAGCGGAACAGGGTCTCGCAGAAGGGGCTCGGCGGCCGGGGAAAGCGGGCTTCCAGCGCCGCGAGCCACTTCGCTCCGGGGGTGAGCCGGGCGAGGCCGCCGGTCACCTCCACGAGGAAGCCCGCCTCGATCAGCTTCTCCCGCCAGTCGCCGCCGGGGTCGCGGGCGGGCGCGTCGGTGACGAACAGCCCTTCCCCCCGGTCCCGCCGCAGAAACGCGCCCTCCGGCAGGGCCAGGCGCGCCGCGTCTCTCAGCCGGGAGATCATGGCATCAGCGCCCGGGGCAGCGCCGCCACCAGGTCCTGGGCGGTCATGCCCCGAGGGCCGACCTCCGCCTGGGCGAGCTCCCCGGCCCGCCCGTGGAGCTCGCTGGCCACGGCGGCGCACCGGGCCAGGGCCTCGCCGGATAGAGGCGTGCCTCCGGCGGCGTACTGGGCCATCAGGCCGCCCGCCAGCCCCGCCAGCGCGTCGCCGCTGCCGCCCTTGGCCATGCCGCAGCCGCCGCTGGCGCTGAGCACCGCCGCGTTGCCCACGGGGATCACGGTGGTCGCTCCCTTGAGCAGCACCTGGCAGCCCAGCTCCCGCAGGGCGAAGGCGTCCGCCATGGGGTCTGTCACCCGCTGCCCCAGCAGCCGCGCCGCCTCGCCGGGGTGGGGCGTGATCAGGTGGTGGGGCGCGAGCATCGCCCTGAGGGACGGGTCGGCGGCGATTCGATTCAGACCGTCGGCGTCAAACAGGGTGGGCAGGCCGCTGGCCAGCAGCCGCCCGACCACCGCGGCGGAGGCCCGCATGGACAGCCCGCAGCCGCAGACCGCCGCGCTCTTGCCGGGCAGCAGCGCCGCCACGACCTCTTCGGCCTCGTCGGAGATCGCGCCGTTCGCCTCCGGTAGCGGGACGCACATGGCGCAGGGGGCCAGGGTTTGCAGGATCGGCACGATGGACGCGGGCGCGGCCAGCGTCACCAGGCCCGCGCCGCTTCTGAGCACCGCCTGGGCGCAGATCGCCGCGGCCCCGGCCATGCCCAGGCTGCCCGCCACGATCAGCAGGTGGCCGTTGGTGCCCTTGTGGGCGTTCCGGAGCTTTTCCGGCAGGGCGGCGAGGGCGTCGCCGGTCTCCATCAGTCGGGGCAGATCCTCCGGGAAGAAGGCCGCGGGGATGCCGATGTCCGCCACCTCGATCTCCCCGCACACATCCAGCCCGTCGGCGAGGAAGTGGCCGGTCTTGGCGAACTGGAAGGTGACGGTCGCGTCGGCGCAGACGCAGGGGGAGAAGGCCGCGCCGGTGCGCCCGTTCAGCCCGGAGGGGATGTCCGCGGCGATCACCCGGCTCCCGGCGGCGCGGTCGGCGTTCATGCGCTCGATCAGCGCGGCGGCCACGCCCTCCGGGGCGCGGGAGAGCCCGGTGCCGTAGAGGGCGTCCACCCAGACATCGGGCCGCTCACCCGCGCTCATTTCCAGCTCCGGGATGCCCATTTCCAGGGCCCGACGACGGTTTTCGATGGCGTCCGGGGTCTTCGCCGGCGCGCCGGGAAGGACCGCGCAGCGCCCGCCTTTTTCGGCATAGAGCCTTGCGCAGGCATAGCCGTCGCCGCCGTTGCCGCCGGGGCCGCAGGCGAAGTACACCGTCCGGCCCGTGCCGCAGCGCCGGGTGATGGCCGCGCAGAGCGCCGACGCCGCCACCTCCATCAGGTCGATGGAGGCCGTGCCGGTTTCGCTGAAATATCGCTGCTCCATGGCGCGCATTTGGGAGGGGGTGATCAGTCGCTTCATAGGATTGTCCTCTCTATATGGAGTGAGGCGAGTGGAGAGTGGAGTGAGGAGTTAGGAGTGAGGAATGAGGAATGAGGAATGAGGAATGACGGTGCAAATCCCTTCGGGATTTGTTTCATTCAGGGGGAACCAGATTGCCGCTTCGCTTCGCTCCTCGCAATGACGGGATTGGACGCAGATTCGATGTACGTCATTGCGAGGAGGCTCATGTAATGAGCCGACGTGGCAATCCGGTCCCCGGCGAACTTTAACGCCTCACTCCACTCTTCACACTCCACCCTCAACGATCGCCGTCGCGGCGGCCATGCCGGCCTCGTGGGTGACGGTGATCCACAGCGTAAAGCCGCCGTCCCCGGCCAGCTCTGACGCCCGCTTCAATGCCCCGCCGGTGAGGGCGCAGCAGGGGCGGCCTAGGTCGTCCGGCAGCACCTCGACGGCATCCGCAAAGAAGCCGGTGAACCCGGTGCCCAGCGCCTTGGCCACGGCCTCCTTGGCGGCGAAGGTGCCCGCGGCGATCTCCCCGCGGCGCACGCCCCCGGCGGCCTCGATCCGCGCGCGCTCGGCGGGGGTGAACACCCGCTCCATGAACCGCGGCTTTGCGATGGCCTTCTCGATGCGCTCGATCTGGCACAGGTCCATGCCGACGCCCAGGATCATGCTGTCAGCCCCCTTTCAGGAAAAACCGGCGGAAATGCGGCATTCCAATTAATATTATAGCACATGATCGGCGATTTGGACAGTTTTCCTTGTAAATCGGCGGGGGAATATTGTATACTAAATTCGGGTTCATGGGGGCTGTGGAACCGAATCCCGGCCCGGACCCGTCCAATATCCAACCACACCAAGGAGAAATGACGATATGCAGGTAACACAGCGTTTCGCCCAGCTGCTCACGAAGAACGTGGGCAAGGTCATCGTGGGCAAGGAGAGCGCCATCGAGCTGATGATGGTGGCCATCCTCTGCCGGGGTCACGTGCTGATCGAGGACGTGCCCGGCGTGGGCAAGACCACCCTGGCCAGCGCCCTGGCCCGCTCGCTGGACTGCTCCTTCAAGCGCATACAGTTCACCCCGGACATCACGCCCAGCGACATCACCGGCTTCTCCATCGCCAACTTCAAGACCGGCGAGCTGGAGTATCGCCCCGGCATGATCATGAGCCAGATCGTGCTGGCGGACGAGATCAACCGCACCTCGCCCAAGACCCAGTCGTCGCTGCTGGAGGTCATGGAGGAGGGGCAGGTGTCCGTGGACGGCGAGACCTACGCCATGCCCCAGCCCTTCATCGTGCTGGCCACCCAGAACCCGGTGGATTTCGTGGGCACCTACCCCCTGCCGGAGGCCCAGCTGGACCGCTTCTTCATGCGCGTGTCCATCGGCTATCCCACCCAGCAGGAGGAGGCGGACATCCTGGAACGCTACACCACCGGCCAGCGGCCCATGGAGGAGCTGAAGCCCATCTGTACCAGCGCCGACATCATCCGCCTCCAGCAGGAGGTGGAGAAGGTCTACGCCGCCAGGGAGCTTAGGGTGTACGTGTCCGCCATCGCCGCCGCCACGCGCAAGAGCGGCGCGCTCACCCTGGGCGTGTCCACCCGCGGGGCCATCTCCCTCTTGCGGGCGGCCCAGGCCGCGGCGCTGCTGGACGGGCGGGATTTCGTGCGCCCGGAGGACGTGCAGAAGATGGCCGAGCCGGTGCTGGCCCACCGGCTGGTGCTCTCGCCGGAGGCCCGTATGCGCAACATGACCGCCCAGCGCATCCTGTCCAATGTGATGGGGAACGTGCCGGTGCCGGTGAAGGTCAAGGGCCAATAGGCCCTTGACGGAGAGTGGAGTGAGGAGAGTGGAGAGTGGAGTGGCGGAGCAAATCCCTGCGGGATTTGTTGGATGAATGGGGAACCCAGATTGCCACGGCACTTCGTGCCTCGCAATGACGTAATTGGCCTCAGATTCGATGTACGTCATTGCGAGGAGGCTCATGCAATGAGCCGACGTGGCAATCCGGCCCCCGGCAAACTTCAACTCCTCACTCCACTCTCCACTCTCCACACTCAAAGAACAACACAACACAAGGAATCAAAGGAATGTATGCTTTAAACTCCCGCCGCCTGGGCTACGGTCTGGTGATGGCGGCGATGCTGGCCGCGGGGCTGAGCACCGGCACGCGCTTTTACTACCTGATCTTCCTGGGGCTGGCGGCGATGCTGGCGCTGGGCTTTATCGCGGCGCTGTGGACGCTCTTCACGCTGAGATTCGACATCAAGGGCGTGCGCACGCGGGTGAACCGGGGCGACCGCATGATGACGGTGTTCACTGTACGCCACGCGAGCCTCCTGCCGGTGTCAGCCATCCGGGTGCACCTGAACGTGCCCTCGGCCTACGCCCCCACCCAGGAGGTGAACGTCTCCTGCCCGCCCTTTGTCCGGCGCACCTTCCGGCAGGTGATCGCCTGCCCCCACCGAGGCGTGTACGAGGCGGGGGTGACGCGCATCAGCGTGGAGGACGTGTTTGGCCTGATCACGCTGACCCGCCGCCCGAACACCAGGCTGGTGCGGCTGGAGGTGCTGCCGAAGGCCTGGGACGTGGCGCCGCTGCCCCTTAAGTCCATCGACCAGGGCCCGGAGTTTCGCAGCACCGCCGCGGAGGACACCGCCTCGCCCTCGGACGTGCGAACCTGGCAGGAGGGGGACGAGCTGAAGAAGGTGCACTGGAAGCTGTCCCTGCGCAAGCGGGAGCTGATGGTGCGCACCTATGAGGAGAGCGCCCGCCCCGACACGCTGATCATCCCGGACCTGGCGGAGATCACCGCCCTGCGGGACCAGCAGCTGACGCTGGAGGACTGCGTGTGCGAGGCCTCGCTGTCGGCGGCCCAGGCCCAGCTGCGGGCGGGCTACCCGGTGCGGATGCCCCTGGTGGGGGAGAAGCCCCGGGAGATCGCGGGCCAGTTCCCCGCGGACATCCCCGCCTTTTCCGAGGCGATGCTGCGGGTGAAGTTCGACAGTCCCTACGGCTATGAGCAGGTGCTGACGCTGATGCTGGCCCGGTTCCAGCGCACCGGCGGCGCGGTGCTGGTGACGGCGCGGCTGACCACCCGCATCGCGGACATGGCCCTCCGGATGCAGCGAAGCGGCGTGGCCACGAAGCTGGTCTGGGTGTCCGACGACGACCGGGACCAGTCCATGGCCCTGATCGAGCGCCTGCGCATGGGCGGCGTCAGGGCCGAGCGCCTCGACCCCTGGAGCGCGGGCGGGAACGCCGAGCCTGAGAAACGGGCGGAGGCGGATTTTGACGATGAGTATGATGAATAGAGAGTTGTAAGAGTTTAGAGTTGAGATGAAATCGCCGGAGACACAGGCACCAGGGCTTCCCCATCGCAATGGGGAAGTGGCCGAGCGCAGCGAGGTCGATGGGGCGCCCCACCGCCTGCTTGCGCAGGCACCTCCCCGCTGCGGCAGGGAGGCTTGAATACCGGACTGTTCCGTCCAAACTCTGAACTCTCAAGGTGATACGACAGATATGTCTACCAAACTGTCCAAAAAAGCAAAGATCACCCGTTCGGTGATTGCGGCGGTGCTGGCGATGCTGTTCGCGGGCAGCGCCGCTTCGGTGCTGGCCTCGGCCATGCGCGTCGAGGCGGCCTGGGCGGGGCTGTACTTCGCGGCGGCGCTGGCGGCGGCCCTGGGCCTCGTGGGCGGCGTGTCCGGCGGCGGGGCGCTGGCGGCGGCGGGCGGCATCGTCGCGGTGTCCGCGGTCTATGCGGCCGGGAACGCCTCCGGCCTGGGCGCGCTGCGGGGCCTGTTTGCCTCCTGGTCCGGCGGAGAGGCCGAGGCGGCGGCGGTGGCCCTGGGCGGGCGCACGCTCTTGACGATGGGCGCGTTCGTGCTGGGCGCGCTGTTCTTCGCGCTCTTGAACCGGCGGGAGTTCGTCTCCATGGCGATCCTGCTGCTGCTGGCGATCCTGGTGTCCTGCCACGCCTCCAGCGCCACGGCGTCCCTGGGCGCGGCGGTGCCGGGGCTGGTCGCCGCGGCTTCCGCCTTCGCCCTCACCGGCGGCGTGCAGCGGGACGTGTCCGCCCTGCGGGTGCTGCTCCCGGCGGCGCTGGCGGCGGTGCTGGCCCTGGCCCTGATCCCGGCGAACCGGGTCACCTGGCCGCCCCTGGAGGAGGCCGCCAACCGAGTGCGCGCCGTGTTCGAGCAGTACTTCAACTTCACCGAGGAGCGCCTTGCATTCTCCATCGCCCAGGAGGGCTACGACCACGCCGGGGAGGTGGGCGACAGCGTCGTTTCGATGCTGGGCGGCCCCGCCGAGCCCCACACCGATCCGGTGATGCGGGTGGAGACGGACGCAGAGGTGCTGCTGCGGGGCGCGATCCGCACGGCCTACACCGGCTACTCCTGGGTGGACGCCGCGCCCAAGAACCGCTATCTGTATTTCGACCTCACCCGCGCCTCCATCCGGGACCGGGTGTTCAACCCCGCCTTCGCGGGGGACAAGTCGGCGCTGCTGGCGTCGGACGTGGCCGTGGAGATGCTGGCCGAGGGCACGAGCTCGCTGTTCGTGCCGGCGCGGCTGGAGAAATTCAATATGGACCTGTCCACCGCCGTCTACTACAACACGGCGGGGGAGATGTTCCTGACCCGCGACGTGCAGCCCGGGGACGCCTACACCCTGCGGGCGCTGCAGCTTCTGCCGGGCGAGGCCCTGCGGGAGGCGGCGCTGAAGGGGGAGAGCGCCAATGACGACCAGTACCAGGACGTGCTGGCCCACCACACCCAGCTGCCGGAGGGCATCGAGGGCGGCGTGTACGCCCTGACCATGGAGGTCACCTCGGGCGCGGAGAGCGCCTACGACCGGGCTGAGGCCATCCTCGACTATCTGCGCCAGAACATGCGCTACACCCTCAGGACGGAGTATCCGCCCAAGGGCCGGGATTTCGTCAGCTACTTCCTGCTGGACAGCCGGGAGGGCTATTGCAGCTACTACGCCACCGCCATGGCCGTGATGGGCCGCATCGCCGGTCTGCCCACCCGCTACGTGGAGGGCTATCTGGCCCGCCCGAACCAGGAGGTGCTCACCGGCGAGAACGCCCACGCCTGGGCCGAGGTCTACTTCAAGGGCGTGGGCTGGGTGCCCTTCGACGCCACCGGCGGGGCCACGGGCCGCTCCGGGCTGCCGGAGGAGGACCTGGGTGACCCGGAGGCGGGCGACGGCCGGGACGACGAGGACCCGGCGCTGGCCCTGGACGGCGACTACGACGGCGAGCCTGAGCCCACGCCCACCCCGACACCCGAGCCCAACGGCGGCGCGGAGGACGAGGCCGAGCCCACGCCCTCCCCGGAGCCGGAGGGTGAAAGCGAGACGCAACCGGAGGACCTGCCTCCGGACGCGCCGCCGGAGAGCGACGCACCCGACGAGCCAAGGCAGGACAGCCACTGGGCCGCCTGGCTGCTGGTGATCATCGCGCTGCTGGCGCTGGTGGTGCTGGCCGTGCTGTGGGCGCGCCGTCGGCTGGACGCGGCCAACCCGGCCAGGCTGGCGGGGGAGACCCAAACAGCCCGGCAGGCGGCGATGATCGTCTATCGGGCAAACCTGACGCTGCTGGCCCACATGGGACAGACCCCGGTGAACGGCGAGACCCCGGAGACCTTCGCGGCTCGGGTGGCGAAGCAGTTCAAGAATCCGGATTACGCCGAGTTCGCCCACGCTGTCTCCGACGCCAGCTATGGCCGCAAGCCCCTGAACCGGGACGACATCGAGCACGGCCTGCGCGCCTACGCCGGCTTCCAGTCCGCCATGGGACGGCGGGAAAAGCTGCGCTTCACGCTGACGCGCCTGTTCCGGGGATTGGGGGACTTTGAGCAGATTCCGTGATGAGGGGAACAGGGATTAGGCAATAGGCAATAGGGAATAGGCAATAGGCAATAGGGAATAGGGAATAGGCAATAGGAAAAGCTGGAGAAGGGAGCGGCGGCAGAGGTTTCGGCTTCGCTTCCTGTGCCTTCCCACAGCCTGACTACATTCCATTGCTTCTCCTGGTTTCCGTAAAGAAAAAAAGCCTTCCCCAAAGGGGAAGGTGGCTGGCCGCAGGCCAGACGGATGAGGTCCTTGCCAATTCGCTTCGCGCCTTTATTGCAACAGACGTTATACGTTCCAATGCAACAGAGGCGCGGGGCGGAATGATAGGGAACCTCATCCGTCTTGCTGCGCTACGCTTGCAATCCACCTTCCCCAAAGGGGAAGGCTTACCGCCGACGGCGGTCGACGCCCGCCTGCTGGTAGTAGCGGCGCTTGTCCTGGTACATCTCGTTTTCGGCGGTGGCGGTGATGGCCTGCATGTTCAGCCGACTCTTTTCCGCGGAGGCGATGCCCACGGAGATGTGGTAGCCCGCCCCGTCCAGCTCCCGGGAGACGGCCGCGGCGCTTTCGCGTACCTCCACCTCCGGGGTGTCCAGGATGAAGCAGACGAACTCGTCGCCGCCGATGCGGTAGGTGTGCTCCTGGCCGTAGCGCCCGATCAGCTTGCCCGCCACGGTCTGCAGCATCACGTCTCCGGCGTGGTGGCCCTTGCTGTTATTCAGCTCGTGCAGGCCGTTCACGTCGGTGTACAGGCAGACCAGGCTGCCGCGGCAGTTGGCGGCGTAGAAGTCCTGGCGGCTCTCGAAGTGGTTGCGGTTCTTGGCCCCGGTGAGCAGATCCGTCTCGCTCAGGTGCTTGATGCGGCGGTTCTGGGAGAGGATCCGGTACTTGTTCCGCTGCTGCAGCGTCTCCACCATCATGGCGATGGCCCCGAAGGACACGCCGTTCCACAGGTCGTCCTGGGCGACCGGGGCGGGCTTGCAGGTAAAGGACAGGAGGCTCAGCGCCACGACGACCGCCGCCGTCATCGCCATCAGCCGCAGGGGCCGGTCGCACATCACGAAGGGCACCGCGAACAGCAGCACGACGGTGGTCACCGCGGGCAGCTCCGGGTGAATGGCCGAGATCGCCAGCGAAAACAGATACAGCGCCGCCATGAAGATATAGGCCAGGGGCAGAGTCAGGCCGGGATACTTCGGCACCAGGTAATGGGTGCCAAACCAGATGATCAGGTTGGTCGCCAGCATCAGCATGTAATGCTTTTGGTTGATGCTGGTCAGGTCGCCCACCCGGGCGTTCACCACGATCAGCAGCGCGAACACCAGCACCGCCACCAGGGAATAGGTGTGCATGTTCTTGGCGTTTTCCTCGCGGGCGTCGGGGCGCAACGCTTCAAATTCTTCCTTGTCCAGGCCGGCGTGGAGCGCCAGCTTTGCGATTGCCTTCATATCAAACCTCAAATCTATTGCCAGGCTGGTTACATTGTAACCAACTCGTGTCCATTCATACTGCTGTATTATTATCGCACGCCAGCATTAACCCGTCGTGACCGGCGCATTAATTTTCTGCGGATTGTTTTTTGGCGGCTGATCTGCTTTTTTCAAGCATTCACCGGGACAGCATCATCAGATTACAATTCTGAGACAGACGTGGTAAAGCCGCCGTAGGGAGACGGGCGTTTTTCACAATCTGTAATTTGACACTGCAGCCCTGAAGCGTTAACGTAGCCGTATTGTCAAACGCCCATTTTCTGTGCTATAATAGTAGACAGGCTAATATGCCAAAGTATGTCATCGTGCCGCCGGGAGTCCGGCGGGCCAAGGATAGATTCGGAGGTAAATATGTTTGATTTCCTGAAAAACATGCTGCGTCCCTCCAACGAGGGCGAGATCAAGAAGCTGCGGAAGACCGTCGATCAGATCAACGCCCTGGAGCCTCAGATCCAGAAGCTGTCGGACGACGAGATGCGCGGGCAGATCGCCGAACTCAAAAAGCGGGCTCAGGGCGGCGAGAGCCTGGACGACCTGCTGCCCCAGACCTACGCGCTGGTGCGCGAGGCGGGCGTGCGCGTGCTGAACCAGCGGGCCTTCGACGTGCAGCTGATCGGCGCCATCGTGCTCCATCAGGGCCGCATCGCCGAGATGCGCACCGGCGAGGGCAAGACCCTGACGGCCACCTTCCCGGCGGTGCTCAATGCTTTGACCGGCAAGGGCGTGCACGTGGTCACTGTGAACGACTACCTGGCCAAGTTCCAGAGCGAGTGGATGGGCAAGGTCTACCGCTTCCTGGGGCTCACCGTCGGCCTGATCGTGCACGACCTGGACGCCGCCCAGCGCCAGGCCGCCTACGGCTCGGACATCACCTACGGCACCAACAACGAGTTCGGCTTCGACTACCTGCGGGACAACATGGTGACCTACAAGGAGCGCATGGTGCAGCGGGAGCTGAACTTCGCCATCGTGGACGAGGTGGACTCCATCCTCATCGACGAGGCCCGCACCCCGCTGATCATCTCCGGCCAGGGCGACAAGTCCACGGAGCTCTACGCCCGCGCCAACCAGTTTCTGCTCACCGGCCTCACCGAGGCCAAGGAGGACAAGGAGGCCCGGGACGGCTCGCTGCTGGTGGAGGGCGACTACCTGCGGGACGAGAAGGACAAGACCCTGTCGCTCACCGAGCGGGGCGTGAAAAAGGCCGAGCGGTTCTTCGGCGTGGACAACCTCACCGACCCGGAGAACCAGGAGCTGTATCACCACATCCTGGGGGCCCTGCGCGCCCACAAGATGATGAAGCGGGACGTGGACTACGTGGTCAAGGACGGCCAGGTGGTCATCGTGGACGAGTTCACCGGCCGACTGATGGTGGGCCGCCGCTATTCCGACGGCCTGCACCAGGCCATCGAGGCCAAGGAGGGCGTGAAGGTGGAGCGGGAGAGCAAGACCCTCGCCACCATCACCTTCCAGAACTACTTCCGCATGTATCACAAGCTCTCCGGCATGACCGGTACGGCCAAGACCGAGGAGGAGGAGTTCAACGGCATCTACAAGCTGGACGTGGTGACCATCCCCACCAACCGGCCCATGATCCGAAACGACATGAACGACGCCGTGTTCGTGACCATGAAGGCCAAGTACGCCGCCATCATCGAGGAGGTCGTGAAGCGCCACGCCACCGGACAGCCGGTGCTGGTGGGCACGGTGTCCGTGGAAAAGAGCGAGCTGCTGAGCAAGATGCTCTCCCTGCGGGGCGTGGAGCACGTGGTGCTGAACGCCAAGTTCCACGAGAAGGAGGCCGAGATCGTGGCCCAGGCCGGCAAGAAGGGCGCCGTGACCATCGCTACCAACATGGCCGGCCGCGGCACGGACATCCTGCTGGGCGGCAACGCCGAGTTCATGGCGAGAAAGTCCATGCGGCAGCTTGAGTACGACGAGGAGCTGATCGAGGAGGCCATCGGCTTCAACGAGCACGTGCCCGAGGAGGTGCTCGCCGCCCGGAAGGTGTTCCGCGACCTGCTTTCCAAGTACGAGGTGGAGACCAAGGCGGGCCACGACGAGGTGGTGAAGCTGGGGGGACTTCACATCATCGGCACCGAGCGCCACGAGTCCCGCCGCATCGACAACCAGCTGCGCGGCCGCGCCGGCCGCCAGGGCGACCCCGGCTCCAGCCAGTTCTTCATCTCCTTTGAGGACGACCTGCTGCGCCTGTTCGGCAGCGACCGCTTCAAGCCCATGCTGGAGCGCCTGTCCGGCGGCGAGGGCGAGGAGGCCATCGAGTTCGGCATCGTCTCCAAGCAGATCGAGAACGCCCAGAAGCGGGTGGAGAGCAAGAACTACGACATCCGCCTGCACGTGCTGCAATACGACGACGTGATGAACCAGCAGCGCGAGATCATCTACGGCCAGCGCCGGGATGTGCTCGAGGGCGGCAACATGCACGACAAGATCATGGACATGCGCCACACCCTCATCACCGAGGCGGTGGATCGCCACGTGGCCGACGAGGGCGACCGGGACACCTGGGACATCACCGGCTTGTCGGATTATCTTGAAAAGCTGTGCATCGACAGGGGCGGCGTGCGCATCGTGTACGAGGCCCTCTCCGACAAGACCAAGGCGGGCCTGGTGGCCGCCATCGAGGAGCGGGCGGACCGCATCTACCAGCAGAAGGAGAAGATGTGGGCCGAGGCCAACCTGGATATGCGGGAGTTCGAGCGCGTGGCCCTGCTGGGCGCGGTGGACCGCCGCTGGATGGACCACATCGACGCCATGACCGAGCTGCGGGACGGCATCGGGCTTCGCGCCTACGGCCAGAAGAACCCGGTGGTGGAGTTCAAGCGCGAGAGCTACGACATGTTCGAGGAAATGGTGCACCTGATCCAGGAGGACACCCTGCGCCGCCTCTATTTCACCGTCCTCGCCAAGCCCGTGGAGCGCAAGCAGGTGGCCACCCCCACCAGCGCCAGCCACGGCAACGAGGAGGTCAGGAAGCCCGTGAAGAAGGTGGATGTCAAGGTCGGTCCCAACGATCCCTGCCCCTGCGGCAGCGGCAAGAAGTACAAGAAGTGCTGCGGGGCAAAGTAGGATACGAGAGTTGAGGGAACAGGGAACAGGGCCCAGGGAACAGGAAAAGCTGCTGCCGCGCGAATGTCATTGTAGGGGCGGCGTTGCGCCGCCCGCCCTGAACAAAACGCAGGATACGACCCGGCGGAATGCCGCTCCTGCACTGCGCCAATGGCCATTCCTGTTCCCTGTCCCCTGGACCCTGTTCCCTCGGCGCGAACTGAGACGGCGATGATCGCACAAACATAACAGGATGTGATATAAATGTTGGAAATGGATATTTTCAAGCAGGACCTGAACGCGGTCCGGAAGATGCTTGACGAGGCGGGGCAATCCCTGCAGATCGACCACCTGCGGGAGCAGCTGATCGAATATAACGAGGACATGGGCTCCCCGGGCTTCTGGGACGACACCGAGCGCGCCCAGAAGGTCTCGGCCAAGGCCAGCGGCGTGGAGAGCCGCATCAAGCACTACGAGAGCCTGTGCAGCCGCGCGGACGACATCGAGGTGCTGATGGAGCTGGCGGAGGAGGCCGACGACGAGTCCAGCGTCGAGGAGATCAAGAGCGAGTTCGAGAGCCTGAAGGCGGATCTGGAGACCCTGCGGCTGCAGACCCTGCTCACCGGCGAGTATGACGGCTGCAACTGCATCCTGTCGCTCCACGCCGGGGCGGGCGGCACCGAGGCCCAGGACTGGACCCAGATGCTCTACCGCATGTACACCCGCTTCGCCGAGCGCATGGGCTTCACGGTGAAGCTGCTGGACCTGCTGGACGGCGACGAGGCGGGCATCAAGTCCGTGACCTTCGAGGTCTCCGGCGACTATGCCTACGGCTATCTGAAAAGCGAGCGCGGCGTGCACCGGCTGGTGCGCATTTCGCCCTTTGACGCCAACGCCCGCAGGCACACGAGCTTCGCGTCCCTGGACGTGTCGCCCATCATCGAGGATGACGGGGACATCGAGATCCGGCCCGAGGACCTGCGCATCGACACCTACCGCGCCTCCGGCGCCGGCGGCCAGCACGTCAACCGCACCGACTCCGCCGTGCGCATCACCCACCTGCCCACCGGCATCGTGGTGCAGTGTCAGAACGAGCGGAGCCAGGTGCAGAACAAGGAGATGTGCTTCATCTGGTTGCGGGCGCGCCTGGCCGAGCTCAAGGAGCAGCAGCGCCAGGAGCAGATGGGCGAGATCAAGGGCGAGCTCAAGAAGATCGAGTGGGGCAGCCAGATCCGCTCCTACGTGTTCCAGCCCTACACCATGGTCAAGGACCATCGCACCGGCTTCGAGGCGGGCGACGTGAACGCCGTGATGGACGGCAAGCTGGAGGGGTTTGTGACCAGCTATTTGCAAAAGCTGTAATAGAGGGATTAGGGATTAGGGATTAGGGATAGCGGCTGACGCGCCAAAAGCCTTCCCCTTTGGGGAAGGTGCCCTCGAAGAGGGCGGATGAGGTCCCCTCGCGAAATGCTTCGCGCCTCTGCCGCGAAGAACGCGCAACGCCATCGGGGAAGGACCTCATCCGTCTTGCCGCTTCGCGGCAATCCACCTTCCCCAACGGGGGAAGGCTTGGGGCATTCCCGCTTCAAGTCGACCAATCGGGATTTGTGAGGACAGAATGGTTATTATATTGGATTCCGATCTGAAAGGTTCAATCCTTGATATAGGTGGAGGCGGCGAAGCTGTTATCGGGCAAATGTACGGCAACAGAGTCACCGCAATAGATAATTGTCAAGAAGAGATAAACGAGGCGCCGGACTGCTGTACAAAGATGCTAATGGACGCAGGGGAGCTATCGTTCTCCGATGGTTCGTTCGATAACGTGACTTTTTTCTATACTCTGATGTACATGACGAAAGAAACGCAGAGAAAGGCTATCCGTGAAGCCGCCCGTGTCCTGAAGGAAGGAGGAAAGATGTGCATATGGGACTGCACTATCCTCTCCGCTTATCCTGAGCCCTTTGTTGTTGATCTGGACATTCAGATCGCCAATAAGAAGATCCATACTTCCTATGGGATTGTAAAACAGGACAAGCAATCTTCTGCTTCGATTAGTCAGCTTTTGAAGGATGCCGGGCTATGTATCATTTCTCTGAAAGCGGAAGGCGGACAGTTCAGTATTCAGTGCATAAAGGAATAAGACAAATCCCAGTTTGACAAGTTGTTCCAAAACGACAGGAGACCACGCATGACCAATTCCAAGCGAAGAACCCTCGGCGCGATCGCCCTCACTCTGGGCCTGGTCGCGCTGATGCTGATACTGATATTGACGGCGCTGCACATCGTGGGCACGGACGACGGCCTGTATTATTCCGAGCAGATGAAGGCCGACATCCTGCCGCGGGCGGGCATCTCGGACGGCGACCTGCGGGACCTGGACGGGCGGCTGGCCGCCTACCTCGCCGGGGACGGGGCCGCGCTGAATGCGGGCGAGGGCGTCGTGGAAATGCCGGTGTTCGGCGAGACGCGGCCCGCCTTCAACGCAAAGGAAATGACCCACATGGAGGACTGCTTCAAGCTGTTTGCGCTGCTGAGAAAGGTGCGCGGGCGGCTGATCCCCTGGGCCATCCTGCTGACCGTGGGCGGGGCGTATCTTCTGCAAAACCGGCGCAAGGCGCGGCTGGCCGCGTGGGTTTCGCCGCTGATTCTGCTCATCCCCCTGGGCGCGTTCGGCGTCTGGGCGGCCGTCGACTTCGACGGCGCGTTCACCTTCTTCCACCGGCTGCTGTTCACCAACGACCTGTGGCTGCTGAACCCGGCCACCGACCTGCTCATCCGCATCTGCCCCCAGAGCATGTTCATGGCCCTGGGCCTGCGCATCGCCCTCTGGTCCCTGGCGGCGGTGATCGCCGTGCCGGCGCTGGCCACGCTCATCACCTTCATCTGGCCGAAAAACAAGCAAGACGAGGCAAACAAATGGAACGACAATCGAGCTATGCGGCGCGCGTCCGCGCAAAGGCCCAAGACCTTCGACTTCGGGGAGAAGCACTGATCCTGTCGGTGGAATCCAGCTGTGATGAGACCGCCATCGCCGTGGTGCGCAACGGGCGGGAGCAGCTGGCCAACGCCATCGCCAGCCAGATCGACACCCACGCCCTCTACGGCGGCGTGGTGCCGGAGATCGCCAGCCGGATGCACGTGGAGGCCATCGACCCGCTGCTGGACGCGGCCCTGGCCGAGGCGCACATTCCCCTGGACGCCATCGATGCCGTGGCCGTCACCTACGGGCCGGGGCTGGTGGGCGCGCTGCTCACCGGCGTCAGCTGGGCCAAGGCGCTGGCCTATGCCCGCGATTTGCCGCTGATCCCGGTGAACCACATCGAGGGCCACGTCTCCGCCAACTACATCGCCCACCCGGACCTGGAACCGCCCTTCGTGTGCCTGGTGGCCTCCGGCGGCCACAGCCACATCCTGAACGTCACCCGCTACGGCGAGTATGAGCTGATCGGCCAGACCACCGACGACGCGGCGGGGGAGGCCTTCGACAAGGTGGCGCGGGTGCTGGACATCCCCTATCCCGGCGGGCCGCTGCTGGACAAGCTGGCGGACACTGGCGACGACACGGCCTACAGGTTCCCGCACCCCCACACTCAGGGGAAGTACGACTTCTCCTTCTCCGGCCTCAAGACCGCCGTCATCAACCAGGCCCACCACCTCAGGCAGCAGGGCGTGGAGATCGACGCGGCCAATTTCGCCGCCTCCTTCCGCAGGAGCGTGGTGGACCTGCTGGTGGACAAGACCCTGCTGGCCGCGAAGGACACCGGCGCGAAGCGGGTGGCCGTGGCCGGGGGCGTGGCCGCCAATTCGCTGCTGAGGAGCGAGCTCACCCGCCGGGGCGAGCAGGCCGGATTAAAGGTCTATATTCCGCCCAAGGGGCTCTGCACCGACAACGCCGTGATGATCGGCTCCGCCGCCTTCTACCGCCTGATGGCCGGGGAGGTGGCCGACCTGGATCTGAACGCCGTGCCGGCGCTCAGAATGATAGAAGGATAGAAAACGTGAAACGGGGACGGTTCTCTTGACACATGTGAAGCGAAAATGTGAAATGAGAACCGTCCCCATTTCACATTGCCGTTGGACACATGAGATAAGGGGGGAGAGAACATGGCAAGGCTGGAACTCAGCGGCGTCACCGTCGCCTACGATGGTTTTCTGCTGTCAGACCTCTCCTTCACGCTGGACGGCGGGGAGATCGTCGCGCTCATCGGCAAGAACGGCGCGGGCAAGACCACGACCATCACGTGAAATGGGGACGGTTCTCTTGACACATATTGAAAAAACGTGAAATGAGAACCGTCCCCATTTCACATCATGGAGGGAATCATGTTTCTGGATATTCCGGGCAGCGAGGGCTGGCGGTCGGCGGAGCCGGTGAACAAGGGCTGGTCCAGCGACAGGAAGTACCGCGTGGAGACGGAAGCGGGGGAGACGCTGCTCCTGCGCCTGTCGGGCGCGGAAAAGCTCGAGGCGAAGCGGAAGGAATATGCGATCATCGCGAAGTATGCCACGCTGGGCTTCGCCATGTCCCGTCCCGTGGACTTCGGCCTGTGCGATGGCGGAAAGGCTGTCTACATGCTGCTTACCTGGGTGGAGGGCCGTGACCTGGAGGCGGCGCTGCCGGAGCTTTCCGAGGCGGAGCAATACCGGCTGGGTCGGGCTGCGGGGGACATCCTGCGGCGCATCCACGGCCTGCCGCTGGACGCGGAGGATCTTCCCACCGCCACCAAGCGGGCGCGGAAGCTGGCACAGTTGGATCGGTATGAGGCCTCCCGGGTGCGCGCGCCCGACGACGAACCGGTGATCCGCTTCGTTCGGGAGAACATCGACCGCATCTGGCGGCAGCCGCCGGTGTACCAGCACGGTGACTTCCACCCCGGCAACCTGATCTACCGCGCGGACGGCACCCTCGGCGTGATCGACTTCAACCGCTGGGAGGTGGGCGACCCCTGGGAGGAGTTCTACAAGCTGGAGAGCTTCGGCCGGGAGGTGAGCGTGCCCTACTGCGTGGGCCAGATCGACGCCTACTTCGGGGACGATGTGCCGGAGGATTTCTGGGAGACCCTGGCGGTGTACGTCGCCCACGCCTCCCTCTTCTCCATCGCCTGGGCAGAGCCCTTTGGCCCCGCCGATGTCGCGGCCATGACCCGCCGCTGCCGGATGGCGATGGATGATTACGAGGGGTTTGCGCGGGTGGTTCCCAGGTGGTATGAAGCGTTCAAGGGGCGTTGAGGCACACAAAAAAGAGGCTCTTGTGAGCCTCTTTTTGTGCCTCAGTGCAGCCGCTCCGGGTAGTACTTCACGTTCGCGGCGGAGAGGAGCTCCTCGCGCTCGTGGGCGTAGTAGTCGGCCTGCTTCTGGGCCAGGGCGGCGGCGCGCACGGCGCTGTCGATGTCTGAAAGCGGCACCTCGCCGGGGGTCACGTCCCCGATGTACTCCACCAGGTGCACGCCCTGGGCGCTGCGCAGCGGCGCAGACACCTGGCCGGGCTGCTCGAGCATCATGCTGCCCTCCACGTACTCCACGGAGTTGATGAAGGATGCGTCGGAGATGTAGTAGCCCTCGGAGCGCAGCGGCTCGGAGGTCAACGCCTCGCTGCAGCCATACTCGGTCATCAGGTCGGCAAAGCTCGCGCCGTCGGCCAGCTTCTGCTGGGCCTCGGCGGCCTTCGCCTCCAGCGGCGCGTACAGCGCGTTCAGCGCGTCCTGGGTGGCCTTCAGGGCCTCCGGGTCCTCGTCGATCATCTCCAGGTCGTCCAGCAGGTCCTCGGCCTTCTCGGCGTCGGCCTCGCTGGCAAAGGGGATCAGGATGTCCCGCACGGCCCGATAGCCCTCCGGCCGCCAGGCGATGGCCCCGCCGGTGAGGTGGGCGTACTCGAAGTCCTCCGGCGTGGCGGAGAAGGTCTCCTTCTGGGCGGCGAGCAGGGCGTCGTAGAAGGCCTGCACCTCCTCGTCGGACACGGTCACGCCCTCGACGATGTGGTCGTAGAACTTCCGGGACCACCAGTTCTGCTTCAACTGTTCGGTGATGCCCTCCAGGGTCACGCCGCCGTCCTCGGACAGGCGCTGGGCCGCGGTGTCCCGGTCGGCCTCGCCGTCCACGAAGGCGATGTAGTCGTCCAGCTGGGTCTCATAGGTCGCGGCGGCCTGGGCCTCGATCTGCTCCAGGTCCGCGTCCGTCAGGTCCGTCAGGCCCAGCTCGGACGCCCGGGCGGCGATCACCTTTTCGCCCGCCAGCTCCTTGAGCACCTCGTTCAGCGTGTCCTCGGCCACCTCGTCGGCGTCGTGGCCGGCGAAGATCAGCGTGGTCAGCTGGTCGTTGTAGGCGGGGATGACCTCGGTGCTCAACAGCTCGCCGCCGTCAAACTCCGCTACCACCACCGGCTCGCCGTCCTCCGGCAGCACGCCGCTCAACAGCGACGCGTCGTTCCACACGTCCTCGTCCGCGGCGTCGCCCCAGACATCGCCGCCGTCCAGATCCGCCAGGGCGTTCTCCTGGAGGTTCGCCTCGTAGAGCCACTGCTCCGGGTCGGCGTCCGGGTCGTCCACCGGATAGCCGATCAGCGTCAGCGTGTTCTCCAGCTCCGTCACCCGGTCCTTGTTCTCCTGCAATTCGTGGATGTGGGGGTCTGTCTTGCGGGCCACCGCGTAGCCCGCCAGGCCACCCATCAGCAGCGCCATGATGATCAGCACGATCACCAGCGCCACCGACACCCCGTTATTCCTGCGCCGCTTGCCCCGCGGGGCCTGGCGCGTGTTGTCCGTTTGGTTCGCCATGGGTCGTCCTCCCGAAGTAGAATATTTATACACAATAATTATACCACGCCCGCCGCCCTTTGACGGGAATAACAAGGTTTTCTCATAAAAAAGGCCAATGGGCGTCACAGTTGGCAAAGAGAAAGACGCGGCCGAAGCCGCGTCATTGGATGCTACCAGATGGCAGTCACACCCTCGTATTGTCCGATGTTGCCGTCTCTGGTGACGATGGCTAGTCCCCGTGTCAACGCCTGGGCGACGATGAGCCGGTCGAAGGGGTCCCCGTGATGATGGGGAAGCGTTGCCACCTTCGCGCAGTCCTCCGGGGTGATGGGCAGCAGCTCGATGCCCTGCCGTTCACACTCCTCAGAGATGTCCAGGACGGATGTTTCCAGCACCAGCCTGCGCTTGGGGTCGGCCAGGGAGCTCTTGATGGCGATCTCCCACAGAGAGGCGATGCTCACGCAACGGTCGTCGGCATCCAGGGCCGCCATGGCGTTTGAGGACAGGTTCTCCGGGCTGCCGAGGGCCCAGAGCAGCGTGTGCGTATCCAGCAGTACCATCACATGTACTCCTTGAATTCCGGCATCGGATCGTCAAAGCTGTCCGGCACCTTGATCTTGCCGCGGAAAACGCCGTAGTTCAAGGGCTGGCGCGCTTTCCCGGCGAGGGCCTCCCGATGCTGCTGGGCCAGAAGAAAGTCGATGAAATGGCCGATTTGCTGCTGGTTGTCCTGGTTCAGCTGGGCCCATTTTTCCAGATAGGTCTCGGGCATGGCCATGCGCGTCACTTCCTTTCAGCGTCTTTCTGTCTTCATTATACCACCGTCTGGCTCGTTTTACAAGTCAGCGTCGCGCGATTCATGCCGCCGCGCCGCGTCACATATCCTTTATCCAGCGTGGGAGGAGGTGCTTTTTTGGATCTGAAGCGGGTGCGGGTGCGGCGGGAGCGGCCCACGGCGCTGGCCTGGGCGCTGGCGCTGTGCGTGACGATGCTGGTGGTGTACGTGCTGACGCTGAACGCGGGGCGGCCGGACGTGGTGGAGAGCATGGCCCCGGCCCCGCGGGTGACCCGGGAGATTGCCTTCGAGGGGTTGAAGGGCTGGTGCGTGCAGATGGCGGCCTGCGACAGCGACCAGGCGGCGCGGCTGGCGGCCTCGGCCTACAGCGGGCGGGGCGCGGGCGGCTATGTGACGCGGCTCGAGGGGGAGTGGGCGGTGCTGGGCGCGGTGTATGAGTCGGAGCAGGACGCCGCCCGCATCGCCCGCCGGCTCAGCGAGGAAGCGGGCATCCCCTCCCGGGTGGTCTGCCTGGAGGCGGAGCCGGTGAAGCTCAGGATCACCGCGCCGGAGGCGCAGATCGACGCCATTGCCGGGGCGGACGCCCTCCTTCGCCGGGAGACCCGGCGGCTGGGGGAGATCGCGCTGCAGCTGGACCGGGGCGAGCTGCGCCCGGAGGCGGCGCGAACCCTCTGCGGGGTGTCGGCGGAGGAGGCCGCCACGGCGGCCCGCGCCCTCTCCGCCATTCCCGGCGCGTCGGAGAACGCCCTCTGCGCGGGCCTGATCGGGCGGCTGGAGACGCTTTCGGACATGGAAAAGGCCCTGTCCGGCAGCGGCGAACAGGGCGCTTCCCTTTCGGGTATGGTCCGCTGCGCCCAGATCGAAAACTTCGTGGGGCAGCGGGGGATGCAGGAGGGATTGCGCTAAGGCGCTCGATATGCACTGGCGCACTCGATATGCGCTGGCGCGCTTGATATGCGCTGGCGCACTCGATATGCGCTGGCGCACTCGATATGCGCTGGCGCGCTTGATATGCGCTGGCGCGCTTGATATGCGCTGGCGCGCTCGATATGCACTGACGCGTGAGTTATGAATTGTGATCTTCTCATGCGCCGCGGCGCATATCGTGCGCGGAGCGCATATCACGGCCGTAGGCCATATCGCGTGCGAAGCGCATCTCGAGTCGGATTTGGCGACTGGCCAAATCCGACTTACCGTCCTGCGCGTTCGATCAGCACGTCGTTCCAGACATCCCGGAGGAAGCGGTACAGCGGCATCAGGGCGGTGAAGGTCTCCACCAGGGCGTCGGGCAGGTCGGGAGTGTACATCACGCCGCCGTAGCCGTGCTCGTAGCCCACGGAAAGGTGCCTGCGGTTGTACCAGGGGTTGAGCAGCTCGCCCCGGTCGGCCTTGGGCCGCTTGTAGGCGGGGCCGTAGAGGGTGTAGGGGCCGCGCTTTTCCAGACCCCGGACGATCTTTTCAAACCGCTTGGGCTCGTCGTCGATGCGCTTGCGCCAGTGCTCGCCGATGTCGGCGGAATCCTCCCAGTTGCCGCAGCCGCAGCTCCAGCCGGTGCCGCTGATCTCGAACCAGAACATGGGCCCGAAGGCGCGGCGCTCGCCGCTCTGCAGGGAAAACCACAGGTGGTCCTTGTAGGGGCCGCGGCCGAACAGCCGCCGGGCGTCCCGGTAGATGCGGGCGATGTGGGTCTGGAACTCCTGGTCCGGGAAGGCGGCCTGCATCTTTTCCAGCGTCTCGAAAGCCAGGGCGCGGAAGGGCTGGTTCAGCGCGTCCTCGAATTCCTGCTTGTGCTCCAGGAACCAGGTGCGGTCGTTGTTCATGGAGAGGCTCCAGATGAAATCGCCGGTGGCCTGGGAAAATCCGTTAAACATAGTTCACCTCTTTCAGGATCAGGAAAACCGCGGGTTTTCCGGGTCGGCGGGCAAGCGAGCGAAGCGAGTTGCGCAGTACGCTGACAATCATACGCGAATAACCCGTCCGGATACCCGGACGGGCTTTCAAACGATTCGGGAAGCGCGATTACTTCGCGGCTTCTACCTTGATGATCTCCTGGCCGTCGTAATAACCGCAGAACTTGCAGACGCGATGGCTCAGCTTCATCTTGGCGCAGCGGGGGCACTTGACGATGCCCGGCACAGACAGCTTCCAATGTGCGCTGCGGCGAGAGTTTTTCCTAGCCTTGGAGACTTTTCCCTTGGGAGTGGCCATTGTTACACCTCCTCGTTATTTAGCACATAATCTTTCAATGCCGAAAAGGGGCCGGTTGTAACGTTGCCCTCCTGGCATGAGCAGGTAGAATGGTTCAGGTTCGTGCCGCACACGGGGCAGAGACCCTTGCAGTCCGGCTGGCAGAACAGCTGCAGCGGAAGCTCCAGCAGCAGCGCGTCCTTTGCCGCGTCCTCCAGTTCCAGGGCGTTGCCCTCGAACAGGTAGAGGTCCGGATCGTCCGGGTCCGCCTCCTTGGCGAACAGCGCGTCGATCTCCGCGCGCACGGGCACCTGAACGGGTTCCAGGCATCGGCTGCAGCGGGAAACCGCCGTGGCGCTGGCCTCCGCCTTCAGGCTGATGCGATGGTCGCCGGTGCAGAAGAACTCGCCCTCCAGGTTCACGTCCACAAAGTGAACCGGATCGCTGAGCACTTCCATCGCCTCAAGCTCCACGCTTGCCTGGAAGGGATACACCTGACCGGGGTTTTTAAGCGCCCTGCCAATTTCCAGTGCCAACCCAATACCCCCTAACCCGAATTATTATAATCGTTTGTATGAGATTTGGCAAGTTAAGTTTTGAGAGAATGAGGAATGAGGAATCAGAAATCGGGAATGGCGGTACAAATCCCTTCGGGATTTGATTGAATGGAAATCCGGCAGGATTTCAACCACAATTCCTCATTCCTCATTCATAATTCCTAATTACTTGCTCGCAAGAGCAAGGGTGTCGCGGGCGATGGCCAGCTCTTCGTTGGTGGGGATGACCCAGACCTGCACCTTGCTGTCCTCGGCGGAGATCTTCGCTTCCTCGCCGCGGGTGCGGGCGTTCTTCTCGGCGTCCAGCTTGATGCCAAGGAACTCCAGCCCCTCCACGGCGCGGGCGCGCCCGGCGGCGTCGTTCTCGCCGATGCCGGCGGTGAAGATCAGGGCGTCCACGCCGCCCATGGCCGCGGCGAAGGAGCCGATGTACTTGCGCAGCACGTAGCCCCACATGTCGATGGCCAGCTTCGCGTTGGGCTCCCCGGCCTCATAGCGGGCGGTGACGTTGCGCATGTCGGAATCCCCGGCCAGGCCCAGCAGGCCGCTCTTCTTGTTCATCATGGTCAGGACCTCGGTGGGGGTCATGTTCTTGCGGTTGCAGATGAACTCCACCACGGCGGGATCCAGGGTGCCGCAGCGGGTGCCCATCACCAGGCCGTCCAGCGGCGTGATGCCCATGGAGGTGTCCACGCACTTGCCGTCCACGCAGGCGGACAGGGAGGAGCCGTTGCCCAGGTGGCAGATGATGACCTTGTTGCCCTTGGGCAGGTTCAAAAGCTCCTGGGTGCGGGCCGCGATGTAGCGGTGGCTGGTGCCGTGGAAGCCGTACTTGCGGATGTGCAGCTCGGTGTAATACTCGTTGGGGATGGCGTAGCGGAACGCCTTGGGGGGCATGGTCTGATGGAAGGCGGTGTCGAACACGGCCACCTGGGGCACGTTGGGCAGCACCTCCTGGCAGGCGCGAATGCCCATCAGGTTGGCGGGGTTGTGCAGCGGGCCCAGGGGGATGTTCTCCTCGATGGCGGCGATGCAGGCGTCGTCGATCAGGCAGCTCTCGGTGAACTTCTCGCCGCCGTGCAGCACGCGATGGCCCACCGCGCCGATCTCCTTCAGATCGGCGATGACGCCGGTGCCGGTCAGGTGCGCCTTGCCGTCATTGGCGTCGTACTCGCTGGCGGTGCAGTCGCGGCCCACCAGCACGCCCAGCACGATCTCCATGGCCTTGGCGTGGGTGTCGCACTTCTTCAGCTGCTTCTGCTTGATCTTCTGGCCGTCCCACTCATAGGTCAGGTCGGTGGTGGGGTCCACGGTGCCGATGCGCTCCACCAGGCCCTTGGCGATCACGGATTCGTTCTCCATGTCGATGAGCTGGAACTTCAGGGAAGAGGAACCGGCGTTGATGACGAGGATTTTCATGCTTATTTCACTCCTGTTATATCGTAGAACGTTTTAAATGAGGAATTAGGAATGAGGAATGGCGGTACAAATCCCTTCGGGATTTGGATGATTGGAAATCCGGAGGATTTCAACCACAATTCCTAATTCCTCATTCCTAATTCCTAATTAATCATTCAGGCCTGGGCCTGACAGGCGGTAATGGCCACCGTCGCCACGATGTCCTCGGCGCTGCAGCCGCGGGACAGATCGTTGCAGGGCTTGGCGATGCCCTGGAGGATGGGGCCGTAGGCCTCGGCGTGGGCCAGGCGCTGCACCAGCTTGTAGCCGATGTTGCCGGCGCCCAGGTCCGGGAACACCAGGGTGTTGGCGTGGCCGGCCACCTTGCTGCCGGGGGCCTTCAGCTGGCCGACCTTCTCGACCAGCGCGGCGTCCAGCTGCAGCTCGCCGTCCAGCTCCAGCTCCGGATCCATCTCATGGGCGATGCGGGTGGCTTCCTGCACCTTGGTCACGTCGTCATGCTTCGCGGAGCCCTTGGTGGAGAAGCTCAGCATGGCCACGCGGGGCTCCATGCCGGCCAGGGAGCGGGCGGAATCCGCCGCGCCCAGGGCGATGTTCGCCAGCTGCTCGGCGTCGGGATCCGGAATCACGCCGCAGTCGGAGAAGATCATCACGCCGTCGTCGCCGAAGCTCTTGTCCTTAAGCTCCATCAGGAAGCAGGAGGACACGGTCTTCATGCCGGGCTTGCTCTTGATGATCTGCAGCGCGGGGCGCAGCATGTCGCCGGTGGAATGGATCGCGCCGGACACCAGGCCGTCGGCGTCGCCCAGCTTCACCATCATGATGCCGTAGTACATCGGGTCGGTCACCTTCTGGGCGGCCTCCTCTTCCGTCATGCCCTTGGCCTTGCGCAGGTCATACAGCGTGGCGGCGTAGAGCGCCTGCTTGTCGCTGGTGGCGGGATTCACGATCTCGATGTCCGTCAGGTCCGCGCCCGCGGCCACTTCCTTCACCTTCGCCGGATCGCCCAGCAGGGTCAGCTTCGCCAGGCCCTGGTCGCGGATCATCACCGCCGCCTGCACGTTGCGCACTTCCTCGCCCTCGGGCAGCACGATGTGCTTGAGGTCCGCCTTCGCCTTTGCCTTGATCTTATCGATGATTGCCATGGTAATTCCTCCATTTATTGTCCGGCCCTCGCGGGGCGGGATATATTCCATCCCTACTATTATACGATAAATTGATGGGTTTGAAAAGGCCTGTGTGTTAAGGTTTGGAAATTCAGGAGCCGAAATCTCGCCAACGGCGCACATTGACAGGGCCCAGCCGGATGGTTTATGATGGTTCCGTGGGAGGGATGCGCCATGATCATACGCAAGATCCGCGAGAACGAGTTGAAGCGCAGCGCCCAGCTGTCGGCGCTGGCCTTTGAATACCCGATGGAGGGGGCGGAGCAATCGCCGGAGGATTTCATCCGGGAGGTGCGGGAGCGTCCCCGGTCGCTGGAGGATCTGCGCTGGGACAGCCGCTGGGCGGCCTTTGAGGACGACGATCGGACCATGATGGCCACCTTCTGCGTGCTCCCCTGGCGGGCGAACTTCGACGGGCATGAGGTGGGGATGGGCGGCATCGGCGGCGTGGCGACGCTGCCCCAGTACCGCCGGGGCGGGGCCATCCGCCGCTGCTTCGAGGCGGCGCTTCCGGACATGTACGCCCGGGGCATGACCCTGTCCTACCTCTATCCCTTCTCCAACGCCTTCTATCGCAGGTTCGGCTACGAGCTGGCCTGCGACGAGGCGCGCTGGCGGGTGAAGCTTTCGCTGCTGCCCGCGATGGACGCGCCGGGGCGCTGGGCGATGCAGGAGAAGGGGGCGGACCTGACGGCGGACATCCGCGCCATCGACGCGGCCCGCAACCGCCGCTACAACTGCGCGGTGCTCGCCGGGGACACGGAGTATGGCTGGACGGGGGAGGACCCCTTCGTCACCCGGAACTACACCTTCGTGTATTATGAAGGCGGCGCGCCGCTTTCCTATGTGACGATCCAGGCCCGGCCCCACGAGGACCTGCGCTGCCTGCGCCTGGGCTTTCATGACCGGCGGGGGCTGATGGGCGTGCTGGCGCTCTTGAAGCGATACGCCGCCGACCACGAGCACGCGCTGCTGCCCATGCCCGCGGACATCGACTTGCAGGGCATCCTGCCGGAGTACAGCCTGGGCGGGGTGGAGCGCACGATCGTCCAGCGGGGCATGGTCCGGGCGGTGAACGTGGAAAGAACGCTGGCGCTGGCCAGGATGCGGGGCGAGGGGACGCTGGTCATTCGCGTGTCCGATGGCCAGATCCCCGAAAACGACGGGACGTTTGAGATTGCCTTTGCGCCCGGAACGGAAAACGGCATCCGAAGGACGGACGCCGCGGCGGATGTGGCGCTCACCATCCAGGATTTCAGCCGCCTGATCGTGGGCTGCTGCGACCTGGACCCGGAGTGGCTGCCGGGGGTGAAGGTGCATTGCGACCTCGAAAAGGCCCGGAAGGTGTTCCACAGGAAGCCGAATTACATTGCGCAGAGATTCTAGCCAAAAGCCTTCCCCCGATGGGGAAGGTGGATCGCCGCGAAGCGGCGAGACGGATGAGGTCCTTCCCTCAATAAACCGGTTCTTCACGGAAAGTTGGGGGGCGCAGCGAAGGATCTGTACGTTGCGTTGTCCTGCGGCATTGAAGGTAGTGTTCTGCCATACATTTCCATGCATCCCACAAGTTTCCGTGAAGAGCCAATAGACCGCGCCCCTGTTGCGATTGGAATGCTTGCTTCCTATCGCAACAGGGGCGCGAATCGCTGTGTATGGGGACCTCATCCGACCCGCTTCGCGGGCCACCTTCCCCAAAGGGGAAGGCCAGGGCTTACAGCCGGCACTCCAGCTTTTCCAGCGCGTCCTGCACGTACTTCACCACGAAGTCCTCAGCCTCGTCGGCGGGCACGATCTCCTTCATGCTCTTGTCCCGGGCGGCGATCTCGATGGTGCCGTTCTTGAGGCCCTTGGGGCTGACGACCACGCGCAGAGGCACGCCGAACAGGTCCGCGTCGGAGAACATCACGCCGGCGGACACGCTGCGGTCGTCCCAGAGCACCTCGACGCCCCGGGCGGTCAGCGCGTCGTAGAGCTTCTGGCTGGCCTCGGCCACCTCCGGCTGGTCCGCCCGCAGGGAGCAGATTTCAACGTGCCAGGGGGCGATGCTCATGGGCCAGATGGGGCCGTAGTCGTCCCGGTGCGCCTCGCAGACGGAGGCGGCCAGGCGGCCCACGCCGATGCCGTAGCAGCCCATGATCGGGTGCTTCAGGCTGCCGTCGGCGTCCACGTAGGTCATGTCCATGGATTCGGTGTACTTGGTGCCCAGCTGGAAGATGTTGCCCACCTCGATGCCGCGGCTTGTGTAGATGTGGTTCTTTCCGCAGACGGGGCAGATCGCGCCGTCAAAGGCCTTCGCCACGTCCACGTAGTCCACCGCGCCGATGTCCCGGGCGATGTTGAAGCCCACGTAGTGCATGTCGTCCTCGCAGGCGCCGGTGGCGAACCACTCGATGCCCTTGAGGGAGTTGTCGTACACCACGGTCACGCCCTCGGGCAGGCCGATGGGGCCGGTGAACCCGGCGTGGATGCCGGAATCCTCGGTGACGACGGCGGGGTGCACCTCGCTCTTGAGGAAGTTGCGCAGCTTGGTCTCGTTCACGTCCAGGTCGCCCCGGATAAACACGATCACGAAGCTGTCGTCCGCGTTGCACTGGTACATCACGGCCTTGCAGGTCTGCTGCGGCTTGATCTTCAGGAACGCGCACAGGTCTTCGATGGTCTTGCAGTTCGGCGTGGCCACCTTCTCCAGGGGCGCGATCTCGCCGGGCTCGTTGGTCAGCAGGCAGGGGGCCGCCTCCATGTTGGCGCGGTAGTCGCAGTCCCGGCAGAGCACGATGGTGTCCTCGCCCACGTCCGTCAGCAGCATGTACTCGTGGCTCACCTTGCCGCCCATCATGCCGCTGTCGCTGGCCACCGCCACCACCTCCGGCACGCCGCAGCGGGCGTAGATGCGGTTGTAGGCGTCGTAGCAGCGCATGTAGTACTTTTCCAGATCCTCCTGGGAGGTGTGGAAGGAGTAGGCGTCCTTCATGGTGAACTCGCGCACGCGGATCAGGCCGCCGCGGCAGCGGGGCTCGTCGCGGAACTTGGTCTGGATCTGGTAGATCATGAAGGGATACTGGGTGTAGGAATCGGCCACGTCCGTCATCAGTTGAACGCTCGCCTCCTCGTGGGTCATGCCCAGCACCATGTCCGCGCCGGAGCGGTCCCGGAAGCGGAGCAGCTCGGAGCCGATGGAGTCATAGCGGCCGGACTTGCGCCACAGGTCCGCCGGCATGGTCACCGGGAAGAGCACCTCCTGGCCGTCGATGCGGTTCATCTCCTCGCGGATGATGTTCTCGATCTTGCTGGTGATGCGCTTGGTGATGGGGAACAGCGTGAAGATGCCGTTGCCCACGGGCTTGATGTAACCGCCGCGCATCATCAGGGCCTGGGACGCGATGACGCAGTCCGCCGGGGTCTCCTTGAAACGCTTGGAAACGAGATTTCTGACTTTCATATGGCGATTTCCTCCCTGATTCTGTTCAATGGATATTCGAGCTTTGGCAAATCCAAAGGCGCTTATTTGGTAATGATCGGCTTGCCGTCGGCCTCCAGCAGCGGGGTGAGCCCGCCCGCGTAGCCGGACTTGACGAAGAGATAGGTCACGCCCGTCTCCTTGTCCACGAGCACCTGGATCGTGCCCAGCTCGTTCAGGCTGCTGCCCTGACGGTAGACCACTTCAAATCGGTCGTCCTGCTTCATGGCGATCTCCTTTCACGTCCGGTTCAGATCCGCGCCACGCCGGAATCCCGGGCGGCCTGGGCCACGGCCTTCGCCACGGCGGGGCCGACCTTGGGGTCGAAGGCGTAGGGGATGATGTATTCCGCGCTCAGCTCCTCGTCCGTGACCAGCTCGGAAAGGGCCTTGGAGGCGGCGATCTTCATGGCCTCGTTGATGTCCCGGGCGCGCACGTCGAAGGCGCCGCGGAACATGCCGGGGAAGACCAGCACGTTGTTGATCTGGTTGGGATGGTCGCTGCGGCCGGTGCCCACCACGGCGGCACCCGCCTCCAGGGCGTCCTCCGGCTCGATCTCCGGCACGGGATTGGCCATGGGGAACACGATGGCTCCGTCGGCCATGGAGCGGATCATCTCCTTGGACACGATGTGGGCGGCGCTGACGCCCACGAACACGTCCGCCCCCGCGAGGGCGTCCGCCAGGGTGCCGCGCATCCCCTCGGGATTGGTCAGGTCGGCCATCTCGGCCTGGGCGGGGTTCATGTCGATGCCCGGGCAGAGGATGCCCTGGCGGTCCACCATCTTCAAGTGGCGGATGCCCAGGTGCATCAGGTGCCGCCCGATGGCGATGCCCGCGGAGCCCGCGCCGTTGATGACGACCCGCGCCTCCTCCTTGCGCTTGCCCACGACGCGCAGGGCGTTCATCAGCGCCGCGCCCACCACGATGGCGGTGCCGTGCTGGTCGTCGTGGAAGATGGGGATGTCGCACTTCTCCTTCAGCTTGCGCTCGATCTCAAAGCAGCGGGGCGCGGCGATGTCCTCCAGGTTGATGCCGCCGAAGGAGCCGGAGATCAGCGCCACGGCGTTCACGAACTCGTCCACGTCCTTGGTCTTCACGCAGAGGGGGAAGGCGTCCACGTCGCCGAAGCTCTTGAACAGCACGCACTTGCCCTCCATCACAGGCATGCCGGCCTCCGGGCCGATGTCGCCCAGGCCGAGCACGGCGGTGCCGTCGGTGATGACCGCGCACGTGTTCCAGCGGCGGGTCAGCTCATAGCTCTTGTTGATGTCCTTCTGGATCTCCAGGCAGGGCTGGGCTACGCCGGGGGTGTAGGCCAGGGACAGGTCCTCCCTGTTCTTGACCGGCACGCGGGACACGACTTCGATCTTGCCCCTCCACTCGCCGTGCAGCCGCAGGGATTCCTCCGCGTAATTCATCGCTGTTCCTCCTTGAATGCTGACGTATGCTGCCATTATACGCTTTTGCGGACGACGTTTCAAGTTAGATTCTCTTTATTAAATGTTCAGAATGGGTGATGAAGGGGCCTTGCGGGGTGTGGTATAATGAGAGAAATGAGTGAAATGAGGAATGAGGAATGAGGAATGGCGGAAGAAATCCCGACGGATTTCTTTGATGCCGGGGCGGGCGCCGCAACGTCGCCCCAGCAACCGCCTGACACAGCATTTTCCATTCTCCTTTTTCCATTCCGAACGCTGAACTCTCAATTCTGAGCAAACCCCGAAATGAGGTAGTGGTTATGAAGCGAGCCCTGGTATTGAACGGCGGCGGCTCCCGCGGGGCCTATGAGATCGGCGCGTGGCAGGCGCTGGACGAGCTGGGCGTGCGGTTTGACGGCGTGTACGGCACGTCCATCGGCGCGCTGAACGCGGTGCTCTTCGCCCAGGGCGACCTGCCGCGGGCGGTGGAGCTGTGGTCCAACATTACGGTGAGCCAGATCATGGCCGTGGAGGACGAGGACGACTTCGCCATCGAGCGCATGATCCACCGCAAGCGGGACGTGATCCCCTTCCTGATGGAGAACGCCCGGCACTTCCGCATGGACATCACCCCCCTGGAGGAGCTGGTGAAGGGCAGCCTGGACGAGGGCCGGGTTCGCGCCGCGGGGCTGCGCCTGGGCGTGATGGCCACGAAGGCCCCGCAGATGACCGGCGCGCCGGTGCGCCTTTCCGACATGAAGAGCGGCAGCCTGGGGGACTGGGTGATCGCCTCGGCCTCTTGCTTTCCCATCTTCCCGGCGCGACACATCGACGGCCAGCGTTACATCGACGGCGGCTACTACGACAACCTGCCCATCGACATGGCCCTCTCCGACGGCATGGACGAGGTGGTGGCCGTGGAGCTGCACCCCTATTACAGCCACCCGGAATACGCCCGGATGCCCTGGCTGACCACGATCAAGCCCCTGCACGACCTGGGCAGCTTCCTGGACTTCGACCCGAACCTGCTGCGCCGAAGCCGCCTGCTGGGCTACTACGACACCCTCAAGCGATGGGGTCGGCTGGACGGCTTCCGCTACAGCTTCCGCCGGGTGAACGAGCTTTCGGCGGCGGAGCGGGGGCGCAAACTCATGCGCCGGCTGACCGCCTTCGACGGCGAGATGATCCGCCGGGGCGCGTCCAGCCTGGGCCAGCCGGTGAACGCGCCGCTGCTGGCCGCGCTGGAGCGGGAGTGCGAGGGCAGGGCGCTGGAGTGGAAGGACGTGTGGCTGCGGGGGCTGGAGCTCTGCGCCGAGGCCATGGGCTTCCGGGTGGACGCGGTGTACGAGGCCGAGGGGCTCGTGAAGCGTTGCCGGGACTTCTGCGCCGCCCAGACCTTCAAGGAGAAGTTCGACGACGGCGGCCTGCAGGCCGTGGCGAAGCGGGGACAGCGGGCCCTGCTGGCCTTCGTGTGCCAGCGCCTCATGAGCGGCGAGGCCCTCCCCCCGGAGGCCATGAAGCGCCTGGCCGAAAACGCCGGGGCCGTGGCGGGAGCGATGGCGCTGTGCGAGTGAGGAGCGAGGAGCGAGGAGTTAGGAGTGAGGAGTGAGGAGTGAGGAATGAGGAATGAGGAATGAGGAATTGTGGTACAAATCCTTTCGGATTTGTTTTATTCAGATAGATGCGCGGCGTTTCGTTTCTCCTGGATAAAAAGGAATCCGAAGGATTCCCGCCTGAATTCCTCATTCCTAATTCCTCATTCCTAATTCCTAACTGTTTCCCGCCTGAATTCCTCATTCCTCATTCCTCACTCCATACTCTTTCTCGCCTCTCCTGAATAATCCCGCCGAAAAATGCCGACATTAGGAACAATTCCCAACGAAACGGAGGAATGGTTCTGAAACGTCGGCTTTTTTGTTGCATTTTGATACTTATGCTGGTTCTGGCCGCGGGGGCGGGGGCGGAGGCCTCCGTGGACGGCGTGGCGGTGGAGGACTTCATCCGCCTGCACGTGCTGGCCAACGACGACGGCGAGGCGGCCCAGGCGCTGAAGCTGGAAGTGCGGGACGCCTGCCTGATGTGCACGCGGGCGCTGCTAAAGGATTGCCCGGACGCGGACGCGGCCTGGGCAATCGTGAAGGACAACCTGAACCTCATCGAGCTGGCGGCGCTGCTGCGGGCCCGCGTCTGCGGCTGGGAGGGCGCGGTGTCCGCTGAGGCGGGGGTGTTCGACTTCCCCGACCGGCGCTACGGCGAGGTGGAGGTCCCGGCGGGGGCATACCGGGCGGTGCGGGTCGTGATCGGCGGCGGCGCGGGCCACAACTGGTGGTGCGTGCTGTTCCCGTCGCTGTGCCTGGGCGAGGACTGTGCGCCCGGGGAGCCGGTTAAGTTCCACTCGGCGGTGCTCGACTGGCTGTGCGGCCTGCTGGGAGGCGCGGCATGAGGGCGCTGGGCCGGGGCCTGGCGCTGCTGCTGGCCGTTGCGACGCTGGCGGTGTCCCTGGCGCCCTGGGCGCTGGCGGCGGTGCTGGAGGTGGGCTCCTCGGGCAATGACGTGAAGAAGGTGCAGCAGAAGCTGATCGGCTGGGGCTACCTCTCCGGCACTGCCGACGGCAAATATGGCGAGGCCACCCGCAAGGCGGTGGTCGCATTTCAGAGGAAGAACGGCCTTGCCGCCGACGGGCGCGTGGGCCCCGCCACCGCCGCGGCCATGGGCGTGACCCTCTCCGGCGGCAGCGTGGCGGCGAGCTCGGCCTCAATCATCTCCGCAGACCATCGGCTGCTGAGCAAGCTGGTCTACGCCGAGGCCCGGGGGGAGACTTACAAAGGCCAGGTGGCTGTGGCGGCGGTGGTGCTGAACCGGGTGGCCAGCGCCTCCTTTCCCAACACCATCTCCGGCGTGATCTACCAGTCCGGTGCGTTCAGCTGCGTCAGCAACGGCTCCATCAACAACACGCCGGACGCCACCGCCATCCGCGCCGCCCTGGACGCCCTGAACGGCTGGGACCCCACCGGCGGCTGCCTCTATTACTACAACCCCAGGGCCACCGGCGACCAGTGGATCCGCACCCGCACGGTGAAGACCGTGATCGGGAACCACAGCTTTGCGGTGTGAGTTTTCTTCAAAAGCCTTCCCCTTTGGGGAAGGTGGCCCGCAGGGCCGGATGAGGTCGCCGCGGGAAAACGATTTGCGGTGCGGATCCGACCTCATCCGTCTTTGCCGAAAAACACAAGTGTTTTCCACCAAATCCACCTTCCCCAGGGGGGAAGGCTGAATAAGGAGTCGACCATGAACGCAACCTACTACGTATCCAACGTCCGCGCCCGGGACTGGGCGCGGGTGCTCAATGTCGCCCTGGCGGCGCTGCTGGCGGGGGTGCTGGCCTTTTCGACGGCCCAGACCGCCCGCCTGAACGAGGCCAACGCCCGGCTGAGCGCCGTGGTGCAGAAGGCCTTCTACGAGACCTGCGAGCTGACGGAGGGCATGAGCGTGAACTTCCGGAAGCTGCTGGTGGCGGGGGAAAAGGGGCAGATGCAGACCCTGCTGAACGAGACCGCCCTGCAGACCCAGGGCGCGCTTTCCAACCTGGCGCTGCTGCCCCTGGGCCAGGAGACCGTGTCGGCCACGCTGAAGTTCATCAACCAGGCGGGGGACTTCGCCACGTCCCTCTCCACGAAGCTGGCCAACGGCGGCGAGCTGACCGGGGAGGACTACGACGCCCTGGAGCGCCTCAGCCAGACGGCGGCGGCCTTCTCCGTGCGCATGGGCCGCCTGCTGGACCGCTACGAGCGGGGCGAGGCGGTGTTCGACGCACAGGACTACGAGGCCACCGGCGAGGAGAGCCTCTATCCCCTCACCGGCACGGCGGCGGACTATCCGGTGCTGCTTTACGACGGCCCCTTCTCCGACGGGCGGACCGACGGGGAGTTCAAGGCATTGGCGGGGCTGGCGGTGATCGACGAGCCCTCGGCGCGGCAGGCGCTTTCGGCCTTCCTGGGCGGCGGCGCGGAGATCGAGCTGACCGGCGAGAGCGCCATCCCGGTGGAGTGCTACGAGTATACGGCTCGGTTGAACGGCTACACGCTGAACGCGGGCGTGACGAAGGCGGGCGGCCAGGTGCTGTACATGCTCTCGGACAGTCCGGTGGAGGGCGCGACCCTCACCGACCGGCAGGCCGTGGACGCGGCGCGGGCATTCCTGCTGTCGCGGGGCTACGGGGAGCTGGAGATGTCCTATTCCAGCCGCTTCGACGGCATCCTCACCGTGAACTTCGCCGCCGTGCAGAACGGCGTGGTGCTGTACCCGGATCTGATCAAGGTGCAGGTGTCCCTGGCGGACGGCACGGTGGTGGGACTGGAGAGCGCCAACTACCTGATGAACCACGTGCCCCGGCAGCTGGCCATCCCGGCACTCACCGAGCAGGACGCCGTGTCCCGCATCGGCGGCGCGCTGACGCCCATTTCCGCGCGGCTGTGCGTCATCCCCGACAACACTGCCGAGGCCCTCTGCTGGGAGGTGAAGGCCGCCTCCGGCTCCGACACCTTCCTGGTCTATATCGACGCCGCCACCGGCGTGGAGCGGCGGCTGATGCAGGTGGTGGAGAGCGAGAACGGGAACCTGGTGATGTGATTCCCGGTGGGGAATGAGGAATGGGGAATGAGGAATGAGGAATGGCGGAAGAAATACTTGCGGATTTCCCTTTAATCCAACAAATCCCGCAGGGATTTGAACCGGAGCTCCTCACTCCACACTCCACTCTCCACACTCAAAACAAAATCAGGAGCGCGAACATGTCTACAATCCCAACCTATTCACCGCCGCGGCCGTACCCGCATAGTATGCCCCACACGATGATGGTGGAGCGTGATACTATGATTTCCCGTGGCGATCTGTTCAGCGCCTGCCTGGACCCGGTGGTGGGCTCGGAGCAGGGGGGCATCCGCCCGGTGCTGGTGATCCAGAACGACGTGGGCAACCGCCACAGCCCCACGGTGATCGTGCTGGCCATCACCGGCCAACAGAACAAGGCGCGGCTGCCCACCCACGTGCCCATCGCCTGCGAGGGCACGGGCCTGATGAAGGACAGCGTGGTGCTGGCGGAGCAGATCCGCACCCTGGACAAGCGCCGCCTGCGGGAGCGCATCGGCACCCTGCGGCCCGAGGTCATGGCCCGCGTGGGCGAGGCGCTGAAAATATCCCTGGGCTTTTCCACCCAGGGGCACTGAAGAGGGACGGTTTCTCATTCCCAAAAGGTGAAATGAGAACCGTCCCCATTTCACATTATTCCAGCGACAGGCCGGTGATCTGCCAGGCACCCTGGGGACCGGCGATGGGTTCGGCCCGGTAGTAGAGGGGGCGGACCCGGGCGAGTCGGGGATTCTCGGCCTTCAAAAGGCCCACGCAGGGCCGGGCGTCCGGCACAGCGTACTTCATCGGCACGCACAGCTCGCAGGCCCCGGCCACGGCGGCGAGGGGCTTTTCGGCGGCCAGGGCGGGGGAGAGATAGCCCTCCGCCTCGCCGGGAAGGCCCGCCAGCATGGCTTCCACCGAGGCGACGGCCGTGGCTTCGGCGGTGTCGGGCCAGCGGGGGAAGCCCTCGCTCCAGGCGCTCTGGCTGGACAGCAGGTGAGGGCCCGCGCCGTCCACCAGCCACTGCTCCAGCCGCCCGTGGCCCACTGAATCCCCCAGGGCGACCACCGCGTCGAACTGGCCGCTGCCGATGGGCTCGATGGCCAGGGCGACGATGAGGCCCGTGGCCTCGGTCAGGTCCGCCGACAGGGCCAGCAGGTACTGCCCGCCGCCCGCCACCTCGCCCAGCAGCGCCGCCGCGCCCTCAAGCGCCAGCAGCCTCGGCGGCAGCGCGCCGTCGGGCACCTCCGCGGCCATGTCTCCGAGGAGCAGCGCCGTTCCCTCGTCCCGCCGGATCTCGCCGGGAACGCCGTCGATCATGAAGCGGCGGCTCTCCGGGGCGATGGCGGCAAACTCCACCTCCAGCACCCCGCCCGGCCAGAACACGCCGGACAGCCCGACTGCCGTCTCGAAGCTCTCCGGTAGGGGCATCCCGCCGGACAGCACCAGCCGCCTGGCCAGGCACGGCCCCGTTCCTGCCAGCGGGCGATACTCCAGGTACACCGCGCCGCTGGGCGACACCGGCAGAAACAGCGGGCGGTCCGGGCCCACCTCCCCGGCAAAGCGCCCGTTTATGTACACCATCCCCGGCACTGCCGCCCCGCAGACGATCGTCGGCTGCATGCCACCACCCCCCTCCCAACGAGCCTATGCGGGGATGCGGGAGGGGATGATAGATGGGGAATGAAGAATGAAAAATGAAGAATGAAGAATGAAGAATGGCGGTGCAAATCCCTGCGGGATTTGTTTTTTGGCAATCCGGTTCCCCTGAATCAGAGAAATCCGTCAGGATTTCAACCTGAATTCCTCATTCCTCACTCCTCATTCCTCATTTTCCAATGGCCTTGCGGATGTCCGCGATCACCTGCGGCAGCATCTCCACGGCCCGGTCCAGGGGCTGGAAGCACTGGGCGGGGAGCATTCGCGTGGTCTCGGCGCTGGTGACGAGAAAGCCCAGGGGCTGCACGGTCACGCCCGCGCCGGTGCCCCCGGCGAAGGGATGCTCGCCGCGGCCCTCCTCCGGCCGGACGGCGGCCTTGCCATACTCGCCGCCCCCGGCGACGAAGCCGAAGCTGACCCGGGAGATGGGGATTACGGTGGAGCCGTCCGCGGCGGCGATGGGCTCGCCGACGACGGTGTTCACGTCGATCATGTCCCGGATGTTTTCCAGCGTCGTGGACATGATGTTTTCAATGGGATGCTTTTCCATGGGGTCGACCTCCGATCAACTGAATTGCGCTTTCGCGGCGGCGACTATAATTTGCCCAATGCGCGCCCGCACCATACCCCGAAGCTCCAAACGCGGCCCGTCGAAGGCGGGGGCCACGTCCACCTCCACGGAGCCCGACCGAGCTCGCAGCGCGGAGCCCAGCGCCGTAAGTCCCCCGCAGGCCAGGGCTGTGGCCGCCGCGTCGGAAAGGCCCAGCCGCCCCTTCACGCTGATCCGCTCAAACCTGAGCCGCGTGAAGAGCCGCAGCAGCGCCTTCACCGGCACGCGGGGCTTTTTGGCCCGCGGGCCGTCTTCCATCATGGCCCGACGCGCCCGCTTCAGCGCCCGGCACGCATTGAACGTGCCCGCGCCGGCGCCGGCCTTCAGCCCGCCCTCGCCGCTGACGCAAAACGTCACGCACACAGGCACCGAGGCGAGGTAGAGGAGGGATTGCATGGCGGCGACGAGGTAGATTGGCATGGCGTGGCTCCTTGTTTTTGCGATGGGGAGGGATTAGGGAAGAGGGGTTAGGAAGTAGGGATTAGGGATTAGGAAATGCGGCTGCCGCGCGGGATTGCACGTCAGCCGGCAGGAGAGAAACGGGAGGCGACATCATCCGTCTTGCTGCGCTTCGCTTGCAAGCCACCTTCCCCTGAAGGGGAAGGCTTTTGGACAGCCGCGGCAGCCACCATTCCTAATCCCTAGTCCCTAGTCCCTAATCCCTACCCCCTACCCCTCTCCGTCCCCTTATCTTCCCCATAATGTCAATGTTTATTCTAATTCGCTCCGACCAAGGTATGCTATAATAGGAATGGTATAGTATGGCAAGCGGTGGCGAAGCGGGAGGCGACGGCTTTGGCGGTGATCGTGACGGAGCTCATGGGACACCGGCTGGAGCTTGAGACGCGCCCGGAGCTCTTCTCGCCGGGCCGCGCGGATCGCGGCACGCTGGCGATGCTGTCCTGTACACATTTTTTCCCGGGCATGAAGGTGCTGGACCTGGGCTGCGGCAGCGGCCTGGTAGGCATCCTGGCGGCCCGGTGCTGCGGCGAAGAGAACGTGATCATGTCCGACATTGACCCGCTGGCGGTGGAAACGGCCCGGCAGAACGCGGCGCGCAACGGCGTCGGGGGCGTCCGGGCGGTGGTGTCAGACGGGCTTTCGGGGATCGACGAGGCGGGCTTTGACCTGATCCTCTCCAACCCGCCCTACCAGTCGGATTTCGCGGTGGCGAAGCACTTCATCGAGAAGGGCTTCAACCGCCTGAAGCTGGGAGGGACGATGCTGATGGTGACCAAGCGGCGCGACTGGTATCGCAACAAGCTGCGGGCCATCTTCGGCGGCGTGAGAATCCACGAGATCGACGGCTATTTCGTCTTTGAAGCCGAAAAGCGGGACGGCCGTTACGCCAATCGGAAGAATCCATAAACTGTCGGTAATGATTTCTTTTCTTGACATGGCTCGGCGCGGGGGGTAAAATACTTACGTTAGTCATGTAAACTGCGATAGGTATGTGTGCATGCAATTTGATTTGGAATGATCTGAGAATAGAACAGAAAGGAGAGGAATGAAGTTTTGAGTTGGCCAATCGTCGCATTGATTGCGCTGATTGCGTTGGCCATTGGCCTGGTTGCCGGTTATCTCTATCGCAAGAACGGCATGGAGAAGAAGATCGGCCAGACGGAGGAGTTCGTCGCCAATATGCTGGAGGATGCCACCCACAAGGCTGAGGAGAAGAAAAAGGAAGCCCTCTTGGAGGCCAAGGAAGAAATCATCCGCTTGAAGTCGGAGCTTGATAAAGAAGTTCGTGACCGCCGCAGCGAAGTTTCGCGGCTTGAGCGCAGGGTGAACCAGCGCGAGGAAGCATTTGATAAGAAGCTCGATAACCTGGAGGCCCGCGAGGAGGCGCTGAACGAGAAGTATCGTGAAGCCGAGCGCCTGGAAGCGGAAGCCAACGAGATGCACGACCGACAGAAGCAGGAGCTGGAGCGCGTCGCCGGCATGACCGCCGACGAGGCCAAGGAGATCCTGATCGACCGGATACAGAAGGACGCCTACCACGACGCCGCCGTGATGGTGCGCGAGGTGGAGGCCAAGGCGAAGGAGGAGGCGGACAAGCGCGCCCGCGACATCGTTTCCCTCGCCATCCAGAAGTGCGCCGCCGACCATGTGGCGGAGACCACCGTCTCCGTGGTGGCGCTGCCCAACGACGACATGAAGGGCCGCATCATCGGCCGCGAGGGCCGGAACATCCGTACCCTCGAAACCGCCACCGGCGTCGACCTGATCATCGACGACACGCCGGAAGCCGTGATCATCTCCGCCTTTGACCCGGTGCGCCGCGAGGTGGCCCGGATCGCCCTGGAGAAGCTGATCATGGACGGCCGCATCCACCCCGCCCGCATCGAGGAGATGGTGGAGAAGGCCAAGCGCGAGGTGGACAACCAGATCCGCGAGGCCGGCGAGCAGGCCATCTTCGAGACGAACCTGCACGGCATCCATCCGGAGCTGGTGAAGCTGCTGGGTCGGATGCGCTATCGCACCTCCTACGGCCAGAACGTGCTGCGGCACTCCATCGAGGTCAGCCACCTGGCCGGCGTGATGGCCGCGGAGCTGGGCGCGGACGTGACCCTCGCCAAGCGGGCAGGCCTGCTGCATGATATCGGCAAGGCCATTGACCACGAGGTGGAGGGCACCCACGTCACCATCGGCGCGGACCTGGCCAAGAAGTTCCGGGAGAACGACCTGGTGGTCAACGCCATCGCCGCCCACCACGGCGATGTGGAGCCCAAGAGCGTGGAGGCCGTGCTGGTGCAGGCCGCCGACGCCATCTCCGTGGAGAACTACATCAAGCGCCTGGAGAAGCTGGAGAGCATCGCCTACTCCTTCGACGGCGTGGAGACCTGCTACGCCATCCAGTCCGGCCGCGAGATTCGCATCATCGTCAAGCCGGAGGATGTCAACGACGCCGGAACCCTCATCCTCGCCCGCGAGATCGTCAAGCGGATCGAGAAGGAGATGGAGTATCCCGGACAGATCAAGGTCAACGTCATCCGCGAGACGCGCGCAGTGGAATTCGCAAAGTAGCGGGCAGCGCCCGCTGGCGATTGCTGCCGCGACGCAAAACCCGACGCCTGCCCCCATAGATTCAAGGGGCAGGCGTCGGCGTTTGTATGGAGTTGAAATGAGACACGGGGACAGGTACATCGATTTACCTTCGCCGATAATATGAGCCGCGGGAACATTTCCCGCGGCTCATATTGCTTTTGCTCGCTATTTCAATCCCTTCCGCCGCTTCTTGTTCTCGTACATCAGCGCGTCGGCGGCCTGGACGCACTCGTCCAGGGAGCGGGGGTCGTCGGAGGGGACCTCGATGGTGCCCACGCTGAGGCCGAGGTGGTAGGGGAGGTCGTGGGCCTCGTTGGCGGCGCGGGCGGCGGACTGGATGGCCGCCTCCAGCCCGGTCTCCTTCAGCGGGGCGATGGCCAGGAACTCGTCGCCGCCGTAGCGCATCAGGAAGTTGTCCTCGCCGCAGGCGGTCTTCAGGGCGTTGGCGGCGGCGCGGATGGCCTCGTCGCCGATCTCGTGGCCGAACACGTCGTTGATGGGCTTGAGGTCGTCCATGTCCACGAACAGGATGCGGGCGCCGCCCTCCCGCTTCACGCAGGCGTCGAAGGCCTGCTGGGCGTAGCGGTCATAGCCGAAGCGGTTGTACAGGCCGGTGAGCCCGTCGCGCACGTACAGGTCGTCCAGCTCGTCGTTCAGCTGGCGCAGCAGGCACTTCTTGCGCACGTTCTCGATGGCGATCTCCAGGAAGCTGAAGATGCTCTTGTGCAGGTTCAGCTTGGCGGCGTCGCTGATGCTGTCCATGGCCAGGTAGCCGATGGAGTAGGTGTTGTAGTGCAGCGGGTAGAAGATCAGGAATCGTTCGCGGGCCATCAGGCTTTCCGGCAGCAGGCGGCTGGTGGGCAAACGGGTGAAGCGCAGGTGACCCGCCGTCTCCGGCAGGTTCGTGCCGCAGGCGCAGAGGACCATCTCCGCGTCGAAGGTGTCGGAGCGCCGCCGCCACTGGGTCTTGTCGAACTCGTCCCAGTAGAAGCCGTTGACGCACAGGTAGGCGCTGTCGCAGCCGAAGATCTCGTGGTTGCTCTCCACAATGCCCATCAGATCCTTTAGGTTGTCGGCCTCGAACATCTCCTCGGCGATCTTGTCCTGCAAGATATAGAAGTTCTTCAGGAAGCTGGTCTGGTGGAAGTACATGTCGCGGATGGTGTTGGGCCGGGCGACGTTCTGGCAGCCGCAGGACTCGGAGTACACCAGCTCGTAGCCGAAGGGGATGAAGTCCCGCGTGTCGGTGCCGTCGATGCGCCGGATCAGCGCGTCCATGGCCGCGTAGTCCATGTCGGCGTAGCTGCGGTGCACGGTGGACAGGCGGGGACTGGAGAGCTTGGCGCTGTCCAGGTTGTCGAAGCCGGTGATGAGGGTGTCCCGGGGCACGCAATTGCCGTGGGCCGTCAGGGTCTCCAGCACGCCTAGGGCCATCTCGTCGTTGCCGCAGATGAAGGCGTCCGGCAGGGGCTTGCCGGCGCGCACCCACTCCTCCGCCACGCGGTTGCCGTCGGTGGTGCGCCAGGTGCAGGGGAAGACTTCAATCTCGGCCTCGTCCACGCCGTTGTCCCGGCAGGCGGCAAGGAAGCCGTCCAGGCGCTGCCGGGCCTCCAGGCTGCCGTTGTCCAGGATGCCGGTGAGGTAGACCAGCTTTTTCGCGCCGTGCTCCTGGATCACGTGGGCGGTCATGTCGTACTGGGCGCGCTCGTTGTCGATGTTCACCAGGGCGCAGCCCTCCACGGCGCTGCCGATGGTCACGGCGGGGATGCCCGCCCGGGCGATGCGGCGGCCCAGGGCGTCCCGCGCGGATTTCAGCACGATCTGGTTGCCCTGCACCAGCACCCCGTCGAACTGGCCCAGGTCCGCCAGGTTGTAGATGCCGTATTCGCTGTGGTCCTTGGCGCTCTCGGTGTCCTTGCCGAAGCAGTCGAACACGCACAGCTGCACGTTCTCGTGCTCGTTCACGTACTTCTTCAGGCCGTGCAGCGTGGCTTCCACCAGGGCATAGTTCCAGTCCACGGTGAAGAACGCGATTCTGTAATTCCGCATGCGATCGCTTCCCAGTTAATATAAATATAAAACCATCATAATAATACTCTGAATGAGCGCGGGAATCAAGGGTGCGGGAATTATTTACAGTGTGGAAATAAAAGAGGGCTTTTCAAAGTGTCACCGAAAGGACGACCATTAATGAATATATGTATACCAACAAGATGTAGGGGCGCCGTTGCGGCGCCCGCCGTTTTCCCCGGTTGCATTCCGCGATTGCGCGCGGCAGCGATTGGGGCCCGGCTCTGCCGGGGGCGGGCGGCGCAACGCCGCCCCTACAATAAACCTACTGTAGGATAATCCTTATTTGTCAGCCCTGTTTAGCCCTTCTTCACCAGCCGGTGATAACTCTTCTTGCCCTTCCTGATGAGCAGGCCGTCGCCCTCCAGCATCTCAGGGGTGATGCGGAAGTCCACGTCGGTGATCTTCTCGTCGTTGACGGACAGGCCGCCGGCGGTCATGGTCTGGCGGGCCTCCTTGTTGCTCTTGCACAGGCCGACCCGGGCCACCCAGGCCAGCAGGCGGCTCTCCTCAGAGAGCTCCGCGGGGTCCACCTCGGTGGTGGGCACGGAGCCGGCCATGCCGCCGCCGCCGAACAGGGCTTCCGCGGCCTGCTGGGCCTTTTTGGCCTCCTCCTCGCCGTGTACGTTCTTGGTGACCTCGTAGGCCAGCACGCGCTTGGCCTCGTTGATGGCGCTGTCCTTGAGCGCGCCCAGGCGGCGCACCTCGTCCATGGGCAGGAAGGTCAAAAGGCCCAGGCACTTCTCCACGTCCTGGTCATCCACGTTGCGCCAGTACTGGTAGAAGTCGTAGGGGCTGCACTTGTTCGGGTCGAGCCACAGCGCGCCCTTCTCGGTCTTGCCCATCTTGCGGCCGTCGTGGGTGAGCAGCAGCTGGAAGGTGAGGGCGAAGGCGGGCTTGCCGTCCTTGCGGCGGATCAGGTCCGCGCCGGAGAGCATGTTGCTCCACTGGTCGTCGCCGCCGCACTGCAGCGTCACGTTGTGGCGGTGGTTCAGCTCCAGGAAGTCATAGCTCTGCATCAGCATGTAGTTGAACTCCAGGAAGGTCAGGCCCCGCTCCAGGCGCTGCTTGTAGCACTCGGCGGTGAGCATGCGGTTCACGGAGAACAGCGCGCCCACGTCCCGCAGGAAGTCGATGTAGTTCAGGTCCCGCAGCCAGTCCGCGTTGTTCACGATCTGGGCGCAGTTGGGCTTGGAGGGATCGAAGTCCAGGAAGTTCTCCATCTGGGCCTTGATGTGGGCCACGTTGTTGTCGATGTCCTCCACGGTGAGCACCTTGCGCAGGTCGCTCTTGCCGCTGGGGTCGCCGATCATGCCGGTGCCGCCGCCCATCAGCGCGAAGGGCTTATGGCCCGCCTTTTGCAGGTGCGCCATGGCCATGATCGGGATGTAGTGGCCGATGTGCAGGCTGTCCGCCGTGGGGTCAAAGCCCACGTAGAAGCTCACCATGCCGTCGTCAAAGGCCTTGTACAGCTCGTCCTCGAAGGTGATCTGCTTCACAAAGCCGCGCTCTTTCAAGAGATCCAAGGCATTCATATTCGTTTCATCCTTTCTGGAATCAATTAGGAATGTGGAATGAGGAATGAGGAATTATGGAGGAAATCCTTGCGGATTTCATGGATTGAGTAAGGAGAGAAACGGCGGCATGGAAATTGAATCCAGCAAATCCCGGAGGGATTTGAACCGCCATTCCTCATTTCTCATTCCTGATTCCTCATTGTACCGATGACCCCTCCGAGCTTGCGCATCCCCTCCTCGATCGTGGGGATGTCACACATGGAGAAGTTGAGGCGCAGGGTGTTCAGGTGGCCGCCGTCGGGATAGAAGTGGGTGCCGGGCACGAAGGCCACGCCCGCCTCCACGGCCGCGTCGAAGGCCGCAAGGCCGTCCACGCCCTCCGGCAGCTCCGCCCAGACGAACAGGCCGCCCTGGGGCACGGTGTGCTTCGTGCCGGCGGGGAAGTGCTCGAAGCCCGCCAGCATGGCGTCCAGCTGCCTGCGGTAGTCGCCGCAGATGCGCTGCAAGTGCCCGGGCATCAGGCCCTCCCGCAGGTAGGCGTCCACGATGGCCTGGTTGAGCAGGGGGGAGTGCACGTCGGCGCTCTGCTTGCCGATGACCATCTTCCTCAACAGCAGCGGGTTCGTCACCGCCGCCGCGCCCAGGCGCATGCCGGGGGCGATGTACTTGGAGAAGCTGGACATGTACACCACCCAGCCGCCTTCATCGAAGGACTGGATGGGCGGCAGGGCCTCGCCCCGGTATCGCAGATCCCGGTAGGGGTCGTCCTCGGCGATCACCACGCCGTATTCGTTCGCCAGCGCCGCCAGCGCCTTGCGCCGCTCCAGGCTCAGCGTGATGCCGGTGGGGTTCTGGAAGGTGGGGATCACGTACATCAGCTTCGGATGGTGCTCCTTGATGAGCGCCTCCGCCGCCTCCACGATCACGCCCTCGTCGTCGGTGGGCATGGCCACCAGCTTCGCGTTGTACTCCCGCATGGCCTGGATCGCGCCCAGGAAGGTGGGGCTCTCGCAGAGCACCACGTCGCCGGGGTCGATCAGCGCCTTCAGCAGCAGGTCGAAGGCCTGGGAGCCGCCCTGCACCGGCAGCACCTGGGAGGCGTCGCATCGCACCCCCTCGGTGTTCAGAAACGCCGCCGCGCTCTCCCGGAAGGGGCCGAAGCCGTCCGTCGCGCCGTACTGCAACAGCGTGGCGCCGTACTTTTCCAGCACCTGCGCGGACAGCCGGGAGATCACCTCCGGCTCCAGCGCCGTGTTGGAGGGGTTGCCGCCGGCAAAGGAGATCATCCCCGGCCGTGCCAGCAGCTTGAAGATTTCGCGGATGGCGGAGCCGTTGATGGGCCGCATGTGCCTCGCGAACTTTTCCTCGGTGAATTGCATGTAAGTCGCCTCCCTGAATCAAAAATCGCCTTCCCCCATGGGGAAGGCGACTGTGTATCGCGGTACCACTTCCGTTCGCCGCGGAAACCGCGGCCTCGCGTGCGCTGTCACGGGCGCGCCCGGACGGCCTACTGCGGTTGCCCGCCCGTTCAGCCGCCAGCTCCGGGATGTATTCGCCTGCGCTCCGGATGCCCCCTTTCACCCGCCGGGGGCTCTCTGAATCCGGCCTTCGCAGCCTACTTGTTCCCATCATCGCAGGAATTTGATTGTGAATTGATGATAGCATGGGATTTGACGGATGTCAAGACAAACGCCATAAATTAACCCGTTGCCCCTTTTGCCTGCTCCCTGCTCCCTGTTGCCTGCTCCCTGTTCCCTGTTTCCTGTTCCCTGTTTCCTGTTCCCTGTTCTCTGTTCCCTGTTCCCTTTTTCTAATTGTTTTTTGGTGAAACATATGGTATCATATATTATAGAGTAATATGCGAAACCGCGAGGGAATGCCATGGCCACGATCCGCTTTGCCGATGGAGGCGCGATGTTCGACTCCACGCCCATCGAGAACCTGTTTTTGCTGGAGCATCTGCCCACCGCGCCGGACAGCTTCCTGCGCGTGTACCTGTATGCGCGGGTGCTGGCCCTGCACCCGGAGCTGGACGGCGGCTTTGCCCAGCTGGCCACGTTCCTGCGGATGGACGAGGACACGGTCTACAACGCCTTCGCCTATTGGGAGCAGCAGGGCCTGGCCCGGCGGCTGAGCGACAACCCGCCCACCTATGAGCTGATCCCGGTGCGCTCGGAGAACCTCCTGACGGTGAACCCCATGGAGCGGGACTACTACGCCTATCGGGACTTCAACGCCTCGCTGCAATCGCTGTTCGGCTCGAAGGCCATCGAGTCCCACGAGTACGGCATCGCCAACGACTGGCTGAACGTGCTGGGCTACGACCAGGCGGCGGCCCTCCGGCTCGTGGAGTACGGCATCCACACCGCCCGGGTGAAGGACCCCAGCCCCGCCAGCGTGTTCAAGCGCATGAACAAGCAGGCGACGGCCTGGGCGGACCGGGGCTGCCGGTCCCTGGAGGACGTGGAACGGGCCATCGCCGAGGACGAGGGCGTGAACCAGGTCGCCAAGGCGGTACTCCAACAGTTCGGCCAGAGCCGCAAGCCCTCCGTGCCGGAGCTGAACTGTGTGAAGCGTTGGATGGGAGAATGGGGCTTTTCCCAGGAGGAGATCCTGGCCGCCTGCGAGGAGACCACCAAGGCCAACAAGCCCACCTTCGCCTATCTGGAAGCCGTGCTGAAGAACCGGCGCGGGGGCGACGACGGGCGGTTCCGGGAGCTGGCCGACATCCTCCGGGAGCTGGACGCCGCCCAGGCCCAGCCCACGCCGGATCAGCTGGAGCGTTACGGAAGGCTTCTGGCGCGGGGCTTCGAGCCCGCCACGGTGAAGCTGGCGGCGGTGCAGAACCACCGGAAGAAAAAGACCCGCTTCGAGGACGTGGAGTGGATGCTGGACCAGTGGGCGGAGGACGGCATTTACACCGCGGACGCCGCCCGGGCCTATGTCACCGAGATGCAGGCCCGGAAGCGCCGCACCCGGGAGATATTGCAGCACTGCGGCCTGGACCGCCGGCCCAACATGGACGACCTGGCCCTGTACGGCGAGTGGCGCAAGGCCCACGACGAGGCCATGATCGACTATGCCGCGAGCTGTTCCCGGGGCATGGACAAGCCGATGAGGTTCGCCAACTGGCTGCTCGGCGACTGGGCTGCCAACGGCGTGAAGACCGTGGCCCAGGCCGAGGCGCGGCGGGCGGCCCTGCGGGTCGACCGGGGCGGCCGGGAGGCTCCCGCCAACCCCGCGCTGAACTACAGCCAGCGGGAGTACAGGGAAGAGGACTACGGGGACGACTTCTACGTGGACCTGGACAAGTATGTGGAGGGAGGTGAGCAGGCATGACCCGTTCGGAGCACATCCGCGCCCTGCAGGAGGAATACGCCCGGCAGCGCGCCCGCGTGGAGGAGGACATGCGCCTGCGCACCGACGAGGCCTTCCGGCGCTCGCCGGAGATACAGGCGCTCAGGGCAAAGAGCGCGGAGCTGGCGCTGAACGCCATGCGCAGCATCCTCACGGAGACCTCCGCCGAGCAGCGTGCCGCCCTGGCCGAGGACATGAAGCGGCAGGGACAGGCCAACAACGCCCGCATCCGGGAGCTGCTGAAGGCCGCGAACCTGCCCGCCGACCAGCTGGAGCCCCGCTGGCGCTGCCCGATCTGCAAGGACATGGGCGTGGTGGGGGACGCCCCCTCCCGCTTCTGCGAGTGCTTCGAGGCGCGGCTGCGGCTGCGCCAGCACGAGGACGGCAGTATGGCCGGGGTGGAGGAGCAGAACTTTGAACGCTTCGACGCCGCCCGCATTCCCGAGGCAAACGGCCAGCGGGAGCGCACGTTGAAGCTGCGCAAAGTCTGCGAGGACTACGCCGACCAGTTCCCCGACACCGCCTTCCGCAACCTGCTGCTCACCGGCGCGGGGGGCCTGGGCAAGACGTTCCTGCTGAACTGCATCTTCGAGCGAGTCACCAGCCGGGGCGGCTCCGCCGTGCGCATCACGGCCTTCCGCATGTTCGAGGCCATGCGCCAGCAGCACGTGGGCAACGATGAGAAGTTCGAGGGCTTCTCCTCGCTGATCGAAGTCCCGCTGCTGCTCATCGACGACCTGGGCACCGAGCCGATGATGCGCAACATCACCGTGGAATACCTGTTCACGCTGCTCAACGAGCGAGCCGCCGCCAAGCGGCACACCGTGGTGGCCACGAACCTGACCCCCACGGAGCTGAAGGAGCGATACGGCGAGCGCGTGGCCTCCCGCCTGCTGGACAGGGGCGCCTGCGGCTCGCTGAGATTCGAGGGAAAGGACCTGAGGAACCTGTGAGCAGCGCCGACGCGGTCTTCGCCTTTCTCGATCGGCTGGGCATCGAGTACCGCCGGGTGCGCCACGCGGCGGCCTTCACCATGGCGGACTGCGCCGGGGTGGATGCGGGCCTGGGCGCGCTGACGGTGAAGAACATCTTCCTGACCACGAAGAACCGGAAGCATTGCTACCTGTGCATCACCCGGCCCCAGGCGCGGTTCCACACCGCAGACATCTCCAGGCAGATCGGCTCCTCCCGGCTGAGCTTCGCGCCGGAGGAAATGCTGTTTGAAAGGCTGCGCTGCCACGGCGGGTCCGCCAGCCCCATGGGGCTGATCTTCCCGGAGGCGGCGGAGGTGGGCCTGGCGGTGGACGGGGCCCTGCGGGAGGTGCCCGTGCTGGCCTTCCATCCCTGCGACAACACCCAGACCCTGGCTATGGCGGGGACGGACTTCTTCGGGCGGTTCCTTCCGGCGCTGAATGTTCAGCCGGTGGACGTGGAGATCCACGATTTCATGGACCAGCAGGAGCGAGGCTCCCCTGTGTAAGGGGAGCTGGCTGCGCCAGCAGACTGAGGGGTTGTAGTCTATTGCCGTTGGCGAATTAGAACAATCCCTCCGACCTCGCTTCGCTCGGCCACCTCCCTTTACACAAGGGAGGCTTGCCACCGGAACTTCCCCCTTCCGCAACAAAATACCCCTTGTTTTCTTTACCTTGCGGCACTATACTCTTGCGATGCGCCGAAACGGGGCGCTGATAAAATCCTGAATGACAGGAGTGTGAGACTATGATGGGTGAAGAGGCCTATGCGCGGGCGCGCAAGATGGGCTTGAAGGAATATCACAGCCGCATCCAGAAGCGGGTCAGCCCGTATCTGCCGGTGCTGGAGGAAATTGAGGAGCAGATGAACGCCCTGAGCCATGTGCCGGTGGGCCTGATTCAGATTCCGCTGAAAAAGGTGATCGGCACGGCCTCCAAGGGCCGCACCAACGCCTTTGCCGCCAACTTTATGCCGATCCTGGACCCCGGCAGCGAATTTTCCACTAAGTGGGGCATCCTCTATGAGGGCATCGTGGAGCAGGGCCTGAACCAGCCCATCAAGGTGCTGGAATACCTGAACCAGTACTACCTGGTGGAGGGCAACAAGCGGGTCAGCGTGATGAAATTCCTGGACTCCATTTACATCGAGGCCGAGGTCACGCGGATCCTGCCCAAGCGCACAGAGGAGCCGGAAAACGTCCTCTACTTTGAATACCTGCCCTTCTTCAACGACACCGGCGTCAACTATCTCTGGTTCTCCCAGCCCGGCAGCGTTCAGAAGCTCTACGAGCTGACCGGCAAGACCCCGGGCGAGAAGTGGACCAGCGAGGAGCGCAGCGACTTCCTGGCCGCCTTCATGCGCTTCCGCGCGGAGTACAAGCTGCGGGAAGCCTCCAGCGACCCGAAGAAGCTGCCCGCCACCACCGGCGATGCCTTCCTGGTGTACCTGGAGGCCTGCGGCTACGCCGACGCGCCGAAGAAGTTCGAGCCCCAGCTGCGGGACGAGCTGAAGGCGCTGTGGGGCGAGTTTGAAAAGACCAAGGAGCCGGAGAACGTCACCCTGGTCCTAAAGCCTGAGGAGCCCAAGGCCAAGGGCGGCGCGGCGCTGTTGAACACGCTGTTCGGGCCCAGCAGGGTGAACGTGGCCTTCCTGTACACCCGGGAGCCCAGCCAGTCCGGCTGGACCTACTGGCACGACCTGGGCCGCATCAACATGGAGAACAACATGGGCGACAAGGTGCGCACCACGGTGAGCGTGGTGGCGGACCCCGCCGGCTACGAGGCGGAGATCGAGCGCCTGATCGCTGAGGGCAACAGCCTGATCTTCACCACCTCGCCGCTGATGCTGTCGGCCTGCATGAAGGCCTCGGTGAAGCACCCGGAGGCGAAGATCCTGAATTGCTCCATGCTGGCCAGCTGGCAGCGGGTGCGCGCCTACTACGTGCGCCTCTACGAGGCGAAGTTCCTCATCGGCATGATCGCCGGGGCCCTCACCGAGAACGACAGGGTGGGCTACGTGGCCGACTATCCCATCGCGGGCGTGGCGGCGAACATCAACGCCTTCGCCCTGGGCGCGCGGATGGTGAACCCCCGGGTGAAGGTGATGCTGGAGTGGTCCACCCATAAGGGCTTCAACCCCGACGACCCCTTCGGCGACGATTCCGTGCAGATCATCTCCAGCCGCGACGTGGGCGCGCCCAGCCACCACGCCGTGGAGTACGGCCTCTATTCCTGCCGCGACGGCGAGAAGCAGAGCATCTGCATCCCCGTGCTGGACTGGAGCCGCATCTACGAGGCCGTGGCGCGCAGCGTGCTGAACGGCAGCTGGAAGGAGACGGGCGCGGGCCAGAGCAAGGCTGTGAATTACTGGTGGGGGCTGTCCTCCGGGGCGGTGGATCTGGTGATGTCCCAGCGCATGGACATCGGCCTGAAGCGGCTGGTGGAGCTGGTGAAGGAGCACATCCGCGAGGGCGTGTTCTGGCCCTTCGAGAGCATCATCCGCGACCAGGCCGGGGAGATCCGCTGCCCCGTGGATGGGCGGCTGACCCCCGCGGATGTGATCGCCATGGACTGGCTGGTGGACAACGTGGTGGGCGGCTTCCCCGCCAAGGACGAGCTCAAAGACGAGGCCCGCGCCCTGGTGGAGCTGCAGGGCATCCGGGAGATCCCCATGCCCTCTGCCTCGGCGTTCAGCTGGAAGGCGGAAGAAGTGTAATTGTGGACAGGGGAGCAAGCTCCCCCGCCACTGCCACCCCCTTTGATCGCCCCGCGTGCGCGCTATAGCGGCCCGCGGGTTTCGGGCGGGCCAGCCAGATGGCCACGCCCTCAGTCCGCTTCGCGGACGCTTAAACAGATTCGCCTGGAATCCAAAGGATTCCGGGCGGCGAATCTGCAAGGAAGCCATTTTTCATCCGGGCAAATGGGATTTCCCTCCTGAAAAATGGCCCCGTGCCCGCCGTGCATGCCGCCGGGCACGATTGAACATCGGGGCGCTGCCGCCCCCGATTCCCCAGGCGAATGAGTGAATCTTGGTAGATCCATCGTAGGGGCGGCGTTGCGCCGCCCGCCCTCAACCATATTACCCTCGAACTACAAAAGGGGCGACAGGTCATGAAGATTATGGTGCTTTCCGACGTGGCGGACAAGGCGCTTTGGGACTACCTGGACCGTCGGCTGCTGGAGGGCATCGACCTGGTGCTCTCCTGCGGCGACCTGCCCGCGGAGTACCTGTCCTTCCTGACCTGCTTCACCAACGCCCCGATCCTCTATGTCCACGGCAACCACGACAAGGCCTACGACAAGAAGCCCCCGGAGGGCTGCATCTGCGTGGACGACGACATCTGCGAGGTGAACGGCGTACGGGTGCTGGGCCTGGGCGGCAGCATGCGCTATCGCCCGGACGAGCCCTACATGTTCACCGAGCGCCAGATGGCCAGCCGGGCGCGGAAGCTGCGCTGGAAGCTGTGGCGGAAGAAGGGGTTCGACATCCTGCTGACCCACGCCCCCGCCCGGGGCCTGGGCGACATGGACGACATTCCCCACCGGGGGTTCGAGACCTTCCTCCGCCTGATGGACCGCTGGCACCCCAAGTACCTGGTCTACGGCCACGTGCACCAGGAGTACGGCGCGATGAAGTTCGTCCGCGAGCGCAAGTACGGCGACACCACCGCCGTGAACGCCTACAAGAGATACGTTATTGAGATTTAATGGAGAATGGAGAATGAAGGCCCGAATCCCTTCGGGATTTGTTCCGCCATTCCTCATTCCTCATTCCTCACACTTCACACGCCCCAAAGGAGGCCCCATGTCCCTCAAGCCCTACAAGACCCTGATGACGGAGGCGCAGGACGAGTTCATCGTGAACAAGTCCCGCTTCATCGGCCACGGCTGCCCCTGCGAAACGGAGGAGGCGGCTTTGGCGTTTTTGGCGAGGATGCGCGCCCAGTACAAGGACGCCACCCACAACTGCTACGCCTACATCATCGGGCCGAACATGGGCGTGATGCGCTACAGCGACGACGGCGAGCCCGGCGGCACCGCCGGCATGCCCATCATCGAGGTGATGAAGGCGCGGGGCGTCACCAACTGCGCCGTGGTGGTGACCCGCTACTTCGGCGGCATCCTGCTGGGGGCGGGCGGCCTGGTGCGGGCCTACACCCAGGGGGCGGTGGCGGCGCTGAACGCCGCGGGCGTCGGGGTGATGCACCCCACGGCCCGGTACCTGATGGAGATCAGCTACCCGCTGCTCAACCGCATGGACTTCTTTCTGAAGGACGAGCCGGTGCGGGTGGAGGACAAGACCTTCACCGATGTGATCACCTACACGCTGGTGGTGCGCTGCGCCGACGAAGAGGGCTTTTTGAAGCGGTTGACGAATCTGTCCGAGGGGGCCGTGTCGCCCCTGCGCTACGAGGAGGTCTACCTGGCCTGGCCGGAGGAGGACGCGAGATGACGACGCATACGGTCCCGGCGGGCGTGGGGGAGATGCCCCTGGAGAGATACCTCAGGCGGGCCTGGCCGCTTGTGCCGGGGCGGGTGCTCCGGGACGCCCTCAAGCGGAGGGACGTGCGGGTGAACGGCGCGAGGTCCGGCGGAGACGCGAAGGTTTCCGGCGGGGACGCGCTGGTTTTGTATATCGACGCAAAATGGCTTGAACCCGAGCCGGACGTGCTCTGGAGCGACGACCGGCTGATCGTGGCTGTGAAGCCCCAAGGTCTGCCCGTGGACGTGGATCAGGACGGCGTCGGCGCGGACACGCTGCTGACCCGGCTGAACCGGCGCTGGCCGGAGGCGCGGCTGTGCCACCGGCTGGACGCGGCCACCGGCGGCATCGTGCTGGCCGCGGCGGACGATGTCGTGTGGCAGCAGGCCTTCGAGGCCTTCAAGGGTCACGGCGTGCAGAAGCAATACCACGCGCTGGCCTTCGGAAGGTTCGACAGGGCCGAGGGCACGCTGAACGCCTGGCTCGCCAAGGATGCCAGGCGCGCCGAGGTGCGGGTGCTGCACCGGGACGCGCCCGGGGCCAAGCCCATCATAACCCGCTACCGGGCGGGGACGGAGGCCGCGCCGGGGCTCTGGCACGTGGATTTGGAGCCCGTCACCGGACGCACTCACCAGCTGCGCGCCCACATGGCCGACTTCGGCCACCCTCTGCTGGGGGACGATCGCTACGGCGACCGCGCCGCCAACAGGCGCTTTCCCGGCGCAAGGCTCTGCCTGTGGCACGAAAGGCTGACCATTCCCAAGGACAGCCCCCTTGCGGACTACCGCGGAAGGGTGTTCGAGGCCAAGGCGCCGGAATGGATCAAGTGAGTGTGGAGTGAGGAGTTAGGAGTGAGGAGTTTGAATGGCCGTGGCAATCCGGTATACCCCTGCACAGGGGCGGGCGCCGCAACGGCGCCCCTACAATCCGCGCGGCAGCCACTATCCCTAATCCCTAATCCCTAGTCCCTAATCCCTCCCCCACACACAGAAAGGCGGCCATCATGCTTCACATCGTACTGGTCAACCCCGAGATTCCCCAAAACACCGGCAACATCGCCCGGACCTGCGCGGCCACGGGCGCGAAGCTGCACCTGATCGAGCCGCTGGGCTTCGAGCTGAGCGACAAGTATCTGAAGCGGGCGGGGCTGGACTACTGGCACCTGATGACCTACGAGGTGCATCCCAGCTGGGAGGCCTTCCTGGAGGCCAACCCCGGCGCGGTGCTCCACTACGCCACCACCAAGGCTCCGCGGGACTACTGCGCCGCGACCTACGGCCCGGACGACTACCTGGTGTTCGGGCGGGAGACCAAGGGCCTGGATGAGGACCTGCTGGCCGCGAACTACGACCGCTGCGTGCGCATCCCCATGCGGGAGGACGCCCGGTCGCTGAACCTGTCCAACTCCGTGGCCATCGTGCTCTACGAGGCGCTGCGTCAGCAGGGCTTCCCCGGCCTCGCCGGACAGGGACACCTGCACCACACCGAGCCGGTGGGGGAAGAATGGAAGGATTACGTCTGACGGAACCGATCCATGGCTTGATCCGTCCAAGGATCAATGGGGTTCACCCTGCGGAATGGAGGTTTGTGCACATGAAGAAGCTATTGGCGATTGTAATGGCGCTGCTGCTGGCAGGCGGGGCGCTGGCGGAGGGCGCTTTCAGCCTGGAGAACGGCGTGACCTGGGGTATGACCGAGGGCGACGTGCTGGCCATCGAGGGCACCGCGGACACGGAATTCGGAACCTACGGCGGCTTTGAGACGCTGGAGGTGGAGAACGTGGCCTTCCGGGGCCACGAGGCCGACGTCAGCTACCTGTTCGTGAACGACGCGCTGTTGATGGCGGCTTACGAGCTGGACATCGAGGACGTGGACCCGATGGCGCTGGTGCGGCAGCTGGACGGCGAGTACGGCGACCACGTGGACGACAAGGGCGCGGCCTATTACAACTTCATCAGCCGCCTCACCGGTACGCTCTACACCATCCAGCCCCAGGTGTCGGGCATCGGGGTGAACTGGACGCTGCCGGACGGGACCCTGGCGACGCTCCTCACCGGCCTGAAGAAGGACGATGACGACATCACGGTGATCTACATCGACGCGGGCGCGGCCAGCTGGAATGAGGACGTGGCGCTGAGCGAGCCCGCCCCGGCGCTGGAGGACTGACAGGGTCATGACAAAGGCCGCGGATTGCTTTGCGATCCGCGGCCTTTGCTATTTCTCTCCTGCCAATCTTTTCAATTCCCTCTCGCAGAAATCGCACAGCTCCCGCGCGGTCTCGTCGCTGGCGGCTTCGGCCACCACCCGGAAGGCGGCGCGGCGCTCGTCCGGGCCGATCCATGCCCAGCCGTCCTTGCGGCGCAGGCGCATGCCGCCGCCCAGCTCGACGTCCCTCTCCCGCTGGGCCAGGGCCCGGAGCACCCGCCCGGCCTGGTTCCTTGGGATGGGCACGCTGCGGCTGCGCCGGGGCACGGCGGGCATCGACCTTCGCCAGTCCGCGAGGGTGAGCCCCGACGCCACAAGCGCCGACAGGGCGCTGAGGGAGGCGGAGAGGCCGTCGGTCTGCAACAGGAATTGCAGCGGCCTTCGCTGAGCCAGGGCGCTGAGCCACAGGGCCTCCTCCCCGGCCACGTACTCCGCCCGCGCGCCGCTGCGCTGGGCCAGCGTGTGGATGGCCCGCGTGGCCTGCACCGGCAGCAGCAGCTCCTCCTCGCCCAGCTCCAGCGCCGTCCAGGCGGCCAGCAGCTGCCTTTCGCCCTCGGTGAGCAGCCCGACCTCGTCCGTCAGGCTCCAGCCCTCCTCCAAGATCTCCACGGCCACCTCGCCGGGGGCCGGCTCCAGGTCCTCCGGAGCCGACACCGTGCGCGCCCGCAAGCCCGCCCGCCGGTACGCCCGCTCGGCCAGCTCCATCAGCCGCCCATCCCGGCTGTAGAGGACGACCGGCGGCGCGGCGTCCGCATCGGCGGTGAACCGGGCGGCGGCTTCCGCCACCCAGGCCGCGTCCGTGGGCCCTGCCGGGCGGATCGGCGGCGCGTCCGACGCGAAGGGGGCGGCGAAGTCCTGCCGGGCGTTTCGGGCCAGGATCTCCCGCTGCCTACGGCTCAACAGCCGCGCGCCGTGCCCGTCCAGGGGCAGGAGCCCGCCCTCCGTCACCAGCGCCGCGCCGTCGGCGCGCAGCATCCGCTGGGCGAAGCGCAGCTGGGGCAGGGGACCCGCGCCCGCGTCCACCACCCGCACCCCCTGGGCCATGGCCCCGGCGACCGCCGCGTGCCAGAGGGCGTCCGACGCCCCGCCGCCGCAGCGTCCCAGCAGCAGTTCCTTCGGCTGGAGCGCCGCGCAAAGGGCCTGGGCCGCCCGCGCCGCCTGGGCGGGGGAGGACAGGGCCATCGCGCCGTTCTCGAAGGCAGTCTCCCGGCGGCTGCCCCACACCCGGTTGGATTCCAGGCGCTCGCCGTCCCCGGTCCCCTTGCCGGGCCAGAGTTTCACCCCCGGCAGCAGCACCGAGCGCCGTCCCGCCGCGGCGCCGGTGCCCAGCACGGCCTCCTCGTAGGCCTGGGCCCCTTCGCCCAGCGCCGCGCCCGCGCCCAGCACGCAGCCCCGCGCCTGGGCCCCGGGCATCAGCCGCGCCCCCTGCCAGAGTACCGACCGCTTCACGCTGGCGTTCTCACCGATCACGCAGTCCGGCCCGATGACGCTGTAGGGGCCCACGTAGGCCCCGGCCAGCACCCGGGCGTTTCGCCCGATCAGGCAGGGCCCCTCCAGCACCGCGGACCGGTCCACCTGCGCGCCGCCCTGCTGGACGACCCGGGCGGGCCCGGGCATCAGGCCCTCCAGGTGGATGCGGCCCTCCATGGCGTCGGCGTGGGCCTGGAGATAGGCCCGCACATCCCCGATGTCGCACCAGTAGCCCTCCATCACGTAACCGTACACCGGCAGCCCCGCCTTCACCAGCGCCGGGAACAGGTCGTGGCCGAAGTCGCAGGGCTTGTCCGCCGGGATGCGTTCCAGCACCTCCGGCTCCAGGATGTAGATGCCGGTGTTCACCGTGTCGGACACCACCTCGCTCCAGTCCGGCTTCTCCCGGAAGGCCCGCACCCGACCCTCCGGCCCGGTGAGCACCACGCCGTAGTCCAGCGGGTTGTCCGCCCGCTTGAGTACCAGCGTGGCCAGCGCGCCCTTCTTTCGGTGGAAGGCGGCGGCGCTCATGAGGTCCAGGTCCGTCACGCCGTCGCCGGAGAGCACGACAAAGGTCTCGTCCAGGAAGTCCGCGGCCCGCTTCACGCCGCCGGCGGTGCCCAGAGGCGCGTCTTCCACATAATAGCGCAGGTCCACGCCAAAGTCGTCGCCGCCGGAGAAGGCGTCGGCGATGGCGTCGGGCAGATAGCCCAGCGTGGCCGCGACCTGGCGGATGCCGTGCTTTTTCAGCAGCGCCAGGGCGTAGCCCATCACCGGGCGGTTCATCAGCTGGATCATGGGCTTGGGACAGTCGCAGGTCAGCGGCCGCAGCCGCGTGCCCTCGCCGCCGGCCATGATGATGGCCTTCATGGAAACACATCCTTTAATAGAACATGATAATTTGTATGCTCTATTGTTGCCCCGGCAGACGTATTTCATGCAAACAGAGGTTCATGCGGCAAATGTCGCCTTTTTTTGTGGCGACATTAAGTTTACAGGTTGACTAAAAATTTAAAACAAGGTATACTATTAAGCAAGAGGCGCAGGCGCGTTCGACCTTCGCCGGAACACACAAGAGAGAGGGGAACCTGAATATGAAGCGATTTTTGGCATGCCTGGTGGCGGTAGCCTGCCTGATGACGGCGCTGGCGTTTGCGCTGGCGGAGGGCGAACCCGTCGATATGAAGGTCATCAAGTGCAGCCAGCGGGTGAACATCCGCGAGTATCCGAGTACCAATTCCACCATCGTCGGCAAGGCCCCGCTGGGCGCAGTGCTGGTGGGCTGCCAGAAGTCGACCAAGGCCCCGGACTGGTATGCGGTCATCTATGAGGGCGTGGCCGGTTACATCCGCGGCGACTTCCTGGAGATCGTCTCCGCCGCCGAAGCGCCCGCCGCGGAGCCCGCGCCTGTGGAGGAGCCCGCGCCCGTGGAGGAGCCCGCGCCTGTGGAGGAGCCCGCGCCTGTGGAGGAGCCCGCGCCCGCCGCCGACATCGATCCCTTCGCGCTGGTGTCCTCTGACGACGTGCCGGAGTACGACCCGACTGCCGTGGGCCTGGATGCGTCCGAGCTGGAGGCGCTGCCCGAGGTGGAAGCTCCCGCCGAGGAGCCCGCGCCCGTGGAGGAGCCTGCCCCCGCCGAGGAGGCCGCGCCCGCCGAGGAAGCCGAGCCTCTGGAGAACATCACCGAGAACATCGTTACGGCCAACGACGAGGTGGTCCTGGACGTGGACACCCCCGTCGGCCGCATCATCGCCCGCCGCGTGGTGGGTGGCGCGAACGAGTACCTGGCCGTAGGGGCGCTGGACGCCGACGGCAACCAGATGTGGATGCAGGAGACCTCCACCAGCGACATCGGTCAGCTGACCCTCACCACAGCCTTCATGGGCGGCATCGAGGCCCGTCCGCTGGTGATGGTCTACAACGCTGAAAAGGGCCTGTGCGCCATCGACGCCGCCACCGGCGCGATCCGCTGGCTGCTGAACAAGGATGTCGTGAACCTGGGCGCTGGCATCAGCTACGCGGTGGGCGGCAATGGCGTCGCCTACATCGGCGGCTACGACGGCCCCGACCCGGTGGCCATCGACGCCAACGGCACCGTGCTGTGGCAGTCCAACTCCGGCAGCGACGACATCTACTGGCTGTATGACATCGCCCTGACCGCCGACGGCATCGTGGCCACCTATGAGATGGGCCCCGACGGCAATCCCGTCAGCGTGGTGTACGACTACAACGGCAATGTGAAGGGCACCGCGAACGAATAAGCCCCATAGACACGGGAAGGCCGCCGCGCAGATCGCGCGGCGGCCTTTTGTGTGCCTTTGGCATATTATTACCGGCAGCTTGCAGGGTGGACCCATTATACAGATCCTTCGCTGTGCTCAGGATGACAGGTTCGGTTATACGCAAATCGTTGTCATCCTGAGCGAAGCGAAGGATCTGTTCGATTCTTTGGCGCATTGAGGAACGCTCCTCGGGGGATCCCCGTTACGCCTCGGAGGGGATGTCGGAGGGAGCCTCGACGCTCTCCTCCAGCGCCTTCCACGGGGCGTCCGCAGGCTCGTCCTTCTCGGCGAACTCGGTCTCCACCGTCTCGGCGGGTTTGCCGTCCATGAAGGCGACGAACTCGGCGCGGTCGATCTTTTCCTTCTCGATCAGGATCTTCGCCAGCCCGTGCAGCTGGTCGATGTGCTCCTTCAGGATGCTCTCGGCCCGGTCATAGGCCTCCTGGAGCAGCTTGTGCACCTCGGTGTCGATGTCGGTGTTCACCATCTCGGAGAAGCCGCTGTTCTGCTGGGAGAAGCTCTTGCCGAGGAACACCTCGTGCTCCGTGCCCAGGAACACCGGGCCCAGCTTGCTGCTCATACCGTACTCGGTGACCATGCTGCGGGCGATCTCCGTGGCGGACTTGATGTCGCTGGAGGCGCCGGTGGTGATGTCGCCGAAGATCAGCGCCTCGGCCACGCGGCCGCCCATGGCGCTGGCCATCTGGGCCTTCATCCGGGCGGTGGTCACGTAGTGGAACTCCTCCTGGGGCAGGTACATGGTGTAGCCGCCGGCGGAGCCGCGGGGGATGGTGGTGATCTCGTGCACGTCGTCGCACTCGGGGATGTAGTGGGCCACTATGGCGTGACCGCCCTCGTGGTAGGCCACCAGCTTGCGGTCCATGTCGGTGACCTTCTTGCTCTTCTTCTCCGGGCCCGCCATCACGCGGGTGATGGCCTCCTCGATGGCGTCCATGTGGATCACGTCCCGGCCCTGGCGCGCCGTCAGCAGCGCCGCCTCGTTCATCACGTTCATCAGGTCCGCGCCGGTGAAGTAGGGGGTGCGGCGGGCCAGCACGCCCAGGTCTACGTCCTCGCCCAGGGGCTTGTTGCGGCTGTGGACCTTCAGGATCTCCTCGCGGCCCTTCACGTCGGGGTAGTTCACCACGATGCGCCGGTCAAAGCGGCCGGGGCGCAGCAGCGCCGGGTCCAGGATGTCGCTTCGGTTCGTGGCCGCCATGACGATCACGCCCTCGTTGTGGGTGAAGCCGTCCATCTCCACCAGCAGCTGGTTCAGCGTCTGTTCGCGCTCGTCGTGGCCGCCGCCCAGGCCCGCGCCGCGCTGGCGGCCCACCGCGTCGATCTCGTCGATGAACACGATGGCCGGGGCGTTCTTCTTGGCCTGGTCAAACAGGTCGCGCACGCGGCTGGCGCCCACGCCCACGAACATCTCCACGAAGTCGGAGCCGGAGATGGTGAAGAAGGGCACGCCGGCCTCGCCGGCCACGGCCCGGGCCAGCAGCGTCTTGCCCGTTCCGGGAGGGCCCACCAGCAGCACGCCCGTGGGGATCCGAGCGCCCACCTTGGTGAACCGCTGGGGGTTTTTCAGGAACTGCACGATCTCCGCCAGCTCCTCCTTCTCCTCGTCCGCGCCGGCCACGTCCTGGAAGGTGACCTTGTTGGAATTGGGGTCGGTGATCTTCGCACGGGAGCGCCCGAAGTTCATCACGCCCTTGCCGCCGCCGGTCTGCTGGCGCATCATGAAGTACCAGAGCAGGCCGAACAGCACCACCGTCACCAGCAGCGGCACCCATTCCACCCACCAGGCGGGCTGGGCCGGGAGCTTGGAGTTGATCTCGAAATCATATTCGGTGGGGCTGACGGGGCGACCCAGCACGGCCGCGTAGATGGCGTTCACGTCCTCGTAGAACTGGCTCTCGCTGGGCAGGACGCACTCCATGTCGTAGCGGCCGGTGAGGGCGTAAGAGGCCATGTTTTCCTCCGTCACGGCCATCAGCGTGCTGGACTGGATGGTGACCTGGCCCAGGGTCTTGCCCTGCAGCTTTACGGGCAGCGTCTCGCCCTGGCTGTGTCGCAGGTCGGCCTCCACCCACTCCAGCAGCGCCGAATAGCTGATGCTCTCGGGGGTGGGCTGGCTGCCTTCGCTGAGCATGTGCACCATGAGCAGTATCACGGCCAGGATCAGCAGGTACATCAACGGGCCCTGCAGGGCTTTGCGGTTGGGTCTCTTGTTCAAAACCGGGTTCCTCTCTTTCTGTAAATGCGGGCGCATCCCGCCGTTGAATCAATGTCAGTTCTTTTCGTACACCTCGGGCTTCAACACGCCGATGTAGGGCAGGTTGCGATAGGCCTCGTCGTAGTCCAGGCCGTAGCCCACCACGAAGTCGTCCCCGATCTCAAAGCCCGCGTAGTCGGATTTCAGCGTGATGCCGGGGGCACGGCGGCTGGGCTTGTCCAGCAGCGTGCACAGCTTGATGGAGGCGGCCCCGCGGGCGCTGAGCATCCGGGTGAGGTAGGTGAGGGTGAAGCCGGAGTCGATGATGTCCTCCACGATGATCACGTGGCGGTTCTCGATGGAGGTGGACAGGTCCTTGCGGATCTCCACCTCGCCGCTGGACTTGGTGCGCTTGCCGTAGCTGGACACGGCCATGAAGTCCATGGACAGCTGGATGGGTATGGCGCGGAGCAAATCCGTGTAGAACATGATCGCGCCCTTGAGGATGCACACCATGGCAGGGTTCTTGCCCCGGTAGTCCCAGGCGATCTGCCGTCCGAGCTCCTGCACGCGGGCTTGAAGCTGCTCCTCGGTGAGCAATACCCTAGCGATGTCCTTTTCCATGGTCGTTCCTCCTCAGTATAGCGTGGAAATATCAAATGAATATTGACCGCTGAGCCGGATGGCGCGGCGGGTGCTCCCCGTCAGCTTCGCGCCTTCGGCGATGCCCAGGCCAAGCGCCCAGAGGATGTCATCGCCCCGGGCGACGAGGGCCACGTGGTCCCTGAGCGGCCGGTCCACCTTTCTGTCGGTGAAGTAGTCCGACAGCAGCTTCTCCCCGCAGCCCAGCGGGCGGATCCGGTCCCCGTCCCTCCGGGTGCGGAGCACCGCGCCCGAGAGGGCGTCCGCGTCCAGCACCTGGGTCATGGCGTCGTCCGCGACGGGCACGGGCGGCGCGTCCGCGGCCGTGACGGTGCAAAGCTCCTCCAGCGCCGTCGCGCCGTTCAATCTGAGCGGGATTTCCTCGGTTGAAGCGGGCCGCTTCGGGAGAAAATAGAGGCCGCGGTGACCGCGTTCTGCGGCGAGGCTGCCGCAAATTTCTACCTTGCCGCGGTCGGCCGCGCACAGCGCCTCCAGCTCCCGCAGCTTTTCCCAGTCCGTGCCCGCCGGGCAGAACCAGCGCAGGGCGCGGCGCAAGATCGCGGGATGGGGCGGGGGCGTCAGGCCCAGGAAGTCCCCGAAGGGGCCGGAAAGATGGCGCTCTGCCAGGAAGGCGTCGGTCTGCTCCGCCAGATAATCGCTCTCGATTTGCGCGGCCTCGGCGTAGCGGGCGGCGGCCAGGGCAAACCGGGGATAGGATTGCTCCAGCGCCGGGATCCCATGCAGCCGAAGGGCGTTGCGCGGGGTGTCGGCCAGGGCGTTGGTGGCGTCCTCCCGCCAGGACAGCCCGCGGGCGTTGAGAAAGTCGATCAGCTCCGCCTTGCGCAGGCCCAGCAGGGGCCGGACCAAATCGCCGGACCGCGCCCGCATGCCGCCGATGCCCTCGGGACCGGTGCCCCGGGCCAGGTGCATCAGCACGGTCTCGGCCTGGTCGTCCAGGTGGTGGGCCAGGGCGATCACGTCCGCGCCCACTTCCGCCTTGACGGCCCGCAGCCAACGGTAGCGCAGCCTCCGGGCGCAGGTCTCCAGGCCTTCGCCGGTGCGCCTTGCCTCACCGGGCACGTCCACGCGGGTTTCATGGAAGGGGATGGCGAGCCGCCGGCACAGGTCCCGGCAGAAGGCCGCGTCCCCGGCGCTCTCCGGCCGGATGGCGTGGTCCATATGGGCCGCGAACAGCTCAAGGTCCAGGGCGCTCCGCGCTTCGGCCAGCATCGCCGCCAGCGCCACGGAGTCCGCCCCGCCGGACAGCGCGATCAGCACCCGCCTGCCCCGCAGGCCGGACAGATCCGCCGCCGCGTGCCTTCGCATCATACTCCCCTCCATCATAACAGATACTATTATAATCGGTTTGAAAAATAATAGCAACCGGTTTTGCGCTGAAAACGGCATAAATGAAGTAAAAGAAGGTTAAAATCTGAATATACAAGGAAATGATTGGCAGATGGGCGCGGGGCGTCGAACGGGCGGCGGCGCGGCGACTATGCTACGAGATATTCCCACATTGCGGGGCATTTGCCAGCATACGCGACCCCGGTGGCGGCCAGATTACAGGATGGTTCGCGGCGCGGGCGGGGGATGCGGCTGGAAAAAGCCGGAAAAAGCGCGGCGCGGGCAAATGGGCGAAGGAGGCGCATGGAATGGAAGCGAAGGTCAGGCGGCGGCTGGGCGGGCTGCTGGCGGCGGCGATGGCGGCGCTGATGCTGTCGCCGCAGCTGGGAGCGGAGGCCCGGCTGCCGGAGGGAATGGCGGCTGTGGGAGCCGTGAACGCGGCGGTGGAGCCGCAGAAGGTGCTGGTGCCGGGCGGCCAGTCGGTGGGCGTGGCGCTGCGCACCGGCGTGGTGGTCGTGGGCAATTCAGATTTGGGCAGGACGCCCAGCCCGGCGCGGCTGGCGGGGCTGAAGAGCGGGGACGTGATCCAGAGTTTGGACGGCGAGGCGGTGACCGGGGCGAAGCAGCTGTCGGCGTCCATTGCGGACGGGGAGACGGCGCATCTGCGGGTTTTGCGGGGCGGCGACGTGGTGGAGTGCGACGTGACCCCGGCCCGGGACGAGCGGGACGGCCAGTACCGCTTGGGCGCGTGGGTGCGGGACAGCACCGCGGGCGTGGGCACGCTGACCTATTATGACCCGGAGGACGGCGGCTTCGGCGCGCTGGGCCACGCCATCACCGACGTGGACACGGGCGTGGTGATGCCGGTGGGAGACGGCGGGATCTACCCCAACCGGGTGGTGGCGGTGACGCCCAGCAAGGCCGGGTCGCCCGGGGAGCTGACCGGCGACTTCCTGGGGGAGACGGAGACGCTGGGCAGCGTGTCGAAAAACGGTGACAGCGGCATCTTCGGCAGCGCCGACGGGCCCATCGCCGGGGCGCTGTATCCGGAGGGCCTGCCGGCGGCGTCCCGGAGCCAGGTGCACCCCGGCGCGGCCTCGCTGATCACCACGGTGGACGACGGCGGCCCCAGGGAATACGCCTGCGAGGTGGTGCGCCTGTCGGATCGAGGCCAGAGCGCGTCCCGGGCCATGGTGATCCGCGTCACTGACCCTGAGCTGCTGGAAAAGACCGGCGGCATTGTGCAGGGCATGTCCGGCAGCCCCATCCTCCAGGACGGGCGCATCATCGGCGCGGTGACCCACGTGATGGTGAACGACCCAACCATGGGCTACGGCATCATGATCGAGACGATGCTGAAGGAGGCGGAAGAGAGTGAGGAGTAAGGAATGAGGAATTAGGAATGAGGAATGAGAAATGAGGAATGGCGGAACAAATCCTGCGGATTTGATTGATTCATGGGGAACCGGATGGTCACGGCCTTCGGCCTCGCAATGACGTGGTACGGGCAGGAAGCTCGCGCTCCTATGGAAATGGTTCAACCCATCCCAAATTACGTCATTTCGAGGAGGGCGCAAGCCCGACGCGGCAATCTGGTTCCAGCTGAAGAAATGAACAGATCCTTCACTCCGTTCAGGACGACAACCGGTGTCGCGTGTCATCCTGGAGCGGAGGAAATGAATCGCATTTCCAAAGAATAATGAACAGATCCTTCACTTCGTTCAGGATGACAACCAGTGTCGCGTGTCATCCTGAGCGAAGCGAAGGATCTGTACGGTGGTCTACGGGAATACTTCGGCTTATGAAGCGTGGAGATGAAGCGCGTCAGCCACTGACTTCAACTCCACACTCCACACTCCACACTCCACACTCCACACTCCACACTCATCTATCACCATCCCAGATTGTCAATGAGGATATACCCCACCATGCCGCGCCAGGTGCAGCAGGCGAAGCGGTCGTTGACCATGTAGCAGTTGGTCACCTTGTCGCCCAGGGGCACCTTGGCCAGCCGGTAGGAGGCGGTGTCGGGCAGCTCCCGCAGGGAGGCCCAGGACCCGGCGTTAACGATCCAGGCGTCGCCGATCCAGGTGCTGTCATAGCCGGAGGAGGCGGACTCGCTGCCGCCGGAGACCCAGTTCAGGTTGTTGGAGAGGATGTAGCCCTCGATGCCGTTGTAGATGCAGTAGCAGAAGCGTTCGTCCTGGTAGAACACGTTGGTCACGATCTCGCCCAGGGGCACGCGCACCAGCAGGTTGGCGTTGGTGCTGGGATAGTCCCTGAGGGAGGCGTAGCTGGCGCAGTTCACGATCTGGCAGTTGCCCACGTAGTCGTCCACGCTGTACTCATAGCCCAGAGGGCCGTAGATGAAGGACAGGTTGCTGTTCAGGATGTAGCCGCCCACGCCGTTGTATTCGCAGTAGGTGAACTTTTCGTCCTGGTAGTAGCAGTTGGACACGATCGCGCCCACCGGCACCTTCATCAGCCGCGGGGCAGCGGAGTCCGGGTAGCTGCGCAGGGAGGTCCAGGACGCGCAGTTGACCACCTCCATCGCGCCGATCAGGTAGTCATAGCTGGTGCCGTAGTCGTAGTAGGTCTGGGCGGCCTGGGCACTGCACAGGCCCGCCAGCAGCGCCAGCGCCAGGACGGTGGCAAACAGGACGCGGATCTTCTTCATGTTCAAACCCCCTCGTGCGGTATTTGTCATACCTATATATTAAGATATTATTGCGGGAAAGTCAATGTCGGGGCGCAGATTTCCCTTGTAATTGCCGGGGAAATCGGGTAAAATGGAGCCAGCACAACACACGGGAGGCGAGACCATGCGCTTTCGCAAGAGCATTACCATTTTCAAGGGCGTGAAGCTGAACTTCTCCAAGTCCGGCGTGAGCCTGACGGTGGGCGGCAAGGGCGTGTCCACCAACATCGGCAAGAAGGGCGTGTTCCTGAACACCAGCATCCCCGGCACCGGCCTGTACGACCGCAAGAAGATCGCGGACTTCGGCGGCGAAAGGAAGAAACCGGCGGCCTCCGCTTCGGCCCGGCTCAGCGGCGCGGACGTGGCGGCCCAGGCGGAGCTGTACCGGCTGGAGGCCGTGAACGACGCCTTCGTGAACATCGGCAGCCTCGCCTGCGACCTGCCTGCGGACGCCGACTGGCCCGCGGAGATCGTGAACGCGGCCCCGGACGCCGACGCGGTGGAGGCGGCCATCGGCGAGTGGCTGGACAACCTGTCCCTGCCCATCGACTTCAGGGTGAGCTTCGAGTATGAGGACGGCGCGCTGCTGGCGGACATGGACCTGCCGGAGATCGAGCACCTGCCCACCCGGAAGGCCGAGGCCACGGCCAGCGGCGACCTGAAGCAGAAGGACAAGACCCAGAAGGAATTGAAGGCGGAGTATGCCCGCTGCGTGTTCGGCCTGGGCATGTTCTGCGCCAGCCACTTCTTCTCCGCCACGCCCCACATGGAGAAGGTGCTGCTCTCGGCCTACACCCAGCGCCGGGACAGCCGGGGCGAGGTGGAGGACGCCTACATCTATTCCGTCATCTTCACCCGGGAGGGCTTCATGAAGAAGGGTTATCAGGCCGAGGAGCCGGAGGCCTTCCTCTGCCGCTTCAAGAACCGCATGAACAAGGGCGCCGACGGCGCGCTGAAGAAGATCGTGCCCTATGGGCCGGAGGATCTGTAAGGCTGAATGCCGTACAGGCTTTCCGGATATGAAACAAGGCGTCCGACTGTCATCCTGAGCGAAGCGAAGGATCCTGCCCCGCGTTTTGAACGCGGGGCGCTTTTTATGCAAACAAGCCAGTAAAATCCGGTTTTTGGGTCATAGTCTCCCTGCTGCGGGGAATCCGCAAATCATTCACAGGGAGGGAGAACTATGGCAACAGTATATGTTGGCTCCGCGTCCATCGACGAAAACGGCAAGGCCAACGGCGGCAAGGCCGGGAACCAGACGGGCAGGGAGCTGAAGAAGCAGGCCTGGTATGCCCACAGCAAGGGCTGGCGGGTGTTCCGGGCGAAGGACGGGGTCACGGCGGAGAGGATCGCGGCGGCCATGGCGGCGGCGGTGGCGAACCGCCACATCGGCTACGACCAGTATCAGCGCAACACGCTGTACAGGGAGGCGGCGAAGGTGGGCTTCGACCCGTCGAAGGTGACGGTGGACTGCGAGACGGACTGCTCCGCGCTGGTGCGGGTCTGCTGCGCGTATGCGGGCATCCTGGGCCTGCCGGAGGGCTTTCGCACCACCAACGAGCCGAAGAACCTGCTGGCCACGGGCGCGTTCACGGAGTTGGTGGGCGAGCGGTATACGAAGCAGAGCGCCTATTTGAAGCGGGGCGACATCCTCTGCACGGCCACCCAGGGACACACCGTGGTGGTGCTGAATGACGGAGCGTTCGCGCAGCGGACGGAGGGCGCAAGCGCAGTGAAACAAGTCGCGCCCGAAACCCGCGACCCGGCGCAGGCCGAGGGCGCGGGGCGAAATGGCAGGGAGGCGGGCGCCACAGTGAAGGAACCGCAAAAGTTCGTCCGCATCACCGGCGGCACCGTGAACGTGCGCAAGGGACCGGGGGTGGGAAACCCCATTCTGGGCGTGGCGAAGAAGGGCGAGCGGCTCGCCTGGCTGAACGAGAGCCGGGAGGCGGGCGGCAGGCCCTGGCACCGGGTAAGCTTCGCGGGCAAGGAGGGCTGGGTGTCCAGCCGCTACGGGGAGCTGGAGGCATGACGGACGCGACGAGGGCCATCCAGGCCGCCGTCGCCCGGGCCGACCTGATTCTGTCGACGGCGCTGTTTGGGCTGAGGCTGCTCGCGCCGGGGCTGATCGTCGGCGGGGTGCTGTGGCTTTTGATTCGGAGGGAGGAGAAAAGATGAGTTGGGAGAAGATCGTGAAGACCCTGGCGGCGCTGGCGGGCGCGGTGGCGGGGCTGTTCGGGGAGTGGAGCCCGCTGCTTACCATCCTGGTGGCGGTGATGTCGCTGGACTACGTCAGCGGCCTGATCGTCGCCGCCTGCGGCAAGTCGCCCAAGACCGAGGGCGGCCGCCTGTCCAGCAAGGCCGGGTTCGTGGGCATCGCCCGCAAGGCGCTGATGCTGCTGCTCATCGGCCTGGCGACACTGGTGGACCGGGCCTTGGGCAATTCGGCGATGGTGTTCCAGACCTCGCTGGCCTTCTACTACATCGCCAACGAGGGCCTGAGCATACTGGAAAACGCCGCCCTGCTGGACGTGCGCTTCCCGGAGAAGATCAAGCGGGCGCTGGAGAGCATGCGGGAGAGGGAAGAGGATTCAGATGAAGAATCGTAGATGCGGGATGAGGCAATAGGCAATAGGTAATAGGGAATAGGGAATAGGGAATAGGAATACTGTGTGAGAGCCGTAGGGACGCCATTCTTGGCGTCCGCTTTCCAAAAGCCTTCCCTTTATGTGAAATGGGGACGGTTCTCATTTCACATTTTTTGAAAGTGTGAAATGAGAACCGTCCCCATTTCACGTTTTCAAGACACAACCGGGGCGACGCGATGTCGCCCCGGTTGTGTGCGCTATTTTCCCTCCGTCAGCCCGTCCACGATGGCCTCGATGTGGCTCAGGTATTCCGGCGGCAGCTTTTTCAGCTTCTCCGTCAATTCCCGCAGCGCCTCCGGCTGGCTGGAATCCAGGTCGAAAAACTCGCTGGGCGTGATGTTCAAAAACTCGCAGATGTAGAAGAATACGGTCAGGGAGGGGAGGGATTTCCCGTTCTCGATGTGGTTGATATAATTGGGGTTTTGTCCGATAGACAGGCTCATGTCCCGTGCGGAAACGCCCTTCTGATTGCGCAACTTTGAAAGACGCAATGCGAATGTCTCCTCGTATACGATATCTTTGTTCTGCACAGGTTTCACCTCGTGCAATATTCTATATGACAAAGGCGCTTTATATGCGCCTGCAAAAGTAGAAAAGAGATTGAAATGCAAGAATTAAAATGGTATAATGATACTGTCTAACACATTTAAAATCGTGCTTGCTGTTTGCCGAGAGTGATGAATGGAATACAGGGGGGGAGAGCAAATGACAAAGACATATCAATATCGCTATATGACATCGAAGAAACACAAGTCACTTGCGCTGATTCTGTGCGTCATGTTCGGTTTCTTTGGCCTGCATTACTTCTATGTTCGGCGATACTGGCGCGGAGCACTCAATCTGTTCCTGCTGCTGGCAGTATGTATCGCTAGCAGCGTATTCGGTTTGTTCTATATCCAAATCACCATCGGGCAGCCGCAAGGCGTATTCGTTCATTGGCGGGAAGCAATTGCTGTGACTAGTGCGGCGATTCTTGGCGTGACTTGGATATTGGACATTGTACATATCGTGCAAGGAAGATTCCGCGACAGGGAGAAGCTATGTCTGAAATAACTATGTTAATCGGGGACGGCTCTCGAAAGCTGTTGCGGGAACCGTCCCCATTTCACGTCCCCCAAACACATTATCCCAAAATAACCTTCCATTAACGACGGGGCGGGGGAGAAGTGCTAAAATATCCCCATACCAAAACGAAAGAGATGGGGAGGCACATTATGCAGCAGGACATGATCGTCATTCTGGATCTGGGCAGCAAGGAGAACACCCGCGTGGCCCGCGAGATTCGCGAGCTGGGCGTGTACACGGAGATTCATCCCCACGACATCACCGCCGAGCAGCTGGCGGCACTTCCGAACGTGAAGGGCATCATCTTAAACGGCGGCGTGAACCGCGTGGTGGACGGCGTGGCCATCGACGCCTCTGACGCGGTCTACGGTGCGGGCGTTCCGCTGATGGCGGTGGACCACAAGGCGCGGAAGGCCGACGTGAGCCTGGAAGCCTGGCCGGAGGACGAGGTGGAGCGCACGATGGCGTTGAAGCGGTTCGTGTTCGACGACTGCCACGCCATCGCCAACTGGAACATGGACAACTTCATCGCCGACCAGATCGAGCTGATCCGTCAGCAGGTGGGTGACAGGAAGGTGCTGCTGGCGCTGTCCGGCGGCGTGGATTCCTCCGTGGTGGCGGCGCTGCTGATCCGCGCCATCGGCGACCAGCTGACCTGCGTGCACGTGAACCACGGCCTGCTGCGCAAGGGCGAGCCGGAGCAGGTGGTGCAGGTGTTCCGCGACCAGCTGGGCGCGAACCTGATCTACGTGGACGCGGTGGACCGCTTCCTGAACAAGCTGGCGGGCGTGGCCGACCCCGAGGCCAAGCGCAAGATCATCGGCGCGGAGTTCATCCGCGTGTTCGAGGAGGAGGCCCGCAAGCTGGACGGCATTCAGTTCCTGGGCCAGGGCACCATCTATCCCGACATCGTGGAATCCGGCACCAAGACCGCCAAGATGGTCAAGTCCCATCACAACGTGGGCGGCCTGCCGGAGGATCTGCAGTTTGAACTGGTCGAGCCCCTGAAGATGCTGTTCAAGGACGAGGTGCGCGCCTGCGGCGTGGCTCTGGGCCTGCCGGACAGCATGGTCTATCGCCAGCCCTTCCCGGGCCCCGGCCTGGGCGTGCGCTGCCTGGGCGCCATCACCCGCGACCGCCTGGAGGCGCTGCGCGAGGCCGACGCCATCCTGCGCGACGAGTTCGACAAGGCCGGCCTGCGCGGCAAGGTGTGGCAGTACTTCACCGTCATCCCGGACTTCCGCTCCACCGGCGTGCGCGACAACGCCCGCTGCTTCGAGTGGCCCGTGATCCTGCGCGCCGTGAACACCGTGGACGCCATGACCGCCACCGTCGAACAGGTGGCCTGGCCCGTGCTGCTCAAGATCACCGACCGCATCCTCGCCGAGGTCAAGGGCGTCAACCGCGTCCTCTACGACCTCTCTCCGAAGCCCGTCGCCACCATCGAGTGGGAGTAGCAGTCAGAACGGCTGGAGGCCCTGAAAACACGGGGTTTTCGAGGCCTCCGGGATTGCCGTGACAACGTTTTGACAACATTTTTCGAGATTCGCATTACTCACTGAATGATCGATAGATTATTCCGATTGTCGGAGTGGCTCACAGATCATTCGGACAAATCCAGAGCTAACTGATTTTTGTTGAAGTCAGTTAGCTCTTTTTGTTTGCCATTGATCACGATTAGCGAACGGGCCGCGAAGCGGCCGTTGCGCGGGTCGGCGACATCCGTAGATGACGCCGATAATCGGCAAAGGAGGATTTGTGAGTATGCAGTTTATTATATCACAACTTGTCTTTGAACGCCTCGACGAGTGCGTCGCTCAGAGCTTGCGAAGGCACCTTGACGTAGTTCTGCGTTTCGTCGTGGGCAGGGTAGCTGTAGCGCCAGGTGTCGTAATCGTCCCGGCTCATGTCGCCGTTGCGGTACTTCGCGGAAACGTCCGCCCAGGCCGTCACCATATCCGCGATCCGCGCCGCGTCCTTGCCCTTGCGCGGGTCGAAGTGGAAGGTGACCGTCCCTTCCTTGTTTTCAATCGTCAGGCCGTACAGGTCTTCCAGCGCAAACAGCGTGTGCATCAGGCCGAGATAGCTGTCGATGTCCGGCACGCGCAGCGCCAGCGGCGAAACGTCCAGTGCGTCGGCCAGAGATTTTGTCAAGTCAGCCTTCGGAGTTCGCGTGCCGGATTCGTATTGCGCCATGCGAATGTCTGCGGTCTTTTCGGGGAAGCCAACCAGTGTCCCCAGGTACTTTTGCGTCATCCCCCGTAGGTTTCGGATGAAGCGGATCCTCTCGCCAATCGCCATTGTCAATGACCTCGCTTTCGTACTACTGAGATTATGATAGCAGATTGGCTAATATGTGTCAATAGGAACAAAAGCAAATATATTTAAGAATTAACATTATGATCGCTTGACAAAAGCGGATATGTTTAGTAAAATTGGATCGACAACTAAGCGAAATAGCTTAGTTGAGAATAGAGAATCAGAATGAAAAGGATATACGGGAGGAACCAAATGCAAAGAACTGCTTTTATGACTGTGGTAGAGGTCGCGCAGACTCTGGGAATCTCCAAGTCCCACGCCTACAAGATCGTCCACCGGCTCAATCAGGAGCTGAAGGACAAGGGATTCATCACCATCGCCGGGAGAATCAACCGACGGTACTTCAACGAAAAGGTCTGCTACGGCGGATCGGACGACAAATACGAACAGAAGGAGGTGAACTGAATGTCAGTTTATAAGGAAGCCAAGACGAACACCTGGAAGGTCTACTACCGCTACACCGACTGGCAGGGCGAGCGCAAGCAGACCACCAAGCGTGGCTTTGCCACCAAGCGAGAGGCGTTGGCCTGGGAGCGCGAGCAGATGCACAAGACGCAAAGCGACATGGACATGACTTTCAAAAGCTTTGTCGAGGTCTACACTACCGACGTGAAGAGCCGCATCAAGGAGAACACCTGGCATACCAAGGAGCACATCATCCGCACGAAGCTGTTGCCGTACTTCGGCAAGCGCAAGATTGCGAAGATTCAACCGAAGGACATCCTGGCCTGGCAGAACGAGATGCTGAACAGCCGGGACAAGAACGGGCGGCCCTATTCGCCGGTGTATCTCAAGACGGTACATACCCAGCTCAGTACGATCTTCAACCACGCCTGCAAGTTCTACGGCCTGCGGGAGAACCCAGCGATGAAGGTGGGCAACATGGGCAAGGCGAAGAGCCGCGAGATGCTGATCTGGACGCGTGAGGAATACGAGAAGTTTTCCTTCGCCGTCATGGACAAGCCCCTGTCCTTCTACGCCTTCGAGATGCTGTACTGGTGCGGCATCCGCGAGGGTGAGCTGCTGGCGCTGACGCCGGCGGACTTCAACTTCGAGAGGAAGGTGGTTTCCATTACGAAATCCTACCAGCGAATCGATGGGCGGGATGTGATTACCGACCCCAAGACCTCGAAGAGCGTGCGGGACATCATCATGCCGGATTTCCTTGCAGAGGAGATGAAGGACTTTATCGGACAGATGTACGGCATCGGAGACAATGACCGGCTGTTCCCCGTCACCAAGAGCTATCTCCAGCACGAGATGACCCGTGGTGCGGACACGGCGGGCGTGAAGCGGATTCGCATCCACGATCTTCGCCACAGCCACATCAGCCTGCTGATCGACATGGGGTATTCGCCGGTGGCCATCGCAGACAGGGTAGGCCACGAGAGCATTCACATCACGCTGAACTATGCGCACATGTTTTCGACGACGCAGACAGACATGGCGAGCAATCTCAACAGTTTTCGAGGGGAGGCGATGTAAGTGTCGGCTAAGAATCGAGACAATCACAACCGCTGGCGTAGCATCACGGTGGGGTTTCGGGTCTCGCCGGAGGAGAGCGAGCAGATCAATGCAGCGGTGGCCCTGTCGGGTCTGCCGAAGCAGGAATACTGCTACCGGCGCTGCATGGAGCGGGAGATCGTGGTGCAGGGCAATCCGAGGGTGTATCGGGCGCTCAGGACGCATCTGTCAGCGGTGCTGGAGGAGCTGAAGCGCATCGAGGCCGGCGGCGAGGTCAGGGACGAGCTGCTGGAGACTATCCTGCTGATCAACACGACATTGAACGGGATGAAGGGACAGAACGACGAATAAGCACTGATCGACCATCCCCGCTGTCTGTGTATCGGATGGCGGGGATTCTCTTTTCATAGTCACGGCGAGAACGATAAGAGGCTCGCGTGTGCGTTTTATATGTATTCCACATGAGAAACACATGTGCTTTTCTGAGGATGATGTTTATACTCCGGGAATGTGTTCGTTTCACATGAGATTTGCGTGTGATCGATCCATATGCGGTTTTCCGAGGATGTATATGGATTCAGATAAGCCTTCAAAGGCAAAAGACTTATGAGAGTGTAGTGAATCTGATGTCGTTTTGTAGTGAAATCAACTACGTTAGGCTAGCAACTATCAAAAAAGTGTAGTGGAGTTAACTACTTATCACTACAAAATACACTACAGGATCGTACTATAATTTCTGCGGGATTCCTTGCAGGATCGGCGATGAAGCCATATATACCACAAAATATCAGCAAGGTCAAAGGTACGGTTTCCAATTTGAAATCGGTCAAGTCAAAAGACTTGTCGATTTCTACGAGAGCAAGTTTCTCCTTGCAAGACAAATATTGCCCCAGGGGCAAATTCTGTCTTGCAGGGCATCTTGATGGGGTGCCGCCATACCCGATTTCCGCACTGGTGTACGGTTGGTTCATTTCATTCACAGCATGACAGAGTCATGAGAAGGAGGCAATGATGAGAAGATACATAAAGAAGGATATCGTTAAGAAGGACAGGAACGTAACTATTCGTTTCGATCAGGAGACTTACAATAAGATTGAATCCGCTGCAAGAGCCGCCGACCTGAGCGTGTCTGAATACATCCGCCGCATGGTTGTCAAGGGCAAGGTCAATGTCCGGCAGGAGATTGTAGCTGAGGTGCCCATGTTAAAGAAACTGATCGCCGAATTTGGCAAGATTGGCTCCAACCTCAATCAAATTGCCCATCACTACAATGGCGGTGGCGTTCGCTCCAGGGAAATGTACGAGCGTACCCAGCGCGCCATATCAGAACTGTACGCCATGAAGTATGAGGTCGAACGAATGGGAGGAGAGTTTCGTGGCTATTCTGAATCACATCGTTGTAAAAAACAATGACTACAGGCGGATGCAGAGGTATTTGTTGTTCCAGCACGGCAGATAAGGCCGATCAGCTGTTATAGGGGTAAAAACTTGACATACATAATTCTTCGGATTAAACTAAATTAGGAGAAGGCTCTTCAATGGTATCTCACAACACTTTGGCAATGTGCGCTGGTGACTGTATCATTGCCGGATACCGGTTGCAGCGGTATGTTAGTCCTTGAGATTCTGATTTGCCTTCTCCTATGTAGTCGCAGAGTAGTGGAAAGGGGGCTCTCTCCGCAGCACTTGCGCAACTACCATACCAATCGGGAATTACGATCCTTGATTCCTATTTACAAGGCTGTCCTTTTTGTATCCTATAAACGAAACGGAATCAGAATCGAGGATGAATAAAACAGAGCCTGCATCCTATGTGAATTGGAAAGCAGGCTCTGCGCGTTATGCGTCTGGCTCTTTGATTGGCACCATTTTCAATTTTGCGATATTGACCTTCGTTTCTCGCTTGCACTTTGGACAGTACAACGGAAAATTCAGTAAGACAGTATCTGTGTATACTTTTATTCGGGTCTTGCTTTTGCAATGAGGACAACGGATCCAGAGTGATGATGTAAGATTATCCATTTAGCCACCTCAATCCTATGTGTACCGCATTGACCGACTCTTTGAGTATATAGGCGGATTCTCGTTATGCTGCGTCTTCAATACTTGTCTTGCTAACGATCCGATAATACACGCCGGACGTCATGCGATAGACGATCCAATAGAACGCTGCGAACACAGCGAAGCTGATCAGCGTGGTGGTTATAAAGAGGCCGATATTCGTAAGGCCGAACAGCAAAAGCATCTTACGGATCATAGGGAAGGCGAAGGTCAGGTGCAAACCCGCGAAGGCCAGCGGCAGCATAAACACCATGAGCAGCTGGGAACCAATGCTCCGCTTGATTTCCGGCTTGGTCATGCCCACCTTCTGCATGATCTCGAAGCGCTTCACGTCCTCGTAGCCCTCGGAGACCTGCTTGTAATAGATAATCAGCACGGCGGCCAACAGGAACACGATGCTCAGCACGATGCCTATGAAGAACAGGCCACCGTAGGAGGCACGGAAATCCGTAGCGTTGTTCGCTCTGCTGGAAACCATAATACTGCGCCATCCCCTGCTGTCTTCAGTGGGGAATTCCGCTTCAAGATACCTGGACAGCTCACGCTCGAAGTCAGCGTTTTCCTGATCGTCAAGCCCTGTATCAAAGCCATACTTCCACCCTGAAGTGAACAGCTGCTTCCCATATTCATTCTCAGCCGGAAAGCCCGCGACGACGGATTTCAAATTCGCTACAACCACTGTCATCCCCGGCGCGGTGGTTCCTGACAATCCTTTGTCCAGCACACCTTTTTCTACCGAGACAATGTGAAAGGTATTCTTTTCTTCTCCCATTGCCAGGATCAGAGTGTCCGAAGTGAATTCACATCGGTTAACCAATAGCAGGGCCTCTTCAGAACCAAGATTCAAGGATCTGCCTGTAAGAGAAGTATAATCCTCCATCGAGACAATATACAGTTCTCGAAGGCTCCCCAGATTTGCCGCATCCAGAGCCGTTGTGTAATTGCACTGAATCGTATCGCCTTTCAGTGTTCCGGCCAGATATACATAACCTAAATCCCTTGAATTTTCAATTGGAACATCGTTTTCAGCGGCGAAGCGCTCGGTCGTGGCGCGAATCCGTCCCAGGTTCTCATCGCTGATCTCAGACACATCATTCAGCCATGCTTGAAGGTTGATCTCCCGGGGCGCGTGAGCCAGTATGGTGTCCTCGATGCCCGCCATCAGGCAGGTGGTGGTGGACAACATCACCAGCACCATCGTGGCGATGACGCAGATGGACGCCAGACCCGCGCCGTTGCGCTTCATGCGGTAGGTCATGGAGGAGACCGACACGAAGTGGTCGGCCCGATAGTAATACCGCTTGTTGGCCTGCAGCCTGCGGCACAGCCATACGCTGCCCGCGATCAGGAGCATATAGGTGGCGACGATGACCAGCAACACCGCTACAAAAAACCACATGAGCGCATCCAGTGGGTTCTTGATACTCAGCGCTATCCAGTAGGCCACGCCTAAGATGACGATGCCCAGGATCGCCAAAAGCCAATTGCCCCTGGGTGGCTTCTCCCCGGCGCTCTCCGCCTTCAAGAGGTTCACCGCGCTGCTGCACCGCGTGCGAATGACGGCAACCAGGGCGTTCAACGCGAAAACAGGCACATAGCAAACCACCGTTCTGAACACGGCCTTGAAGTCCAGCCGGACGCGGTAGTCGATCTCTCCGTTCATCAGGTTCACCAGCCCCAGCTCTGCCAGCTTGGAAAGCGCCGCGCCCAGCGCCAGCCCGCCGATCATCGCAAGGGTTGCTGTGATCGCGCTTTCCCACAGCACGATCCGTGAAAGGTTCCGCTTGCCCATGCCCAGCACATTGTACAGGCCGAATTCCCGCGCTCTCCGGCGGTTCAGGAAGGAATACGTGTAAAACAGAAAAATCAGTGAAAACAGCAGAACGACCAGGCAGCCGAGCGCCATCATCGTTTCAATGGTCTGGCGGCCCTGGGGCAGCTTTTCAAGCGCCGTGGGCGAGGCCAGAAACGCCAGGATGTAGTGCATCGCCACCATGCCCACGCAGGTGAGCAGATAGGGCCAGGACAGCTGCCGATTCTTGCGCAGGCCATCCCAGGCCAGCCGCAGATAGAGCCCTCCTTTCACGCACGCTCACCTCCCTGGGCCAGCAGGGTCAGTGTGTCGGCAATTTTCTGATAGAACAGCTCGCCGGAGGCTTCGCCACGATAAAGCTGATGGAACACTTCACCGTCCCGAATGAACAGCACCCTTCCGGCGCGGCTGGCCGCGCGGGCGGAGTGGGTAACCATCAGGAGGGTCTGTCCCCGCCGGTTGACCTCGGAGAACAGCCGCAGCAGCTCGTCCGAGGACTTGGAATCCAGCGCGCCGGTGGGCTCGTCCGCAAGGATGATCCGGGGCGAGGTGATCAGCGCCCGTGCCACGGCGGCGCGCTGCTTCTGACCGCCGGAGACCTCGTAGGGATACTTTTTCAGGAGATCCTGGATGCCCAGCGTTCTGGCGATGGGCATGAGCAAAGCGTGCATCTCACGCCAGTTCTTCCCGGCCAGCACCAGCGGCAGGTAGATGTTGTCCTCCAGCGTGAATGTGTCCAGCAGGTTGAACTCCTGGAACACGAAGCCCAGGTTGTCCCGGCGAAACGTCGCCACGTCGCTCTCTTTGATCTTTGAGAAATCCTTTCCATCCAGCAGCACCGATCCGGAGGTGGGCTTGTCCAGCGCAGCCAGGATGTTCAGAAGCGTCGTCTTGCCCGAGCCGCTTTCGCCCATGATGGCGACATACTCGCCTTCCTCCACGGTGAAATTTACGTTTTTCAGCGCCTCCACGGCGTGACCGCCGAAGCGCGTCTTGTATACCTTTTTCAGTCCCTTGACTTCCAACAGACTCATGGATAAGTCCTCCTGTTCGCTTGATGTCCCCATTTTAGCGCTGTAAGCCGATTCATTCCATCGAATCGGCTTACATTTCAAGGGGCAAAACGAACATTTTTGTAAGAAATACCGATTGTCGGCAGTTGCGCAAATCGCTACGCTCGCTTTCCCGCCGAACAGGGAAACGTACCGTTTCCCAATCACTCCACGGGCAATTCCCGCCGGTGCAAATCGATACGCACCGTGGTGCCTTCACCCGGTGTGGATTCTATGGAAATCCCATGTCCCAGGTTGTCGCAGACGCGCTTACACAGGTACAGCCCGATGCCGCTGGCCTTCCTGTCGGTGCGTCCGGCGAGGCCGGTGTAGCTCTGCTCGAACACGCGAGGCAGGTCCTCCGGGGCGATACCGATTCCTGTGTCCCTGACGCATAGCGTCTGCGGCGCTTCAAGGCAGACGGAGATCGTCCCTTCCGGCGTGTACTTCAGCGCGTTGGAGAGCACCTGCTCCACCACAAAGGCCAACCACTTCTCGTCCGTCAGAACACGGGTCTCCATGGGCGTATAATCAAGTTTCAATCGGCGAGTGATGAATTCTCCGGCAAACCGCTTGAACACGGGGCGCAGGATGCCGTCCAAGTCGTGCTCGCGGATGACGTAGTCCGTGCCGTCGCCCTCCAGTCGCAGGTAGGTCAGCACCATTTCCACATACCTCTCAATGCGGCTCAGGTCGGTAAGTAGACCACGCGCCTCAGCGGTATCCTGGCCCTGCAATCGCAGGCGCATGGCAGCGATGGGCGTCTTGATCTCATGTGCCCAGAGTGTGTAATAGTCCACCATCGCCTGCATTTCCGATTCGGCATGGGTCTGCGCCTCGCGCCGCTGTTCTCGTAGCAGGCGGATGATTTCTTGATAGTCCGCATCCTCAATGTCCCGGGGAAGCGGCAGCTCATCGTCTATGCCCCGAAAGCCAGAAAGCATCTCGTGCCTGTGCTTCACACTCGCATAGTCTATAAAAGTATAGATCAAGCCGACAGCCGCACAGAGCATCGCAGGATACAGTACCGCCGCAAACGGCAGATGATACAGCCAAAATGCAAAGGCAAAAACCAGCACAAAGGAGGCAAACAGCAGGAAAGTGTTGTGTTTGCCTGATAAATATCGCAGAAACAGCTTCATGCCCTCACCCCACCGAATAGCCCACGCCAAACTTGGTGGCGATGAAATCCGTCAATCCTACGACATCCAGTTTTTTGCGCAGGCGTCCCACGTTGACAGTCAGCGTGTTTTCGTCCACGAAGGCATCTGTCTGCCATAACGCCTCCATCAGCTTCTCCCGACTGACGACCGTGCCCTTGTTCTGCATCAGGGTAAGGAGGATGCGGTATTCGTTCTTCGTCAACTCGATCTTCTGTCCATCAAAGGTCAGCGTGCCATCGCCCGTGTTCAGCATCGCGCCGCGATGCTCCAGCACCGGGGCAGAGGCGACGTAATCGTAGGTTCTGCGCAGCAACGCCTGCACCTTGGCGATCAGCACCCCGGAATCGAAGGGCTTGGCGATGAAGTCGTCCCCGCCCATGTTCATTGCCATGATGATGTTCATGTTGTCGGACGCCGACGATATGAAGATCACCGGAACCGAAGAGACCTTACGGATCTCCGCGCACCAGTGATAGCCGTTCATGAAGGGGAGAGAAATGTCCATCAGCACCAAGTGCGGCTGGATTCGCGTGAAATCCTCCATGATATGTCGAAAATCTGATACACACTCGGCTTGCAGGCCCCACTGGGCCATGTGTGCTGCAATCGCCTCTGCAATGCTGCGGTCATCTTCAACAATCAGTATCCGGTATTCCATATCAAACTCCAGATTATTAATCAGCGTTAACAGTTTAGCATAAAGCCATCCCGTTTGCAAGCAATCGAGTAATACAGACGTGTCAAGATGTTCTGCCGTCTGATCCGTCTGATCCACCATGACATCCTGACACGGGCTATTTGGGTTGTTGTGTTGACAGCTGGCTCTGCAACGCTTATAATGATAATGGTAAGTTATGTGGAAAGGTGGTGGATGAAGTGGCTACCGTTGATCAGATTAAACAATTAATCAGGGCACACTATGAGCGAAATGACGAGCGATTCAAAACTGCTGCAATTCAGATAGCTGCTTCTGAAGCAAAAGCAGGGCATACAACGCAAGCAAGGGAGCTTAAAGAACTCATCGATAAAGTGGGTAGAAGTGTTGTTGTCAAGCTGAATACTGCCAATCCAATGTTTGATATTGCTGAGCCGGACGTCAGTCTTGCAGACATGGTTCTCTCTCCTGAATTGATGGAGAAAATCGATAGAATCATACTTGAGTATCGTCAAAGAGAAAAGCTTCGCAGATATGGACTGACGAATCGTCGAAGGATTCTGATTGAAGGCCCTTCAGGTACCGGGAAGACGATGACTGCTTCTGCTGTTGCTTGTGAATTAGGATTGTCTGTCCTTACCGTTCGTATGGATAAACTCATTTCAAAGTTTATGGGCGAGACGAGCTCAAAGCTAAGGGATGTGTTTGATATGATTGAACAACAGCCTGGAGTATACTTATTTGACGAGTTTGACGCGATTGGTGCAGACAGGGCGATGGACAATGAAGTGGGTGAAATGAGGCGAATACTGAATTCGTTTCTTCAGTTGATTGAAGGGGATATATCGGATAGTATCATCATTGCCGCTACGAACAACAATAAAATGTTGGATCAAGCTTTGTATCGTAGATTTGATGATGTATTGACGTATAGGTTACCAAGTGAGAGTGAATTGCAGAGGTTGTTCGAAAACAAGCTGGGTAGTTACTTCGGGCCTATTGATATTGACGATCGAACAATCAATGCTTGCAAAGGGTTGAGCCAAGCAGAGATCAGTCGCATTTGCAATGAACTGATTAAGGGTTCAATACTACATGAAGACTCATTTTCCAATGAGCGATTGCAACGCTTGATTGATGAGAGAAGTAAAGCGTATCAGATCAGGGAGGCGTAAGAATGGCTGGACTATCGAATATCTTTCTGCATGATACGTTAGTGGAAAACTCGTACAAAGCTAAAGGCATACAGATTACGCATAAATATCCTGTTCGTGAAAATCCTGTACAGCACGGTAACAGACTATTGCGGGAATATGCCCAAGCAAAGGCAGTGAGTGAAAGAGTTTATTCAGCAGAACAAGTTGCAGCAATCAAAGCCAAAGACGGAAATTACTATGACATAAGTGGTCTTAAGGGTAAAGAATTGGTCGTACAGAGCTTGGAAAATGTCAGCTCAGGCATTCGTATTTGTAATGTTCGTGCTTCAAAAGTAGATGGAGAGGAAGAAGTAACTGCTACCGTCTTCATTCCAGATGCAAAAGAGCATATCTTTTTGAAAAAGCTTCAAGAATACGCTAAAGGCATACCTGAAGGCAAAGACAAACCGGCTCATGATGAATTAGTAAAAAGCATCGAATGCATAAGTGCGTCTTTTGTCCGTTCATTGTGGACTGATGATCCGTCCCTGTTGCCATCAACGTCCATGAAATGGTGCGAGGTTTGGCTTCGAGTACAGAAAAACAATGCTGAATCGATAAGAAACGATTTCTTTCAAATATGCTCACAGTTGGGTATTACCATAAAAGAGGAGACGCTCGTTTTTCCGGATAGGATGGTTACGCTTGTTCTGGTTTCTGAGAAGGAATTGCAATCGCTGTTGTTCCATTGCAGTTACTTGGCTGAATTCAGGCGTGTAGCGGAAGTGAGTAGCTTCTTTACGGGCTTATCGCCCAAAGAACAGAAGGAATGGGCTGATGATCTCCTTTCGCGCTTGAATGTAGTTCCAAGTAATTCGACCGTATGTGTTCTTGATACCGGCGTAAACAATGAGCATCCTCTCCTAAAGGCGTTTTACGACGAAACATCAACTCATGTTGCAAGGGAATACATGCTTTCTTCTGCTGACATGGACGGCCATGGGACTCAAATGGCGGGAATAGCCGGTTATGGTGATTTGGTTGATAGTTTGTCTATGGATGGGGAAATTATCATTGATCATACCCTGGAATCCGTCAAGCTCTTAGGAAGCAAGCCTAATGAACCGGAATTATATGGGGACTATACAAAAAGGGCGGTAGCGATAGCTGAGTATGCTCACCCTGAAAGAAACAGAGCGGTTTGCTTAGCGATAACGGCGAATTCTACAGCAAAAGAGAAGGACGGTCGCCCTTCTTCGTGGTCTGCTGCTATTGATGCGATGGCTGCTGGCGTTGATGATGAAACCAAGAGATTGATTTTGGTATCAGCCGGAAATGTTCAGCTTTCTGAGTATAATGAAAACAAGGTGGGCTATCCAGATACTTGCATTGTACATAGAGTTGAAGACCCTGCACAAGCTTGGAATGCTTTAACTGTTGGTGCATCTACCTATTTGACTACAGTAGACAGTTCTTTTCTTGATGGATACCGTCCTGTAGCAGGAAATGGAGATATATCTCCTTTTAGTGCAACTTCGCGTATTTGGAGTTCAAATTGGCCAATTAAGCCCGAAATACTCTGTGAAGGCGGAAATGCTGCAATTAGTGACGAAGGCAGTGTAGATACATGTGACAGCTTATGTGTCCTCACAACACATCATCGCCCTGTAGAAAGATTGTTTACAACGACAAATGCAACGAGTGCTGCGGTTGCGAAAGCCTCTTGGATGGCTGCGGAGATTATGAGTATGTATCCCGCATGCTGGCCTGAGACTGTGAGAGCGCTCATGGTTGCCTCAGCGCGTTGGCCTGAGCATATGTTTCAATCGTTTTGTTGCGATGCCACGAAAAAAGGTGAAGTTCAGAAACTCCTGCGGACATGTGGTTATGGCATTGCAGATCTGGACAGAGCTCGTTACTGCGCTGAGAATTCTGTAAACATGATCATTGAAGGTGAGATTCAGCCGTTTGAAAAACGTGGCGGTTATTGTGGGTTTGCCAAAATACACCTTCATGAGTTACCGTGGCCACGCGACTTATTATTGAGCATGGGCGAAGTACCAGTCGAAATGAAAGTCGTTTTGTCATACTTCATTGAGCCTGGCCCAGGAGAGATAGGATTCAATGATCGCTATCGCTATCCATCCTGCGGCTTGAGATTTGATGTGAATAATACTGGCGAGACAAAAGAGCAATTTGCGCGGCGAGTCAACCGGCAGATGAGTGAAGATCAATCAGAACTGGATGAAGATTTGGTTGCTAATGATACGAGCCGTTGGTTAGTAGGAGTTAAGGGAAGGACGACAGGCTCTTTGCATTGTGATATATGGCGGGGAACAGCAGCAGAATTGTGTGATTCGAATTATGTTGCGGTATATCCGACGACAGGTTGGTGGAAAACAAGGAGTTATCTCAAGAGACATGATAGTAAGGTTAGGTATTCTTTGGTGGTAACTTTGTCGACTCCCAATGTCGAAACAAAACTATACACAGAGATTACAAACAAGATCACGATTGCTATCGCTGCCAATACATAACAGTTAGGAGAGTTGTTTGATGGAATACTTCTACAAAGGTATGTCTATACTAAAAGATATACTTTTAGTATTAAGCCCGATAATAGTAGCTATTATCAGCTATAAAAGCAATAAGAAAAGCAAAGCAGAAGTGCAACAAGAAATTGAAAAAATCCTTCAGGAAAAGAATGCAGAAACATCTCAGATTCTCCAGAAGATAAATGCTGAACTGGATAGTCAAAAGCAGCTTGCTGTTTGGAATAATTCATTGCCACAGACTGACGAGTACATGAATCTGGCAGGAACAGAACGATGCGGCAATATTAGTTCACTATCTGCATTTATTGCTGAAACAAATATGTTTCTATCAAACAACAGCTACACTAAGGACGATTTGCTTGAACTAAAGGGGTTGATGGAGAGGGTTGTTCTTCCTGATGACGATCAATCCATTTATCCCTACGAAATATCACGGATTATTGCCTTCAAAAGGTTAAAGCGTGATGTGTGTCAACTACTTGAACAATACAAATCATATAATGGATGAAAGGACTCGTTTGACAGGTCAAGAGTATTATGACGGAATATATTGAAATCATAGGCGAGGATTACGTTCACAGTTCCAATTCCTTGTTCCATTTTATGACTTCCCCAAAATATTTGACTGATGCGCTGAAAAGAAAAGCATTGTGCCCAAGGTATTGCAACGAAGATATTGAGTATTTGAGTATTGTACGTGATGGTGCTGCATTTAATGAGGTTTCAGTCTTACAGAAATGTTTTTGTGATATTCCACTTGGAAATATAATAAAGAGATTCCCTGTGAAATTGATAGATAACAATAGTCTTTCGGACGAAGAAATGCGATGTATACCACACGAGTTTTCACACCCGGACTTTTATGGGAAGTATGCGTTGGCATTTTCCAAGAAATGGGGTGAAATCAATAAGCTTCAACCGATACACTATCTGAGTAATGACGCCGATGTTGTTAAGCAGTTTTCAAAGATGATGTGCAATGTGCTACAGGAAGAGAATTTGCCCGACTCTGTATCAGACGCTTTACTCAATTGGATGTGTTATTTTAAACCACTACGCGGTACTATGAAGAGGAGAGAGGAGATCGATAGCAAAGGAAAGATAGAAATTGAGGTGTATAAGAACTTTCATGATGAACATGAATGGAGATATGTTCCATATGGCGTAGAAGTAAATGGGCACCCGTTAGATTGCTTAATAGCTAATGGAGCCGTGCAATCTGGATTGCTTAAAGCCATAAGCGACAGTTTTGAAGAAGAAGAGTATCGACCAATCTGGTTGCCATTCCAATACGACGAGATAAAATACATAATCGTGCCGAATAATGCGGGACGCCTTGAGATCATTAAGACAATTCATGATTTGCCGGAAGATAAGTTTGAAGTCGGGGATATAGGGCTCCAGAAAAGCATTTTGATAAGTAAAATCCTAATGCTTGACGATGTAAAGAAGGATTTTTGATATGTCCAATAAGTTGCGAGATGTGTTTAACAAGAATGAGAGGATTCTCAAAGCATCAATACAGTTTATAGATGCAGATTCGTCCAGAGAGTTTGCTAAAGCATTAAGTGCGGTGTATAAAGATGGGCAGGCAGTTAAGGTCAAAGGGGTTAAATCAATGTCTGTAAGTATAGACAGCGGTATAAGTTCATTGCCGATCAGTAATTGTGAAAGTGTAACTGATGTAATTGTCGGCCCATCTTTCGATGAAATAAAACTATCCCTTGATATTGATGGCGAGACGGTTGTCTTTCCTGTAATACGCTGTCGGATAGACAACGGATGCATTGTACAGACTAAGGAAGATTTTATTATATGCACCAAACTGACTTTTAATGAGAATACAGGGACTGCGAAAATAAGTCTGAAGCCTTGTATAGAACGGGCAAAAGATATAATCGATGTCTTAAGAAGTGTGAAAACTGAAAAGGCATTATTGGCTACATTTTTTACTCCAGGTATAAACACAAAATCGGAGCTTGATATAGCATTTCGTCATTTGGATGAGATTTATTCAGTGTTCGAAAAGCTTAAATATGTGGCGGATACATTTGAGAAGAGATTCGTCCCTTCGTCTATCAATCTGAACGATCTAAGCAGCCAACGAGATTTATATGAACTGTGGTTTGCCCTCAAGGAGAAGAAGGCTATACGTTTAGATGCAAGACTCGTGGAAACATCAAGTACGAGTATCACAATGGGGAAAAACAATCCTATTGTTGTAAACCATAAGCTTGATATTACTATGCGATCGACTGTTGAATACTCATTGTGGGGCGAGACAATAGTATTGCATTGTGCTAATTATCTTGGCAATGCGATAGTGAAATCAATAGAAAGAACTGAGGATGGGCAGCTAAAGGTTCATTATGGCGAAAAGGAAAGCGAGCCGATGTACATTTCATACAAGGGTTTTTTAACGGAAGAGGAGGCATGTGAGGAACATAAGACTATGATGGATCATAAGGAGGAATATGTAAACGCAAAAACAGTCGACCAATATATGCAAGAGTATTAGATGAATTTTGCATGGTACAAAATATGATATGCTATATGGAATTGACGTACCTGTGGCTTTGTACTATAATGATAACACAAGAAAGTGTTTTTATAGAATCTTGATTGAGTGTCGTGACAACATAATGACAACAGAAATCATGATAGCCAATATCTTGAGAGTAATACGAATGATATGAATACCACGAGCTAAATCACCCAAGCATAATCGTTTAAAATCGGTATGATGGGAGCGAGTGGGAATAAGGTACAATCCATGAAAAACCCCTGTTTTGATACTATTTTCCGGGTTTCCATTATTCTGTAGGATAATACAAAAGTTGTCCTCTGGAAAACGACAAGATGTTTTCCAGAGGACTTTTTGTATTTGGCACGATTAGCGAACGGGCTGCGAAGCGGCCGTTGCGCGGGTCGGCGGCTTCCAAAGGAAGATGCTGACAATCGTTGTATGTTCAGGAGGGTTGGAGGATGCTTATTCGTCGCTGTTGGTTGATCTGTCCTCGCGGCGCTTGTCGCGGACAGCCTGTTCGAGCGCCGCCTGACTGGCGGGATAGTTGTAGCGCCACTCGTCGTAGTCCTGCTTAGTAATGAGGCCGTTGGCGAGACGCATGGACTGCTTGTGCCAGAGCTCCAGAAGGTCGTAAAGGTTCATGTCGGGATTGAGCGTGCGATCGAGGTGCAGGCACAGCTCGCCGTCAATCTCGGCGATTTTGAGGCCGTACATATCCTCGAGGGCGAAGAAGGTGTGCATGATGCCGTCATAAGTGTCGATCTCCGGTACAGAGATGGCCTTGGGGCTGACCTTGAAAATGCTTGCCATCTGCTCTATCAGCGCGGCCTTGGGCTCGCGGGCTTCCGATTCATACTGTGCCATGCGAACCTCGGTTGCCGCGCCGTTGAAGCCGAGGATCTCGCCGACCTGCCGCTGCTTCATGCCGCGCAGGGTGCGGAACAGTTTGATGCGTTTTCCAAATGCCATGAGGATGCCTCCTTAGACGATTCTTTGCAGTCTATGGAGACAG
>OMZP01000048.1 GCA_900315585.1 uncultured Eubacteriales bacterium | reverse complement strand
CGTCAGAAAAACAGTCCTGTGGACTGTTTTAGCGAAATCGGGCCGGAGGCCCCCGTCGGTGGACCGCGAAGCGGGCCGGAGGGATTGTCATTGCTTATCCAAATGACATTGATTCATTCGCCGTTTTTGGTTCTTCGCGGAAAGTTGAGGGATTTGCAGAATGTAATCCCTTGATGATTCGTACAGATCCTTCGCTGCGCTCAGGATGACAGGAATTGCGTCGTTTGTCATCCTGAACGCAGCGAAGGATCTGTTTGTTTCGCCATGGGCGGCATGATAGAAGGAAGCCGCCCCGCCTGCTTCACAGCCGCCCCTTCCCCTCGAATATGCTGATTTCCCCGCGCCGCTGGACGAGCCTCGCCGCGTCGGGGTCGCGCACGGTCCAGGCCGCCATGGGGGTCCTGAACAGGAAACGCTGGAAGTGGGGGGAGAAGAACCGCAGGGCGTTGACGTTGTAGGCCACGAAGTCCGGCCGGGCGAGGCAGTTGCCCAGCAGCCCCGCCATGAAGAAGGCGGCCACGCTGTTCGCCGCCGGGCGATAGCTGGCCATGTTGTCCACCAGCTGCCCGCGCACCAGCTGCGGTGCGTGGCGGCGGAACCAGTGCACGATCAGCGGGTTGAAGCTCTCCACCATGTATTCGCCGGGATAGTCTTTCATGTGCGCCATCAGCGCCTCGCAGAGCTGTCGGTTGTGGGGCCCGTTCTTCAATTCGATCAAAAGGGGCGCGCGCCCGTTCACGGCGGCCAGCACCTCCTTGAACGTGGGGATGCGGGCGTCCTCCCGTCCCGCCAGGGGCATGGCCCTGAGCTCCGAAAGGGGCACGTCCCAGATCTTCCGCGGGTCGCCGGTCAGGCGCAGGAGGTCGTCGTCGTGGAACACCACCACCTGCCCATCCCCGGTGAACTGGATGTCCAGCTCCATGCCGTAACCCGCTTCACAGGCCGCCTCGAAGGCCTGCAGCGTGTTCTCCACGATGCCCTTGTCGAGGTCGTGCAGGCCCCGGTGGGCCAGGCGCACGCCCTGCCAGCGGCGCATCCGCCTCCGGTTCAGGCCGGGGTGGGTCATGAAGATGAGTAGCGCCAGGACGATGGCGAGCAAAATCCAAATGGACATGGTTTGTCCTCCGAAAATTGAGCTGCTTTCATTATAATGCCGCCGGGGCGGATTGTAAAGGGAGGGCTTTTTTGGTATCATAGAGACAGAAGCACAGGAGGTGACGCCCGTGGCGCTGATGCTGCCGATTTTCAGGACCATCGACCCGGAGGGAGACGTGCACAGGCTGTCGGTGTTTACCAAGCTGCGGGGCGTCGCGGTGGTGGCGGCCCTGGGCGGGATCATGCCCGGGCACGGCCGAGCTACGGTGGACGGCGCGGAGCTGACCGCCTGGGAGAGCGTGCGGGTGCGGGGCATCCCGCTGCTGTTTTTGCCGGTGGGCGAGGTGGCCCGGGATCACGGGCGGCGCTATCGCGTGACGCTGGAGGGCTTTTGCAAGGCGAAGGGAACGCCCTACCGGAAGCGGTCCTTCTGGGTGCGCACCGCGCCCCGGCGGGAGCGGCAGAGCGCCTACGACGCCCAGGACGCCCTGGCCCTGGAGGCGGCGCGGGAGGGCATGGTGCTGCTTCAAAACGAGGGCGGCGCGCTGCCCCTCGCGGCGGACGAGACCTTGAATTGCTTCGGCCATGCCCAGCACCGCTGGCGCGGCTCCTCCGCCGGCGCGTCGGCCATCAACCCCCGCTGGCGGCCGGGGCTGCACCGGGCCATCCGGGAGCACAGCCGATTCAGGGTCAACGAGGAGCTCGCCGCGTTCTACCGCAACCCCCGGGCGGGGGTTCCGGAGGCGGGCGTGCTGGCCCGGGCGCGGGAGGCGAGCGACGCGGCGCTGGTGTTCATCGAGCGGGCCTCCGGGGAGATGATCGACAACAAGCCCGTGAAGGGGGAGTACTACCTCACCGACGGGGAGCTGGAACTGCTGCGGGCGGTGCGGGCGCGGTTTGACCGGCTGATCGTCGTGCTGAACACCGGCTATCCCATCGCCATGGGCTGGCTGCGGGAGATCAAGCCGGAGGCGGTGCTCTACGCCGGGTTCGCCGGGATGCTGTCCACCTACGCGCTGGTGGAGATCCTGGACGGGCGCACGAATCCCTCCGGCCACCTGCCGGACACATGGCCCTGGGATTGGCCGGACAATCCGGTCAGCCGCAACTTTCCCGTGCCGGGGCCGGACGCCGGATACGTCCACGAGGACGGCACGGGCGTGCGGATCTACTACGAGGAGGACGTGTACCTGGGCTATCGCTACTTCGACACCTTCGGCGTGCCGGTGGCCTTTCCCTTCGGCCACGGCCTCAGCTACACGACCTTTGAAATGGAGCCCGTCGGCCTGACGCGCAGCGACGACGGCGTAACGGCGCGGGTGCGGGTCAGGAATGCGGGCCGCGTCCCGGGCAAGGCCGTGGCGCAACTGTACGTCGCCCCGCCGAAGGGGCGCTTGCAGCGCCCGGCCCACATCCTGGCGGACTTCGGCAAGACGGAAATGCTGGCCCTGGGCGAGATTCAGGAGCTGGCCTTGACGGCCCGGTTCGAGGACTTCGCCGCCTTCGACGAGGCGCGGGGCGCGTATGTGCTGGAGGCGGGGGAATACGCCCTGAGCGCAGGAGAGAGCCTGGAAAAGCGCCAGCCCTGCGGGAGCCTTATGCTGGAGGAGCGGATCGTTCAAAGGGTGGAGCGCCTGGGCGCGCCGGTGGAGGCCATCGACCGGCTCACGCAGGAGCATCCCATCGTGACTGGCAAGAAATCCGGCATCGTGCCGCTGGGGGAGCAGATCGCGGTGCCGGCGCAGCGGGAGCTGGAGAAATACCCCCCGGCGAAGGGCGCGACAAGGGGCGAAAAGCTCCGCTGGACCGAGGTCCAGGCAAACCCGGCGCGGCTGGACGCCTTCGTGGCGGGCCTGTCCACCCTCCAGCTGTGCAGGCTCGTGGTCTGCGGCGGGATGCGGCTGGCCCCCTGGCAGAACGGCGCGGCGGGCTTCACCCACCGGCTGCGGAGCCGGGGCCTGAAGTCCTTCACGGTCTCCGACGCCAACGCGGGCCTCAACCTGTTCAGGCCCAACGTGGGCTTCCCGGCCAGCAGCGTGATCGCCGCCACCTTCAACCGGGCCATCGCCGAGGGCGAGGGCCGCGTCCTGGCCGAGGTCTGCCGGGAGCACGGCGTGGACCTGCTGCTGGGGCCGGGGATGAATTTGCACCGGAGCCTCCTCTGCGGGCGGCACCCGGAGTACTTCTCCGAGGACCCGCTGCTCACCGGCGTGCTGGCCGGGCGCCAGGGCCGCGGCCTGGAGGCGGCGGGCGTGGGCTGCTGCTACAAGCACCTGTTTGCCAACCACTCCGAGCTGGGCCGCATGGGCAGCCACAGCGTGGCGTCGGAGCAGGCGCTGCGGGAGCTGTACTTCCGGGCCTTCAAAATCGCCTTCCGGGAGCAGAAGCCCAGCGCCGTGATGACCAGCTACAACGCCTTGAACGGCCTCTATCCCGGCGAAAACCCGGCGCTGCTGCGGGGCCTGCTGCGCCGGGAATGGGGCTTCACCGGCGTGGTGATGAGCGACTGGGGCAGCTGCAAGACCGTCTCCGCCGTGGAGATGCTCAAAGCCGGGAACGACTGGATCACCCCCGGCGGGCCGCTGTGGGTGCTGCGCATATGGAACGCCGCCCGGCGGGGAGAGGTCTCGCGGGCGGCGCTGGAGGAGGACGCAAGGGATTTGCTCCGGGGATTTGGAAGGCTGGGGTAATAGGATTATTCCTGCGGAATGCCGCATGGAATCGTAATGCAAAGATCCTTCGCTCCGCTGAAGATGACAGGGAAACGCAACCCTGTCTTCTGAGCGAAGCGAAGGATCCGTTCATTTTGCAAGGGACGGCGTTATCCCTTCCCGCCCCGCATGGCGCGGGTGAAGGCGAATATGGCCAGCACCAGCAGTCCCGCGGCATAGGCGGCGACCACGGCCAGGTGCCCCGGCAGGGCGGCCGTGTTGCCCACGGCGGCGGCCCGGGCGGCCTCCACGGCGTGGAGGAAGGGCAGAGCGTTGGCGATGGCGTAGAACGCGCCGCCCACCAGCTTCACGTCGAACCACACGCCGCTGAGCCAGGCCGACAGGTTGGTCAGCAGCGCCCCGCAGATGCCGCCCACCTGCTTGTCATTCAGGATGCTGCCGAACAGCAGCCCCATGGCGATGTACATCACCGACGACACCAGCAGCACCAGAAGCGTCAGCGGCAGGTGCGCAAGGTTCAGGCCCAGGGGCGCGGCGCAGGCCAGGCACAGCAGCCCCTGCAAAAGCGCCAGCGGCAGAAGCGGCAGCGCGTAGCCCAGGATGAAGTCCGCGCCGGTCAGGGGCGAGGCCATCAGCCGCTGGGTGAGGGCGGTGGACCGGTCGCGGGCGATCAACAGCGCCGAGAACAGCGTCAGGAACGCCTGCCCGAACACGGCCACGCCGGGGGCCAGGGATTCGATGGCGAACAGGTTCACCGGGATGTTCCGCTGGATCAGGGTCAGCAGCCCCAGCAGCACCAGCGGGAACGCCGCCCCGAAGAACAGGGTCAGCGGGTCGCGCACCAGCTCGGACAGGTTGCGCCGAACCAAGGCCAGGCACTTCATCTACCGTCCCTCCTTTCCCGCGGCGAGGACCACGAAGGCGTCCTCGAAGTTCTTCGCGCCGGTGCGCTCGATCAGCGCCGCGGCGGTGTCCAGGGCGACGAGTTTGCCGGAGGCCATCACGCCCACCCGGTCGGACAGAGCCTCGGCCTCCTCCAGGTAGTGGGTGGTGAGCACCACGGTAATCCTGCCCCGAAGGCCCTCTACCACCTCCCACAGCTCCCGCCGGGCCAGCACGTCCAGGCCCAGGGTCGGCTCGTCCAGGAACAGGATCTCAGGATCGGTGATGAGCCCCATGGCGATGGAGAGCCGCCGCTGCCAGCCCCCGGACAGGGTCTTCGCCCGGCGCCGGGCCACGCTTTCAAGGCCCATGCGCTCGATCATCTGATCGGCGGCCTCCAGGGCGGCCTTCCGGCTCGTGCCGTAGACCCCGGCGATGAAGGCCAGGTTCTCCCGCACCGTCAGCGCAGGGGCCACGGCGGTCTCCTGGGGAGACAGGTTCAGTATCTTCTTGGCCGCGGCGGTGTCGCCTGTTATGCTGTGGCCCATCAGCAGCGCGTCACCGGAGGTGGGCGGCAGCAGCCCGCAGAGCATGCGGATGGTGGTGGTCTTGCCCGCGCCGTTCACGCCCAGCAGCGCGAACAGCTCGCCCTGGGCAACGGCCAGGTCCAGGCCGTCCACGGCGGTCACATCCCCGAAGCGGCGGGTGAGGGCATGGGTCTCGATGGCGTTCATTCCTCTTCTTCCTCCCGGTTCATGGCTTTGATCTTCCGGTCCAGCGCACGGATGCGGTGGCGGTAGACCAGGTATTGGCTCGTCCAGACGGCGACGTAGGTGAACAGCAGGCTCCCGCACAGGGTCAGCGCCCCGCCGAGGGTCTCCGGCAGCCAGCAGAAAAGGCATATGGGGATGGCCACCGCGGCGGTGATCGCCAGATGGATGAGACCCTGCTTCAAAAAGCTCCATCGCTCGATCTCAAAGATCACCGAGCAGGCGGCGAACACGGCGCCCACCAGCCCGATCAGCAGCATCTGTACCACCACCGCCGCCGTCTCGCTGGGAAAGCGGGCGGCGAAGGCGGGCGTCACCGGGGAATAGCGGCCGTCGCCCCTGGCCAGAGACGCGCAGATCCCCACCAGATGGTTGATGAGCATGCAGATCGGCGCGCTGGTCAGGGCGCGTTGCAGCATCTTCTTCTTCATCATTCTCACCTCACACGTCGAACTGCTTGCGGAGCCTGGACACGTAGCGGCGGGAGGCATAGGTCTCCAGCCCGCCGCGCAGGCGGATGCGGATGGTGCCGGTGAGGCTGAAATCCATGCCGGTGATCTTGCGGGCGTTCACGATCTCGGAGTTGGAGATGCGCACGAACCGATGGGGCGCGAGGCACTCCTCCAGCTCATAGAGGCGCTGGCGCACGGTGTAGGTGGCGTCCGCCGTCTGGGCCAGCACCGACTGGCGCTCGGCGTAGAGCCGCAGGATGTCGCTCAAAGGGATGAACGACGCGCCGCGCTCGCTCCACACCGTCAGCCTTTCCTCGCCGCCCTCGGAGAGCATCCGGGCCACGGCCTCCAGCTGGGGCGTCACCTCCGGGGCGTAGAGTATGGCCTCCGGCTCCGTTCGGGCGGGGTCCACGCGAATTTCCACTTTCATCGGCACACCTCCGTTGCACGATGGGAATTATAGCGGGTGGGAAAGGGTTTGTAAACGATTTTTCGACAGGCGGTTGTTTTTGGACGATAAGTGGTAAAAATGCGGCCCGGGGAACCGGCGCCGCTGAGTGAAGCAAAGACAATCCCTCCGGCCCGCTGCGCGGTCCACCTCCCTTTACACAAGGGAGGCTGGTTGGATGCGCGGAAGCCTTGGCTCCCCTGTGTAAGGGGAGCTGTCTGCGAAGCAGACTGAGGGGTTGTTTTGCAGCGTTTTATGAATGGCCCCCGGCCCTGCCGGGTGGACCCCGGCCTTGCCAGTTTGCATTGCGCTATTCCGCGCGGCAGCGAATGGCCCCCGGCCCTGCCGGGTGGCTCCCGGCCCTGCCGGGGGGTGTCAGAACACCATGTCGCCGGGGCGGTAGCCCTCCGGCAGGGGCTCCTCCCTCAGGAAAGTGAAGGAATCGTCCTGCAGGATGGGCAGGAACGCGGCGCAGGGGATGGCGGGGAACTCCATGCCGTAGGTGCTGGCCCCGAACCAGCCGCCCTCGTGGGCCTTCAGGTTCAGGTCCCGGGCGAACTTGGTGCGGTTGCAGCAGTCGTGCACGGCGATGGGCCACGCCTCCTCCGCTGCCCGGCGCATCAGCTTCAACGTCAGCTCGTGGCTGAAGATGGGGGAGAGGTAGCCCTGGCGGTACATGTACATGTTCTCGCCGAAGTAGTTCTCCAGGTTGTTGGGGTTCAGGTGCAGCTCCGCGCAGTTCATGAAGTCCAGCCCGGTGGCGAGGATCGCGTCCTTCTTTTCAAGAAAGGCCTCGTACAATTCCGGCGTCATGGGCGTCTCGATGCCCACCATGGGGATGTGCCTTTTGGCGATGGCGATGGCCTCGATCACCGTGTCGGCGCAGCCGCTGGCCCCCAGGTTGAAGCGCAGCTCGTTCAGCCCCGCCTCGCCCAGGGCGCGCAGGTTTGCCTCATTGGCCAGGGTGCCGTTGGTGTACATGTGCTGGTAGATGCCGGCCTCGTGGAAGCGGCGGATCACGCCGTAGTACTTCTCGATCTCCATGAAGGGCTCCAGATACACGTAGGCGATGCCGGTGGGACGGGTGCTGGTGGAGAGCAGCAGGTCGAGGTCCTCCTCCCGGAACTTCGTGCCGCCGATCTCCCAATAACCCTCGCCGATGGGCGGCTGGCACTCCATCTCGCCGTAATCGTAGCAGAACCTGCAGCGCAGGTTGCACTTGTTGGTCTTGCGCACGGCGCTCAGGCCCGTGCCCAGCAGGCAGGACCGGCAGCCCTTGGGAAAGCGGGCGTCCTCGCCCACGTAAAAGCTGCGCCCGTTCAGGGATTTGAGCCCGGGAATTTCAGCGCGGAGGGCAGCGATCCGGGCTTCCTCGGCGACCTCGATCTGAGAAAGCGTCGCCAGGGCGATCTCCTGCTGCCGGGGCATCAGCGGCTCGTCCTCCGGCAGCTGGGCAAAGAACTCAAACCAGGCCAGGGCGTCGGACTTGGATATGTACATGGTGGGCCTCCTGTAATCGGGTATGATAGGGGTATTATAGCATGAAATGCTTGGAAGAGTTGAGAGTTTAGAGTTAAGAGTTGAGAGAGATGAGGCGGGCAACCTGTTCGTTTGCTATTTGGCCTCATCAGGGTCCAAACCTTCAAAGAAACGCTCGTAGCCGCAGCCATAGATCTTTCGCAGCTCGATCAGGACGCTAATGCGGATGTTCAGCTCGCCCGTCTCGTACTTTTCATACGTGGTTCTGCCGATGTCACAGCCGCGCCGTTGCAATTCCGCGCACAGCTTTTCCTGGGACAGCTTCGCGGAAGTGCGCAGCGCCTTGAGGTTCGCCCCCATGTGCCGATCGCGCCGCAGTTTTTGCTCCATGAAAAACCCACCTTTGACCAGTATTGGTTGCAATATCCATCATTCTATGCTATACTGGACTTGGATATTGACCTTTATAATGGTCAATTCATGGCGCGATTTGGAAATACAAAGGGGGAATTGGAGATGCTCAAGAGGATTTGTCTGCTGTTGTCGATGCTGTTCGCGTGGACGATGACGCTGGCCGGATTTGCCGAAGGCGCGGCCTGCAAGCACAATAACGCACGCTGGGTGCAGTGGAACGCGACCTATAAGACCGTGGACAGCCAGCAGCACTGGCGGTATCCGCAGCTGGGCAACGAGCTGTATTGTCCGGATTGCAAGCACTACATCTCCGTGAACGAAATGGACGCCCAGTCGGTGTACGCGGAGGCGAAGGATGTGATGGAGGACGCCCGCGCGCTGATGAAGGCGATGGCGGATGCGGGCATCCGGGAATCCGATCTCTCTGAGGGAGAGTGGCGGGCTGTGCTGCTGATGAAGGAGATGCTGGAGCAATATGACGCCGGCCCGGAAGCGTTTATGAAGTGGATGGCGAGCGAGTCACACAGTATGGCGGGCGAGCCTGTGCTGGAGAACCACAGCTTCGATCCCAATGGCAAGTGCGCCTGCGGCTACAAGCTCTACGCGCAGTCGGGCCATGTGGTCTCCGGGAGTGAGAAGCTGAAGATGAACGTGGGAGAGACGCTGCAAATCTCCCTTAAGGACGCGATGCCCAAGAGCTGGAAGACGAACAACGCCAAGGTGGTGAAGCTGTCGAAGGACGGCAGGATCAAGGCCCTGAAGGAGGGGAAGGCCACCGTCACCATCACGCTGAAAAACAAGAAAAAGTGGAAGCTGACCATCACGGTGGTCAACCCCAACAAGCCCACGGGCATCTTCTTCGCCGACAGGGGGCCGCTGACGTTGAAGAAGGGGCAGAGCCTGCGGCTGAAAGCGGAACTGGCGCCCTCCAGCGCCATCACCACGCTCAGTTGGAAATCGTCCAAGAGCAAGGTGGTGAGCGTGGACAAGAACGGGACGATTACCGCGAAGAAGGCGGGGACGGCGAAGATCACGGTCAAGACCAGCAACGGGTTGAAGGCCACGATTACCGTGAAGGTCAAGTAGGATTTGAGACGAAACGGGTGTGCCGCGGACGCCATGAATGGCGTCCCTACGGGGATGCAGCGTGAAACGGGGACTGCCGTGCGGCAGTCCCCGTTGGTTGTTGCAGAGAATTGTTTTACGGTCAGTCGCCAAAGCTGATGCCCAGCATCTTGGCTTCCTTGATGATGGAGGCGTCGGGGTCGACCATCTTCAGCTTGCCGGCCACGTCCTTCAGCGGCACCTTGACGATCTCGCGGTTCTTGTAGCCCACCATGAAGCCGTATTCCTGTTTCAGGATCAGCTTGCCGGCCTCGGAGCCCAGGCGGCTGGCGAACACGCGGTCGTAGGGGCAGGGCGCGCCGCCGCGCTGGGTGTGTCCGGGCACGGTCACGCGCACGTCGTAGCCGGTCTTCTTGGTCAGCTTCGCGGCGATCTCATAGGAGACCGACGGATAGGGGGACTCCTCCAGCTTCTTGGCGTACTCCTTCTTGGACAGCTTCGCGTCCTTCTTGGAGATGGCGCCCTCGGCCACGGCCAGGATGGTGAAGGAGGCGCCGCGGTCGTGGCGTTCCTTGATCTTCTCGGCGATCTTGTCGATGTCGTAGGGGATCTCGGGGATCAGGATGATGTCCGCGCCGCCGGCCATGCCCGCGTTCAGCGGCAGCCAGCCCACCTTGTGGCCCATGATCTCCACGATGAAGATGCGGCCGTGGGAGGCGGCGGTGGTGTGGATCATGTCGATGCAGTCGGTGGCGATGTCCACGGCGGACTGGAAGCCGAAGGTCATGTCCGTGCCCCAGAGGTCGTTGTCGATGGTCTTGGGCAGGGTGACCACGTTCAGGCCCTGCTCGCTGAGCAGGTTCGCGGTCTTGTGGGTGCCGTTGCCGCCGAGGATCACCAGGCAGTCCAGCTGCAATTTGTAGTAGGTCTGCTTCATGGCGGCCACCTTGTCGATGCCGTCCTCCTCGATGACCTGGATGGTCTTGAAGGGGGTGCGGCTGGAGCCCAGGAAGGTGCCGCCCTTGGTGAGGATGCCGGAGAAATCGTCGTAGGTCAGCAGGCGGAAGCGGCCGTGGATCAGGCCCTGATAGCCGTTCAGGAAGCCGTACATTTCCACCTCTTCCTTGGAGTTGAACAGGGTCTTTGCGACGCCGCGCATGGCCGCGTTCAGGGCCTGGCAATCGCCGCCGGAGGTCAACATACCGATGCGAATCATGGGGACACCTCTTTCTTTGAATTTTATGCTCTCGTTAAAACGGAAACACTGCTTTAACATATTATAACGCGTTTTGGAACCGTTGACAAGCCCCGGGAGCTGGAAAATCGACGCATTCGCACATTTGTGTCCAGTTTTCTTACCGCTTTGCCGGTTGGAAAACGGCCGGCGGTCTGGTATAATGGTTTGAAGAATGAAGAGGTATGCCCTGAGAAGGGGTTTGGAGGTTACCAAAGTGGAAAACGCAGCACCCATCGCCAAGCGGGATATGAGCTATACCCAGAACCGGGAGCTGAGCTGGCTGCGCTTCAACGAGCGCGTGCTGGCCCAGGCCACGGACCCCACCGTGCCGCTGATGGAGCGGATGCGGTTCGTGTCCATCTTCACCAGCAACCTGGATGAGTTCTTCATGGTCCGCGTGGGCAGCCTGATCGACATGGACATGCTGGCTCCGGACGAGACAGACAACAAGAGCGGCATGACGCCCCGGGAGCAGGTGAGCGCCATCTGCGCGGCGGTGCGCCCGCTGATCGAGCGGCGGGACGCCATCTACCGCGAACTGATGGCTGCCCTGGACAACGCCGGGGTCACCGAGGCGGGCTTCGACGCTCTCACCTCCAGCCAGAAGGCCTATGTGCAGGATTACTACAAGGAGAACATCCGGCCGCTGCTGTCCCCCCAGGTGATCGACCGCAGCCATCCCTTCCCGCACCTGAAAAACAAGGCCTTGTATGCCGCGGCGCTGCTCACGCCCAGCGGCAAGGCGGCGGGCGGCAAGGAGAAGGACAAGGAAAAGGGCAAGGACAAGGAGAAGGACGGCGGCAAGCAGGCGGCGGGCAAGCAGCCCGCGGTGCTGGGCATCGTGGACGTGCCCCAGACGCTGCCCCGGATCATTATGCTCCCCGGCGGGGACGCCCGCTACATCCGCACCGAGACGGTCATCGCCGCCCACATGAAGAAGATCTTCAAGATCTACGACGTGTCGGAGCAGGCCATCGTCTCCATCACCCGAAACGCCGACATCAGCCTCAGCGAGGAGCACTACGACGACGAAAACCCGGACTTCCTGAACTACATGCGCACGCTGCTCAAGAAGCGGGACCGCCTGGCCCCGGTGCGCCTGGAGCTGGAGGGCAAGGCCCCGCGGCTGGCGAAGCGGCTGTGCGAGTTTTTGAAGCTGGAGAGCGAGCGGGTGTACAGCTGCGCCTGCCCGCTGAAGCTGGACTTCATCGACCAGATCGAGAAGGCCCCCGCCCAGCTGTTCAACGCGCCCCATACCCCCCTCTACCCGGACTACCTGCTGGCGGACAGGCCCATCTGGGAGCAGGTCGTCCAGCGGGACGTGCTGCTGTTCTACCCCTACCAGAGCATGCAGCCCTTCCTGGACCTGCTGCGCCAGAGCGCCAAGGACCCGGACGTGCTGTCCATCAAGATCACCATCTACCGACTGGCCCGGAACTCGGCCATCGCCAAGGCGCTGTGCGCGGCGGCGGAGAACGGCAAGGAAGTGACCGTGCTGATGGAGCTGCGGGCCCGGTTCGACGAGCAGAACAACATCGACTGGACCATGGAGCTGGAGGAGGCGGGCTGCCGGATCATCTACGGCCCGGAGAATTTGAAGTGCCACGCCAAGCTCTGCCTGATCACCCGCCGGGAGCGGGGCGGCCTGGGCTACATCGCCCAGATCGGCACCGGCAACTACAACGAAAAGACCAGCACCCTCTACACCGACTTCTGCATGATGACCGCCGACCCCGCCATCACCCGGGACGCCGTGAACTTCTTCGAGAACATGCTCATCGGCAACAGCGCGGGGGAGTACACGAAGCTGCTGGTGGCGCCCTTCGCCATGAAGAACCGGATCATGGAGATGATCGACGAGCAGATCGCCCGGGGCGCCGACGGCCGCATCCGCATCAAGGCCAACTCCGTCACAGACCGCCAGCTGATCGACAAGCTCAGCGAGGCCAGCTGCGCCGGGGTGCGCATCGACCTCATCATCCGCGGCATCTGCTGCATCGTGCCCGGCGTGCCGGGGAAGACCGAGAACATCACCGTCACCTCGGTGGTGGGCCGCTTCCTGGAGCACAGCCGCATCTACGCCTTCGGCGAGGGCCTGGAGATGAAGATGTACCTCTCCTCGGCGGACTTCATGACCCGCAACCAGGATCGCCGCGTGGAGGTGGGCGGCCCGGTGCGTTCGCCGGAGCTGAAGCAGTTCCTGGAGGAGTATCTGAACCTGCTGCTGGCGGACAACACCCGCGCCTGGCGGCAGCACAGCGACGGCATCTACACCCGCCTAACCCCCGGCGAGGCCGAGCCCATCGACGTGCAGGCCTGGTACATGACCCATCCCATCGAGTTCGCCAAATCCCAGGCGACGCGGGATACGCTGCACACCCGCATCCGCCGCTGGTGGAGCTTCCGGAAATAGCTTTTACGGTTTATAAAGAAGAAGATCCTTCGCTGTGCTCATACTAGAGTGTGTTTCTAAACGCATAACCACAAAGATTATGCAAGAAGGATACGGATGCAGGCCAGATGGACGAAGGCAAGGAAACGGGAAGCGAGCT
>OMZP01000045.1 GCA_900315585.1 uncultured Eubacteriales bacterium | reverse complement strand
CCGCCCAATGGCTCAATTATCGCATATTCGCGGTAATTGAACAAGTCTTTTTGAGGGTATGGGCCCCTCTCAAAACCCAAATACATTATACAAGGAGCCCCCATGAGCACCCCACTGATCCGACTGACCAACCGCGTGTGGGTCTATCACCACGAGGTGGAGCGGGACCGCCCGAACCTGGGCTATGTCCGGGGTGACAAGCTGTGCCTGGCCGTGGACGCGGGCCACTCCGACGACCACATCGCCGCCTTCTACCGCGCCCTCGAATCGGAGGGGCTACCGCTGCCGGACGTGACGGTCCTCACCCACTGGCACTGGGACCACACCTTCGCCATGCACAAGGCCCACGGGCTGACGCTGGCGAACGCCCTCACGGACCGGCACCTGCGGGATTTCAAGGATCGCGTCGAGCGCGAGGGCGTTTCCGCCTTCCTGGACCTGCACGAGAGCATCCGCCGGGAGTATGCCGGGAACAGACCCGTGGTGATCGTTCCCGCGGACGTGACCTTCTCCGGCGAGATCGGTCTCGACCTGGACGGCTGCCAAGTGCGGGCATTCCAGGTGGAATCGCCCCACACCGACGACGGCACCTTCGTCCAGATTCCCGGCGAAGGCGTGCTCTTCATCGGGGACGCCAACAGCGGCGCCTTCCCCACCTGGCAGCGGGACGCCGCGCAGGCGCAGAAGCTGGCCGGGATGCTCTCGAACCTGGAGGCGAATATCGTCGTCGAGGGCCACTGGGTGCCGACGACGAAGGAAGATGTCATCAACGATCTGATGGAGGGTTGAGGAGAACGACCTCTTCCGTCTGTGCCTCCGACGCAGCCACTTCCTATAACTCCTCACTCCTCACTCCACTCTCCTCACTCCTTGAAAGGATTCACCATGCCAAACGAACGCATCAACTGGTATCCCGGCCACATGGCCAAGACCCGGCGGCTGCTGATCGAGCAGCTGCGGGCGGTGGACGCGGTGATCGAGCTCTGCGACGCCCGCGCCCCACAGGCCACCCGCAACCCGGACCTTGAGAAGCTGACCCGGGACAAGACGCGCATCCTGGTGCTGAACAAGGCGGACCTGGCCGACGACCGGCAGACCGCCCGGTGGCTGGAGCACTTCCGCCGCCAGGGGCTCGCCGCCATGCGCTTCAACAGCAACGGCGGCAAGGTAAAGGACATCCTGGGCTACATCGAGCAGGCCTCGAAGCCCGCTCTGGATCGCTACGCGGCCCGGGGCGTGCGCAAGACCGTCCGCTTCATGGTCATCGGCATCCCCAACGTGGGCAAGTCCACCTTCATCAACCGGCTGCACGGCTCGGCCATCGCCAAGGCCGGCGACCGCCCCGGCGTGACCCGCGCCAACCAGTGGGTGAAGATCGGGCCGTTCCTGGAGATCCTGGACACCCCCGGCATGCTGCCGCCGCGGCTGGACGACCAGCAGGGCGCGCGGCTGCTGGCCTACCTGGGCTCCATACGGGATGAGATCATGGACACGGAGGACCTGGCCGGCGGGCTGATGGCGCTGCTGTATCAGATCGACCCCGCCGCCCTCTCCGCCCGCTACAAGCTGCCGGAGGACTGCGGCACGGAGCCCCACGAGCTGATCGAGGCCGCCTGCAAAGGCCGGGGCTGGCTGCTGTCCGGCGGGCGCTACGACACCGACCGGGCCGCCGCGCTGGTGCTGGACGAGTTCCGAGGCGGCAAGATCGGGAAAATCACCATCGAGGAGGCGCGGTCATGACCGAGCGCAGACGTCGGGAGACCCCTCGGGAGAAGCTGGAACGGCTGACCATCCTCGAGCGCGGGCTCTGGGACGAGGGCTTTCGCGTGGCGGGCATCGACGAGGTGGGCCGCGGGCCCCTGGCGGGGCCGGTGGTGACCGCCTGCGTCTCAATCCCCCGGGACAAGCTGGTCCCCGGCGTGGACGACAGCAAGAAGCTGTCCGAGAAGCGGCGGGAGGCCCTCTTTCCCCTGCTCCTCGAGGCGGCCGACTACGCCGAGACCTGCTTCATCGGGCCGGAGGTCATCGACGAGATCAACATCCTGAACGCCACCAAGCGGGCTATGGAGACCTGCGCCGCTGGGTTTGAGGGCGGACTGTTCCTGGTGGATGCGGTGCAGGGGCTGCATTTGCCCGGCGAGGCGCGGCCGCTGATCCACGGCGACGCCCTGAGCTACATGATCGGCGCGGCCAGCATCGTCGCCAAGGTCACCCGGGACCGGTATATGCTGGAGATGGACACGAAGTATCCCATGTACGGCTTCGCCCGCAACAAGGGCTACGGCACCGCCGAGCACATCGCGGCGCTGAGGGAGTACGGCCCCTGCCCCATCCACCGACGTTCCTTCATCGGGAAGATTTTGGGCGAGGACCATGAATAAGCGGACAAACGGCGCCCAGGGCGAGGCCGAGGCGCGGGCCTTCCTGGAGGGCAAGGGTGCGAAGATCCTGGAGATGAACTGGCGGCGACCCACCGGCGAGATCGACATCATCGCCCGGCAGGGCAAGACGCTGCTGTTTGTCGAGGTCAAGCGCCGGGCCAGCCTGCGCTACGGGCGGCCCGCCGAGGCGGTGGATAAGGCCAAGCAGGCCCATATCCTGCGCACTGCCGCGCTATACGTCCAGGAGCACGGGCTTTCGGACGCGCCGATGCGCTTCGACGTGATCGAGGTGCTGCCGGATGAGATCCGGCACATCGAAGGCGCTTTCGACGCGACGGGATTCTGGTGATGCAGGGCTGTCTCTTCTTGGTCGTCTATGGAGACTTGGAAAAACAGCGAGATGTAGTCATCGCACAGTGGGTACAGATCCTTCGCTTCGCTCAGGATGACAACGAAACGAATCCACGTCATCCTGAGCAAAGGGAAGGATCTGTATGCTTTGTCAGCTAACAGCACAAAAAGAGAAAACCTGCGATTCGCTTCGTTTCATCCCACAGCTTTCCGTGAAGAACCTTTTTGGGGTAAACGGGCATCGTCCGGCAGGATTTCCCCGCCACCCTGTGGAAATAGTATAAGTTGACGTTTTTTTCGAGGAGACCCGACATGAGGAAGTTGTTTTGCGCGCTGGCGGCACTTCTGCTCGCGCTGAGCCTGACGGCTGCCCTGGCCGACGGGGAGAACCTGCTGGTCAACGGCGATTTCTCCCAAAGCGAGGACGGCCTGCCCACCGGCTGGCGGACGGACATGTGGCTGACGGACGCGGGCGTGAGCCTGCTCTCCGCGGATTCGGACGGCTTCGACGGCGGCTGCATAACCGTTGAAAACGTGGACGCCAACGACGCCCGCTTCGCCCAGACCGTGTCCGTCGAGCCCGACAGTACCTACTGCCTCAGCGGCATGATCCGCGCCGAGGGCTGCGACGCGGACGGCTACGGTGCGACCCTGTCCATCCAGGACACCTTCGTCTACTCCGACAGCGTGTACGACACCGACGGCGACTGGCAGTATGTGGAGCTGTACGGCAAGACCGGTCCGAAGCAGCGGGAGCTGACGGTATTCGCCCGGGTGGGCGGCTACGGCGCGCTCAGCGGGGGCCGCGCCAGCTTTGACGACGTATCCCTGAACCGGGTGGACGCGGTGCCCGGCGGGGCCATCGTCTACGACTTCTTCCGGGAGGAGAGCGCCTCCGACGTCCCCAGCACCGCCGACAACGGCGAGCCGCCCCGCAGCACCGAGACCTGGCTGCTGTTCATTGGCTGCTACGCGCTGCTGGTGGCGGGCGTGGCCCGCAAGCGGGGCCGCGGAGCCGCCCCCCTGCCGGAGGGGGGCCTCCGAATCGCCTTTTTCGCGCTGCTGGCGCTGGCGTTCCTGCTGCGGCTCATCCTCGCCGCCCGCATTCGCGGCTACAACACCGACATCAACTGCTTCTCCGCCTGGTCCGAGCGGATGTTCACCCTGGGCCCGACGAAGTTCTACGACCCGGAATACTTCTGCGACTACCCGCCGGGCTACATGCTGCTGCTGGGCCTGGTGGCGGCGCTGCGGCGGGTGCTGGGCTTTGACCTGACGGGCCGGCCCTACCTGGCGCTATTGAAGCTTATGCCCATCCTGGCGGACCTGGCGGCGGCGCTGCTCGTGTGGCGGGTGGCCCGGAAAAAGCTGGGCGAGCGCGGCGCGATGCTGCTGGGCCTGATGATGGCCTTCAACCCCGCCGCCATCGCCAACTCCGCGGCCTGGGGCCAGATCGACATGGTGCTGGCGCTGGCCGTCGCCCTGTGCGCGCTGGAGGCCGCCGACGGGCGCTATGTACGGTCCCTGTTGTGGTTCGGCGCGGCGCTGCTGGCCAAGCCCCAGGCGCTGCTATTCGGGCCGGTGGGCCTGGCGGCGATGGTCTGCGGCATACTGTTCGCGGAGCCGGATGCCCGGAGGAAGCGGCTGCGCGACCTGCTGATCGGCGCGGCGGCCTGCCTGGGCCTTCTGTACGCCGTGGCGTTCCTGTGTTGCGTCGGCCAGGCGGACAGCTTCGGCGATGCCGTCACGCGGCCCGTGGCCTGGCTGGTCGAGCTCTACAGCGGCACGGTGGGCGGCTATCGCTACGTGACCGTGAACACCCTGAACCTCCACTACCTGCTGGGCATGAACTGGGCCCGGGTGGAGGACCACGGCGGGGTGACGGCGCTGGCCTGGGCGCTGTTCGCCCTCTCCTACGCCTACTGCCTCTTCCTCACCGTGAAGAGCGCAAGGCATCCCCGACGGCTGCTTCTGATCGGCGGGCTTCTGATCGTGCTGCTGTGCACCTTCGGGCCCATGATCCACGAGCGATACATCTTCCCCGGCCTGATCCTGCTGACCCTGGCCTTCGCCGTGGAGCAGGACGCGCGGCTGCTGATCTCCCTGACGGTGCTGACCGGCACGCTGTTTTTGAATGAAGTGCTGGTGCTCCAGGGCGGCATGACCGAGGCCAACTACGGCCATCTGCAGGACAGCGAGCGATGGCTGAATTGCATCGTCTCCGCCTTGAACCTGCTGAACGCGCTCTTTTTGACCTGGACGGCGGCGGACCTCTGCCTGAAGGGCCGCGTCATTCCCCTGAAAGCCCCGAAGCCGGAAGCCCTTGAGGCCGGGGCCTACACCCTCTCCGAAGCGCCCAACTACCGCATGGGCATCAAGCGGGCGGACCTTCTGCTGATGGCGGCGGTGACAGCCCTGTACAGCGTTCTGGCCTTCACGAACCTGGGCGTCACCCAGGCGCCCCAGTCCGGCTGGACGGCCAGCCAGAGCGGGGAGAGCGTCGTGTTCGACCTGGGCGAGGAAAAGACCTGGCGCATGACCTACTACGGCGGCATCTGCAACTCCGCCTTCACGGTGGAGCTGTCCAACGACGGCGAGGCCTGGACCGAGCCGGTCTACGCCCGCTACAACCAGGGCGAGATCTTCCGCTGGCTGTGGTTCACGCCGCTGAACAGCGACCTGAACCCGCTGTATGAGGACACCGAGCCCACGACGGACGGCTCGGCCTACGTGACCTACCCCACCGCCGCCAACGGCGACCCGATGCAGACGGCCCGCTACGCCCGCATCACCGCCCAGTCCGCGGGGCTGATCCTCTACGAGGTGGGCTTCCTGGACGGGGACGGGAATGTGCTGCCCGTGGCAGGCGTGACCCAGTCCGGCCAGACGGAGGCCTCGGAGAGCTCCGCCGACGCGCTGATCGACGAGCAGAGCACCGTGGCTTCCTATCCCAGCTACCTTAACTCCAGCTACTTCGACGAGATCTACCACGCCCGCACCGCCTTCGAGCACCTGCACGGCATGGACGCCTACGAGTGGACCCACCCGCCGCTGGGCAAGGTGCTGATGATGGTGGGCATCCAGCTGTTCGGCATGACGCCCTTCGGCTGGCGGTTCATGGGCGCGCTGGTGGGCGTGCTGATGGTGCCGCTGATGTACCTGCTGGCGAAGCAGCTGACCAAGGACGTGCGGCTGTCGTTCATCGCCATGTGCCTGATGGCGCTGGACTCCATGCACTTCACCCAGACCCGCATCGCCACCATCGACAGCTACGCGGTGTTCTGGATCATGCTGATGTACCTGTTCATGTTCCGCTACTGCCAGATGAGCTGGAACCGGGAGCCCCTTAAAAAGACGCTGGTGCCCCTGGGCCTGTGCGGCGTGACGATGGGCATCGCCTGGGCCACCAAGTGGGTGGGCCTCTACGCCTCGGCGGGGCTGGCCATACTGTTCTTCTGGACGGTGTTCCGGCGGCTGCGGGAGATGAAGCACCTGGAGGACAAATCCCAATGCCTGCGCAATCTGTGGATCACCCTCGGCTTCTGCGTGGTGTTCTTCGTGGTGATCCCGGCGCTGATCTACTACTTCAGCTACTTCTGGCTGCTGAGGCCGGAGGGCGTAAAGACCTTCGGGGACATGCTGTCCGGCGAGCGGGTCAAGCGGGTGGTGGAGCTGCAAAAGAGCATCTACAGCTACCACGCGGGCCTGGGCGGCGACACCCACTACTTCCGCTCCCCCTGGTATCAGTGGCCGGTGATCTGGTGGCCCATGTGGTACTACTCCGGCTCAGCTTACATGCCGGAGGGCACCATCAGCTCCATCAGCTGCATGGGCAACCCGGCGGTGTGGTGGTTCGGGCTGGCGGCGCTTGTGTACGTGCTGGTGCGAATGTGTTTGAAGCGTCGGGCCGGAAAAAACGACGTGATGGTGATCGTCGGCTTCGCCAGCCAGTACCTGCCCTGGGTGATCGTGCCCCGCAGCACCTTCATCTACCACTACTTCGCCAGCGTGCCCTTCATCATCCTCGCCTCGGTGCTGCTGCTGGAGGCGATCCGCAAAAAGAACGAGACCGCGTTCAACGTGGTCTCGGGAAGCCTGCTGGGCGCGGCGCTGGTGCTGTTCGGGGCGTTCTACCCGCTGGAGAGCGGCCTGCCCTGCAGCCGGGAATACGCGCGGCACCTCAGGTGGTTCAAGTGGTATAATTACTAGGATTTCATAGAATCACCCCCATCGGTTGGAAACCGATGGGGGTGATTCGTCATTCTGGCAGCCCATCGCCCAATTCATCGGCGTAGGCGAGCATATCCGCATCCCCCGCGGCCCACTTGCGGAGCACCTCGAGCTTGCTCCGGGCGTTCTTCACCCGGGGCGAATCGGCGTCCGAGCCCTCGGGGATCAGCTTCAGGCTCTCGGCGGCCATGTCGGCGATCAGCTCCAGCAGCTGGCCGGAGACGTCCTCCTCCCGATCCATGCCGATGGACAGCAGCTGGGGCACGAAGCCCAGGGTGGAGGCGGTGTAGCAACCGCCGTCGAACGTATTCAGGGTCTTCATGTCCCACACCGGGGAATTGATCTTGTTGGTCAGGTAGGCGATCACCAGATTCCGGGAGGGGTCGATCATCACCAGCGTGCCGCTCCAGCCCTGGTGGCCGACAGTGTTCGGCGCGGACTGGGTTCCGTAGTACCAGGGCCGCTGGTCGTCGCCCTCGCGATGCCAGCCCAGACCCCACTGGCCGTAGTTGAATGCCTTGGGCGCGGTGAAGCCGTCCATCACGTTGCGGGCGAAGAAGCGGTGCTCGCCATAGCCGCCGGTGAGCATCACGCTGGCCAGCTTTGCAAGATCCCTGGCGTTGGCGAACAGCCCGGCGTGGCCTGACACGCCCTCCATGCAGTACCAGGCGCGCTCGTCCTGCACCTCGCCCTGGATCGTTTCGGTGCGGATGCCCTCGAAGGACACGTGGCCGTCCCGGGTGTTGCCGTTCAGCTCCGTGGCGGCGCAGTCCCCTGCGGCAAAGCCATTCTCCAGGGGCAGGTAGGTCACGCGATCAAGGCCCATGGGCTCCCAGAAGGTCTCCCGCAGATAGTCGTCCAAACGCTCCTCGGTCACGGCCTCCACCACGAAGGTGAGCAGCATGTAATCCACGTCGGAGTAGACCGTCCGGGTTCCGGGCTCGTAGAGCAGCGGCGTCTTGCAGATGGCCTGAAGCGTCTCCTCCCGGTTCCGGGCCAGGGCCAGGTTCGCCCCGGGCAGGGTCACGGCCTGGAGGGCCAGGTCGTAGGCCGGGTCGTTGTAGTGGGGGCCGGCCGGGAAGCCCGCCTGGTGGCGCAGCACGTCCCGCACAGTCAGCGCCCGCTTCCAGGCCACCTGGGTGTCGTGGTCCGGGGCGTTCTCCACGGAGGCGTAGGCGATGTCCAGCGTATCCTCGGCGAAGCCCTCGCCCAGGATGTCCACGATGGCGCTGTCCACGTCCATGCGGCCGTCCGTGACCAGCTTCTGCACGGCATAGTTGATGGAGAACATCTTGGTGACGCTGGCCAGGTCGTAGAGGGTATCTGGGGTGGCAAGGGCGCTTTCCTCATCGGGCGTTCCGTCGGGCAGATAGCTGTTCACCTTGCCCCAGGCGTTTTCGTACACCAGCCGCCCGTTCCGCACCACGGCCAGCTGGGCGCTGGTGAAGCCGTAGGCCACGTCGGTCTCGATGATGTCCTCGATCAGCGCCAGGGTCTCAGGCCGGATGCCCTCCAGCTCCCCGTCATTTTCCAGCACCACCGGATAGGGCACGCGCACCTGCACCTTGCCCTCGAAGTCCGCGGGGCGGATGCGGGTTATTTGCAGGGTGTTCACGCCGTCAACGGCGACGCCGGAGATGTCCGCGGCCCACGCGCCCTCGGCAATTTCGGAGGTATCGAACCGCGCGCCGTTGACGTAGAGGTTAAAGCCCTCCACGCCCGCCGGCACGTTCAGGTAGATCGTCCCCTGGCCGTGGAAGCCCTGGAAGCTGAGCATGCTGTTCATGGCCAGCGTGTCGTCCACATAGCCCTTCCAGTCCGGAAAATCGGCGGCCTTCTGCCAGCCCCATTCCGGCAGGGCGTCCAGCCTTTCAAGGGACATGGCGCTCGCCTCTTCCCCCGCCGCCGCGGCCGCGCCCAGAAGCATAAGCGCCAGGCACAGCCACAGGCTCACGATTTTCTTCATGGATTTCTCCTCCGTCACTCCTCATACAGCAGGTAGGGCCTGCGCTGCTCCTTGAAGGCCGCGACCTCTTCCTGCCAGCTGGCCTCGATGGCCTCGGCGGTCTCCCCCGCCTCGATCATCGTGCGCACCCGATCCGTGCCGCAGAGCTTGTCCAGCCAGTAGCGGCCCTTGTCGTCCGCCTTGCCGAAGAAGCTGATCTCCGGGTGGGCGGCGCGCACGGCATTGTAGGCATCCACCAGATAGCTGAGGTTGATGCCCTCGTCCAGGATCTCCTCCAGGGGAACCTCTCGCAGGGAAACGCCCCAGCAGGTCTCCCCCTCGAAGGGCGGGTTGGCCGCGCCGGCCATGGTCTGGGGGGTGAAGCTGTAGTCCCAGCCCTCCACGCCCTGAAGGTACGGGCTGCCGAAGACCTCGAAGGGCGTCTCGGTGCCCCGGCCCACGGACACGGCGGTGTTCTCGAAGAAGCAGGTAGAGGCGTAGAGGTACACCGCCCGCATGTCCTTCAAGTTCGGCGAAGGGGCGCGAACCAGGGCGGTCTTCGTCCGGTGGGTGTAGTTCAGGCAGGGGATGACCGTCAGATCGCAGGCATCCTTCCCGGCGCTCAGCCAGCCCTCGCCGTTCGCCATCCGGGCCAGCTCGCCGAGGGTCATGCCGTGGACCACGGGCACGGGCAGGCGGCCCACGCCGGAGGCAAAGCCCTCCTCAAGCATCGGGCCGTCCACATAGAAGCCGTTGGGATTGGGCCGATCCAGAATGACGACGGGCTTACCATGCTCGGCGCAGGCGTTCATCAGATCCACCATGGAGATGTAATAGGTGTAGTAGCGCAGGCCCACGTCCTGCAAATCCACCACCAGCGCGTCAAACTTGTCCATGTCCGCGTCGCTGGGCGAGCGACTGCCCTCGGCGTAGAGGGACAGGATCGGCACGCCCGTGGCCGCGTCCACGGAGTCGTCCACGCGCTCCCCGGCGTCGGCGGTGCCCCGGAAGCCGTGCTCCGGGCTGAAAATGGCGGTGACGTTCACGCCCCGGTCGAGCATCGCGTCCAGCACATGCTCGCCGTAGACGATCTCATTGCCCTGGGCGTCCTTGCCGAAGGGGATCAGGCTCGCGTCCATGCCGGCGAGGTCGCCCAGGCCGCTGGTCTCGTCCCCCACGATGCCGGAATGATTGGAGAGCAGCGCCACGCGCATGCCCTCCAACATCGGCAAATAAGCTTCAAACTGTTCGTCGCCCAGCACCACGTCCGCGCCCACCTGGCGGGGGTACAGCACCTCGTCCGTCAGGTGGAAGTCGGCGTCCAGCTTCATCAGGTTCACCGGCAGCCTGCCCTCCGTCGTCTCCTGCCCAAAGGCCGCGCAGATCGCGGCGGGCAGGTTCGGGCACCAGGCCGCGCCCAGGCCGTCGCCCTCCAGCGGGACGGCCATGGGGCCGGAGCCGTAGGCCAGCAGGATGGCGTCGGCCTCCGGATAGCAGGCGGCGTCGTAGGGCAGCTGGCAGCTGATCACCAGGGCGGTCTTGCCCGCGGCGTGGAGGTCGTCGATCACCTGGTTGGCCACGCCCACCGGGAAGCCGTCCTCGGTGGCCGGATCCAGGCAAGCGGCCACCCAGGCGCGGCTGACGATGATCACGTGATCGGCTTCCTTTGCCGCGGCCAAGCAGGCCTCGGCGGTGTCCGGCTCGATCACCATGCTCTCGATGGTCGCGCCCTCCGGGATCGCGCTCCTGCCCTCGAGGATGCGGGCGGTGAAATCCCCCGTCCCCAAGCGGCTGGCCGCGGTGAACAACAGAAGCGCCTTTTCATTCTCCTTCAGTGCCACCGGGAAGGCCCCGTTCTCGTTCTTGAGCAGGGTCAAAGCCTTCACGGCAATGTCCCAGGCCGCCTGGTAGTGCCCGGCGCTGGCGGCGCCCGCCTTGGCCGCGGCCATGGCCTCGTCGGTGACGGCGAAGTCCTCCCGATCCAGCAGGCCGCAGCTGGCTTTCAGCCTCAGGATGCGGCGCACGGAATCGTCCACGCGGGCCGGGTCGATGGTTCCCGCTTCCGTCAGCGCCACCGCCGTATCCAGCATTTCGTCGATCTTGTCCAGCCCCTCCCGATCCCACACGCCGGGCATGAGCAGCATGTTGACGCCCGCGTTGATGGCCAGGGACAGCACGTCGGCGTCGGCGAAATTGTCGGTGATGGCGCCCATGTCCAGCGCGTCGGACACGATCACGCCGTCGAAGCCCAGCTCCTCCCGGAGAATGCCGGTGAGGATGGTCTTGGACATCGTGGCGGGGATGCAGATCTCCTCGCCGGTGGTGGTGGAGATGTAGGTTCCCTTCTCGATCTGCGGGAACTGGATGTGGGCGGTCATCACCATCTCCGCGCCCGCGTCAATGGCGGCCTTGAAGGGCAGAAGCTCCTTGGCCATCAGCTCGTCATGGGTGCGCTCCACCAGCGGCAGACCCGTGTGACTGTCCACGGCGGTGTTGCCGTGGCCGGGGAAGTGCTTCAAAGCGGCCAGGATGCCGCTGTCCTTCAGGCCCTCCATGAAGGCCACGCCGTATTCGCTCACATTCCCGGCATCGTCCCCGAAGGAGCGCACGCCGATGATCGGGTTGGCGGCGTTGTCGTTCACGTCCATCACCGGCGCAAAGTCCACGTTGATGCCGGACAGGGCCAGGTCCTCGCCGTGGATTCTCGCCATCTCACGGGCGTTTTCCGGGTCGCCGGTGGCTGTGAGGGCCATGGCCCCCACGCCGCGGGTGGCGTAGCTCAGCCGGGCGACAAGGCCGCCCTCCTGATCCGCGGCGATGAACATCGGCAGGCCGCCGCCCTGGCGGTTCGCCGCCTGCATCCGGGCGACCAGCCTCAGCGTCTGCTCCGCGTCCCGGCAATTCTCGGCGAAGAGCAGGATGCCGCCGAAGCGGCGTTCGGCGATATAGTCCGAAAGCGTCTCGTTCAGCTCGACGACATTCTCGGCGGTCTCAGCCTCCGGGTTGTCCTTCCACCGGCGGGGGCTGAAATACATCATCTGGGCCAGCTTGTCCCGAAGGCTCATGGATGCCAGCAATGTTTCCACCTTATCCTCCTCTGCGAACGCGCCCAGGGCGCAGGCCGACAGCAGCAGCGCGCAGGTCAACAGCGCGGACAGCAGCCGCATCATGCAATGCTTCATGGTTCGTCCTCCTGATTGAATCTTCCATTTTAACCATTATACCCAAAAACGCGCCGTTCGGCAAGGGATTATATTTCCAGCCGGGCATACACATGAGTTACAAGAGTATTGCAACAGTATAAATTACAGCCTTGTCACACAATCGCAATTCATGCGTTTGCCCTGATATTTCCGGACAGGGGGATTGCGGCAAGCGGCGCGGCATGGTACAATGGAGGATGGAGTTTTGATACCAGTATGACCAGGGGTGGTGACGGCATGGACAGGGAGCGGGCGCTGGCGGCGTATGTTCAGGCCATCATCCCGGAGCGGGAGGACTATCTGCGCCAGCGCGCCATGCAGAAGGTGCGCCCCGTCACCCGCGGCATGTCCGAGCAGGCGCTTCAGGAATACCTGGACAGCAAGGCCTTCGCCACCGCCCTCTATCAGGTGAAGCGCGGGGACAAGGCCTGGCAGGCCCTGCAGCGCGGGGAGCTGGCCCTGGAATACCACCAGGAGGAGTTCGACCGCCTCGCGCCGCTGATCGACGGCGAGCTGCGCCAGGATCGGCCCGTGGACCTCGCCTTCCTGCGCTCGGTGGAGAAGTGCCGGGTGTCCCTTAGGAAGGCCCACAGGGCCGTGAGCCTCATCGAACAGCAGGCGCCCAAGGCTGTCCTCGACCGGCAGGTGAAGCATCTGGTGGACGAGAGCGAGGGCAAGGTGGAGCGGTACCTGCGCCGGGGCGACTTCTCCCGCACGCTGGGCAAGGCTCCCTCCGCCGACAGCGCCGTGCAGCGGCTGATGGCCACCGTCTTCTCCGGCGGCGTGCCCGCCTGGGCGGTGGAGAAGGCCTGGCAGGACAGGTCCCTGTCCGGCGCGCTCCGGGGCGAGCTCTACAGGGCCCACCCGGAGCTGGCGGCCTGCGGCTCCGTGGCGCTTTCGGACGGCGAAACGGTGCAGTCGGCGGTCAAGCGGGCCGTCAAGAAGGCCAAGGGCGCGGTGTGCGCCGGGGTGAACCGGCGCTTTCCCCCGGAGCGGCTGCGCCGGCTGCTGAACGGCAATTCCTCGGTGAAACAGCTCCAGCGGCAGGCGGACGCGGCCCGCTCCAGCGAAAAGAAGCTGCGCTCGGCGCTGCTGAACGCCGTGCCGGAGCACTACCGGGACCTCTATCCCCTGGCCCGGCAGCTGCATCGAAGGTTCATACTGCACCTGGGCCCCACCAACTCCGGCAAGACCTACGAGGGCGTGGGCCGGCTCACCGGGGCCCGCTGCGGCATCTACCTGGGGCCGCTCAGGCTGCTGGCGGCGGAGCAGTTCGAGACGCTGAACCTGAACGACGTGCTCTGCTCGCTGGTCACCGGTGAGGAGCAGCTGCGCGTGCCCGGCAGCCGGGTGCAGTCCTCCACGGTGGAGATGGCGGACCTGAAGACCCACTACGACGTGGCCGTGATCGACGAGTGCCAGATGATCGCGGACCGGGACCGGGGCGGCGCGTGGACGGCGGCGATCCTGGGCTTGTGCGCGGACGAGATCCACCTGTGCGCCTCCCCGGACGCGGAGGAGCTGCTCACCCGCATCGTGCGGGAGTGCGGCGACGAGCTGACCATCGTGCGCCACCACCGCAAGACCCCGCTGGTGGTGGAGAAGGAGGGCTTCCAGTTCCCGGACACCGTGCGCCGGGGCGACGCGCTGATCGTGTTCTCCAAGGCCCGGGTCCACGCCGTGGCGGCGGAATTGAAGCGCCGGGGCTGGCACGTTTCGCTGATCTACGGGGCGCTGCCGCCGGACGTGCGCCGGGACCAGGCCGTGCGCTTCCAGCAGGGCGACTCGGAGGTGGTGGTGTCCACGGACGCCATCGCCATGGGCATGAACCTGCCCATCGAACGGGTGGTGTTCCTGGAATCGGAGAAGTACGACGGGGACATCACCCGGCCACTCACCGACGCGGAGATCAAGCAGATTGCCGGGCGGGCCGGGCGCTACGGCCAGTACGACGTGGGCTATGTGAACGCCCACGGCTTCAAGGGCACCGTGGAGCGGGCGCTGAACAAGCCGCTGCTCAAGCTCACCGAGGCGGTGATCGGCTTCCCGGAATCGCTGCTGGGCCTGCCGCTTCCGCTGACGGAGATCATCAACCAGTGGCTCTTGATGAAGGACAAGAGCTGCTTCTCCAAGGCGTCCACCGTGCGCATGGCGGCGCTGGCGGCCATGATGGAAACGCCGAAGACCGACAAGGTGCTGCTGTACCGCTTCCTCTGCATCCCCTTCGACGAGACGGACCCGGACCTGCTGATGCGATGGCGGGCCATGTACCACGCGGAATGCGTTCATGAGTCCGTCGACGTGGTCGCGGAGCTGCCCGCCTACCTGAACCCGGAGGACTGCGACATCCAGCAGCTGGACGAGCTGGAGGCGGACTATCGCCGCTGCGATCTGTACTACAACTACGCCCGGCTGTTCATCGCCGAGCCAGACGACCTGCTGGAGGAGATTCAGAAGCGCAAGTCCCTGATCAGCCAGGGCATCATCCACATCCTGTCCACCCAGAAGCTCAAGCAAAAGGCCTGCCGCTCCTGCGGCCGGGCCCTCCCCTGGAACTGGCCCTATCCCCTCTGCGACGCCTGCCACCGGCAGCAGCGGTTCAGCCGGAGGCGTCATTAAAAGAGCAGCGTGCCACAATATTATGGCTCTTCACGGAAACTTGTGGGATGCATGGAAATATATGGCAGAACACTACCTTCAATGCCGCAGGACAACGCAACGTACAGATCCTTCGCTGCGCTCAGGATGACAAACGACGCAATTCCTGTCAT
>OMZP01000068.1 GCA_900315585.1 uncultured Eubacteriales bacterium | reverse complement strand
TGAGGATTTGAACCGGCTCTTTAGAGCGTATGGGATGGAGAATAGATTGTGAGGGAAGAGGCGCCCCTCCGGTGTAATGCGCCACCTCCCCTTACACAGGGGAGGCAAGGGGAGAGGCGACCTCTTCCGACCTCGCTTCGCTCGGCCACCGTTCCACGGGACTGCCGTCCCCGTCTCGCTGAAAACAGTTCACAGAACTGTTTTCCGGGCGCTCGACGCCCCTGAAGGGGAAGGCTTGCGGACGCCATGAATAGCGTCCCTGTGGATGTCATTGCGGGATGTTGCAACGCCGCAATGACAAAAACAATGCTCAATCCTCCAGCGAATCCAGGAACGAGTGCTGTTCGCCGGCGTGTTTCCAGCCCACGAGGGTGTCGAGCTGGACGCGGTGGATGCTGTTGAAGATATTCTGCTCCACCTTGGGGTTGGATTCATGGAGGGCGGCGATGAGGCGCTTGGTCTGCTGGCGGGCGGAGGCGGTCTCGTCGACGGCGGCGGACTCGGTGAGCCGGCAGGCGCAGCGCAGGAAGGTGAGGGAGAAGGCGTCCCGCCAGGCGAGGATGTCGGCCTCGCGCACCTGGTAGAGGGGGCGGATGAGCTCCATGCCGGGGAAGTTTTGCGCCTTCAGCCGGGGCGGCATGGCCTGGATCTGGCCGCCCCAGAGCATGGCCATCAGCGTGGTCTCGATCACGTCGTCGTAGTGGTGCCCCAGGGCCAGCTTGTTGCAGCCCAGGGCCTGGGCGTGGCGATAGAGGCAGCCCCGGCGCATCCGGGCGCAGAGGAAGCAGGGATGCTCCGCCTGGGCGTTGGCCACCTCGAACACGTCGCTCTCGACGAGGGTGTAATCCAGCGCCAGCCGCTTCGCGTTTTTCTCCACCTGCCGCCGGTTTTCCGGGCTGTAGCCGGGGTCCATGATCAGGTTGATCGCCTCGAAGGGGACCTCGCTGTGGCGCTGGAGCAGCTGCATCAGCTTCGCCAGCAGCATGGAATCCTTGCCGCCGGAGACGCAAACGGCGATCCGGTCGCCGCTCTGGATGAGCCGATACTGCCGGATGGCGCGCATGAAGGGCCGCCAGATGGGCTTGCGGAAGTCGGTCAGCAGGCGCTGGTCCATGCGCTGGGCATCGGTGAGGGTGCGGGCCATGGGGGTTCTCCTCTCAAAATTGCTGCGGACATTTTACCAAATGCGTGTAAAAATCGTGTTTCTTCCGACACTGTCGCGTTAAATTCGTGGCGAATTGATGGCGAAAGCAGATGGCTTTCGTGGCAATTCACATAAATGCCATCATTCGCCAATATAATATAGGGGAAGTGAAATCACATACAAGGAGAAAGACCATGAAATATATGCTTAGGATCCTGTGCGTGCTGCTGGCGGCGACGCTGCTGCCCACCGGCGCGCTGGCGACCTCCGCGAAGGTGAACAGCGGCTCCGCCCGCCTGTACAGCTCGGACTCCACGTCCGCCAGCAGCGTGGCCCTGGAGAAGGGGCTCAGCGCCACGGTGAAGAGCGTGTCCGGCGACTGGGCGAAGGTGAGCATCAAGGGGGTCACCGGCTATGTGCCCGTGAAGTACCTGAACACATCCTCCCGCACCACCGTCTACACCAGCAAGTCCACCCATGTGTACAAGAGCGCGTCGTCCTCGTCGGACAAGGTGTCCGTGGAGGCGAACACGAAGCTGTACGTGGTGGGCGTCAGCGGGGACTACCTGCGGGTGCAGAACTCCAATGGCTCCAAGACCGGCTACGTGCCCAGCTCCGACGTGTCCCGCAGCAAGAGCAGCCTGGTCAAGAAGTCCGTCTCCGGCAGCTCCTCCTCCTGGAAGAGCAAGGTGGTGAAGCTGAACTGGTATGACGGCGGCAGCAGCGTGCTGGACACCGGCGACTACGGCTACATCTACGACATCGACAGCGGCGTCACCGTGAAGATCAAGCGCATGGGCGGCCACAGCCACGCGGACTGCGAGCCCGCCACCGCCGCCGACACGGCCAAGCTGAAGAAGATCGCCGGCGGCAGCTTCTCCTGGGACTGCATCCCGGTGATCCTCCACGCGGGCGGCAAGTACGTGGCCTGCTCCATCAACACCATGCCCCACGGCGACCAGACCATCTCCGACAACGGCTACGACGGTCAGTTCTGCCTGCACATGGTGGGCAGCAAGACCCACGGCAGCGATTCCGTGAACGAGAGCCACCAGAGCGCCATTGACAAGGCGTACAACTGGGCGCATTGAGTAAGTCGCTGATTGATCCTTGACGGTAAAATGGCGGCGTGATTCCTGGAACAAGTCCGGGAATCACGCCGCCTTTGCCTTGCTTGGAAATCGGGGAGACGACCTCATCCGTCTTGACGCTCCGCGTCAATCCACCTTCCCCTAAAGGGAAGGCTTTTGGGGAACCGCGCGGCAGCAAGGCCTTCCCCTTTAGGGGCGTCGAGCGCCCGGAAAACAGTTCTGTGAACTGTTTTCAGCGAGACGGGGACGGCAAGTCCCGTGGAACGGTGGCACGGCGAAGCCGTGACGGAAGAGGTCGTTCCCCTTGGACGGACGCCATGAATGGCGGCTCTTCACGGAAACTTGTGGGATGCATGGAAATGTATGGCAGAACACTACCTTCAATGCCGCAGGACAACGCAACGTACAGATCCTTCGCTCCGCTC
>OMZP01000024.1 GCA_900315585.1 uncultured Eubacteriales bacterium | reverse complement strand
ACGGCTATAGGGACGATGAGTACTTCTTTACCTTGATTCGCTATCTTGCTCTTCCTTCTCTGCGTTCTGCTGTCCCCAAGTTTCCGTGAAGAACCAAAAGAAGGCCCCCTCAACTTTTTGTGATGAGCCAAACCGCGGTCATTTCCGCGGCGCTTCGCTGATGGCCAGGACGGCCACGGCGGCGGCGACGGTGCCGGTGAGGGGGTTTTTGGTGACGCGGCGCATGAAGGAGTGGATGACGGCGCCGCTGGGCAGGGTCTCGTCGAACACGGCGCGGCCGCCCTCGTCGCAGCACTTGTGCAGCTGGTCCACGAAGGCGCGGCCGGGGCCCTCGGGGGTGTCCTCGAAGGTGGAGCCCAGATCGGAAAGGTTGAGGCCGAAGGCGCGCTGGATGAAGTCCCGGTAGGCCTGGTTGCTGCGGGTGAAGCGGGCGCGGTCGGCCTGCACCTCGATGATGGCCATGGGGATGGTGCTGAAATAGTGCTGGAAGCTGTCCTCGTCCTCCTTGGCCAGGGCGGCCAGGTCGAACAGGTTGATGCGCCCGATGGCGTTGAAGTAGTCGGATTCCTCCGGGTTTTCAAAGCCGATCTGCGTGCCCGTCTCATACCGCTTGAACACCTCGTCCAGCGGCAGGGGCCGGGTGTAGTAGAAGCCCTGGAGCTTGGTGCAGCCGATCTCCCGCAAAAACTCCACCTGATCCTCCCGCTCCACGCCCTCGCAGACGGTGTCCAGGCCCAGGCCGATGGCCATCTTCATCAGCTCCGCCAGGATGATCTTGCTCTTTTCCTCGTGGTCAAACTGCTGCATGAAGCGCATGTCGAACTTGATCAGGTCCACCTGCAGGCTCTGCAGCACGTCCAGCGAGGAATAGCCGCTGCCGAAGTCGTCCATCCACACGGGGAAGCCCAGGCCGCGGAAACGCTCCACCTGGGACTGTATGAAGTCGAAGTCGCTGCCCACGATGCTCTCGGTGATCTCGATGGTGATCAGGCGGCGGGGGAGCCCGACGGCGTCCACCCGGGCGCGGATCTCCTCCACGATGTCGCAGGCGTCGAAGTCCGCCCGGGAGAGGTTGATGGACTGGGGCACCAGGAACAGGCCCTTCGCTTGCTGGAGCGCCAGCTTTTTCAGCACCTGCTCCACCATGTAAAGGTCCAGCCGGTAGATCAGCTTGGCCTCCTCCAGGATGGGGATGAAGTCCGCCGGGGAGAGGAAGCCGCGCTCCGGGTCGATCCACCGGGCCAGGGCCTCCTCGTCGCAGACCCGCCCGTTGGCGGCGCGGACGATGGGCTGGTAGTAGACCTGGATCCAGCCCTCGGCGATGGCCCGGTCCAGGTGGCCGATGATGTACTGCTGCTTTTCGGCCACGGCCAGCATGGCGTTGTCGTAGTACTTGAAGGAGGATTTGTAGGTGGTGCGGATGGCGTCGCAGGCGATCTTGGCCAGGTCGCAGGCGGCGCTGATGTCCACGTTCCGGGGTTCGTCCAGGTAGATGCCCGCCAGGATGGAGGGACATCCCTCGCCGCACTGGGCGTGCCAGTCCTCGAACAGCTTATTCAGCTTGTCCTCCAGGCCCGCCTCCTCGGTGATGACGGCGAAGTGATCCTGCCCGAAGCGGCTGCAGCTCTCCTCGCCGAAGGCGGCGGTGAGCAGCTGGGCCAGGGACCTGAGCATCTTGTCGCCGCCGGAGAAGCCGTGGCTCTTGTTGTAGAACTTCATGCCGCTGAGGTTCAGGTACAGGCAGGCGAGGCGGCTGCCGCGCTTTTCGGCGCGGGCCAGGTGCCTGTCGGTCAGCTCGAAGAAATAGGACATGCCGGGCAGGCCGGTGAGCAGGTCGTAGTAGTTGCCGTTCAGGATGCTCTCCTGGAGCCGGGTCTCCAGCTGGTCCCGATACTCCTCCTTCTCGTTTTCCAGCACGAAGGTGTGGAGCAGACAGGTGCCCAGCATGCAGCCGATGGCGTACAGCGGCAGCAGCGGATAGAGGGCCTGGGCGGTGATGAAGCCCGTCATGGCCAGGCTGAACAGCGCGATGGTGCGGTGGCGCAGGCGCATGGTGCCCTCCCGGCGCATCGCCACGGCCAGGGCGTAGGCCGCCGTCATCAGGAACATGAGGATCTGGATCGTCAGGGTGATGTAGCGGGCCGCCCCCGCCCGGTAGACGCCGTCCTCGAAGGAATACAGCACGGGCAGGAAGAAGTTGGCGATGATGACGACGAGCTCAAAGGCGAACAGCAGCCAGCCCACGGTGAGCAGCAGCCGCCCGAACAGGTTCTTGTCCTTCAGATATTCCACCACATAGCGGGTCCAGAGCAGTATGGACAGGGCCATGGAGGCAAAATAGAGGGCGGTGTCCGCGTTGGTCAGGGCGATCAGCCCGCCTTCGTAGAGCGTGCCCCAGAGGATATCGGTGATGTAATAGACGGTGATGGAGAGCAAAAAGGCACGATAGGAGCGATGGGCCGGGACGACCTCCTTGTCGGAGCTCTTCCGGAGCACATCGTAATTGATGATCAGATGGATGAGCAGGGCCAGAAACCCCGCGCTGGAATAGAGCATGCTTCTCCCTCGTATCCAGAGCGTGTTTTCAAAACCCTGATGCGCTTGAAACGGCATCTCCCGGGATTCAGAAACACACTCTGATGCCTTTTCCTTATTCTAGCACGAGTTTACCAAAACGTAAAGATGTATTTTACAAATCCCGACCAAAAACTTCCCACTGGCGCAGGGCCGGGAAGGCGGAGGGGTCGTCGCTCTTGACGAGGCGGATCAGCCTCAGCCAGCGGGCGGTGTGGCCGGAGAGGTCGATGAACTGGCGCTCGCCGGTCTTTTCCAGGGGAAAGGCGATCACCCCTCCGTCGGACAGCTCCACCTCGCCCCGCACCCAGTAGGCGTCGTGGGGGAAGTCCGCCCGCAGGGTCAGGGCCATGCGGTCCAACGCCGCCTCCCGGCCCAGGTCCAGCTTGCACCAGGCATCCGTGCGCGCGCCGATGCCCCAGCTCTCAAAGGGCCACTCGCCGTGGAAGGTGTTGTGGCGCAGGCCGTCGATCACGTTCCGGGCGGCGAAGACGCTCTCGCCCCGGGTCTCCACGTTGGCGGTGCAATGGGGGAAGAAGTCCGTGTCCCCCCGCAGGTCCGCGGGGTTGCGGCTCAGACAGCGGACGGCGGCGACCTCCTCCGGGGCCATGGCCCGGGCGGAGACGATGTGCCGGGGCTCGGTGAACGCGCCGGGGCGGTAGGCCAGTCGGTGCTCGCCCGCGGGCACGCGCCAGGTCATGCGGCCCTCCGGCAGGTAGACCTCGCCGGGGAGCACGGAGACATCCGGCTGCACCCACAGGTGCCTGGCATCGGCGGTGATCTCGAGGCAGTCGCCCTCGGCGTAGTCCCGGTCGAAGCAGAGCAGCGCCTCGGTTTCGTGGCAGGCCCGGGCGAGGATCGCGCCGGAAGCGTCTTTTGCGGCAATGGTGATCATCGTGATGCCTCCCTGGAATACCACAGCTTCGCATCCCGGCCCGCCAGCTTGAGCAGGGCCTCGATGAGGAAGAAGTCGCCGTAGACGATGTTGGTGTGCACGCCCGCCGCGTCGTCGTGATAGCTGGCGGTGCAGTGGGTGAGGAGGCCGCAGGAATCCTCGTTGAAATCGCAGCAGCGGTCGATCAGCCCGTCCACGAGCTTTTCCGCCGCCTCCAGGTACCCTGCGTCGCCGGTGAGGCGGTGGAGCTCCATCAGGCCGCTGGCCCCGCAGGCCCCGGCGATGTTGTCCAGGCGCTGGGGCTCTTTGGGCTGGGCGAAGTCGCAGTCCGTCAGGCCGTCCGGGCGGATGTGGGCGATGAAGAAGTCCGCGATGGCCTTCGCCGCGTCCAGGTAGCGTTTATCGCCGGTGTTGGCGTAGGCCATGGCGAAGCCGTACAGCCCCCAGGCCTGGCCCCGGGACCAGGCGGAGCCCAGGGCGCAGCCCTGGCCCGCGTGCTCCCGCACCTTCGCGCCGGTTTCCGGGTCGAACTCCACGATGTGGGCCACGGAGCCGTCCGGGCGCAGGAAATGGCGCAGGGTGGCGTCGGCGTGAATCTTCGCCACGTGGGCGAAGCGGGGGTCGCCGGTCTCGGCAGCGGCCCAGAACAGCAGCGACAGGTTCATCATGCAGTCGATGATGGCGTAGCCCACCCGCTCCGGCTCGTTCCAGGCGCGGATGAAGCCCGCGGGATTGAAGCGGCCCATGAGCAGGCTGGCGGCGTGGAGGCAGTCCGTGCGGGCCTGGGCGCTGCCGGTGAGCCGGTAGTTCGCGCCGCAGGAGAGCAGGTACATGAAGCCCACGTCGTGGTTGAGCCGGTTGAAGGTGCGGAACTCGGCAGTGAGCAGGTCCTCCCCCCGCAGGGCCTCGGCCTTGAAGGCCTCGTCGCCGGTGGCCGTGTACAAAAGCCACAGCGCCCCCGGCCAGAAGCCGCCGGTCCACCAGCTGTTGCCGTCGAAGGGCGCGGGCCGCCAGGCCTTGCCGTCCCCGCCGTAGGGCAGGGTGGCGCACTGGGCCGCCAGCGGAGCCGTAGCGCGGACCTTCCGGGCGATCTTTTCGAGGATATTATTCACATCGTTGCGCAATTTCAAGGACCTCCTCCGGGATGGATTCGGGGGCTTCGTCGCCGTCTGCGGCATAGACCGCGCAGATGAGCCGCGTCTCGCCGGGGCCGATGGCGGCGTGGAGCGTGGGGATCAGCGTGCGGGGGCACAGCAAATTGGTGTTGGGCTCGGGCCGCACCACCTCGCCGCGGGCGTAGCCTTCGACGGCGAACACGCCGGTGCTGCCCAGGGGCCCGTGGGCCAGGGCGCGGTCGTCGGATTCCAGCTGGGCGGTGGGGACGGCGTCGCAGGGCCGCGCGCCCGGCGCTTCCGAGGGCACCGCGAAGGCCCCCTCCGCCGCCTCCAGGGGGAAGTCGGCGCGGATGGTGTGCTTCCTCACGTGCCACTTGCCCAGGGGAATGACGCGGGTCTCGACGGCGACGCCCGCCATGGGGGACCAGGCGCACAGGGTCGAGGTCTCGCTCAGTTCATAGGTCTCGAAGCCGCTTCTGGTGTGCCACAGCTCGCCGGGCCGACGCAGGGCCAGCATGCTGTCGAAGGCGCCCTTTTTCAGCGTGCCGCATTCCTTGGCCACCGAGAAGGCGAAGGCCGTGGAGTAGGCGAACTTCTCGTATTTTTCGTCCTCATGGGCGTGCTCGTAGGCGTGGTTCCCGGCGGTGTAGGCGATCACCATGCCGCCCGCGCGGGTGACCAGCTGGCGGGCCTCCCGATCCAGCAGGGTCGTCGGCGGGGCATAGGGCGCTTCCTCCGCCTGCCAGAAGGGGTGATCCTCCGGCAGGGCCAGCACCGCGAACACCTTCATGGCCCAGTAGGGGGAGCCGGGGGCGTTGTAGCCCTCCGCATAGATCAGGTTCGGGTAGCCGTAGCCGATGGTGAGGATGCCGTCCCGGTCGAAGATGGGCCGGGCCATCCAGTCCCGCAGGTTTCGCAGCAGCAGCCCCTTCAGCTGCCCCCAGGACACCTCCGGCAGCACGCCGTCGCCGCCGGTGACCCCCGCCAGGGCGCAGGCGCTGAAAAACGCGCCCTGGGCGAAACGATAGGTGAGGCTGCGGCCGTAGGGAAGGCCCCGGCCCCGTTCGTCAAACCAGGCGGCGAAGCGGGGCAGGATCAGCCGCGCCCGCTCCAGGTAGCGGCGGGAGCGCGCCGGGTCCCGATCCGCCATGTAGCTGGCGTAGACCATGCCGTAGTAGTGGAAGGCCCAGAGGGTGTAGTAGTCCCGTTGCAGGGGCTTGTCGTAGTACCAGCCGTCGGCGCAGTAGTGGGTCTCCAGGTTGTCCAGGTCGTCGGAAAGCCGAGCCTCGTCCACCGGCAGGCCCACGTGCATAAAGCCGATGTTCACCAGCACCCGGAAGAACAGCCAGTTGTTCTGGGGCATGTCGTGGAGGTTGATCTGGTTGAGCCAGTTGTACAGGTTCCGGCGGGCGGCCTCCGGCAGGTCGAAGTAGAATCGATCCGGGATCATGCAAAGGGCCATGCCCATCACGGCCATCTCCACCATGCGCTGGTCGAAGGGGCCGATGTCGCCCCAGTATTCCTCGTGGTCCGGGTCGGTGCCGTGGAGGATGCCCTCCCGCCACAGGGGCCAGAGGTCCTCCGCCTCCGGGCAGTGCCCGGCCAGCATGGGCACCAGCGCCCACAGCACCCGGGAGAAGCCCTCCATGCCCGCGATGGCGGCGTCGTACACCGCGCCGGTGTCGCCCAGGGTGAGCCGCGCCCGGCCCTCGGATAGGCAGGGGATCAGCGGCGCGATCAGATCCGTGGCCAGCCGCGCCACGTCCGCGCGGGATTTGAGGGGGTTCAAACGATACTTGTTCATAGTAACCTCGCTGTTTTGGAATGGGGGAATGGTGGGGAATGGGGAATGAGGAATGAGGAATGAGGAATGGAGGTTCAAATCCCTGCGGGATTTGTTTTTATTCTGGGGGAGCGGATTGCCATGGCCCTGCGGGCCTCGCAATGACGTGGTTTGACAGAGGTTTACGTCATTGCGAGGAGGCCGTCAGGCCGACGCGGCAACCCGGTTTCCCTGTTGAATCCATGAAATCCGCAAGGATTTCCACATCAATTCCTAATTCCTCATTCCTAATTCCTCATTTTTCGTCCCCTGTCGTTTCGATCCTGAACCCAATCTCGTGGCGCCGGGCGGCGGGGAGGGTGAAGGCCGCCCGCCAGAGGGAGCCGGGGAAGTTCTTGGCCATGCGGGGGTCGGTGACGGGGATTTCCTCGACGGCGATCTCCGACGGCCGGTCGGGGACGATGCGCACCGGGCCGCTGACGAGGGTGTTGCCCTCGCACCGGGGCTCGTGGCGCAGCAGGAAGGTCTCGGTGACGGTCTGCGGGGCGGTGAGTTCGATCTCGTCCCGCAGGGTCAGCGCGCCGCCCTCATCCAGCGCGAAGGCGCGCCGCAGGGCCGTCACCCCCGCCTCGGGGGGATAGGCCCCGGCGATGTCCAGCCGCAGGCCGTCTTCGGTGGGAACGACCTCCCGCGCCCGGTATTGCGCGCCCGCGGCCTGCTCATATTCGCCGATCAGCGGCACATTGTGGTACTTCGAGCGGATGTTCCACAGGGTGTAGCGATCCTCGGAGAAGGTCTTGCGGGAGTAGGTCATGTTCCCGGCGTCCACGATCTGGGGCTCGCCGTTTGCAAAGTAGATGAAGCCGCCGCAGTCGTTGTGGTTGTGACTGCCCTCGTTCATGCCGCCCTTGGCCACGAGGGTCGCGCCGCCCCGGTGCAGCTTGCGGATCTCAAGATCGGGAAGCCACGCCTCCGCGGGCGGCTCGATGGCGCCCGCGTCCACCGGCGGGTGGGCCAGGTTGTTCAGAAGCCGGGACAGCTGGGGGGTGTCCAGGATCGGGTCCACGGGGTCGCCCCGGAACCGCGCCCCGAAGGCAATCAGCTCCGGCATGTCCAGCCGTCGGCCCGCGTATTGCAGGCGCTCGCCGGGCACCTCCGGGCGGGCGTCGCAGTCGCCGAAGTTGGCGAACCAGTCCCCGCCCAGCCACATGTCCAGCGGATACCGGGCCATGTTTTTGAGCTTTTCGATGCGATCAAAACGGGCATCCGGCCGCGCCTCCAGCAGCTGCAAATAGTCCAGCACCGCGCCGGTGGCCAGGTTCCAGTAGCCCACACCCTCGTCGCAGCCGCCGTCCTCGGGGATGCCGTCCATGTAGCGGCCCACCATCACGGAGGCCCGCTCCAGCAACGCGGAGAGGCGCGCTTCGTCGTCCACCCAGGCGCAGGCCGCCAGGGCCACGTTGGAGACGATCCAGGGCGTCCAGTTGCACAGGTCCCTGCGGATGACGCCCATCCACCAGAAGTCGTCCCGGGTCTCGAAGGGGGTCAATACTCGGCGCTCGATCTCATCCCGCACCCGGCGGCGCAGCAGCGGGGTCACGCCGTCCAGCTGCTCCGAAAGCAGCCGGCAGGCGAGGGAGAGGATCATGGCCGTCTGGGCGGCGAACAGGTCCACATAGGGCTTTTCCGGGTCCGGCAGGGGCAGGGGCGCGCGCTTTTCCACGCCGTCGTGCTCGCCGCCGTTGTGGGCGCTGATGACCCAGCTGGTCTCCTCGCAGATCAGCCAGATTCCGTCCACGACGGTGTCCAGGTTCATCTCCGGCTCCACCCCGGCGCACACGCCCATCAGCGCCGCGATCAGCTTCCTTCGGCGCTGGAAATAGGGGGCTTCCATGATCCCGCGCTCGCCGGTGCGGGCAAAGGCCATGTACTGGCGGGCGGTGAGCTGGGCGTAGGGTTCGTCCTGATACCGCTGGGCCAGATGCGCGAGGGCCGCCCGGTCCGACGGGGAGAGGGACGGGAAGGCGAAGGAATCAGCGGGGCCCACGGAAAGGGGGCGTTCATTTAAAAACTCTGTATTCATAGCGATGGTTTGGATGGGAACGACCTCATCCGTCATTTGCTGCGCAAATGCCACCTTCCCCTAAAGGGGAAGGCTTTTATTATCCCTTTAATCCGGTCGTCGCGATGCCCTGGATGAAATACTTTTGCAGGCTGAGGAACACGATGGACACGGGCAGCAGACTGCACACGGAGACGGCCATGATCAGGTGGTAGTCGCTGGAATTTTCCTGGATGAAGCGGCGCAGGCCCACCTGCACGGTCTTGTTCACGTCCCGGGTCAGGTAGATCATGGGGCCCATGTAGTCGTTCCAGGTGCCCACGAAGGTGAAGATCACCAGCGTGGCGATGGCGGCTTTGGACAGAGGCAGCATGATTCGCGCCCAGATGCCGTATTCGCTGAGGCCGTCGATGCGGGCGGCTTCGCACAGCTCCGAGGGGATGCCCTGGTAGAACTGGCGCATCAGGAACACGCCGAAGGCGCTGAAGCTCTGGAGCACCACGATGGCCCACAGGGTGTCGTACAGGCCCATGGAGCGCATCAGGATGAACTGGGGCAGCATGTAGGTCTGCCACGGCACGGCGATGGTGGCCACGTAGCAGATGAACAGGGCGTTCCGCCCCCTGAAGCGCAGCTTGGCGAAGGCGTAGGCCGCGAAGGAGGAGGTGAGCGTCTGGATGAAGGTGACCACGATGGCGATGAAGGCCGTGTTCTTGAAGTAGGTCAGCAGCGGCACCTTCGACCAGATCAGGCTGTAGTTCTCCCAGTGGAACACCTCCGGCACCCAGCGGATCGGGTAGCTGAACACCTCGCGGTCCAGCTTCAGGGAGGCCGAGATCATCCACACGAAGGGGATCAGCGTCACCAGCGCCACGGCGATGAGCACGATGTAGAGCAGCGTCTTGCCGACGACATGCAGCGCGGGATGGCTGGGGCGAACGCCGTTGGCGGGGGTTGCGGTGATTTGCGTCATGGTCTTCTTCCTCCCTTCTCAGTCGTTGGCGTACTTGTCTTCCATGCTGAACTGGGCCAGCGTGAAGATCAGCACGATCACCAGCAGCACCATGGCGATGGCGCTGGCGATGCCGTAGTTGAAGTTGGAGAACGCCTCGTCGTAGATGTAGGTGACCAGCATCTTCGTGGAGCGTCCGGGGCCGCCTTCGGTCATGATGGCCACCACGTCGTAGATCTTGAAGCAGGAGATGATCAGCATCGTGGAGGCGAAGAAGGTGGTGGGGCGCAGCTGGGGCAGGGTCACGTGGGTGAACTGCTGCCACTTGTTCGCGCCGTCCATCGTGGCGGCCTCGTAGAGGTCCACCGGCACGCCCTGCAGCGCCGCCAGGTAGATGACCATGTAATAGCCCATGTTGCGCCAGACGCTGACCAGTATGATGGACCATATGGCCATGCCGCTGTCGGCGGTCCAGCTCTTGTTGAAGTTGATGCCCAGGGCCATGATGAACTGGTTGATGGGGCCGTCCTTCATCATCATGAAGCGCCAGCACACGCAGATGGCCACCATGGAGGCCACGTAGGGGAAGAAGAAGATCGTGCGGAAGCCCACCGCGCCCTTCACCGCCTTGTTCAGCGCCAGGGCCAGCGCCACCGCGCAGACCAGCGTCAGCGGCACCGTGACCAGCGTGTAGAACAGGGTGTTCTTCAGGGCGATGCCCAGGTCCACCTTGGTGAACAGATAGCCGATGCCCTTCTCGGCCACCTTGGCCGTCTTGAAGATCTCGGCGTAGTTGTTCAGACCCACCCACTGCATGGTGCTGAAATCGCCGCCCTTCCACTTCACGAAGGACAGGAAGATGGAGAACAGTACCGGCAGCAGCGTGAACACCGCAAAGCCGATGAAGTTCGGCGCGAGGAAGGAATAGGCGATCAGCTCCTTCTTGCGCTCGTAGCGACTCATGTTGCGCTTGTAGATCTGCTTTCTGTTTTCGGTTTGGGCCATGGCGGCAACGCTCCTTTCGATGCAATGATGAATGAGGAATTAGGAATGAGGAATGGCGGTGCAAATCCTGGCGGATTTGATTGGATCATGAGTGTCCGGCGACGATATGTCGTCCGGGATTCCTCATTCCTCATTCCTAATTCCTCATAGAATAAAGGCGGGGAAGGCGAGTTGTTCGCCTTCCCCGCCGCTGCGTCAGGTCAATTCAGCCTTGAATCCGGATCAGCCCAGGATCTCGGCCACGCGCTCGTTCATCGCCTCAATGCCCTCTTCGATGGTGTTCTCGCGGGTCATGATGAGGGTGTGCTCCTCGTTCAGCACGGTGCTGATCTCGGAGGAATGCTCGGAGGCGGGAATCTCGATGCCCACATAGCTGGGGATCAGAGCGGCCTTGCTGGCTTCGTCAGTGGGGAAGCCATCGGCGGAAGCCATGGCCTCGGCCACGCCCTCGGAGACCCAAGCGGGACGGGTGCCGGTGGAAGCGGTGGCGATGGAGCCTTCCTCGCCGGCCAGCCAGGAGATGTACTCCCAGGCCAGGTCCTTGTTCTCGCTCTTGGCGTTGATCATGGCGCCGGTCAGGTTGCCGAAGGAGGAACCCGCGGCCACGTCTTCCTTGTGAGGAACGGCGACGATGCCCCAGTTGAAGTCGCAGGTGCCGTCCTTGATGGCCTGGATCAGAGTGGACACGAACCAGTAGCCCATGGGCAGCATGGCCACATTGCCGTTCTCAAAGGCAGCGGAGTAGTGCAGGCCAGCGGCCTTCACTTCGTCATAGGGCATGCAGGCGCCGGCGTCTTCCAGATCCTGATAGAGCTGGTAGAAGTAGGCCAGGTCGTTGTAATCGCCGTCGATCAGGGTGTTCACGCCGTCGCAGACATCCCAGTTCACAACCGCGGACAGCCAGGTGTGATAGTGGGTGCCGTACACGCCGTCGGAGGTCATCTGCTTGGCCAGGTCAGCGTACTGCTCCCAGGTCATGTCGTTGGTGGGATAGTCCACGCCGGCGGCGTCGAACAGATCCTTGTTGTAGTAGAGCACCCAGAAGTCGCTGCGGAAGGGCAGGGCGTACTGCTCGCCGTCCACGGCGTAGTTGCTCTCGATGCCGGCGAAGCCGGACAGATCATAGCCGGAAGCCTCGATGTAGCTGTTCAGGGGCTCCTCGTAGCCCGCCTCCTGCCAGTTCAGCAGGTCGGTGATCTCCTTGACCATGAAGATGTCGCTGGAATCGCCGCCGGCCAGCATGGTGGTGGTCTTCACGGCGTAGTCCTGAGAGGCGACATCGACGTACTCGATGGTCACGCCGGGATGGGAGGCCTCAAAGGCTTCCTTCTGGGCGGCCAGATAGGGGGTGGTCTCGGCGTCCCAGGCCACGATGGTCAGGGTCTGAGCGTCCTCGGCGAGGGCGAAGCTGGCCACGGACAGCAGCATCAGCACAGCCAGGATCAGAGCAAGGGCTTTTTTCATGGATGGTATCCTCCTTTTTTTCTCAACGGGACGCGCCCGCAGGAATCGGTTTTGGAAACGTTTTCAGCTTCCGGGGTTTATTATAGCCACACGTGGGAAGATTGTCAACAGTTTCCGTAAAGTATTTCAATATTTTCCGGGAGAAATTGAAAATATATGAAAATCGATTGAAAACGGCATTGAAAATTACAACGGGATATGCTATAATGACAGGCAGAAAAAGAGGAGGGTGTGGCCATGGAGCAGAAGCCGGTGACGATCAACGATGTGGCGCGGGTGGCGGAGGTCTCCGTGGCGACGGTTTCCCGGGTGCTCTCGGGGGGCAGCGCCAGCGCGGCGGCCCGGGAGCGGGTGGAGGCCGCGGCCCGGCAGCTGGGCTATCGCAGGCTCACCGCCGAGCGCAGGCCCGAGGGCGCGCCGGCCCACGCCCTGGCCCTGGTGATCTCCGATCTGACGAATCCCTACTATTCTATGTTGTGCGCCGGGGCGGAGCAGGCGGCCCGACAGGCGGGCTGGCCGCTGGTGGTGTACCAGCCGGAGGTGTCCCGCCGGGGCGAGGACACCATGGCCGGGGACATCCTGGAGCTGCCGGTGAGCGGCGCGGTGCTGGTGGGCGTGCCGGTGGAGTCCGGCAGCGCCGACGAGGTGCGCCGCCGGCTGCTCAGCGTCTCCCAGCGCATGCCCATCGTCACCATCGGGCCGAAGGTGGAGGGGGTCAGCTGCGTGAACATCACCTCGGACCTGTCCGTCAGCGTGCGCAAGTCCATCGCCCACCTGGTGGCCCTGGGCCACCGGCGCATCGCCTTCATCGGCGGCTCGGGCGGCATGCGCTCCTCCAGCGTCCGTCGGCGGGCCTACTTCGCGGAGATGGAGCGCCTGGGCCTGCCCACGGACCCGCTTTCCAGCACCGAGGCGGGCTTCACGCCCCAGGGCGGCGAGCTGAGCGTGAACCGGCTGTTCAGCGAGACCAACCCCGGCGACCGGCCCACCGCCATCATCGCCATCAACGACCTGGTGGCCCTGGGCGCGCTCCGGCAGCTGCAGCGCATGGGATTGAAGGTGCCGGAGGACGTGGCCCTGATCGGCTGCGACAACCAGTTCTTCACGCCCTACCTGAACCCGCCGCTGACCACCGTGGACCTGCATCCCTTCGACCATGGGGTGTCCGCCATCGAGGAGCTGATCGCAAGCCTCAACGGCGGCAGCCGCGGCGCCTATTCCCAGATCCGGGAGTGCAGTCTGATCGTCCGGGAGAGCTGCGGCGCGCTGCTGGGCGTGCGGAGTTTTTAATGGGTGGGACAGGCAATCTGCGGGATCGAGGGAAGCGACGATGATCGACATTGCAAAGCTCAGCCGCCGGTACGAGGTGCGGCGGATGGGGGAGGGCGACGCGGATGCCATCCTCGCCTTTTGCCGGGAGAACGATACGTTCTATCGGTATTGCAGCGCGGAGCCGTCCAGGGAGCGGGTGCTGGAGGATTTGCGCCTGACCCCGCCTGGGGTCGAGGCGTCCCGGAAGCATTACGTGGGCTTCTTCGACGGGGAGACGCTGGCGGCGATCCTGGATTTGATCGACGGCTATCCCGACAACGCCACCGCTTACATCGGCTTTTTCATGATGAACAAAGCCCTTCAGGGGCGGGGGATCGGCACGGGGATCATCGGGGAGGTCTGCGCGCACCTGAAGGAGACGGGCAAGACCGCCGTCCGGCTGGCCATTGCCGAGGACAATCCCCAGGCCAGGCACTTCTGGCGGAAGAACGGCTTCCGGGTGATCCGAAAAGTGCCCATGGACGGCTGGACGGCGCTGGTCGCGGAGCGGGAGGTATAGATGATCAAAATACTGTTCATCTGTCACGGCAATATCTGCCGGTCGCCCATGGCGGAGTATGTGATGAAGCGGCTGGTGAAGGACGCGGGGCGGGAGGCGGAGTTTGAAATCGCCTCGGCGGCCACCAGTCGGGAGGAGATCGGCAACCCCGTGTATCCCCCGGCTCAGCGGGAGCTGGCGAAGCACGGCATCTCCTGCAAGGGCCACGCGGCGCGGCAGATGACCTCCGCGGATTACGATTATTATGATTATCTGGTGGCCATGGAGCCCTACAACATCCGCAACATGCTGCGCATCACCGACGACCCGGAGGGGAAGATGCGGCTGCTCATGTCCTTTGCGGGCTCGGACGAGGGCATCGACGATCCCTGGTACACCGGGCGGTTCGCCGAGGTGTACCGGCAGATCGAGACGGGTTGCCGGGCAATGCTGGAAACGCTGTGAAGAGGGTCATTGGTTATTTGTGAATGTTATATGGATGGATAGGGAGTTGTCTGTTTAATACTAAATTCCTTCGAGGGAGGCGATGCAGCGCATCGTTGACTGAAGCGAAGCACAGCCAGGGCGGAAAAGACGCACGCAGATGTGCATGGATTAGATGGAATTTAGTATAAGACACGTACAGATCCTTCGACTTCGCTGGCGCTCCGCTCAGGATGACAAGGGCCGTGGTTCGATGTCATTCTGAGCGGAGCCTTGCTCTGGAGCAAGGCGAAGTCGAAGAATCTGTACGAAGCGTCAACGCAGACGATTATGATGAGCGGTCATCATCTATGCCTTTTGCCTTGCCTCCCGCATCAGGCTGATCCCCTCCAGGATCAGCGCGCCGGCGGCGGGGAGGAGGGCCAGGGCTGCGTGGCCGGTGAGCAGCAGCGCGGCCATCAGCCCGGCGCAGACAAGCGCCGCGGCGGGGAGGACCTTCCCCGCGCTGCGCTTCAGGAACAGCGCCGCGCAGACCACAAGCGCCGCCAGGCTCAGCAGCTGGGACACCCGAAGGGAGCCCAGGTAGAGGCTGTCGGTGCGCAGGCCCTCCACCAGCGCCCGCTCCAGGGCGTAGAGAAACACATAGCTCAAGAACACGTCGCCGTCCCGCAGGCGGCGCTTTTTTTCGGCCACGAGCAGGGCGATCACGATGATAAAGCACCAGGCGGACTCGTAGAAGAAGGTGGCATAGTGCCACTGGCCGTCGGCCTGGATGAACACGGCGATGGGGAAGTGCTGCTGCCAGGGCTGGGCGGCGACGCGCCCATAGGCCTCCTGGTTCACGAAGTTGCCCCAGCGCCCGATGGCCTGGCCCAGGGCGATGGAGGGCGCGGCCAGGTCCGCCAGCTTCAAAAAGGGCAGCTTCTTTTTGCGCCCATAGAGCCAGCCCGCCAGCACGCCGCCGATGATGCCGCCGTAGATGGCCATGCCGCCCTCCCAGATGTACAGGGCGCGGATGGGGTTGGCGGCGTAGGCCTGCCAGGAGAAGACGACGTAGTAGAGCCGGGCGCAGACGATGGCCGTGGGAATGCCCACCAGGGCCAGGTCGATGCCCGTCTCCTTCGGAAGGCCCAGCCGCTTCTCCCGCAGCGACGCCAGAACCACCGCCAGGGCCATGCCCAGGGCGATCAGTATGCCGTACCAGTGGATTTCCAGACCGAATAGGACGATGGAGTTGGATGTAAACTGAAGCAAGGTAAAGCCTCCTGTATTCCATGAAGCGGTGTCGGGCGAGCCACCTCCCTTTACACAAGGGAGGCGTTTGGCAATCGCGCCGTTTCACGGATCACTTTTCACTGTCCATATTATAATGTTTATGGCATGAAAAAGTCAATTCATGCGCATTGCATCCGAGACGAATAGGGCGTATAATATAGAATACGATGGTTGTACCCTGTCCATGCCAGCGTCGGCGGGCGGGGGCGTCGGATTCAACGAGCGATCGGGGCGTGAGCTATGCGCAAAAAGAGAGTGACCGGCAGGTTTTACCTGTTCTTGCTGGCCTTGCTTGTGATCGCCTTTTTGATCCTCCGGCCCCTGTTCGTCACCCACTCCCAGGAGACGGTCATCATGATGGCCAACGCGGCCCAGCGCCAGACGGTGGACTGCGTGATCATCCGGGACGAGCAGGTGTTCACCTCGGACTCCACCGCCCGGGTGGAGTACATCGCCGCGGAGGACTCCCTGGTGGAGGAGGGCGACAACGTGGCCAACCTCTACACCACCGGTTATTCCGAGGGCCTGCTGGACAACCTGGAGGCCACCCGCAAGAAGATCCAGGACTACCACAAGGAGCTGCTGGCCAACATCGTGGACACCGAGCTGAGCAAGCTGGACAACGTGGTGAACTACATGGCGCTGGAGTTCAAGAACCTGATCACCCAGCAGACCACCGGCAATTTGAAGACCGTCACCAGCCAGCTGGAGACGGCCATGGTGAACCGGCAGGACTATCTGCGCCAGAACAAGCGCGGCGACAACAAGCTCACCAAGCTCTACGACGAGGAAAACGCCCGCCTGAGCAGCATCCAGAGCTGGCGCAAGGTCTCCACCGCGGAAAAGAGCGGCGTCGTGTCCTTTTACATCGACGGCTATGAAAACGACCTGACCCCGGCGGGGCTGAACACGCTGACCATCGCCGACGTGCGCGCGGTGCTGGCCGGGAACAACCTGGACACCACCCGCGCCACCCGCGCCGGCGGCATCTACCGCATCGTGGACCAGGACAAGTGGTATGTGGCGGTGCTGTCGAACAGCGCCAGCTGGACCCCCGTGGTGGGGCAGGACAGCTACTTCATGCAGCTGGAGGGCTTCGACGACCTGATCTATCGGGCCTCGGTGTACAGCGTCCAGAAAGAGGGCGACACCATGCTGGCCGTGTTCGAGATCGAGGACCCCATCGGCCCGCTGATCTACCGCCGCGGCGGCAAGGCCCAGTTCAGCATCGAGCTCACCGGCCTGTCCGTGCGGGTGGAGGCCCTGTACAACCAGAGCGGCCAGATGGGCGTTTGGCTGTACGACGTGCCCGGCGGCACCTTCGTGCCCGTGGAGGTGCTCTCCACCGACGGCACCATCGCCATGATCCAGCCCCTGGTGGACGGCGCGCTGCAGCTTGGACAAACGGTTTTGATTAAGAAGTGAGATGGAGTTAGGAGAGTGGAGAGTGGAGTTGCGGTAGAAATCCCGACGGATTTCTATGATTCCGGGGAACAGGATAAAAAAACCCGCGGGGTTTCCACCTGAACGCCACACTCCACGCTTGAATCCTTCGGAGATAGCTATGAACCGCGAAGAATTGCTTAAGAATATCGCCGAATGGCGGCAGAGAATCGGCGAGGCGTCGGCGAAGTGGGGCGGGTGTGAAATCTGCGCCGTCTCCAAGACCGTGGACGCCGAGACCATCAACCTGGCCTGGGAGGGCGGCATCCGCACCCTGGGGGAAAACCGGGTGCAGGAGCTGCTGGGGAAGATCGACGCGTTGAACCCCGGCTACAGGATCCACCTGATCGGCCAGCTCCAGACCAACAAAGTGAAACCCATCATCGATCGGGTGGCCATGATCCAGTCCGTGGACCGGGAGGCCCTGGCGCGGGAGATCTCCCGCAGGGCCCAGGCCGCGGGGGTGGAGATGCCGGTGCTCATCCAGGTGAACATCGCCCGGGAACCGCAAAAGGCGGGCGTGGACGAGGACGGCCTTTTGCCGCTCATTCGCCTGTGCGGGGAGCTTCCGGGCCTCCGGGTGAAGGGCCTGATGGCCATCATGCCCATCGCCGACGACCCGGAGGACGTGCGGCCCTACTTCCGCGGGATGCGGGGCTGGTTTGAGCGGCTCCGGGACATGGACCTGCCGAACGCGAGCATGGAGACGCTCTCCATGGGCATGTCCGACGACGCGCTGATCGCCGCCCAGGAGGGCGCGACGATGGTGCGGCTGGGACGGGCGCTGTTCGGCGCGAGAAACTACCATTGACAGACGACTTACGTTGATATAAAGAGGGGATTTCCATGGCGCGCAACAAATCCGGTGGCTTGAACAAGCTGTTGAACTTCATAGGCCTGGTGGACGACGCGGACACCCAGGACACCTACGGCGAGGAGTACTCCGGGGACAGCTATGGCCGAAAGGCGGCCTATACGCCCCAGAGGCAGACCCGCGGGGCGTCGACCCGCCCGGCGGCCACCCGGCAGGCAACCGGCACGCGCCGACTGCCGGACTCCGGCACCCGCAGCCGCTACGAGAGCCGCTATGACACGGGGAGCCGGTATGAGAGCCGCTACGACCGCAGCAGCGCAACCTCCGCCCGCGCCACCCGCGGGTATGACGACTATCGCGCCGGGGAGCGCCGCACCGAGAGTCGCTTCGATGACTCCGGCTACGGCAGCGCCCGCACGTCGTCCCGCGCGACCTCCCGCTATAGCGAGCCGGATTCCCGCTATGCCTCCGGCAGCAACGTGCCCGCCAGAACCGCGCCCCAGCGCATGCGGGTCAGCCCCCGCAGTCGCACGGTGATGTATTCCCTGCACACGCTGGAGGACTGCTGCGAGGTCATCGACCAGCTGATCGCCAACAACACCGTGGTGCTCACCATGGACGAGCTGGACGGCCGCCTGCTCCAGCGGGCGGTGGACACCCTGTCCGGCGCGGTGTTCGCGCTCCATGCCTCCATCCGCAAGGCCTCGGACAAGACCTACCTGGTCGCGCCGATGAGCGTTGAGATCAACGAGGCCTACGACCTGGATAGGAGATTCTAGGCAATAGGCAATAGGGAATAGGCAATAGGGAATAGGCAATAGGGAATAGGAATTGCTGCGGGGAGCGGGGACAGTCAATCGGAGGGGGTGGCGACGTGCGGGGCGATACGCTGCCGGCGCGGGCGCTGTGAACGGCGACGCGCTGGAAAAGCGTCTGAACGAGCTGGCCATCCGGGCAGAGCGCACGGGCCAGGTGTCCTTCACCCGCTTCCTGGAACCCACCCAGAGGGACGCGGCGCGATCCGCGGCCAACCGGGCGGGGTGCTCGGTCGCCTTCTGGGGCGGCTTTGAGGACGCGGAGCGCGCCGTGGCCGCCTTCCACGACGGGGAGCCGCCTCAGCCCGCGGACTATCCGATTTCCGCGCTGCGCATCGACTGGAACGCGAAGTTTGCCAACCCCGGCCACCGGGACCTGCTGGGCGCGGTGATGGGGCTGGGCATCGAGCGGGAAGTGACCGGCGACATCGCCATGGGCGAGCGCCGGGGCGAGAAGTGCGCCTACCTGTTCGCCCTCTCCGACATGGCGGACTACATCGCCGCGACGCTCTCGGGCGCGGGCCGCGCCTCGGTGAAGGTGTCGGTGGCGGCGGAGGAACCGGCGCTTTTGCCCCCGGAGGGGACGTCGATGCGGCTCACCGTGCAGCAGGAGCGCCTGGACGCGGTGCTGGCGGCGGCCTGCCGGCTGTCCAGGGGCGAGGCCCAGAAGCTGATCGCCGCGGGGCTGGTGAAGCTGAACCACGCGATAAACACCCGCTCCGACGCGAAGCTGGCCGAGGGGGATTTGATCTCCGCCCGGGGCCACGGGCGCGTGCGCGTGGACGCCTTCCAGGGGGAATCCCGGCGGGGGCGGCTGATCGTGAACGTGTTCAAATATGGCGGAAATGGGAAATAACGATAAGCGGCGTGTTATCTGGCAGGAAACCGACGCGGGCGCGTCGAAGTAATTTGGGATTGCAGGATTGAATGCGGGCGATTCAGCCCATGGGACTACCAATGAAAGGACGGTTATCGACATGGCGATCAGCGTAAGGGACATTCAGGAGAAGGAATTTGGCACTCAGGCCACGGGCGGTTATAATATCGAGCAGGTGGATGATTTCCTGGACGAAATCTCCGAGCAGATGGCGACCCTCGTGCGGGAGAACCTGGAGCTGAACAAGCAGATCAAGACCCTGGAGGGCGACGTGAAGGCCGCGCGCCAGGCCGCGGAGGCCGCCGAGGCCAAGACCCCGGACTACAACGAGAAGGGCTACTTCGCCAACCTGCAGAACGCCATGCGCGAGAGCCTGATCGGCGCCCAGCGCATCGCGGACGAGACGCTGGAGGAGGCCAACCGCAAGGCCCAGAAGACCGTGAGCGACGCCCAGGTGCAGGCCGACCAGATCACCGTGTCCGCCAAGGAGAAGGCCGACGCGCTGGTGAGTCAGGCCAAGCTGGACGCGGATCAGCTGACCCAGGACGCCCAGGAGCGGGTGACCACCCTGGAGACCCGGTTCGAGGCGCTGAAGACCGCCGCGGCCAACTACAAGGCGGAGTTCAGCCGCCTGCTGGACCAGCAGGCCACCGCCCTGCGGGAGAGCAACGGCCTGTTCTGATTGGCATTGTGACACAAAAGGCGCTTCACCCGTGAAGCGCCTTTTCGGCATCTTTTGAAACGGGAGGCTTCCCATGGATTTGAGGCGAGGCATACGCGGCGGGTGGATCGCGCTGCTGGCGGCCCTTTTGGACCGGCTCACAAAGCGGTGGGCCCTGGGCGCGGGGCGCGCCCGCGCGCTGGTGCCGGGAATACTGAACCTGCGGCCCGTGGAGAACGAGGGCATGGCCTTCTCCATGCTCTCCGGCCAGACCGTCGCCCTGTCCGTGCTCACGGCGCTGCTCATCGCGGGGCTGGTGGGCTGGCTGGTGGCCCGGCCCGACGGGCATCCCCTGGCCCGGGCGGGGCTCTGGCTGATCGTGGGCGGGGGACTGGGCAACCTCTATGACCGGTTCGCCGCCGGGAGCGTCACCGACTTCCTGGAGCTGGCCTTCGTGCGCTTCGCCGTGTTCAACGTGGCCGACGTGTGCATCTGCGTGGGCGCGGCGCTGGTGATCCTGGGGGTTTGGATGGCGGAGAGGAAGCAAGCTGCATGACTGAAGGACAGAGCTACGAGGCGCGCGTGCCCGCGGAATCGGAGGGCGAGCGCCTGGACGTGTTCGCGGCCCAGGTCGCGGGGGTGACCCGCTCCCGCGCCGGGGCGCTGATCCGGGAGGGGCGCGTGACGGTGGACGGCGCGGCTCAGGAAAAGACCGGCTTCAGGCTGAAGGCGGGCATGGCCGTTGGGGTGGAGGTGCCCGCGGCGGCGCCTGCGGCGGCCCGGGCCGAGGACATTGACCTTGAGATCGTCTACCAGGACGCGGACCTGGCCGTGGTCTACAAGCCCAGCGGCATGGTGGTGCATCCCGCCGCCGGGAACGAGACCGGCACGATGGTGAACGCGCTGCTGAAGCACCTGGACAACCTGTCCGGCATCGGCGGGGAGATCCGCCCCGGCATCGTGCACCGCATCGACAAGGATACCTCCGGGCTGCTGCTGGTGGCGAAGAACGACAGGGCGCACCTGTCCCTGTCGGAGCAGATCAAGGCCCACACGGTGCAGCGGGCCTACCGCGCCATCGTGATCGGCGGCTTCAAGGAGGACGAGGGCACCGTGGAGGGGCCCATCGGAAGGCATCCCACCGACCGGAAGAAGATGGCCATCGTGCCGAACGGCCGGGAGGCCGTCACCCACTGGACGGTGCTGGAGCGGCTGCGGGGGGCGACGCTGATCGAGGCGCGGCTCACCACCGGCCGCACCCACCAGATTCGCGTGCACATGGCCTCCATCGGCCATCCGGTTCTGGGGGACCCGGTGTACGGGCCGAAGAAATCCCCCTGGCCGGTGAAGGGCGGGCAGCTGCTCCACGCCTATCGCATCGGCTTTGAGCATCCGCGCACCGGCGAGCGGATGCTGTTTGAGGCGGAGCCGGAGCCCCGGTTCACCCATTGGCTGGAAAAGCTGCGCGGCTGAGAGGCATGCGTTCATATGGATTTTGATTTGAATGTGGAAGATCCTTCGCTTCGCTCAGGATGACATTGAATCGCAGTCCTGTCATCCTGAGCGGAGCGCAAGCGGAGTCGAAGGATCTTTTCATGATCATCTACGAACCACGAAGGAGGACGAGACCATGAAGAAGTGGCTGTGTATGCTGCTGGCGCTCCTGCTGGCCCTTACGACAGGGGCCCTGGCCGAAGCGGAGCCGGACGCGGACGTGATCGAGCGATTTGAGGACGTTTGGGTGGGCGACGACTTCGCCGTGGAGATCTGGTACGACGGCGGGTTCCATTGCAGCGCGGTGCTGTCCGGCGAGGACGACGCGGGCGACGTGTGGGAGTTCGGCGGCTGTGCCTACGATGCGGAGCAGGACGCGCTGATCTGCGAGGACGGCACGCGCTACGCCCAGGCCTTTGACGAGGCGGGGGAGATGCAGTCCACCCTGGCCGGGGAAAACCTGACCGCCGTGCTGGCCTTCGACGAGAACGGCAGCCTGGTGTTTGACGATTCCGAGGGCATCTGCGGCGGCTGGGCCCTCCAGCGGCTGTTCGACGCCGAGGAGCAGGAGTACTGGAAGGCCGCCGAGGTGTTCATCGGCAGCTGGCAGTGCGGCCGCTGCAACGTGGAGATCAGCCCGGAGGAGGACGATCTGAAGGTGCTGATCTACTGGGGCGGCAGCGCCACGGAGGTCGTGGAGTGGGTGTATACCTGCCAGTTCGACGAGGCCGAGAACACCCTCACCTCCTTCGGCGAGGCCAGCAAGACGCTGGTGACCTTCGGCGAGGACGGGGAGCTCGTCTCCGCCGAGGAGGCGTATCGGGACGGCGCGGCCGTGTTCCGCTTCGACGGGAACGGCTGCATGGTCTGGGAGGACGCGAAGGAGAACGCCGGCGACGGCCTGACCTTTGAGCGCAGCGACATGGAGGAGTACGGCGATACCGGCGCCTTCGAGGGCCGCTGGGGCGCGGGACGGTGTTCCATCGAGATCAGCCCGGAGGACGACGGCTACCGGGTGTTCGTCCAGTGGGGCAACAGCGCCGCCGACAGCATTGAGTGGGAGTACACCTGCCTGTACGACGAGGAGCTGGACGGGCTGGTGTCCGTGGGCGAGGCCACCAAGGCCGACGTGTTCTACGACGAGAACGGCGAGATCAGCGATACGGAGCTGTTCTACAGCGACGGCGTGGCCACCTTCACCCTGGATGAGAACGACGGCCTGCACTGGAATGACGAGATCGAGAACGCGGGCGAGGACCTGGTCTTTGAGCGGGCGATGGAGTTCGACTGACACCATAAATTACAGAAATATGATTAAATATTTCTAGAATATTACAATTCTGCTTGAAATTCCCTCCCGTTTGTGATAAAATGGGTCTACCATTCTGCAAACGGGGGGATTTCTTTGCGATTGAAGCGCATCCTCTGCCTGCTGACGCTGCTGGCGGTGGCCCTGACGGCGCTGCCCCTGGCCGGCCTGTCGGCGCTGGCATCTTCCAGATACTACATCGTCGTGGACACCACCAACCAGATGGTCACCGTCTACGACAGAGACAATACCACCGACGCGGGCATTGCCCGGCAGATGATCTGCTCCACGGGCAAGAGCGCCACGCCCACGCCCACGGGCACCTTCTCGCTGCCCAACAAGACCTATAACACCGAGCGCACCGAGTGGTACTACTTCTCGGAGTACAACTGCTACGCCAAGTGGGCCACCCGCATCTACAAGGGCATCCTGTTCCATTCCGTGCTGTTCAGCGCGTCGAAGAAAGGGCCCACCTCCTCGTCCACCAAGGCGCTGGGCAAGAAGGCCTCCCACGGCTGCGTGCGGCTGCGGGTGGAGGACGCCCAGTGGATCGCCCTGAACTGCCCCGCCGGCACCCAGTGCAAGATCTATGCCAGCGGCGCGAAGAACGAGGATCTGCGCAAGCGGCTGCTGAGCCGCAGCTTCTCCCGCGACAGCGAGAGCTATGACCAGTACATGGGCCGTGCCGCGGGCACTTCGGCTACTGTGGCCGCCACGGTGAACCTCTCCAAGGGCAAGAAGGGCGCCCAGGTGGGCGCGCTGCAGAGCCGCCTGCGCGGCCTGGGCTTCTATGGCGGCGCCGTGGACAGCAAGTTCGGCGGCTCCACCAAGACGGCGGTCAAGGCATTCCAGGCGGCCGTCGGGCTGAAAAAGACCGGCAAGGTGAACACCGACCTGTGGAACCGCATCTTCTCGGACGCTGCGCCCACCGGCGCGCTGTTCACCCTCGGGGAGGGCTGGCAGGGTCCCTGCGTGGCGGTGCTGCAGCAGGCGCTGACGGATCTGAAGCTGTTCGGCGGCGCGGTGGACGGCAACTACGGCCCGGACACCACCGCGGCCGTGGCCCTCTACCAGCTGGACTTCAACCTGCCCCAGACCGGCCTGGCCGACCCGGCGATGCAGCTGGCGGCCAGCCAGAAAGCCGCGGAGGTGCGGGCCCAGTTCGCCGGGGCGGCGTATCAGCTGGAGACCAGCTCCCAGCCGGTGACGCTGGCCACGGTGAAGGCCAAGAGCTCCGTGAAGCTGCGCGCCAGAGCCAGCACGAAGGGCAAGGCCCTGGTCAAGCTGCGCAAGAACTGGCAGGTGAAGGTGCTGGCCGACCTGGGCAGCTGGGCGCAGGTGCAGTACAACGGCACCGTGGGCTATGTGCAGAAAAAGAGCCTGAGCATATTCCCCGGCACCGAGGTGGTGGCGAACTACGTGCCCGTGCCGCTGCCGACGCCCTCGCTGCCCGGCGTGGAGGAGCCGGTGGTGCTGGCCGCGCCCGCCGAGGAGGAGGGCGGCGTGACGCTGGAGGAGCCGACGCCGGAGCCCGCCGAGGCGCCGACGCCCGAGCCCACGGAGGAACCCGCGGCGGAGGAGCCCGTCGAGGAGCCTGTGACCGAAGAACCGGCGGCAGAGCAGCCCGCGGCGGAGCAGCCCGTCGAGGAGCCTGTGACCGAGGAACCGGCGGCGGAGGAGCCCGTCGAGGAGCCCGTGGCCGAGGAACCGGCGGCAGAGCAGCCCGCGACCGAGGAACCTGTGACAGAGGAGCCCGTCGAGGAGCCCGTGGCCGAAGAACCTTTGACCGAGGAACCTGAGGCGGAAGCACCTGCCGAGGAACCTGTGACCGAGGAGCCTGCCGAGGAACCTGTGACAGAGGAGCCTGTGGCGGAAGCACCCGTCGAGGAACCTGTGGTCGAAGAACCTGTGGCCGAAGAACCTGCGGCGGAGAAGCCTGCCGTGGAGCCGGTCCGGCTGCCGAAGTTCGCGGTGACCCTCGTCGAGGATGCGCGGCTGTACGCGCAGCCCGGCGACGCCGAGCCGATGGCGCTGGCATCCCTGGGCGCGGCGCTGGAGGTGACCGGCGCAGACGGCGACTGGATCGCTGTGGCCTGGGAGGGCCGGACGGCCTGGATCGCCGCGGGCGACGTGAGCCTGACCGACGCGCTGCCGGAGATCGCGCCGGCAGAGGAGGCCGCCGAGGCTTCCGAGCTGGTCTTTGAGCCCGGCACCGAGCCGGTGGAGGAGATGCCGCCGGAGACCGACGACAACGAGAGCGGCCTCGTGATCGAGGTAGAGCCCGTCGAGATCCTGGAAGGCGAATAGGGGAAGGGGAGGCGACCTCATCCGACCTCGCGCGGCTCGGCCACCTTCCCCTGAACCGCGCCTGACGGCGCTGGGGAAGGCTCCTGAAAAGCCGCCCACAGAATTTAGAGGTGTATAAAATCGTTTTGTTGGAGGACATGCCATGAGCCGATTGGGCGATACCATCCGCTCCGCGCGGGTGAAGGCCAAGCTGTCGGAAAAGCAGCTGGGCAAGAAGTGCGGCCTGGCGGAGAGCTTCATCCGGGACGTGGAATCGGGGCGGAAGATCGTCTCCGACGACCAGGCCCAGCGCATCCTGAAGGTGCTGGGCGTGGCCAACCCGGTGTCCACGGAGCTGGAGGTGGCCTCTGAGCCGGAGGTGAAGCTGCGGCCCAAGCCGCGGGCTTACGTGCTGCCGGTGGAGGAACAGGCGGAAAACGCCCGCAAGGCCGCGGAGGAATCCTCGGACGCCTGGCTGGACGCGCTGAACGGCGTGGTGAAGCGGGTGCCGGTGATGTCGCCGGACGGCCTGGTGATCGACCACGTGCTCACGCCCATCGTGGGCGGGAAGATCGAGGGCGGCGCGCCGGACAAGGTGCTGTATTACCGGGTGCCGGACGATCTGCTGCGGGGCTTCCGCGTGCACGCCGGGGACCTGCTGCTGGTGACGCCCACCTCCCGGGCGGAGGACGGCGCGCTGATGCTGGTGGAGCACGGCGGCGAGCGCATGGTGCGCAAGCTGCTCAAGCTGGACGGGGGCCGCATCCAGATGCAGGCCTTCGACCACGAGTTCATCGCCACCGTGGGCACCATCCAGGACGTGAAGGTGCTGGGTCGGTGCGTGAAGCTGGTGCGAACGCTGTAGACAGACAGCCTAAGCGCAGCAAGACGGATGAGGTCGTTTTCCCGAACGAAATGCCACGCAAGGCGTTTCGAATGGGAGGCGACCTCATCCGTCTTTTTGTAAATTTGCAAGCAAATTCACAAAAATCCACCTTCCCCTGAACCGCGCCTGACGGCGCTGGGGAAGGCTTTTGGATGATGTTTTTTTGCGATGCTACGCCACCTCGCAGCCGCCGCCGCCGCGGTTCTTGACCCGGTAGAGGGCGGCGTCGGCGTTCTGGAAGACGGCTTTGAAGTTGGCGGCGTCCGCGCCGTAGGCCGCGCCGCAGGACACGAAGGTGCCGGGCAGGTCGCCCTCGTCGCGGCCCAGATTCTCGTTGATGCGGCCCACCTTGCCGCGCACCAGCTCCGCCTGGCTGGTATCGGTGTGCACCATGATCACGGCGAATTCATCGCCGCCGATGCGGCACACGTAGTCCTGGGAGCGGAAGCTGTCGCGGATGGCCTTCGCCACCCGTTGCAGCAGCCGGTCGCCCGTCTCGTGGCCGTAGGTGTCGTTGATCTGCTTGAACTTGTCCACGTCGAACAGCAGCAGGCAGCTGGTGGACCAGTCGGTGTTGTTCAGCAGGAAGTCATAGCCGGAGCGGTTGTAGATGCCGGTGAGGGGGTCGTGGGTGGCCTCGAAGGCCAGGTGCTCCTTCTGCTCCCGGTTGGCCTCGTACATCAGGTTGTAGGTGCGGGCCAGGAACTGAAATTCCTTGCTGCCCTTGATGGGGATGGGCTCGTCGGCGCGGATGTAGATGACGGCCCTCAGCAGCGGGCTGATCACCTGGAGCAAGGTCAGCAGCATCGTGAGCAGCGTCATCGAGATGGAGATGATGATCAGCAGCCGCTGGCGGCGCAGCATGTCGTCCAGCCGGTAAGCGGTGGCCTTCTGCTGGCCGCCCACCTCGTCGGCCAGCGTGGTCAGGCACGCCTGCACGTTGGCGGTGATGGCGTCCTTGCGCTTGTGGTATACGTCGTCGAACACCTTCTCGCGGGCCGCGGCCTTCTGGGCCTCCGGCGGCAGCAGCGCGTCCTCCTCGGAGAGCTCCGTCTTCATCACGACCTCCGGGAAGTCCTCGTCCTCCAGGCCGAAGGCGGCGATGGCCAGGCGCATGGCGTAGTATTCCCGATCCATCAGCTTAATGGATTCGTCCATGGCGGCCTGCAGCGACCGGTAGGCTTCGCTGTCGCCCAGGAAGCCGGACATGTTCTCCAGGGCCCTGTCGCGCCGACGGGTCACGTTGGCCTCCTGGAAGTAGTTGTCCAGGTAGAGCCGATTGCCCGTCACCACGAAGCAGCGCACCTGCTCCGTCAGGTAGTCCGAAGCCCGCTGCAGGTCGTCGGCGTCCCGCTCCCACTGGATATAGTCCTCGGTGTTTTCCCGCATCCGGGTGTACCCGGCCTTGGCCAGGAACGTGGCCAGCAGCAGGAGGACGGAAATCGTGAGAATGATAAAGGCCATCAACAGGTGGAGGTTGCGAATGGAAACGCCCTGGCGGGCGATTTTCGCGTGCTGCCTTGCGGCTGCCATGGGAGAAACCCCTCTTTTCCGGTCGAATTGGTGACGAAATGTTATGCCATTATTACGCAGGTATTATAGCACCAAGCGGAGAGAATGTCCATAGTGGCGCTTGTCAGTTCATCGGAATTATGATAGAATAACAAAAGACGCCCCAGGAGGCGAAGCGCAACGGAAGGGAAGGAACTCTCATGAGCTCAATCAAGAAGCTATCCACCGGCAAGGTCTGGTGCTTTGCGGTGGGACAGTTCGGCTGGTCGGTGTTGGCGGCGCTGATTTCCAGCTGGCTGGTGAACTACTATCAGCCCGACCTGGCCACCCAGCAGGCGGGCCAGCCCATCTTCATTCCCCAGGGACTGGCGATCCTGGGCATCATGACGATCCTCGGCGCGATCACCGCCTTCGGGCGCATCTTTGACGCCGTGACCGACCCGCTGATCGCCTCGCTGTCGGACCGCTGCAAGAGCAAGGACGGCCGGCGCATCCCCTTCATGCGGGCGGCGGCGGTGCCCTTCGCCCTGGCCTGCATCTTCACGTTCTGGTCCCCGGTGAACGGCGAGAGCTGGGTGAACGCGGTCTTCCTGTTCGTGATGCTGATGCTGTTCTACCTGTTCATGACCATGTACTGCACGCCCTACAACGCGCTGATCCCGGAGCTGGGCGCGGATCAGAAGACCCGCATGGCCATCTCCACCTCCATCAGCTTCACCTACATCGCCGGCATGGCCATGGCCTACCTGGCGCCGGTGATCTGGGGCATGCTGCAGGGCATGGGCCTGGAGCGCGTGCTGGCCATCCGGCTCACCTTCACGGGCATGGCGCTGATCGGCATGATCTGCATGTTCGTGCCGGTGTTCACCATCCGGGAGAAGGACTACGTGGCGGCCGCGCCCAGCGAGTCCACCGCCATGAAGAGCCTGGCGGCCACCTTCAAGAACAAGGACTTCCGGGTGTTCGTGGCTTCGGACATCGCCTACTTCCTGGGCATCACCATGTTCCAGACGGCGCTGCCCTTCTTCGTCACCAGCCTGCTGAAGCTGGACGAGGGCATGAGCACGATGTACTTCGTGCTGATGACGGCGCTCAGCGTGCTTTTCTACGTGCCCATCAACAAGCTGACCCCGAAGCTGGGCAAAAAGAAGCTGATTCTGATCGCCTTCGCCGTCTTCACCCTCAGCTTCGTCTACACCGCCTTCTTCGGAAGCGGCCTGCCGATCCCCCCGGCGGTGCAGGGCTACATCCTGTGCGTGGTGGCGGCCCCGGCCATGGCCATCTTCGGCATCCTGCCCCAGGCGGTGGTGGCGGACATTTCCGAGTGCGACGCGCTGGAGACCGGCGAGAACCGCAGTGGCATGTTTTTCGCGGCCCGCACCTTCGCCTTCAAGCTGGGCCAGTCCATCGCCATGCTGCTGGTGACGGCCTTCGCCACCATCGGCCAGGAGACCGGCATGGGCTACCGCATCACCGCCGTGGCCGCGGCCGCGGTGTGCGTGCTGGGCGGCGTGCTGTTCATGCTGTACAATGAGAAGAAGGTCTACGCGAAGATTTTGAAGAAGTAAGGAAATGAAGAAGCAGCCCCTTCGCTCCAATGAGCGGAGGGGCTGTTTCAGGTTCTTCTCGAAAAGTTGGAATGGTATAACGCAGTCTGTTGACGCAGTGTACAGATCCTTCGTTTCACTCAGGATGACAGGACTTCGATTCGCTGTCATCCTGAGTGAAGCGAAGGATCTTTTCAGTCATTCCTTCTCCGGCTGGGCGTTCTCCAGATGGGGGTACAGGGCCAGGGTGTACTTGCGCTGCAGCTCGCTGCGGTTCTTGCAGCCCACCTTGCCCAGCACGTTGCGCACGTGGTATTTCACGGTGCTCTGGGTGATGAACAGGGCCTCGGCGATCTCGCCGTTGGAGCGGTTGTCGATCACCATGCGCAGCACCTCCTTCTCCCGGCTGGACAGGTCGTTGTGCAGGCAGAAGGCCTCGAACACCTCCTGCTCGCTGCGCTGCTGCACGGCGGCCTGGGGCTCATAGAGGCGGCGGTAAAGCCGCAGGCACAGGTAGGCCGTGGGGAAGAACAGCGCCGCGGTGACGCCGATCAGCCACAGCTTGCTGCCACCCAGCAGCAGGCTCACCGCCGTGCCGCAGGCGTCGCCCACCCGGCCCGCCAGCAATCCCAGGGGCGCCAGCTCCAGCCGCCGGGCGCGGCTGGCGATGTCCAGGAACAGCGCCGCCCGGAACACCGAGAAGAAGCCGTAGAACAGGTAGTCCAGCCCCCAGCAGATCGTGGCGGGCACCGGCTCGCTGGTCAGGCCCAGCATGATGAAGGGGATGATCAGCGCCGCCATGGTGCAGAGCATGCCCTGCTGGCGGTTCTTGTCGTTGATGAAGCCCGCCGCGGCCAGGCCCAGGGCGTAGGGGAGGCGGGAAAGCTCCGGGATGAGCCCGGCGGCGATGTCCGCCGAGGGGAACACGAAGCCCAGGTCCTTCACGGCGCTGAGCAGCACCACCGCCAGAAGCGCCAGGCCCAGCGGCGCTTCGCGGGCGGGCTCGGCGGGGGCGGTCGCCTCCTCCGGGCGCTGGAGCAGGCCCCGGCGGCCCGTGAGCCAGATCAGCAGGAGCGCCAGGGGAATGTAGATCAGAAGGGCCCAGGCGCTGTGCAGCAGGTCGCCGCCCGCCAGGGAGAGCAGGCCCACCGCCACTGTGGCCAGGGCATAGCCGCCGCCGAACACCCGGCCGCGATGGCCCGCGTCGGCGCTCAGGCCGATGCCCAAGAGGTAGAACCCGGCGATGAGGCCGCAGAGCAGGTTCATCAGAAGGCCGAAGGCGATCACGCCCAGCAGGGTGTCCGCCAGCAGCGCCGGGGCGCAGACCGCCGCGAACAGCGCCGCCGCCAGGGTGAAGCCCCGGCGCAGGTCGGCGTCCGGACGCCGGTGCAGCCAGAGGCTCACCAGGCCCATGCCCGCCGCCTGCATCAGGTAGCCCGCCACCATGCTCAGCCAGTCCGCCCCGGCGCTGCCCGCCAGGGTCACCAGCCGGTGCAGCCAGGACAGGTACACCGCCGAGGTCAGCGCGAAGCACAGCCCCACCCAGGCCGCGCACATGAAGTCGCGGCTTTTCATCGCCTGTCGCCACTTGCCCATCCGATCAAATCCTTTCTCGTCGCCCGTATAGTATAACATATGGGAAACCCCTCGAAAAGCCCCCCTCAAGCCCCCAAAAAGCCGTCAAAATGGCCACCTGACCCAAAACTAACCCACCCTTTTGGGCCCTGAATTGGCTTTAAGCCTTGCGCAAAGCCTACTGTTTTTCATATAATTAACATTAGGTAATCACACATATGACCAAAGGAGGAAGAACGAATGCGCAGATTCGCACTGTGGACATTGGCGCTGCTGCTCGTCCTGCCGATGCTGCTGGCCGCGCCGGCGATGGGGGAAGGCGAGCCCCTGTCCTTCACCGTCACCGACATCCAGTATGGCGGGCAGACGGTGGGCCGCGTCTCCGCGCCTGCGGGCTGGGAGGCCTCCGGCACGGTGTCCTTCGGGGACAACATCGAGGATGCCTGGCTGCTGATGCTGCAGGCCAAGCCGACCAACGGGGAGATCGGACTGATGTCCTATTTTTCCGGGATGCCCTATTTGGATATCCTGCGCTGGGACGGCGGCACCGGCCACCAGGACGGCCAGCACAACGCCCAGCTTCACGCGGACATGCTCCACTATAAGAGCGCCCCGGCCTATTGCGACCATATCGCCGCGCAGATCCTGGGCAGGGCGCCCGGGACGCCGGTGGCGGACGAGCAGTATCCCCAGGCGACGGCCCTGCTGGAGCGGAAGGAGCGGGAGCTTTTGAAAAAGGGGAACGCCCTCTCCGGCCTCTCCAACGTGAGCGTGGACTGGGTGGACTGCACCGTGTGCATGCGCCGCTATGCCACGGAGGTGGCGGGCGTGCCCAGCTACCTGTGCGTGATGGCGGGCGTGGAGGGCGTGCAGTCCACCGGAAAGGTGCCGGGCATCTACGCGGACCTCGTCATCCAGACCATCGCCTGGAAGGCCCCCTTCACCTACACGGCGATCTGCCCCATCGAAAGCTGGGACAGGGGCAGCGTGATCTTCGACCAGTTCATCGAGAACAGCGCCGCCAGCGATCAGTTTGAGGCGACGAACGAGCGGCTGACCACCGAGCTGGTGAACATCATCGCTGGAGGCCCCCTGACCGGCGGGCAGACCTACAGCGAGACCGTGCTGGGTGAGGAGGCCGCCTCCGGCGACGACTACACCGACCGCTATTCGGACTACCTCTTCGACGCCAACGACTATACCCTGTCCGACGGCAGCCACGTGAAGGTCTCCACGGCTTACGACTACGTGTACGAGGGCGACAACGGCGTGGTGTACTACTCCGACAGCGCCTTCGCCCAGCCCGGCGGCAGCACCGAGCTCACACCGAACCGGTAACAGGAGGGAATGAATATGAAGAAAGCATGGGCGCTCCTTCTGGCCCTGGCGCTGCTGATCGCCTGCGGCGCGGCTCTGGCCGAGGAGGAGAAGGTGGCGATGCGGATCGTCACCTGCGAGGAGCAGGGCTTTTCCACGCTCTGCAAGCCGGAATATGACTATGACTTCACGCCCGACGGCGGCGTGACCATCGCGCTGGGGGCGGAGATCGACGATCCCTGGGTGTCCGTGTTCAAGACCGACGCCCCCGGCGCGGACTTTGACGCCGAATACTACCTGGCCAATATCTACAGCCAGCAGATCGCGGGCGGCGCGGACCAGGTGGTGAACGCGGGCGAGGTCACCGAGATCACCCTGGGCGGAAAGACCCTGACGGCGCTGATGACGCTCTACGTGACGGACGGCGAGAGCCGCTACAGCATCTGCGCCTACGACCTCCAGCCGGATTACTTCGTGCGCTACGAGGCGCGCTGCGCGGGCGAGGACATCGCCATCGAGGACGCCCTCAAGGCGCTGGCCGTGGCCGCGGGCAACTTCCAGCCAGACGCGAACTACTATTCTCACTAAGGACAGGAGGACACGAGAATGAAGAAACTGCTGATCGTACTGCTGACCCTGGCGCTGCTGCTGGGCGCGCTCTCCGTTCCCGCCCTGGCGGAATCCAGTCTGCTGAGCTGGAACGGATTCGAGATTTGGGCGACGGATTACAGCTATAACGAGCACACCGATGGTAAGACCACCCTTCGCATGGACGTGCGCGTCGTCAACAACACCGATCACAGGATATTGGTGCTCTTGAACGACGTGCAGATCGACGGGACGGAGATCAATGGCGCGGGCGTCAGCAACGACGAGCCCGGCTCGACCAATACGGACTGGATGCTCTTCTCCCCCACCGAGGAGAACCCGACGGGCGGCAGCGGGGCCATCAGCACCGGCTCGCAGATCGACATGACGATGCGCGTGGTGGACCACGACAGCTATGAAGAGCTGTATCGCCAGAGCGTGAGCGTCAACCTGTACGACCTGTCCGTCGGCGGCGACTCCACGGATTACGGCGACGACACGCCCGCCGACTTCGGCCACGGCGGCGCCTCCAGCGCCTCCTACGCCCCGCCCTACACCCCGGCGTCCACCGACTACAAGCCGCTGAAAAAGGGCAGCAAGGGCCAGGCCGTGCGGGATCTGCAGCAGCGGCTGACCGACCTGGGCTACCTGAACGACAGGGTGGACGGCTCGTTTGGGCGGAACACCCTGACGGCGGTGCGCTCGTTCTGCGAGCAGAACGACCTGCGCATTGGCACTGAGGCCACGCCGGAGATGCAGGCGCTGTTGTACTCCTCCAACGCCAGGTATTGGGTGGAGGACGTTGTCCCGCTGAAGATATGTTCAGACTTTACAATGGAAAGCCCCAGGGAAACCGGCCTGGACAATTTTGGCTTTATCAATCTGCAGGTCGTCAACCGCTCCTCCACCCGGGGCATCCGCGGCTTCACGCTGGTCACTTACCAGACGGACATGTACAACAACAAGATCGAGGGCATTGCCACCTCCTACATCCCCGGGCAGGAGCTGTACTACAGCGAAGTGCCGTGTGCCTTTTATGTTGAACCCGGCCACTACAGGGACTTTGTCAGCTGCGGGGTTCCGAAGTACTATAACACCTACTCCGTTTTCGTTGGGGTTTGGAAGGTGGTGCTCGATGACGGCGAGGTGCGCGAGACGCCCTTCAACGACATCATCTTCTACGAGTGCTCGATCGGCAGGTACAACTGACCGCGGCGCGCTGAAAGGACGCTGAAGGCATGAACGATTATCCCGAACGGGTGACGCTGTATGAAGACGGCGTGTACCGCTGGTGCTACGTGATGGACATGTGGAGAAACCGCTACATGATCCGCCTGGTGTGGAAGATCATCGTCCCCCTGCTGGGGATCCCGCTGCTGCTTATCGGGGTGATGGGGCTGAAAAACGCTGCCTACCTGATGCAGCAGGGCATCGCGGCGGAGAAGCTGATGTTCTACATGCGGGGCGATATGATCGCGCTCTACGTGGTGGGCGGCATCTTGGCGGGCATCCTGCTGCTCACGGAGATCATCTACGCCGTCTGCGCGCTGGCGATGCACGGCCAGTGGCGGATTCGCTTCGAGATGGATGACAGCGCCGTGGCCCTGGTGCGCAACCCCGGCACCATGGAGACGCTGAACACCCTGGGCGCGGTGGCCGGCATCCTCGGGGTGATCGCCGGGAAGCCGGGGGAGGCGCTGCGGGTCGGCGGCACCCTGGCCATGGCCAACAACACCGGCACCAGCCGCTTCGAGTCCACCCGCCGGGTGAAGCGGATTCGCAAGTACGACGTGCTGGATCTGCGGGAGTGGTTCGGCATGAACCAGATCTACGTGCCCAGAGAGGACTATGAATACGTGCGGGATTTCATCCTGGCGCGGGTTTCGGAGAAGGCGAGAATGCGCTCGCAGAAGGAAATAGAATAGGAGGAATGAACATGAAGCGTATCCTGGCACTGGCGCTGGCGATGCTGATCGCCTGCGCGCTGCCCGCCCTGGCGGACTTCGGCTTCCGGGAGGAAGGCCAGAGCGACGGCAGCGTGATCTGCCACTTTGAGGACTTCGACCTCACCCTGCCCGCGGGCTGGGAGGACAAGGCGCTGATGGTGGATGGCGACGACGGCCTGAGCTTTTATCACGCGGCGAGCTACATGAAGTACCTGGAGGAGGACATCGAGGGCGGCGGCTTCCTGTTCCGGCTGGGCGCCAGCGTGAACGGCAGCTTCTCCGAACTCCCGGCCTTCAAGTACCTGGGGTTCAGCGAGAGCTCCGCCATGAACTATTACATGCAGCTGCCCAGCGACTACCCGGCCTGGATGGGCGACGAGGCCATCCGCGCCGAATATGACGCGATGTACGCCCAGATCGACGCCATCGCCGCCAGCGCGGTGTTCCCGGGCAACGTGATCGTGGAGGACGGCAACGGCCTGGGCGACGATGTGGTCGCGGTGGACGGCAACGGCCTTACTGAGGAGCCGGAGGACGGAACGGGCCAGTACGAAGCGGGCGGCACGGGAACCATGACCACCGACGCAGAGGCGGTGGAGGAGGGGGCCGCCGCGCCCACCGGCGCGACCCTGGAGCGGCTGCGCTATCACTTTGAGCACAGCGCCCTGCCGCGCTACTTCTTCGACGACCCCGCCAACATGCTGGATGTTCTGAACCGGGTGGGCGCGTACACGCTGTTCGCCACCCTGGGCGACGAGAACGGGGTGGAATACGATTACACCGCCGAAGACTTCCCACAGCGCCTGTACACCGCCGCCGACGGCACGCAGCTGTTGCAGCTGGATCTGCCCCAGCCGGAGGTGCCGCCGCAGTGCTACCGCATCTACATGCTCTACAATCCCGGCACTCAGTTCGCGGCCTTCTACACCATCGAGTATGAAAACCTGCTGGGCGAGACCGCGCTCCTTTGCAGCTGGGATGCCCAGGGCAGCCATGGCGACTACGGCGCGGTGGACGTGCCGGAGAAGGGCGTCGAGGGCTATGACGAGGCGCTGCTGGCCGAGGCCATGGAGATCGCGGACTTCGCGGGCGTTTCCACCGAGCTGACGGAAAGCGCGCCCGAGGGCCAGGAACCCGACGCGCAGGTGCCGGACACGGAGAACCTGGCGGTCATCCCCTGCCCGGAGCAGGGCTTCACCACCCTGGCCGACCCGGCCTATGAATGGGACTATCAGGAGGGCACCGGCATCACCATCTACACCGAGGCGGGCGGGCGCATCCCCTACGTGATCGTGTTCCAGTCCGAGGACTGGCTGGCAGAGCCGCTGGAGTACATCAAGGAGCAGTACACCCCCCGCATCCAGGCGAAGTACGGCGACGACCTGGTGGGCTACGTGGAGTACGAGTTCTACGACATCGGCGGCAAGTCCCTCCCGGCGGGCCTGTACACCTATAAGGTGCAGGGCCATGTGGTGGACATGCTGCGCATCTACGACTCCACCGGCGAGCACACCGTGACCTACACGGCCAAGTATGAGCAGGGCATGGGCGACGCCACGCTGGCGGCCCTGGACACTGCCATCCGCGGCTTCCAGGCAGAATGAGGTGAACGGCATGTCTGAAAAGAAGCAGCCCAGGCTGGATACCTGGTTTCACAACGCCCTGATCTACTTCTTCTTCTGGGCCTTCGCGGCCATCGCGGTGTACAGCGGCGTCATGCAAATCTCCGATTCCATCGAAAACGGCATGCCCAACACCGCGCTGTTCGTGATCCTGGGCGCGCTGCTGGCCGTGGACGGGCTGGCCCTGATCAAGGTGCGCTTCGACCTGGCGAAGCTCCGCACGGGCACGCCGAAGGCCATCGCCATCGTGGGCGGCGCGGCGGCGGCGATCCTGCTGCTCACCCAGCTGCTGATCTACATGTCCGCCGAGGACGTGTACGCCAGGGACGTGGGCACGGGCATCATCGTGGCGCTGTGGACGTTCGTGCTGTACAGGTATTACCACGAGCGGGAGTATTTGTTTGTGAACTAGCCGACCGACCTGAAAGTGCCCCACCGCCTGCTTCGCAGGCACCTCCCCGCTGCGGCAGGGAGGCTTTTGGAAAGGCTGCGAGGCTGCCAAAAGCTTCCCCGTCGCAATGGGGAAGTGCCCCGAAGGGGCGATGGGGCGCTTCTTTCGTCCCTTGACATTGTGCGTTTCCTTGATTAAAATAAAACCAGCACACGTCAAGGAGGCATCCCCATGAGCGACCGCTTCAATCCCGACGGGCTGGCGCTGTCCGAACGCTATGCCGAGACGATGAACGAAATCGTGCTGCCCGCGATCAACGCCCGGCGCAGCGACGAGACGGTGGCGGGGGACGGCGGTCGGCCGATCTTCACCAGCCGGTTCGACGCCGAGGATGCGGTGGGTACCGTGGTGATCGTCCACGGCTTCACCGAGAACGCGGACAAGTTTGCCGAGCTCATCCATTCGCTGCTCACCCGGCATTACAGCGTGCTGGCCTACGACCATCGGGGTCACGGGCGGTCCTGGCGCGCGCCGGGGCTGGCGGAGCCCTCCGTGACCCATGTGGACGACTTCGACGAGTACGTGCGGGATCTGGAGATCATCGTCAAGACGCGGCTCTCGGCCATGCCGAAGCCCTGGTTCCTGTTCGGCCACTCCATGGGCGGGGCAGTGAGCCTGCTGTTCCTGGAGCGGCACAGCGGCGTATTTGAACGGGCGGCCATGTGCGCGCCGATGGTGGCGCCGAACCTCAGCGGCCTGCCGGTGGGCCTGGCGCGGGCCATGTGCGCGGGCGCGGCGAAGCTGGGGAAGTCGAAGCAGCGCATCTTCGCCTCCCGGCCCTACTCCGGCCCGGAGAACTTTGCCACCTCCGCCGCCAGCGGCAAGGAGCGATTCGACTGGTACGACGCCCTGAAGGCCGCCACCCCGGCCTTCCAGAACAACGGCCCCACCTACGGCTGGACCGGCCAGGCCCTGCGGGCCTCCCGGATGCTGCTGGAGCCGGGGGCGGTGGAGCACGTCCAGACGCCGGTGCGCATCTACACCGCGGAGCACGACGGCTCCGTGATGCCAGAGCCCCAGAAGGCCTTCACGGCCCGGCTGAAGGACGGCCAGCGCACCCTGGTGAAGGGGGCGAGGCACGAGATCTATCGCTCGCCGGACGACGTGCTGTTCCCCTGGTGGCATGAGATTTTGGAGTTTTTTCGGGAAGGGGTGAACTGAGCATGTTTCATTCAAGGTGTGCCCACCCCGCAGGATGCCCACCAAACGCACGCCGACAAACGCACAAAACGACAGAGACATCATTCCAAACGCGACATAACAGGAGGAGAACATGAAGAATTTGAAAAAGACCCTCGCGGCGCTGCTGGCGCTGACCCTGATCCTGATGCTGGCGGTTGCGGCCGTCGCGGAGACCGCCAAGACCCCCGAAGCCATGCCCACCCTGCAGGACTACCTGGGAAAGTGGGAAGCCGCGGCCATGTATTGGCCCGATGCGAACACCTATGCCAGCAGCTGGGACAACGGCATTGTGACGGTCGCGATAATTGAGCCCGACAAGCTGTGTCTGTATGGCGCGAAGGCCGGGGTCCCCATGACGCCCATCAATGCGCAGGTCGATATGGTCATCGACGGGGACGGCCACCTGACCTGCACCGACGCCCAGGGCACGGTCACCGTCTTCTGGCTGGAGAAGGGCCAGCTGGCAATCGTTGCCCCGGAGGCCTGGAATCCGGAAGCCACCGAGATGTGGCTCCTGTTCGACAAGCGGGCGGAGTACGTGCAGTATGGCACGTCCGCGAGCGTTGCGGAGTATGATCCCGCCAGCGAGGAGACCCCGAACGACTACATGAACCTGCGGGATGAGAGCGGCGTGTCCGAGGCGTGGGAGACCGCCCTGGCGGCGTTGAACGGCGGCCCGGGCGAGGAGCACAAAGAGAAGGAGATTGTGCTGGCCGCGCAGGAGGCGCTGAACGCGCTGGGCTATGACTGCGGCAAGCCCGACGGCATCATGGGCAAGAACACCGCCCGTGGCATCACCGGCTATCAGACCGACAACGGCCTGAACGTAACCGGCACCGTCACTGACGAGCTGCTGATCTACCTGGGCCTGAATTGAGCGGATATCGAATACGCACATAATGTCGGCCGACCCAAACGGGTCGGCCGGTGTTTTACCGGCTGCGTTAAATATTCGGTTGCCGGCTCCATCCCTTGCAGGATGGGCTTTTTTCATTTATAATGGAATGTGGAACAATAGGGGAGAAGTGTTTCCCTTTGGAGGCGCGACGGGGTTAATGGCGATGAAGTGGATTGCGAGCGCGGCTTTCGGCATGGAGGGCATGACCGGCCGAGATTTGAAGCACCTGGGCATGGAGAACGTGCGCGTGATGGACGTGGGCGGGGCCATGTTCGAGGGCGGCTTTGCCGACGCCTTCAAGGCCAACCTGTGGCTGCGCACCTGCGACCGCATCCTGCTGGTGATGGGCCAGTTCGAGGCCCGGAGCTACGAGGAGCTGTTCCAGGGCGTGAAGGCCATCCAGTGGGAGAAGCTGCTGCCCATGGACGCGGGCTTTCCCGTCCGCGCCAAGTGCGTGAAGTCCCAGCTGATGAGCCCCTCCGACGTGCAGAAGATCGCCAAGCGGGCCATGGTGGAGCGGATGAAGGCCGCCTACGGCGCGGACTGGTTCTCCGAGACCGGCGCCCTCTTCCAGGTGGACGTGTCCGTTCGGAACGACCAGGTGACCGTGGCGGTGGACGCCTCCGGCGAGCCGCTGTCCAAGCGGGGCTACCGCACCTGGAACGGCGAAGCGCCCCTGCGGGAGACCCTGGCGGCGGCGCTGGTGCTGCAGAGCGGGTGGCACCCCTGGCAGCCGCTGTACGACCCCTGCTGCGGCACGGGCACGATCCTCATCGAAGCGGCGTTCATCGCCCTGGGCCGCGCCCCCGGCCTGACGCGCAAATTCGCCATGGAGACCTGGCCCTGCGCGCCCCATGAGGAGCTGGAGGCCATCCGGGCCGAGGCGCGGAAGAAGTTCGAGGAGGGCAGCCGCCGGAGCCTGAACGTTTCCGGCAGCGACATCAACCCCGAGGCCATCGAGCTGGCGACCCGCCACGTGAAGCAGGCGGGCCTGGTCGGGCGCATCCGGCTGTCCGTGAAGGACATGCGGGACGTGACGCCGACGGACATGGCAGGGGACGGGCAGGGCGTGTTCATCGCCAACCCACCCTACGGCGAGCGCCTGGACAACATGCGCGCCGCCCACGCCGTGGCCAAGCAGCTGGGCGCGCTGCAAAAGCGGTTCCCCGGCTGGAAGCTCTGCGCGTTCAGCGCCGACACCGGCTTTGAAAAGGAATACGGCCGCCGCGCCAACCGCCGCCGCCGCTACTACAACGGGCGGATCGAGTGCGAATACCACATTTTTGAATGAGGAGTGAGAAATGAGGAATGAGGAATGAATGTCGATTTGCTTTTTCCATTCCTAATTCCTAATTCCTCATTGCACTGCAACCCTTAGAATACGGACGAGGTGTATTTCATGAAACCCATCTTCAACCGGGCTCCCCTGACGCCCAACACCCTCTCCCCGCTGCCCCTGGGCAGCATCCGGCCGGAGGACTGGCTGGCGGACCAGCTGCGCACCCAGCGCGACGGGCTGACCGCGAAGCTGGACGAGGTCTGGGCCGACGTGGGCGACGCCTGCGGCTGGCTGGGCGGCGAGGGCGACGGCGGCGAGCACGCGCCCTACTACCTGGACGGCCTGGTGGCCCTGGCCTGGACGCTGGATGACGAGGCGCTGAAGGCGAAGGCCCAGCGGTACGTGGAGTGGATCCTCGCCAGCCAGCGGGAGGACGGGTGGTTCGGCCCGGAGGGCAATGAGGATTACTGGCCGCTGATCCTGGCGCTGCGGGCGCTGCGGCTGTACTTCACCGCCACCGGCGACAAGCGGGTGCTGGTGCTGATGGACCGGTTCTTCAAGTATCAGTACGCGAATCTGAAGGAACACCCCCTGAAGGAGTGGGCGGTGGCCCGCGGCGGCGAGAACATGGAGCTGGCGCTGTGGCTGTACAACCTCACCGGCCAGAAGCACCTGATCGAGCTCTGCCGGAAGCTGCGGGGGCAGACCCTGGACTGGCCGAACTACTTCCACACCTTTGCCAACACCGTGCCCATGAGCAAGTCCCTCAAGTGGGACCGGCTCAAGGAGGCACTGGGCGAGGAGAAGAACGAGCCGTTGATCGGCGAAAAGCGGCCCTATTTCCATACGCAGTATCACTTTTCCCACGGTGTGAACCTGGCCATGGGCCTGAAGGCCCCCGGCGTGATGAACCTGTTCAAGAGCGGCTTCAAGGAGCAGGGCGGCTTCAAGTTCGGCTGGGCCAAGCTGGTGAAGCATCACGGCGTGGCCAGCGGCATGTTCATCTGCGACGAGCACCTGAATGGCAACAGCCCCACCCAGGGCAGCGAGCTCTGCGCCGTGGTGGAGCTGATGAGCACCCTGGAGGCCCTGCTGGGCCTGGGCGATTTCAGCCAGGAATACGCCGACATCCTGGAAAAGCTGGCCTACAACGCGCTGCCGGCCGCCTTCACCGCCGACATGACCGCCCACCAGGGCGACGAGCAGGTGAACCAGGTGAAGGTGAGCCGGGAGAAGCGCAAGTGGTACAACCACTCGGACGACGCCAACCTGTACGCCTTCGCGCCCAACGAGGGCTGCTGCCTGGCCAGCAGCCAGCAGGCCTGGCCGCGGTTCACCGCCTCCCTGTGGTACGCCACCAGCGACGGCGGCCTGCAGGCCGTCAGCTACGCGCCCTGCACGGTGCGCGCGACGCTGGACGGGGTGCCGGTGCGGCTCAGGGTGTCCGGCGGCTATCCCTTCGGGCAGTCGGTGGAGATCCAGGTGTCCGTGAAGCAGCCCTGCGAGTTCCCGCTGTACCTGCGGATGCCCTTCTGGACCCGCCAGCCCATGGTGTTCCTGCCCGACGGCGAGATCATGCAGGTGCGCGCCGGGGACACCACCTGCGTGCGGCGGAGGTGGCGCTCCGGGGACGTGCTAAGGGTGGAGCTGCCCACGGTGCCGCGGGTGACGAAGTGGTATCACCAGTCCGGCGCGGTGGAGCTGGGCCCGCTGCTGATGGCCTTCCAGCCCAAGGAGGACTGGGAGAGGCTTCCGGATGGCAGCTGGCAGGTGACCACCCAGACGCCCTGGAACTGGGCGCTGGTGCGGGACGAGCCCATGAAGGCCGTCTACGGCAAGGGCGAACCCGCCGCCTTCGGCAAGGGCGAGGCGCCGGTGAAGGTGCTGGTGAAGGCCGCGCCGGTGGATTGGGGCATGGACGGCGGCAGCGCCGCCAGCGTGCCCATGGTGCCCGCCATCCGGGAGAGCGAAGAAAAAGTGATCGAGCTGGTGCCCTTCGGCGGCACGGCGCTGCGCATCGGACAGTTCCCCATCGGACGGGGCAAGGGAGACCGGCAATAGCATGGGCAACGAGCATTTGGAGCACCTGAGCCGCCAGCAGCTGATGGACCTGGTGAACGTCTATTCCAAGAACTGGCTGGCCCTGGACGGGCTGTGGTTCCAGTCCGTGGAGAAGGAGCAGGGCATGGACGCCGCCATGCGCCACGATGTGGATGTGTGGCGGGTGTACACGGCCATCGAGGCCCGGCGGCTCAAGCGGTTCCTGGGCCTCGCGGAGCGTCCCGGGCTGGAGGGCCTGATGCGGGCCATGGACCTGCGCTTCAACGCCCATCACAACCGGCACGAGTTCGTGCGGGAGGGCGAGAACGCCGTCGTGTTCCGCACGGTGTACTGCCGGGTCCAGGACACCCGCGCCCGCAAGGGCATGCCGCTGCACCCCTGCGAGCAGGTGGGCGAGGTGGAGTTCGGGGAGTTTGCCCGCGCCATCGACGACCGCATCCGCTGTGAGCGGGTCAGCTGCTATCCCCATATCACCGACGACAGCTGCAACTGCGCCTGGCGGTTTACGGTGGAGGAGTGAATACAAAAAAAGCCTTCCCCTATGGGGAAGGTGGATTGCGAGCGAAGCGAAGCAAGACGGAAGAGGTCCTCGAACAATATATCTTGCGCCTTTGTTATGAGAAAGGCGCGAAGCCCATCGTCAAAGACCTCATTCGACCTCGCGACGGCGGCAAGCCGCCTGCTCGGCCACCTTCCCCAAAGGGGAAGGCTTTTCTTTTTTACATCACAAACAGCGTGTCCCGGGCATAGGTGCCGCGCTTGGTGGACTGGCTGGTGCGGGCGGCGGGGGCCTCGTAGTTGAAGCAGAAGTAGTAGCCCGCGTCGTAGGCGCCCTCGGCGGTGTTCTCCACGCCCTTCAGGTAGGCGTGCACGGAGGGATAGCGGGTGGTGATCTCGTAGCGGAAGAACTGCAGCTGGCCCTCCAGGGTGTCCACATCCAGGCCGTTTTCCATGCAGTAGTTGATCAGGTTGTCCTTGCGGCCCGCGTGCCACTGGCAGATGCCGTAGCTGGTGCCGCGGTCGCCGTCGCACACCGGGCGGTAGCCGGATTCATACTTCATGTTCGCCACCACGCCCATGGCTGCGGCGCGGTTGTAGCCCATCTCGCCGGTGAGGAAGGCGTAGATGACGGCTTCGTTGCTGCCGGAGGCGAAGGGATTGCTGCTCTTGGCGGGGGTGGAGGAGGAGGCGGTGCTCTTCTCCAGGTCGCCCAGGGCCATGTAGCCGATGGCCCCGCCCTTTTCCACCATGGCGCAGTCGCCGCGGATGGCCAGCAGCGTCAGCTTCGTGCCCTTGCTCACGGAGATGCTCTCGCCGGAGAGGGCGGCGTCGGCATAGACGCGGGAGGCGCGGCTGACGGCCACCGGCGCGTTGCCGGTCTGCACGGGGGTGGTGTCCACCGCCGCGGGGGTCTCCACGGTGGCGCTGCCGGGCTCGCCCAGGTGGTTGTAGGGCATGTAGCCCACCTTGCCGCCGTAGCGCACCTTGGCGCAGTTGCCGTTGAGGGCCAGCAGGGTCACGTTCGTGCCCGCGGCCACGGAGGCGTAGCTGGCGGAGGTGGAGGGCTTTTTATAGATGCGGGTCTCCCGGGTGGCCGTCATGGCCCTGTCCAGGGTCGCCTCGGAGGCGGTCTCTGCGCGGGAAAGATCGGAGGTCTGGGCGATGCCTGTCCGGCCCGCGTAGCTGATCAGCGCGGCGTTCCCGGCGGTGGCCTGCACGGTCACCTCGGTGCCCCTGGGCAGCGCGCCCAGGTAGCCGTGGGGGGCTTCCTTCGCGTAGACCTTCATGGAATCCACCGACACCACGGCCTGGAAGCTTCCCTCCGCCCACGCATGGGGGATGGCCGCCGGCAGCAGGGCCAGCGCCAGGAGCAGAAGCAGCAGCAGTTTCGATGGTTTGCATTGCGTATTCATGGTATCAATCTCCAAAATGCCGTGATTTCAGGGCTTGTAGTCATAAATTTGTAATAATTATACCATCTACGCAATACTTTGTCAATATGTGTTCACAAAATCAAAATATGTGGCAAAAGAAAAGCCTTCCCCAGAGGAGAAGGCTATATATCCCGTTTTATTCCTCTTCCCGCCACCCCTTGCACACGTCCACCCAGCCCTCAAAGCCCTGGGCGGCGGCGGCGAGCTCGTCGGGGGTGAGCTCGATGGCGCTGTTGGCGCTGCCGCAGGCGGGGAACACGGTGTCGAAACGCTTCAGGGAGGCGTCCAGGTAGGTGCGCACGCCGTCGTTCAGCGCGAAGGGGCACACGCCGCCCACGTCGTGGCCGATCAGCGCGCCCACGTCGTCGTGGCCCAGCATTTTGGCCTTCACGTGGAATTGGGCCTTGAAGCGGGGGTTGTCCACCTTGGCGTCCCCGGCGGCCACCACCAGGATCGGCCCGTCGGGCAGCATGAAGCCCAGGGACTTGGCGATGCGGGCGGGGATCACCCCGGCGGCCTGGGCGGCCAGCTCCACGGTGGCGCTGGACACGGGGAACTCCAATATGCGGCCCTCCAGGCCGAGGGGGCGCAGGTATTCACGGACGCGGGCAATGGACATGGGGGACACCTCTTTCTTTTGTGTACGTTACAGCCGGCTGGTGAAGCCCACGGCCAGGCCCAGGATGCGGATGGAGGCGTAGTCCTCCAGCGTGAACACCATCGGCGGGTACTTCGGGTTCTCCGACAGCAGCTGCAGGCCGTTCTTGATGTGGTAGACCCGCTTCAGCGTGGCCTCGTCCTCGACGATCACGGCGGCGATCTGGCCGTCGTCCACGTCGTCCTGGCGGCGGATGAACACGATGTCGCCGTCCAGGATGCGCGCGCCCACCATGCTGTCGCCCTTCACCCGCAGGGCGAAGTCGCAGCGCAGCGCGCCGTCGCAGTCCGCGGCGTCGGCGGTGGTCTCCTCGGCGAAGATGGGCCGTCCGGCGGCGATGGCTCCCAGCAGCGGCACCTTCTTTCTCGCGACTGGCAGCAGGCTGGCGGCGTTTTTCAGGTTCGACCAGGGCCCCTTTTGCACGCCGGGGATCTGCTCCGGCAGGGCCGCGGCTTCGCCGCACAGCTCGCTCAGCGGGCAGCGCAGCGCCTCCGCCAGGGCCGAGAGCGTGGCGACGGTGGGGTTGCGGGTCTCGCCGTTGAGGATCTTGTTGATCGTCCCTTTCGGGACCCCCGACCGCTGGGACAGCGCCTCGGTGGTCAGGCCATGCTCCGCCTTCAGGCGGCTCAGCTTCGCGCTCAGCGTCATCCAGACCCCTCCTTGATAATGCTACCGGAATTATAGCAGAACCGGGGCTGTAATACAAGGTGGGATTAACCGAACACGGGTTTAAATTTTCCGCAAACGGAGAGAATTAACCGGATACGGACCATATAAGGATTAACCGGAAACGGTGAATAAGCTGTGGAAAACCTGTAAAGGGGGAAGCAATAAGATGAATGAAAATGAAATCAAGACGGTGCGCGTCGCGGGCAGGGAATGGAACCTGCGCTACACGGTGAACAGCCTGTGCGCCCTGGAGGACCGGGCGGGCATGTCCATCGACCGGCTGATGGACCGGCAGTTCAGCGCCACGCGGCTGCTGCTCTGGGCGGGCCTGGCGGAGCTGCAGCCGGAGCTGACCGTGCGGGACGTGGGCGCGCTGATCGGCGAGCACATCGCCCGGGGCGGCAGCCTGGAGGACATCGTGGAGCTCTGCGCCGACGGCCTGCGGGAGGCGGGCTTCTTCGGCCGCGAGGAGGCGGAGGCGTGAACGCCGGGGAGAGCGTGCGCCTGAACGGCGACTGCCTGCTTAGGGAATGGCCCCGGGCGTCGGGCCTGCCGGTGGGGCTGGGCAAGCGGGGGATGGCGCTGGCCTGCGCCGGAGAGGCCCGGGAGGGCTGGGTGCCGGTCGACTATCAGGACCGCGTCGCCTGGGTGGCGGAGCGGTATGTGGAGGGAGGAACGACCTTATCCGTCACGGCTTCGCCGTGCCACCGTTCCACGGGACTGTCGTCCCCATCTCACTGAAAACAGCACTCTGTGCTGTTTTCCAGGCGCTCGATGCCCCTGAAGGGGAAGGCTGAGGGATTGTTTCAGGCTTATCATGGACAGTTGAGGGATGATACTAAATTCCATCTAATCCATGCACATCTGCGGGTGCCTTTTTTGCCCTGGCTGTGCTTCGCTTCGGTCAACGATGCGCTGCATCGCCTCCCTCC
>OMZP01000004.1 GCA_900315585.1 uncultured Eubacteriales bacterium | reverse complement strand
CTTAATATCCGCTATGACTATCATTATATATCATTTACCCAACAAACGCTACTGCTCAATATGGAGTATTTTGTCACCATTCTGTTAGCGCAATGGCGTCGCTTTATAGGAGTTATATCAATCAACGAACTTGAGCCGATGGCGGGTATTGTATGCCTAAAGGATTCAGCAAACATAAAATGGTACCATCGGCACTATAGATAAATCTACAGCTATTCTATTATACTACACTGTTTCCAAATGCGGAAGGTCTTTCATAGTCTGTTATCCTTCTGCCATTATTCATCCCAGGCAGCATCAATGGTTGTAACCGAGCGGTTATCTAACTCAATGGGTTTATGCCCACACAACAACCATTGCCTCGTATTCCAGAATACTCCATTGATCAGTCGTACCATTTCAACCTCGATGCTGTCCCGCGCCTTTGGATCTTCTGGCCAGTCAATCCACTTGCACAGACCCTTATACGCATCCGCACAGCTTGAATCCATCTGGATCGGCAGGATGACCTCGCTTTCAATATCAGCCCGTGTCAACTTCATAGGCAACTTGCACTGGTGGGCCAATACAAAATCGCATAATGCCTCTAATTCCTGCGTTTTCTCATAATACCCATCGTCAACATGTTTTACTAATTCTTCCTTTGACGGAATATACCGTTCCAATTTGTCAATAGCCAGTAATAGGTTATTCAGTGTTTCCAGTTCTCCTTCCCCATAGCATTCGCTTTCAAAGCAGTCGTTTACAAGATACATCTTTTCTGTTCTTTTGCAACGATTTAGATCAGCGAGTACAAAATAGGAATTTACCTTGAGCGGATCATTTGGATCAAATCTCGTTTCTTGCATCTGTTCCACATACTTTAGGAAATCCTCCAGGTTGTATTGCGCATCATTTTGAAACTGTATAATGTCAAAAGCCTCTTTTACGTGGATAATTCCATAGAATTGAGTTAATGCTGTACAGTATTCAAAGAATGTTTTATCTGTATTTTGCTTATTCATGAAAGTCCTTATATTATATTCTCTATTTTAGCACCTATATACATTTCAATCAATTCCCTTGCCTTCCGTGGTGCTTTCAGAAATGGATAACCATTGAAATGCGTGTCTGTTAACAAGATCCGCAGATTTGCACCAATTTTCGTTTAAAACTGGTGCATTTAGGTAAGCCGCTTATGCACCAAATTATCCGTGTCATCGTGCCAGAAAAAGCGGCTGGCGATGCTCCAAAGTGACGTGCAATGCCAAATCCCCTGAACCGAAGGGTTCAGGGGATTTTCGTATGTCCTGTCTCAAACTGTTCTCAAATGCCAGGCTTTCGATGTGACGATGTCATTCTGAGCGGAGGCGAAGCCGTAGTCGAAGAATCTTGTCCGTTTCAATTTGAGAATGGTTTTACTCCGTCTGCTGACGGATGGACAGGATGCACTTCACGTCGCTGGTCGCGTCCTTCACCACGTCGGCCTTGCAGAACATCTCAAGGGGTGTTCCGTCGGTGGCGTAGAGGGTGAACCGGTCGGTAAAGCCGCTGCCGCCATTTCCGGCGTCGACGCACTGCCTGCGCATGCGCTCCCGGTCCTTCTCGGCCACGCGGTGGTAGAACGTGCCGGAGTTGATCTCCTCCTCCAGCTGGGCTTTGTCCAGCTTCAGCTTGTCCTCGATGCCGTAGGACACCACCTCATACTGCTGCCTGCCGTGCCGGGACACCAGGAACACCACGATGCGGGAGGAATAATGGGCCAGCAGCTCCAGGTGGCGGTTCAGGTTGAACAGCTCCGTCACGTCCCTCGCCGCGCCGTAGAACCGCTGCTTCCCGTCGGTCTCGTTCAGGAAGTAGAAGTGGATCAGGAAGCGGGACGCGCCGCCGTCCACCCGGTAGAAGGTCAGCACGCCGCTCGCGCCGTTCAGCCGGTCCTCATAGGCCTTTTGCAGCAGCCGGCGCATCGACTTCGCGTCCTCCTCCGGCATGAACCGGGCGATGTCGTCCAGGCGCTGGGCGAAATCCGGCACGTTCACGGCCTCGAAGAACTGCTGGTTGAAGCGCACGATGTCCACCGTCTCCCCGTGGCGAGCGTAGATGGCCGCGGGGCCGATGATGTTGTTCAGCATGGAGTCGCTGTAGATGGTGTCGTTCAAAAACTCCCGGATGCGGAACTGGTCGTTGGCCTTGAAGATGAAGCCCTGGGGGTCCACGTTCTCAGGCTTGCCAATCAGCGCCTCGAACTGCTCCGGCGGCATGGGCCGGTAGAAGAAATAGCCCTGCACGTAGCGGCAGCCCAGGCTCATCAGGTAGTCCCGCTGGGGCTCGGTCTCCACGCCCTCCACGATGATGGGCAGCGCCAGGGTCTTGGCCATGGACACGATGGACTCCAGGATGTGCATGCCCTTGCGCTCGCTCATGTCGTCCAGGTGCAGGAAGTGGGCGTCCAGCTTGATGACGTCAATGTTCAGCTCGTGGAGCATGTTCAACGAGGAATAGCCGCTGCCGAAGTCGTCCATCAGCACCACGAAGCCCCGCTCCCGCAGATCCTGCACCGCCCGGCGGATGTGGTCGGAATCCTCGCCGCAGACGGATTCGGTGATCTCGATCTTCACCGCCGTCCTGGGCAGGCTGTACTGCTCCAGGAGCTTGCAGAAGTGGTCCGCCACGTTCATGGTGAAGATGTCCACCCGGGACACGTTCACGGAAATGGGGATCAGCGGCAGCCCCTTGTCCACGGCCCCACGGATCCAGCGGCAGACCTCCTCCCAGATGTAGCGGTCCAGGTCCGGAATGAAGCCGTACTTCTCCAGCACCGGCACGAAGGCCGCGGGCGGCACCGTGCGCCCGTCCGGCTTCTGCCAGCGGGCCAGGGATTCCGCGCCCACGATACCGCCCGTGGAGGCGCGGCACTGGGGCTGGAGGTGGAAGGTGATCTCCCGGTTCTTCAGGGCGTCCTGGAACTCCGAGAGGATGCGATAGTCCTCCGCGGTCTTGTTGTACATGGAGGGCTCGAAGGTGCAGATGCGGTCCTTGAAGTCCTTCTTCGCCTGCTGGCAGGCCAGGGACGCCTGGTCGAACAGGTTCAGCACGCTGGTGTTGCCGTTGGAATAGCTGATGCCGAAGGCGGGCAAAAAGCCGATGGACACCCCGTAGCGCACGATGACCCGATGGATGTTCCCGTAGATCACCTCCGGGCGCATCCGGCCGGTGGGCACCAGCAGGCAGAAGTCGTCGTTGCCCATGTAGCCCGCCAGGCCGCCGAAGGTGTCCGCGTCCTTCGATAAGCCCGCGCCGATGCGGGCCAGCACCAGGTCCCCCTTCTTGCGGCCGTACCACTCGTTGAACAGCTTGAACTGCTCCAGGTCGATCACGACCATCTGCCAGTTGATGCTGCGGTTCTCCAGCAGCGTCTCGGCGGTGTTGAAGAAGTCCTCGCCCTTGAACAGGCCCGTCAGGTTGTCCCGGCGCACCCGCTGGCCGGTGTGCACCCGGGACACGCCGGCCTCCCGGTCCTTGATGTTCTGGATGTCGTAGATGTAGCAGTAGATCAGGCCCTCCGGCAGGTCCCCCGCCGCGCCGCCCAGGGTCACCTGGTTCACCCAGCGCCAGCTGCCCTCCAGGTTCCGCGCCCGATACTGGAATTCCAGCAGCCCCGGCGTATTCGACGCGTCCAGGCGCACCGCCAGACCGTCGGGGGCCATCATCCGGGCGTACTCCTCCCGATCCTCCGGATGAACCAGGTTGTCCGCGGCATAGGCATAGAAGTTCCTGAAGGAACCCTCGGTGGCCGGAACCTGATACTTGTCGTTGATGTTGTAGATAAACTTGAAGCGATCGTTGTTCAGGTCGATGCCCAGCATCTCGTCGTAATTGGAATTGTTCAGAAAACCCATGATCTCCGCCGGCGGGCACTTGTTCCCCGCCAGCGCAAGCAGCTCTTGAATCACGCGGCAACCCTCCTTCCCCCGGCCCATCCTGACGGCCGGATTTGTTTAGATACAGCACCCATTTTAATATTTCCATTATAGCAAATACACCGTAAATTTGCAAATCATTTTCACGAACGCGACAATGGATGGAGAGGCATGCGCAATATATGAGAAGGGAACAGGGAGTAAGGAGTAGGGATTAGGGAGTAGGAATAGCCGGACGTTCAACGAATGATCCCATGTCGCTTCTACAAAAAATGTGCAGATCCTTCTCGCGGCGCGGTTTTCAGTCCTTTGGATTGAAAATCCGCGGTCCGGCCCACAGGCCGGACTTGGAAACCAGGATGGTTTCCAACCTTCCGCTCAGGATGACAACGATTCGCGTATGGCCAAGCCTGTCATCCTGAGCGCAGCGAAGGATCTGTACGTCATGCTTGGAAGGACGTAGCAAAACAACCGCCTCCCCATGCCGGTCCCCAGCCATTTCTAATCCCTCTTCCCTAATCCCTAATCCCTCTTCCCTGTTCCCTGTTCCCTGTTCCCCCTTGCCTTCTCCCGTTCTTCGTGATATGATGCTTATATACACCCCCATCACGAAAGGACGCGATACCATGTTCATCGCCGACGCCCACTGCGACACCCTGTACGCCATGGCCCTGGAGGGCACGAAGCCCGAGGACTGCGTGGTCACGCCCCAGCGCCTGGCGGCAGGCGGCGTGGGCCTTCAGACCTTTGCGCTGTTCTGCGGCAAGCACGGCACCGCCGGGACGGCCTACAGCGACGCCCAGGCCATGCTGAAGGTGGTGGACCGGGCGGGCGTGCCCATCCTCACCGGCGACCTGCCGGACGCGCCGCCCACCTCCCCCACCGGCATCTTCTCCTGCGAGGGCGGCGAGATGCTGGAGGGCTCCCTGGATCGCTTCTACGAATTTCAAAACCAGCTGCGGCTCAGGATGATCGCCCTCACCTGGAACTTTGAAAACGAGATCGGCCACCCCGCCGTGGAGGGCCCCAAGGGCGGCCTCAAGCCCTTCGGTTTCGAGCTGCTCAAGGCCATGGACGCGGAGGGCGTGCTGCCTGACGCCTCCCACCTGAACGAGGCGGGCTTCTGGGACATCTGCGAGCACGCCGCCCTGCCGCCCATCGCCAGCCACTCCGACTGCCGCTGGCTGTGCGACGTACCCAGAAACCTCAACAAGGACCAGGTCAGGGCCATCGTCCAGCGCGGCGGCTTCATCGGCATCAACTTCTACAGCCGCTTCCTTTGCGAGGACGGAAACGCCACCCTGGACGACGTGGTGCGCCACATCGACGAGATGTGCGAGCTGGGCGCGGAGCACGTGCTGGGCTTCGGCTCCGACTTCGACGGTATCTCCGCCTGGCCGGAGGGCCTCGCCCATCCCGGCGATTTCGTCAATCTCATCGACGCCCTGCGTCGCCGGGGCTACGCCGAGAGCCAGATCGAGGGCTTCGCGGGCATGAACCTGTGGCGGCTTTTGAAAAAGGCCGAGGCCGTGAGGCAGTCCCGCCTATGAACCACGTCGTCGGCATACTGGCCCACGTGGACGCGGGCAAGACCACCTTCTCCGAGCAGCTGCTCTGCCACGCGGGCGTGCTCCGTTCGCCGGGGCGGGTGGACCATCAAAACACGCTGCTGGACGCCCACCCGCTGGAAAAGCAGCGGGGCATCACCATCTTCTCCGACCAGGCCGTGTTCGAGCGGAACGGCGAGCGTTGGTTCTGGGTGGACACCCCCGGCCACGCCGACTTCGCCGCGGAGATGGAGCGGGCGCTGTCCATCCTGGACTGGGCCGTGCTGATCGTCAACGGCGCGGAGGGCATCCAGAGCCACACAGAAACATTGTGGACGCTGCTGGAAGCCTACAGGGTGCCCACGCTGCTGTTCATCAACAAGACGGACCGCCCCGCCTGCGACGCCGACGGGGTGCTTTTGGCGCTGAAAAAGCGGCTCAGCGGCGACATCGTGGACGCTTCGGGCTGGGACGGCGACGCGCTGCCGACAGGCCTGATCGAGGCCGTGGCCGAGCGGGATGAGGCGCTGCTGGACAGGTGGATGGCGGAGGACTACGACCCCGCCGCGTGGCTCTCCGCCCTGAAAAAACAGGTCATGGGCCGCGCCCTCTTCCCCGTCTGGCGGGGCTCCGCGCTGAACGACGCGGGCGTGAAAGAGTTCCTGGACGCGCTGTGCACGCTGACGGGGCATGCAGGACCCATTCCCTCTTCCGACGCCTCCTTCTCCGCCCTGGTCTACAAGGTCCGCCGGGACGGACAGGGCAGCCGCCTGTGCTGCTTCAAGGTGCTCTCCGGCAGCGTCGGAGCCCGGGAGGAGATCGCCCTCCCCTCCGGCAGGGGCAAGCTGAACGAGCTGCGCCTCTACAGCGGGCCGAAGTTCACCCCTGTCCCCCGGGCGGAGACGGGCATGCTCTGCGCCGCGGCGGGGCTTTCCGACGTGCGCCCCGGCGACTTCATCGGCGCGGACGCGGGCCGTCGCAACGCCTTTCACACCGAGCCCATGCTCTCCGCCACGGTGCTCTGCGAGGGCGTGCCCACCGGGAAGCTGTTGGAGGCGCTGAAGCAGCTGGAGGACGAGGACCCGGCCCTGGGCGTCAGCTACAACCCGGCCACCGGCGTGATCGACCTGCGGGTGATGGGCCGCATCCAGCTGGAGGTGCTCCAGCAGCTGCTGCTGGACCGCTTCGGCCTGTCCGTGACCTTCGGGCCCATGCGCGTTTTGTACCTGGAGACCATCGCCGCCCCCGCCGTGGGCGTGGGCCACTACGAGCCCCTGCGCCACTACGCGGAGGTGCAGCTGCGGCTGGTGCCGGGGCCGCGGGGCAGCGGCATCCGCTTTGAATCGCTGTGCCACGTGGACGAGCTGTCGCTGAACTGGCAGCGGCTCATCGAGACCCACGTTTTCGAGAAGACCCACAAGGGCGTGCTCACCGGCGCGCCGCTGACGGACGTGACCGTGCAGCTGCTCCACGGCCGCAGCCACCTGAAGCACACCGAGGGCGGCGACTTCCGTGAGAGCACCTACCGGGCCATCCGAAACGCGCTGATGTACGCCGAGAGCGTACTGCTGGAGCCGGTCTGCCGGTTCACGGTGAGCGCGCCCCAGGACTGCTATGGCCGGGTGATGGGCGATCTGACCCAGATGCGCGCGACCCTCGACCCGCCCCGGATGGACGGCGAGCGATTCACCCTGTCCGGGGAGGCGGTGTTCGCCGCCTTTGCCGCCTACAACGACGCCTTCCTGGCCGCCACCCACGGCCGCGGGCTGATGAGCTACCGCCTGGACCACTATGCCCCCTGCCGCGACGCGGAGGCGGTGATCGCCCGGGCCCAATATAATCCTCTCGCCGACGACACCCCGGACTCCGTGTTCTGCGCCCACGGCGCGGGCTACACCGTGCCCTGGGACCAGGTCAAGGCCCACGCCCATTGCGAGGTGGAGGAATGAGGGTGCAGGAGAGGCGGCGCAGAATATAGGGTTCTCTCCCCAAAAAATGTACAGATCCTTCGCACCGCTCAGGATGACAGGGTTGACTCAACCCGATCGTTGTCATCCTGAGCGAAGCGAAGGATCTTATTGTATAAACCAGAACAATGGATTTCCATGACGGGCGGGCGGCGACCTCATCCGTCCGGCCTGCGGCCAGCCACCTTCCCCATAGGGGAAGGCTTGGCGCCCCTGCCATTCCTGTTCCCTGTTCCCTGTTCCCTATACTTCCCTGCTCCCTGCTCCCTCCGTCACCACCGGATACTTCCTCTTCTTCACCCTCAAAAAGCTCACGAAGTGGGCGGCGAAGGTGACGGCCCAGGAGATGGGATAGGACACGTAGAGCATGGTCAGGGTCGGATCGGCCCGGAAGATGGTGAGAATCCACACCACTCTGAGCACGCACACGCCCACGATGCTCACCACCATCGGCAGCACCGAGCTGCCCATGCCGCGGAGCAGGCCCACCGTGGTGTCCATCATGCCGCAGAGGAAGTAGGTGGGCGCAATGATCGCCGTGCGCATCGCCGCCGCCGCCATCACGGCCTCGTCCGAGGTGTAGATGCCAAACAGCTGCCGCTTGAACAGCATCAGCAGCCCGCCCATGGCCGCGCCGATGGCGAACACCACCATCAGCGAATCCCGCGCCACGCGCCCGATGCGCTCATAGCGCCGCGCGCCCACGTTCTGGCCGGTGAAGGTGATGGCCGCCTGGTAGATGCTGTTCATGGCCACGTAGATGTAGCCCTCCAGGTTGCTGGCGGTGGTGTTGCCCGCCACCACGCTCTTGCCGAAGCTGTTCACGGTGGACTGGATCAGCACGTTGGAGATGGAGAACACGATGCCCTGCAAGCCCGCCGGAAGGCCCACGCGGGCGATCTTCGCCACCTTGCCCATGTCCAGCCGCAGCCGCTTCAGCTCCACCTTGATGGCCCCGTCGCTGCGCATCAGGCACAGCAGCACCAGCACCGCGGAGATGATCTGGGAGATGATGGTCGCCAGGGCCACGCCGGAGACGCCCATGCCCAGCACGATCACGAAGAACAGGTTCAGCGCCACGTTCACCGCGCCCGCGATGGTCAGGTAGGTCAGCGGCCTGCGGGTGTCGCCCACGGCCCGAAGGATCGCCGCGCCGAAATTGTAGAGCATGTTGGCGGGCATCCCCAGGAAGTAGATGCGCATGTAGGCCGTGGCCAGGGGCAGCACCTCGCCCGGGGTGTTCATGGCGCTCAAAAACGTGCCCGCCAGGAAAAAGCCGAATAGGCCGACAAACACGCCGCTGATCAGGCTCAGCAGCACCGAGGTGTGCACGGCGTCGCGGGTGTCCTTGTAGTTGCCCGCACCGAAGCACTGGGCCACCACCACGTTCGCGCCCACCGACAGCCCCATGAACAGGTTCACCAGCAGGTTGATCAGCGGCCCCGGCGCGCCCACCGCGGCCAGCGCGGCGTCGCCCTCGAAGCGTCCCACCACGATCACGTCCGCCGCGTTGAAGGTCAGCTGCAGCATGCTGGACAGCATCAGCGGCAGCGCAAAGCTCAGCAGCTTCGGCATCACCGGCCCGTTCAGCATGTCGATCTCATAGTTCTTGTTCCGCAAACGCATGGGTACTCTCCCCGGCTTCGCCGCATCTCGCATTTCAGTGGAGAGCATTATAACACCCGTTCATTGCGTTTTCATTGCCTTCGGACGGCTGGAGCGAAAATTCCGAGATTTAACCTTGACGAACCGCGGCAAGTGCGCTATGATAGTTTCAGTATATCTTGAAAATTGGAGATGTTTGCCCTATGAGCGAAAATTGTACCCATGATTGCAGCAGCTGCGGCGTGGACTGCCCCAGCCGCAACGCCGAGCAGCCGGATTTCTCCGCCCCCACCAACGCCCACAGCCGCGTGAAGAAGGTCATCGGCGTGGTGAGCGGCAAGGGCGGGGTCGGCAAGAGCATGGTGACCAGCCTGATGAGCGCGCTGATGCGCCGCAGGGGTCACAGCGTCGGCATTCTGGACGCGGACATCACCGGCCCCTCCATCCCCAAGGCCTTCGGCGTGAAGGGCCAGCTGACGGGCTCTGACGAGGGCATCTTCCCCGCCGTCAGCGCCACCGGCGTGAAGCTGGTGTCCCTGAACCTGCTGCTCTCCAACGAGACGGACCCCGTGGTCTGGCGCGGGCCCATCATCGCCGGAACCGTGAAGCAGTTCTGGACGGACGTGATGTGGGAGGACGTGGACTTCATGTTCGTGGACATGCCTCCGGGAACCGGCGACGTGCCGCTGACGGTGTTCCAATCGCTGCCCCTGGACGGCATCCTGATCGTCACCAGCCCCCAGGAGCTGGTGGGCATGATCGTGGAGAAGGCCGCCAACATGGCGCGGATGATGAACGTGCCGGTGCTGGGCATCGTGGAGAACATGAGCTACTTCGTCTGCGACCAGTGCGGCAAGGAGCACAGGATCTTCGGCGAGAGCCACGTGGACGAGATTGCCGGGCGCTTCGGCGTCAAGCACGTGGCGCGGCTGCCCATCCAGCCCGCCCTGGCCGCGGCCTGCGACGGCGGCACCATCGAGATGGTGGAGGCGCCCTGGCTGGAGGACATGGCCACGGCGCTGGAAAGCCTGTAGTTTTTCCACACCAATGAAGAAGCGACGGAGGCTGCCATGAGATATGAAAAATCCTGTGGCGCCGTGATTTTCAGGCGGGCGGAGGGCGCGTGGAACGTGCTGCTGATCCGCCACACCAAGGGGCGGCACATCTCCTTCCCCAAGGGCCATGTGGAACCCGGCGAGACCGAGAGCCAGACCGCCGAGCGGGAGATCCTGGAGGAGACGGGCCTGCGGGTGCGGGTGGACCGGCGCTATCGCGCGGAAAACCGCTACAACATCCGCCCGGACACCCAGAAGCTGGTGGTGATCTTCGCCGCCGTCACCGAGCAGGCCGAGATCACCCCCCAGCCGGAGGAGATCGCCGAGGCCTTCTGGCTGCCCGTCGAGGAGGCCGCCGAACGGCTCACCTACGAGCGCGACCGCAAGATCATGCGGGACGCCTTTGAACACATCCAGAAATATCACGTGCGCTAAAATCAGAGGCGGGCGGCGCAACGCCGCCCCTGCCGCCCTGAAACACCCAAAACCCATGAAGGGGATTGCCCGCGCGGGCAATCCCCTTTTTTCACCAACCTCTATGTGACCACTTCATCGGCCAGCATGAACTGCAGATCCGCGTCCTTCATGTAGCCCTCGTGGCCCTCCAGGCTGATGTGGCTCCAGCCATTCACGGTCTCGATGACCTCCACGCGGACGCCGTCGCTCAGGTGGCCCAGCACGGTGGCGTCGCCGGAGTCCACGTCGTAGACCGGGGCCTTCTTCTCGGTGGTGGCCCGCACCACCGCGGGGATCGTGGATTCGTCCGCGGCCACCGGCTGGGCGGCCTCCGGGTTGTTCTGCTCCGCGCCGCCGAAGAAGGTCAGGTACTGGTTCAGCAGGTACCCGTTGTTGTCGCCGTACTCCACATAGGTCCACTCGGCGCTCTTCAGCAGCACGCGGATCTGGGTGGCGTTGGGCACCTCGGCCAGGATGGCGCTGGAGGTGTTCGGGGCCTCGCGCAGGTTCAGGGTCACGCTGTCGTCCCCGGTGTTCACCTCGGCGTAGACCGTGGAGCCCTGGTAGTCCGCCAGGTCGCCGTCGGCGGCCAGGAAGTTGGCGAACACCTCCCAGGGCATCGCCACGCCGCCCAGGTACTCGTCGGTGGTGTAGCCGATGGTGTAGGCCTTCTCGCTGGACGGATCGCGGTAGGTCAGCGCGGACACGTCCTGGTCGTAGTAGTCCAGGAACTCGTCCTTCACATAGCCCACGTTCACGCCCCGCTGCACCTGGCACCACTCCCGGTCCCGGTTCAGGGCGATCACCACGTTGTTCATGGTGAGCCGCGTCAGCGCCTGGGAGCTGGAGCTGGGCTCCGCGCGCAGGCGGATGGACACGTTCAAATTGGTGTGGGCCATGGTCATGTGGCCGGTGGTGGTCTCCAGGTCGCAGCCGTCGGCAAAGGTCTCCTTCACCCGGCCGGACTCGTACTCCAGCGCCTTCTGCATCCCGGGGATCAGCACGCCGTCGGTGGGATAGGCGTAGGCGCTCTGGAACTGCTTCACCGCCGCCAGCACGTCCACGTCGAACACGCCGTCGATGGCGGAGTCATAGAGCTGCAAATCGGTCAGCTGCTGCTGCACCTTGCGCACCACGGGGCCGCTCATGCCCTCCTCGATGGTCACGTTGGTGTCGATGGGCGCCGCGTCGGAATAGATCACGCTCAAAAACTCCGGCGTCGCCAGGCCGGATTCCTCCACGCCCATCAGCTGCTGGGCGTCGCGCACGGCGTTCACCGTGCCCGCGCCGTAGCGGCCGTCGATCTCACCGCTGTAGATGCCCAGATCGCGCAGGCGGGTTTGCAAATCGCGCACCTCGTTGCCCTTGCTGCCGTTGCCCAGCACGCCCTCCTCCTTGGTGACGGCCTGGAAGTACTCGTAGGACTGGCCGCGTTCGTTGGTGTAGGAGTTGCGCATCAGCAGGGTCCGGGTGTTCTCGTCTTCCTTCTTGCTGGTGTAGATTTTCACCCGTGTGCCCGGCATGCAGCACTTGGCGATGAACTCCGCGTCCTGCCAGCGCAGGCGCAGGCAGCCGTGGGAGGCGGGCTTGCCAAAGTTCGCCAGGCCGGATTCGCTGATGGTGGATTCGTCCATGGTCTCATAGGGGATGGAATGAAACAGCACGCCCTTGAAGATGCGGGTGGCGTAGTGGGCGTAGCAGTCGTAGGACCGGAAGTAGTACCACTCCTCCCGCTCCGACTCCTCCTCCTTCTTGGGCAGGTAGAAGGTGCCGTGGGGCGTGGCGTTTTCCAGGCCGGACGAGCACAGGAACTGGCGGACGATGATGTCCGTGTCGGTGCTGTAGATGGTCACGATCTGATTCGTCAGGTCCGCCCGGATGTAATAGGGCATGTCATACGCGGCCTTCGCCACCTGCTGGAAGGCCGGCATCGCCGTGATCAGCAGCAGCATCGCCCCGACCAGGACGACGATTCTTCTGAGCTTCATTCGCAAAAACCCCTGTTATCCCTTTTAATTATTTCTTTGATTATAACACAATCCATACGCCTTTTCAATCGTTCCGGGCCTGAATTGCGCGTCAAAATGGTAAAATATACCGTATCTTTATACATTTATGCAAAAAACCGCGCATCCTTGCGGATGCGCGGGCGATCTATGCTTGCGATCAGAATTTCAGGGAATTCAGCTTGATGCCGGGGCCCATGGTGCTGGAGATCACGGCAGAGCGAATGTAGGTTCCCTTGGTGGCGGCGGGCTTGGCCTTGATGATGGCCTCCATCAGGGTGCGGAGGTTCTCAACCAGCTTCTGCTCGTCGAAGGACGCCTTGCCCACGGGGCAGTGGATGATGGCGGTCTTGTCCACGCGATACTCAACCTTACCGGCTTTGATGTCGTGGATGGCCTGGGTGACGTTCATGGTCACGGTGCCGGCCTTCGGGGAAGGCATCAGGCCCTTGGGGCCCAGCACGCGGCCCAGACGGCCGACCTGACCCATCATGTCGGGGGTGGCCACGACCACGTCGAAATCGAACCAGCCGCCCTGGATCTTGGCGACCATGTCCTCAGCGCCCACGTAATCCGCGCCGGCGGCCTCAGCCTCGGCGGCCTTGTCGGCCTTGCAGATCACCAGCACGCGAACGGTCTTGCCGGTGCCGTTGGGCAGAACCACGGCGCCGCGGACCTGCTGGTCGGCGTGGCGGGGATCGACGCCCAGGCGGACGGAGATCTCCACGGTCTCATCGAACTTGGCCTTGGCGGTCTGCTTGACCAGCGCGATGGCCTCCTCGGGGTCATACTGCTTGCTGCGGTCGATCAGCTTCAGGCTGTCGGAATATTTCTTACCTTTTTTCATGAATACATCCTCCTTGTGGTCAATCGGGCACAAAGCCCTCCCACGTCTCTGTGGCCTTCTTAGTCAACCACCACAACGCCCATGGAGCGCGCGGTGCCGGCGATCATGCTCATGGCGGCTTCCAGGGAAGCGGCGTTCAGATCGGGCATCTTCAGCTCGGCGATCTCCTTGACCTGGGCCTTGGTGATGTTGGCGACCTTGTCCTTGTTGGGACGGCCGGAGGCATGCTCGATGCCGCAGGCCTTCTTGATCAGGACCGCCGCCGGGGGCGTCTTGGTGATGAAGGTGAAGGAATGGTCCTGATACACGGTGATGACCACCGGGATGATCAGGCCGCCCTGCTTGGAGGTGCGATCGTTGAACTCCTTGCAGAAGCCGGGGATGTTCACGCCATGCTGACCGAGCGCGGGACCGATGGGCGGCGCGGGCGTCGCCTTGCCGGCAGGCACCTGCAGCTTGATAAGCGCGGTAACTTTCTTTGCCATTTGGGTATCCTCCTTAACATGTATGTGGTGAAGCGGGATGTGCTCGCATCCCTCCCACTCCCTGAAACCCAACCGGGGGGTTCAGCTTGTCAAACGGCCCTGCGGGGATCAGTCCTCCCGCACGACCTCGTCGTACGCCAGCTCCACGGTGGTCTCGCGCTTGAGCATCGGGACCGTCACGGTGAGCTGCTGGGTCTTGGGGTCCATCGCCGTCACCTTGCCGGTGAAGTTCTCGAACAGACCCGTGAGAATGCGCACGCTGTCGCCCACCATGATGTCGATGCGCGCCTGGGGCTGGGCATCGAAGATGGAGGCGAAGTCCGTCTCCGACAGGGGGGTCGGCTTGTTGCCGGAACCCACGAAGCCGGTCACGCCGCGGGTGTTGCGCACCACGTACCACGTCTCGTTGGTCATCTCCATCTTGACGATCACGTAGCTGGGCAGCAGCTTCCGCTGCACGATGCGGCGCTTGTTGTTCTTGATCTCGACGGCCTCTTCAACCGGTATGCGAACATCCACGATCTTGTCCTGCATGCCGTTGTTCTCCACGGCCTTCAGCAGGCTGTCGCGCACCTTGTTTTCATAGCCGGAATAGGTATGCACTACATACCATTTGATATCCGCGTTTTCAGACATATTCGTCTCCTCGCGATCAGCCGGTGATCAGCTTGATCAGGGCGCCGGCGCCCAGATCGAACACGCCGATGATCACGCCCATGACGATCATGAACACGAAAACCACCACGGAATAGTTGAGCAGCTCCTTCTTGGTGGGCCAGGAGACCTTTTTCAGCTCATGGAACATGTTCTTGAAGCTGCGGCCGATGCCCTTGAAGAAGNNTCTTCGTTAGCCATGCTATTCACTCATCCTTATGTTGATGGCGTCACAAGCAGACGGAATTACTTGGTCTCCTTGTGGCTGGTGTGCTTCTTGCAGAAGCGGCAATACTTGTTCATCTCCAAACGATCGGGATCGTTCTTCTTGTTCTTCATGGTATTGTAATTGCGCTGCTTGCACTCGCTGCAGGCCAGCGTCACCTTGATTCGCTTATCCGATGCCATGCTTGACACCTCCCCATCTGTTCATTCTCGGCAAAGCGCGTTCCTTCCGCGGCCTGCCGATCCACCGCCCGGCAAAATTGCCGACGACAACAGCAGCCCACATCCGGGGCAGACTGATATATTATAGAATAGCTTCGCGCCAAATGCAAGTGTATTTGGCGTCTGTGTGGAAATTTTACAAACCCCTCCGTCCTTCGGGCACCTCCCCTTGAAAGCGGAGGCAAGGGCCTGGACGCACCCTTCCATGCTCAACCCGTTTTCAGGATGGCATGAGGGACGTGCCTTCCCCGCCCGGCTCCCCTTCAAAGGGGAGCTGCCGCGCCAGGCGCGGCTGAGGGGTTTTTTCAAAAAGACCATGCGCTCGCGCGCATGGTCTTTTGAAAGCGCGTCGAAATTACTTGATCTCGATCTCGGCGCCGGCTTCCTCGAACTTCTTCTTGAGCTCTTCGGCAGCTTCCTTGGCAATGCCCTCGGCCAGAGTGGAGGGAGCGCCGTCCACCAGGTCCTTGGCTTCCTTCAGGCCCAGGCCGGGCTTGACTTCGCGGACGATCTTGATCACGTTCAGCTTCTTGGCGCCGGCGCTCTTCAGGATCACGTCGAACTCGGTCTTCTCTTCCTCAGCCGCAGCGGCCTCGCCGCCGGCCACAGCGCCGCCCACGACCACGGGAGCCGCGGCAGACACGCCAAACTTCTCTTCCATTTCCTTGACCAGGTCGGCCAGCTCAAGGATCGTCATGCTCTCGATCGCGGAGATGATTTCAGCATTGTTAGCCATGATTATTTCCTCCAAATTATTGTATGATTGTCGAATGGGTTCACGCGGCGATTATTCCTCGCCGGCCTGCTTCTTGCGAATGGCTTCCAGCGCGTAGACGAACTTGGACACAGAACTCATCATGCTGCCCATGATCTTCGCGATGAGAACCTCGCGGCTGGGGGTGCTGGCCAGGGCCTGCACGCCGCTCTCGTCGATGAATCCGCCGTCCACGACGCCGCACTTGATGGTGACGTTCTTGTTCTTCTTGGCGAACTCAGACAGGATCTTGGCCGGGGCCACAGCGTCTTCGTAGCCAAAAGCCACGGCCGTGGGGCCTTCCAGGTGGGCCTTCATGTCATCCAGGTTCATATCCTTGATGGCCAGGTTGATCATGGTGTTCTTCAGAACCGCATACTCAACGCCCGCCTTGCGCAGCTGGTTGCGAAGGTCGGTGACTTCCGCGACGTTCAGGCCGCGATAGTCAACCAGAACGGCGGACTGGGCCTTCTCAAACTTCTCCTTGATGTCGGCCACGACGCCCTTCTTGATCTCTAAATTCTTGGACATTTTCTTACACCTCGCATTCCGTCCAATAATCGACTGCCTTCCGGCAACCGGTGACGGCAAATTAAAAACCCTTGCGCAGACGCAAGGGCGGTGTATCTTCTGCCATTGCGCCTCGGCGAGCGACCCGAAGGTCATTGAACTTGCGTGCTCGCTGTCTGTGGCACAGAGCTTTCTCAAAGCCATTGATGATTATATCAAACCGGGGCGGGAATGTCAAGCCGCCGCGCCCCCGCCCGCGGGCAATTCCGAACATTTAACAGGAACCGCATTGCCACGTCGGTCCCCCATCCCCTATAATGCCAGTGAAATCCACATGACGGAGCGTTTCCCATGAGACTGCGCGACAATTACAACCACACCCTCTACGCCAGCTACGTCGGCTACATCACCCAGGCGATCGTGAACAACTTCGCGCCGCTGCTGTTTTTGACCTTTTCCCGCCAGTTCGGCCTGAGCCTTGACAAGCTGGCGCTGATCACCACGGTGAACTTCGCGGTGCAGCTGCTGGTGGACCTGGTCTCGGCGCGGGTGGTGGACAAAATCGGCTACCGGGTCTGCGTGGTGGCGGCCCATGTGCTCTCCGCGGCAGGCCTGATCGGCCTGTCCGTCCTGCCCTTCGCCGTGGGCGATCCCTTCGCGGGCATTCTGATCGCCGTGGTGCTCTACGCCATCGGCGGCGGGCTGATCGAGGTGCTCATCAGTCCCATCGTGGAGTCCTGCCCCACCGAGCGCAAGGAGGCCGCCATGAGCCTGCTGCACTCCTTCTACTGCTGGGGCCACCTGGGCGTGATCCTGCTCTCCACGCTGTTCTTCACCCTGGCGGGCATCGAACGCTGGCCGGTGCTGGCGGTGCTGTGGGCGCTGGTGCCGGTGGCCAACTGCTTCTACTTCGCCCGCGTGCCCCTCTACTCCCTCACCGGCGAACAGGAGCCGCTGTCCATCGGCACGCTGTTCAGGCAAAAGGTGTTCTGGCTGCTGATGATATTGATGGTCTGCGCCGGGGCCTCCGAGCAGGGCATGAGCCAGTGGGCCTCCGCCTTCGCCGAGTCCGCGCTGCACCTGTCCAAGACCGTGGGCGACCTGGCCGGGCCCTGCCTGTTCGCGCTTTTGATGGGCACCTCCCGCGCCCTCTACGGCAAGTTCAGCGAACGGCTTCCCCTGAAAAAGGCCATGCTGGGCTGCGCGGCGCTGTGCGTGGGCTGCTACCTGCTGGCCTCGCTGACCCAGAGCCCCATCCTGGGCCTGGTCGGCTGCGCGGTGTGCGGCTTCTCGGTGGGCATCTTCTGGCCCGGCACCTTCTCCGTCGCGGCGGCGGCCCTGCCCAGCGCGGGCACGGCCATGTACGCCTTCATGGCCCTGGCCGGGGACGTGGGCTGCTCCGGCGGGCCGACCCTGGTGGGCTTCGTGGCCAACGCCCTGGGCGGCGATTTGAAGCGGGGCCTGCTGGCCGCCATCGTCTTCCCGGCGCTGATCCTCATTGGTGTGCCTAGATTGAAAGAAAAGCGGTAATTTTGTGCCAGATGTGTTGCATTTCGCAACACAATCATATATAATTGAATGTGAGAGGAGGCGAAACGCCATGTCCAAGACAGCAGTATTGAACGTGCGAATGGACCCGCAGCTGAAACGTCAGGCGGAACACATCTATCGGGAGTTCGGCATTTCCCTGTCCGACGCGGTCAACATATTCCTGAACAAGTCCGTGATGGTGGGCGGACTGCCTTTCGATATGCGCCAGCCTCGCTACAACGCCGAGACCCTCGCCGCTTTTCAGGAGGCGGAGGACATCGCAGCCGGTCGCACCCAGGTAAAAAGTTATGCCACCGCCCAGGAGATGATCGACGACATTCTCGCGGAGGGTGACGGCGATGCTGAGACTTGAAGCCACCAGTCGCTTCCGCAAGGACCTGCGCCGCTGCCAAAAGCGGGGCTATGACCTTGGCAAGCTGTCGAAGGTGTTGACGGAGCTGCAGGCCGAGCGGCCTCTGGAGCCGCGCCACCGGGATCATCCGCTGACCGGAGGGTTCGCCAGCTGTCGGGAATGCCACATTGAGCCGGACTGGCTTCTGATCTATCGGGTGGAGAAGGACAAGCTGGTGCTGATCGCCCAGCGCACCGGCACCCACTCGGATCTTTTCGACGAGTAAGTCCACGGGGGCGCGCTGCGGCGCGTCCCCCAAATCGTCTCAAGGCAAAATAGCCCTACTTATATATAAAAGATAAACCGGATTTTACCTATCCGTGTTGCAAAAGCACAGCGCCTGTGATAAACTGATGCTTGCGCTATTATAGAATAAGCAGAGAATTGATGAATCAGGAGGATATTCCATGTCTACGACTTTTGAAAAGCTCTCTTCCAACAAGGTGAAGCTCGGCTTCGTGGTGGCGCCTGAGAAGTTCGACGAGGGCTTGAAGGCCGCCTACAACAAGCTCAAGGGCCGCATCAACATCCCCGGCTTCCGCAAGGGCAAGGCCCCGATGAAGGTGATCGAGAATCACTACGGCGAGGGCGTGTTCTATGAGGACGCCTTCGACGCCATCTTCCCGGAGATCTACCAGGAGGCCCTGAAGGAGCACGACCTGCAGGTCGTGGACCGTCCGGAGCTGGAAGTGGAGCAGATCGGCCGTGGCAAGGAGCTGAAGTTCACCGTCGAGGTGTTCGTGCGTCCCGACGTGGAGCTGGGCGAATACAAGAACCTGGGCCTGGTAAAGACCGTGGACGAGGTGACCGACGACGACGTGAACGCCGAGATCGAGCGCGCCCGGGATCGCTCCGCCCGCTGGGTGGAGATCGAGGACCGTCCCGCCAAGCTGGACGACCAGGTGAACATCGACTATGCCGGGTTCAACGGCGACGAGCAGTTTGACGGCGGCACCGCTCAGGGCCACGACCTCATCCTGGGCTCCGGCAGCTTCATCCCCGGCTTTGAGGACCAGATCGTCGGCCACAGCGTGGGCGAGGAGTTCGACGTGAACGTCACCTTCCCCGAGCAGTATCACGCCGAGGAGCTGGCGGGCAAGCCCGTGGTGTTCAAGGTGAAGGTGAACGGCATCCGTGAGAAGGAGATGCCCGCCCTGGACGAGGACTTCGTGACCGAGGTCTCCGAGACCGCCAACACCGTCGAGGAATACAAGGCCGAGATCCGCAGCAACCTGGAAAAGGCCGCCAATGATCGCGCCGAGGCCGCCTTCGAGAACGAGGTGATCGAGAAGGTCTGCGAGAACGCCAAGGTGGACATTCCCAAGGCCATGATCGAGGACCAGATCGACAGCATGCTCCGCGACATGGAGATGCGCATGATGTACCAGGGCATGAAGCTGGACGACTACTTCAAGTACACCGGCCAGACCCGCGAGCAGGTGCGCGACCTCTATCGTCCCCAGGCCGAGGAGCGCGTGCTGAGCCAGCTGGTGATCGAGGCCGTGAAGAAGGCCGAGAACATCGAGGCCACCGACGAGGAGATCGACGCCGAGATGGGCCGCTATGCCGAGCAGAGCAAGATGGACCTTGAAAAGTTCAAGGAGAACCTGGCCGATTCCGACAAGGAATACTTCGCCGAGGCCGCCGCGGTCCGCAAGACCATCGACTTCCTGAAGGCGAACGCGGAATAACCTTCCGCTTCGGCCACATACTAAATTAGAATGAGGAATGGAGTTTGCCGCCTGCATTCTCCATTCCTCATTACAAATTCAATCATCAAGGAGGTGCGCCCATGAACCTGGTGCCCTATGTCATTGAACAGACCAACCGCGGTGAACGCTCTTACGACATCTACTCCCGCCTCCTGAAGGACCGCATCATCTTCCTGGGCGGCGAGATCGACGACGACGTGGCCAACACCATCGTGGCCCAGATGCTCTTCCTGGAGATGGAGGATCCGGACGCCGACATCATGCTCTACATCAACAGCCCCGGCGGCTCCGTGTCCGCGGGTCTGGCGATCTACGACACCATGCAGTACCTGAAATGCGAGGTCTCCACGCTGTGCGTGGGCCTGGCGGCCAGCATGGGCGCGTTCCTGCTGGCGGCGGGCGCGAAGGGCAAGCGCAAAGCCCTGCCCCACGCCGAGATCATGATCCACCAGCCCCTGGGCGGGGCCAAGGGTCAGGCCACCGACATCCAGATCCAGGCCGAGCAGATCCTTCGCATCAAGAAGACCATGAACGAGCTGCTGGCGAAGAACACCGGCAAGACCGTCAAGGCCATCGAGAAGGACACCGACCGCGACCACTTCATGACCGCCGAGGAGGCCAAGGCCTACGGCCTCATCGACGAGATCATCGCTCCGAGGAGATAATGCCATGGCAAGCAACAAGGATTCTTTCAAAAAGCAGGTGCGCTGCTCCTTCTGCGGCAAGACCGCGGACCACGTGCGCCGCATGATCTCCGGCCCCAACAACACCTACATCTGCAATGAGTGCGTGCTGCTGTGCAACGAGATCGTGTCCGACGACGTGGAGAGCATCGGCAGCGCCGGCGAGCCGGAGCTGAAGAAGCCCCAGGAGATCAAGGAGATCCTGGACCAGTATGTCGTCGGCCAGGAGCAGGCCAAGAAGGCCCTCTCCGTCGCCGTGTACAACCACTACAAGCGCATCCGCTGCATGGGCAACAAGAAGAGCGACGTGGAGCTGCAAAAGAGCAACATCGTCATGCTCGGGCCCACCGGCTGCGGCAAGACCTACCTGGCCCAGACCCTGGCGAAGATATTGAACGTGCCCTTCGCCATCGGCGACGCCACCAGCCTCACCGAGGCCGGCTACGTGGGCGAGGACGTGGAGAACATCCTGCTGCGCCTGATCCAGAATGCCGACTTCGACGTGGAGCTGGCCCAGCGGGGCATCATCTACATCGACGAGATCGACAAGATCGCCCGCAAGAGCGAGAACCCCTCCATCACCCGGGACGTGTCCGGCGAGGGCGTGCAGCAGGCGCTGCTCAAGATTCTGGAGGGCACCATCGCCTCCGTTCCCCCGCAGGGCGGCCGCAAGCATCCCCTGCAGGAGTTCATCCAGATCGACACCAGCAACATCCTGTTCATCTGCGGCGGCGCCTTCGACGGCATCGAGAAGATCGTGGAGAGCCGCATCGGCAAGAAGGTCATGGGCTTCGGTGCGGAGGTCAAGGGCAAGAACGACGGCACCAACGCCGAGATCATGTCCCAGGTGCGCCCGGAGGACCTGCTGCGCTTCGGCCTGATCCCGGAGTTCATCGGCAGGCTCCCCGTGCTGGTCACGCTGAACAGCCTGGACGAGGAGGCTCTGGTGAAGATCCTCACCGAGCCGAAGAACGCCCTGGTGCGCCAGTACGCGAAGCTTTTGTCCTTCGACGACGTGGAGCTGGAGTTCACCCCCGACGCCCTGCAGGAGATCGCCAAGCAGGCCCTGACCCGCAAGAGCGGTGCCCGCGGCCTGCGCGCCATCATCGAGGGCGTGATGACCGACACCATGTACGAGCTCCCCAGCATGGAGAACGTGCGCAAGTGCATCATCACCAAGGAGGCCGTGCTGAACGGCGAAAAACCCCGGCTGATCTTCGGCGAGGCCCCGGCGGCCCTGCCGGAGGCGGAGCTCCCCCTGCCCGAGGCCCTCGACGAGGCGCCGCTGGCGGGCGCGTAGTGATAATAGCCCAAAATATGAAATGGGGCTGTCTCAAAACACTTCATCGCATTGCATTCTCGACGTAGGGGCGGCATTCTTGCCGCCCGCGGACGCCATAAATGGCGTCCCTACGGTTGAAATCGTACGCTGAGCGTCTGTTTTGAGACAGCCCCTTTTTCGTTGAGGTTCACCCCATCACAACAACCCCTCCGGCGCTGCGCGCCACCTTCACGGAAAGTTGTGGGATTTCCCCCTCATCAGTCACCTACGGTGACAGCTTCCCCCCAGGGGGAAGCCTTTCTGCGCTAAGCCTTCCCCTTGAGGGGCATCGAGCGCCCGGAAAACAGTCCAGTGGACTGTTTTCAGCGAGATGGGGCCGGCAGGCCTGTGGGACGGTGCCCCGAAGGGGCGGATGAGGTGTTTGTCATCCCCCAACTTTCCGTGAAGAACCTTTATTTTGCGCCACGCCTGGGCTCCCCTGTGTAAGGGGAGCTGTCACCGCAGGTGACTGAGGGGTTGTCCCCACCTGCCGGCTCGACCGACACGAAATGTCCGGATCCTTCGCTTCGCCCAGGACGACAGCCTTCCGCCGCTGTCATTCTGAGCGGAGCGAAGAATCTGTACGTCCCACTCCGAACAACACCGCATTGGGCGAACACCCCAAGCCGCCTTCGCTATTCCTTCGCCGCGCGCCTCCCCCGCATCGCCCCGCCGAGGAGCAGCAGCACCGTTCCCCACCGGGTCAGGCCGCCCCAGAACTCGATGGCCCGCAGCTCCCGGCTGCCCACGCGAATCAGCCTCGCGGAATCGGACACGAGGCTCCAGAACACCTTGCGGATGGAGGACCACTCCACGATGTTCTCCGGCACCCACTCCGTAAACACGTACAGCGGCTGGGCGGAGAACACCATCAACAGCCAGGTCAGCCCGATCAGTGCGCCGTAACCCAGCAAAATCAGGGCGATCAGGCCGACGAGCCGCGGAATCAGGGGCTTCAAATAGCTGCCCTTCAGGGCCTTTCGGAAGCCCTCGACCCAGCCCTCGGCCAGCGCCGTCATGCGCTTGAACAGGCCCACCATGACGTACAGGCCCGCGATCAGCAGTACGATCCTCGGCAGGATCATCCGGCGCATGGCCTCCTTCTTCAAATTGATGAAGGTGCCGCCCGCCAGCCACTGGCCCGCCGCCTCGCTGAACAGCTGGGCCGCGCCGGAGTCGTCGTCCTGGGGCTTCGCGGACAGGGTGAGCGTGTCCAGCTCCACGCCGGATGCGGCCGCGGACAAGAGTGGCACGTAGGCGTCATAGGCCTGCCCGTCGCCCACGCCGCGCCCGCCCAACAGGCTCCCGGCATGGCGGACCGTGCCCACCACCTGATACTCCGCCTCGTTCAGCGTCACCTTCGCCTCCGGGGGCAGCTCCTCGCCGAACAGCTTGAAGGCCAGGCCCTCGTCCAGCATGATCAGCTTCGCGCCCTCCGCCAGCTCCGTCTCGCCGATGCGCCGCCCCTGGACGATGAACCGGGGATACACCTCCAGCCAGCCCTCCCCCATGGCGACCAGGGACGCCGCCTCGGAGTTCTTGCCAGCCGTCAGGGTGACTTCCTCGCTGGCGCCGCCCAGGGCCACCCATTCCAGGACATCCTTCAGCTCCTCGCCGACATGCCCGGCGGAGACGGCCAGCTTCCGGTAGCTCTCCCCCTTTTCGCCGGGGTCGGGGGCCGCGACGCAGTATTGCAGGGCGCTGCCGGTGGTCCAAAGGAGCATCCCCAGCCCCGCCAGCAGCATCGCCGCCCCCAGCGCCATCAGCACCCACGGCAGCCTGCGCTTCGATTGCTTCGTCATGCGCGCCTCCCGATCAGTTCAGGTATTCCATCACGGCGTCGCCGTCGCTCACCGCGCGATCCTCGCCGTAGGCGATCGTGTAGTAGCTGATGTCCTCCTGCACGGAGGTGGTGCCGCCGTACTCGCCCAGCACGGTCACGTCCATCTTGTGCAGCCGCAGGGTGCTGCCCCCGAAGGCGGCGGTGTTCTGCTCGGTGACGTAGACATACCGTTCGTCGCCGCTGCCCCGCACGGCGCTGGTGGGCACCAGACTGGTGGCCTCCCGGGCCTTGAAGATCAGCGTGATGGGGGTGTCCTCCTGGAGCATGGCGTAGACGCTGCCCCGGGCCTTGATGAGCCGCTCGTTCAATTCGATGTCGGCATACTTCTTCCCTTCGGTGTCCGTGCCCACCGCGACGACCTTGGTCTCGATGGCGTCATAGCTGTCCGGGTTCAGGGCGGCGGTCATACCCTCGGCGATGTTGCGGGTCTGGCCGCTGATGTCCGCCCGCAGGGTGGGCAGCGCGTCCTCTTTGGTCAGGGTCATCAGGGCGCTGTTGCCGTCCCAGACGTCGCCCTCCTTCACGTTCAGCTGGGCCACATAGCCGTCGTGGGGCGCGACGATGGCCTTCACCCGGTCGTTCAGGGCAATCAGGGTGCGCAGCTGGGCCTCGGCCTCGTCCTTCTTCTCCTGCTGCTCCCGCTGCTCGGTGATGTAGCTCCACACGTCGTCCGGCACGCTGTAGCGGGCGGCGTCGTCCATGGCCGCCTGGGCGGCCTGCTGGGCCGCGGCGGCCTCCCGCCAGTCGTCCATCATCTGCTTGAGTTCGTCGCTGGCTCCCTCGGGATAGCCGGATTCCGTGCGCTCCAGGCCCTCCCGGGTCAGCTGGGCCTCCATGGTCAGCTCCAGGGACACGGCCTTGCGACGGGCGTCCCGCAGGGCGAAGAAGGCGTCGGCATAGGCCTGGTCCCGCTTGGTGACGCGGATGCCCCGGTTCTTGTTCTCCAGAGTCATCAGCTGCTCGGAGGCGCCGTCATAGGCCTCCTGGGCCGCCTTGCGCTGGGTCTCGAAGTTGGAAAGCTTGCCCTCCACCAGCACGTCTCCCGCCTTCACGGTGTAGCCCTCCCGGGTGTTCACCTTGGCGACGGTCATCGTCATGTCGTCCGGCAGGGCGAAGGTCACCTCGTCCACCTCCGGGAAGGCCGGCCGACCGGCCAGCTCCACCCGCTCCTCCAGCTTGCCCCGCTTGGCGGCGGTCAGGCGCACCTTGGGGGTGGTGATGGTGCGCACCGTGCCAGAAAAGAACATGCACAGCGCCACGCAGATGGCCAGGATGATGATGCCCCGAACGGCAAACTTTTTCAGATTCATACAAACAACCTCTTGTTTCAGGCCGATTGGCCTTTTTCGGACGCCATGAATGGCGTCCCGACGGACAGAAATGATCCTTCCAGGGCGACAGGAATACCGTCTCTTCGGACAGTGGATATCCACTCGCGCCGGATCATCCCGTAGGGGCGGCGTTGCGCCGCCCGCCCATTTCCCCTATGGCAATGTCAATAACCTCGCGCCGGAAGGAGCACCCCACCACCGCAAGCGGTCCCCCTCCCCACTGCGGTGGGGAGGCTTTGGATTCCGCGATTCCCGCAGGAGAAGCTTGCTCCCCCGACCACATCATTTCAACTCCGTCAGCTGCACGCCCGCCAGGATGTCCTTCAGGAAGTACAGGTAGATGAACAGCGCCGGGAGCATGTAGATGGCCGCGCCGGCGAACTCGATGCCGGAGCTGCTGGCGGCCAGCTGGTTGAACATCACCGACAGCGGCTGCAGCTCCATCTTCTGGCTCAGGTAGGTCATGGGCTGCTCCACCAGGTTCCAGCAGTCCGCAAAGCTCAGCGCCACCGCCGCGCCGATGATCGGCCGGCACACCGGCAGCACGATGTGCCAGTAGCAGCGGAAGGTGCCCGCGCCGTCCACCTGGGCGGCCTCCAGCAGCTCGTTGGGCAGGCCCAGCATGAACTGGCGGATCAGGAAGATGTAAAAGGGCGCGAACCACATGGGCAGGATCACCGCCCACACCGTGTTCAGAAGCCCGATGCTCCTAAGCGTCAGCACGTTGGGCACCATCGTCACCTGGAAGGGCAGCAGCATCAGCATGATGATGACGAAAAAGATCGCGTCCCGTCCCCGGAAGCGGAAGCGGCTCAGGCCGTAGGCCATCATCGGGATCACCGCCGCCTGGCCCAGCAGGATCATCACCGTGTAGAACGCCGAGTTCACGAACATGCGCAGGATCGACGTGTCCCGGATCAGGATCTCATAGTATTGGGTCAGGGAGAACAGCATCGGCGACAGCTTGACCTCCATCCACTTGTCCGCGTCGAAGCTGCCCCGGGTCTGCATGAAGGCCTTGATCTCCTCCGGGGAGAAGAAGGAATAGAGGAACGTGACGATCACCGGGATCAGCATCAGCGTCGCCAGCCCCATCAACAGCCCCCGCGTGAGCCACTTGGAGGACCCGCCGGGCCGGTATTCGATTTTGCTCGCCTGTCGCTTCATCACGTCAACCTCTTCAAAAGCTGCCTCTGGGTCAAAAACAGCGCGCCGAACAGCATGAACACGATCAGCGCGAAGCTGTAGGCCGCGGTGGTCACGTTCTGGTAGTTCAGCTTGCCGTACATGTTGTTCATATAGTTTTGCAGGGTGTACACCGCCTCGTCCGGATAGGCCCCGCCGATGAAGTAGACCTCCTTGAAGATCTTGAAGGCGTTGATCCACTCCAGGATGATGACCAGAAACGCCGTGGGCACGATCATCGGCAGCGTGATGCCGAAGGTCTGTCGGAAGAAGCCCGCGCCCTCGAGCCGCGCGAAGTCATACAGCGGCTCCGGAATGGCCTGCAGCGCCGCCAGGAAGATGATCACGGCGAAGCCCAGGTTCTTCCACACAAACAGCAGGATGATCGGCGCGCGCAGCGCCGCCCCCTGCAGCCACATCACCCTTCCGAAGCCCAGCGCCACCCACAGCCGGTTGACGACCCCGCCGTAGTCGAAGGCCACCAGCCAGATCAGCAGCATGGCCGACGAGGGCATCAGGTAGGGCAGCAGCACGCTGTTGCGGAAGAACGCTCCCTGGGGTCGCAGCCGATTGAGCAGCGACGCGATGGCAAAGGAAAGCACCCACACCAGCGGCGCGCAGATCAACGACAGCAGCATCGTGTTCTTCAGCCCCAGCAGGTACATGGGATTCTGCCAGATGTCTATGTAGTTTTTCAGTCCCACAAAGGCGTTCCTGTAGCTTCCGTCGGTGAGGCTGTACCAGATGCCGCCGATGAACGGCACGATGTAAAACAGCATCAGCCCCAGCCCACCTGGCATAAGGAACAGCCAGACGGATTTCTTTTTGGTAAACAAGGCTGCCTCCGATCATTCGGATAAATCATTTCCAAAGCCTTCCCCCCTGGGGAAGGTGCCGAACGCAGTGAGGCGGATGAGGTCGGGCAGATACAATCCCAGGGTTCAGGAAATCGACCTCATCCGTCTCGCCGACAAGCGGCGAGCCACCTTCCCCAAAGGGGAAGGCTGTATGGCCTCAGTTTCCCTCCAGCCTCAGTTTCCCTCCAGCCGCATCATCTGCGCCTTGCGGTCGATGCCGGAGAGCATCTCGTCGATGCCGATGGCGCCGTCCATGTACTGCATGATCAGGTTCGAGGCCTCGCCGGTGTCGTCGGTGTAGAGCCAGTTCACCCGCTCCAGGGCCAGGTTGTCGTCATGGCCGCGGTACCAGTCCAGCGTCTTCTGGGACACCTCCCAGCCGTCGTTCTCCCAGTAGTCCACGTTCTCCTGCATGTAGCGCAGGTTCTCCTCCAGCATCTGCCTGTCGGCCTCGTCGGCCTCCTCCAGCTGCTTCTGGGCGTTCTCCAGCATCTCCTTCGCGTCGGCCAGGTTCTGCTCGTTCTGGGCGCCGCGCACGGGCTCGTTCAGCGTGGGGTCCAGGGAATAGCTCGCGGCCATGGTCAGGTGCTCGGACAGCGTCTCCATGAAGGCCAGGGCCACGTCCGGGTGCTGGGTGTAGGGATTGACGAAGGCCACCGTGGTGCGCAGCACCAGGGGCATGGGCGTGTCGGCGTCCAGACCCATCAGGATCGGGACGACGTTGCTGGGCGTGTAGCCGCCGAAGCAGCAGGACACGTTGCTCTGCAGCAGGATGCTGTCCTCGCCGTAGGCGTCGTACATCACGCCGCCTTCCGACTCTTCATCGCCCTCTTCCGGGGCCTCCGGGCAGCCCAAGGCCACGAAATCGATCTCCTCCAGCCTGCCCAGCAGCGCCTTCAGCAGCGGGCTGTTGTAGCCCAGGTCCGGGTTCACGGTGTTCACGTACTGCTGGTAGGCCTCGAACACGCTGTTGAACAGGTCGTTCCTGGCCTCCTTGTCGTTGTAGCCCGCGTAGAACAGGTGGATGTTTTCATGCTCGCTCAGCGGGCCCTCCAGGCTCTTGATCCACTCCAGGAAGTCCATCCAGTTGTCCGGCACGTCGTCAAGGCTCATGCCCAGCGCCTCCAGGGCCTTCTCGTTCACGCCGATACTGGAGGCATAGAAGTCGATGGGCAGGGCCACCAGGTGTCCGTCGGCGGAGACCTCCTCCCGGATCTGGGGATACATGCGATCCGCCAGGGCCATCAGCTTTTCGCTGCCGTCCAGCTCCATCAGGTAGCCGCGGCGGTACAGCGCGTCGTAGATGCTGCTGCTGGTGTTCATCACGTACACGTCGATGCTGTCGTCGCGGTTCATCATGTTCTCCAGCAGGTTCTGGGCCTCGGTCCACTCCCGCGACAGCACCACGCTCACGTCGCCGCGGGCGTTGGCGAAGGCGTAATAGGCGTTGGTGACGCTCTCGGACCAGTCGCTGTCGTTGATCTTGAGGCGGATCTCCGCCCGCTGGCTGGGGTCCAGGTTGCGCACGGCCATGCCTTCGGAGCCGTACACGTAGTAGCCGCCCTCCATCACGAAGGCCGAGCCGCGGCCGTAGGTCTCGATGGGCATGTCGGTCACGCCCTCGCCCACCTCGCCGGCCTCCAGGTCCACCACGTGGACCTCGCCGGCCAGGGCGCAGTAGAGGGTGTCGGTGGCGGCGTCATAGGCCAGGGCCGACAGCGGGTTGTACTCCGTGATCGAAAGCGCCGTCAGGTTCTGGGTGCTCTCGTCGGCGGGGTCATAGACCAGCAGCCGCACCTCGCTGGGGCTGTTGTAGTCGTAGATCTCCACCAGCAGGGTATTGTCCTTATAGGGGGTCATGTTGTATATGCCCTTGAGCTCGCTCAGCTGCTCCACCGCGCCGCCGGTCACGTCCGCGGCATAGAGGAAGTAGTCGCCGCTCTGGTCGTAGGCGCGGAACAGCACCTTGCCGCCCAGGCCCAGCATGCCCTCCGGGCGCACCGGATAGCTGTCGGTGTCGTAGTATTCCACCAGGTCGTCCCAGTCCAGGTCGCCATTCTCCTCCATGGAGAAGCCGTCGCCGTCGGGGATCAGCCGGTAGACCTTCGCCCCCTCGAACTGGGAGCTGCTGTCGCCGTAGCGGGCCAGGAGGGCGATGGCGTACAGGTCCTCGCCGTCGGCGAAGGGAAACAGCTCATAGGAGAGGTTCCCTTCCGTCTCGGGCACGGTGATGGTGTGCTCGGCATAGTCCGCGTCCCCCACGTGATAGCTGTAGAGCACCGGGCCGCCCGGGCTCAGGTACACCGTGTCCCCGGCGGGGAAGGCGTAGTTGAAGTAGATGCGGTTCTCCTCGTCCCGTCCCAGCACGATGTCGCCCTGGGCCGCCAGGGCCGGCATCGCGGAAATCGCCAGCACAAGGGCCAGCAGCAGGCAAAGCTTTTTCATGGTTCGTTCTCCTGATATGTATTGTATTGGGCAGCAAGATCCTTCGGCTGCGCTCACGCAAGCGAAGCATCTTGTTCGCTATTCTTCCTCGTCGACCTCTTCCCCGTCGTCCTGCACGTACACGATCACAGACATGTCCAGGCGCACGGAGTCCACGGGCGTGAAGTCCACGTAGGCGCTGTACTGGGCGTCGGCGGCGGTGCTGCCCTCGGCCTTTTCGGTGCCCACGCTGGAGATGCCGGACACCACGCCCTCCAGCTGGAGCGCGCCGTCGGCGTCCCACTCGAACTCGATGGACACCTTGTCCCCCTCGTGGATCTCCGCCAGGTCCAGCTCCGAGACCTGCATCTCGATCTGCATGGCGTCGGTGGGGAACACGGTGATCAGCTTGCCGCCCTTCTCCACGGCGCTGCCCTGGGCGGCGTCCACGGTGGCCACGAAGCCGTCCAGCGGGGAATAGATGGTGTTGTCCACGGCGTACAGGCCGTCCAGCACGCCCTCCACCGTCTCAAACAGCACCTCGCCGCGCTCCACCCGGTCGCCCACCTGCACGTGCGTCTTCAGCACGCTCCCGGTGCCCTTCACGGGCACGGCGGCGTTCTGCTGGATGGTGCCCCGGCCGATGCGGCTCTCGGAGGCATGGTCGGCGCTGCGGTAGATGCCCACCGTCTCGCCCATGTAAAACTCCCCGCTGGTCACCTCCAGGGTATAGGGGGTGTTGCCGGACTCGTTCACGGCCTCCACCTTCGTCACCACGGCGGTGCCCACATGGGTGCCGTCCTTGGTGCAGGACAGGTACACCTGCTCGCCGATGTGCACGTACTTGGTGGCGCTGCTGTTGTAGGCCTTCTCGGTGGTGGCGGCCACCAGGTACTTGTTCAGCGGCTCCAGGTACATCACGCCGCCGTAACGCTCGGTGATGCCCTCGGTCTGGTCGCCCTCCCTGGCGAAGATGCCGCTGACGATGCCGTCCATCTCCGCGTAGACCTTGGTGGTGCGGATGGTGGCCACGGCGTCGCCCACATGCACCACGTCGCCCTTGCGCAGGGCGATGTCGTCGATCAGGCCGCCGAAGGGCGCGATCACCGCCTTGGTCTCCCGGGAGATCACGGTGCCCTGGAACGTCACCTGAGCCAGGGCCGGCGCGCCCAGCGCCAGCATCAGCAGGGCCGCCAGCACGACGGCCATGCGCTTGTTGCTCCTCATGGTTCAGCCCTCCTGTGATGGGTATGTGATGCCGCTTGAGACGAACAATCCCTCCGCCGACTGCGTCGGCACCTCCCTTTGCACAAGGGAGGCTCCCGAACCAGAATCGCCCGGCTCCCCTGTGTAAGGGGAGCTGTCGCGAAGTGACTGAGGGGTTGTGTCTGCCTGTTTGCCGTTACCCGGCGCTCTTGTACTCCCCGAACGGCTGGCCCAGCATGTCCTCCGGGCCGAGGTACACGTCGTAGAAGTACATCAGGCTGTTGGTGGAGGCGGACAGCTCATAGGCCATGTTCTCCACCTCCGCCCGGATGGACAGGTCGCAGGTCTGGGAAAAGTCGCTGTCGGACATGGCCGACACGTAGCCGGGGTCCAGGTTCACCCGCATGGTGAGGGTGTAGTCGAACTTCCGGGTGGACACGCCCAGCATCTTGAGCTCGGTATACTTCGTGCCGCCGGTGAAGCCCTCCGTGGGGAAGGCCGCCAGGTCGTCCCCCACCTTCAGCGCCACGTATTTCACGCCGCTGTTGGACAGCAGGCGGTAGACCTCGCCGTTGAACTTCCAGGCGTAGGTGAACTGGCTGCCCAGGTTGGCCTCTGGCACCGCGGCAAGCACCAGCGTGTTGGGCGCGGCCTTTGCGGCGTCGGCCAGCACGTTCTCGTGAACGTCCTCCGAGGCCGTCGGGGGCTGCCAGTTGGCGAGGCTGGCAGTAAAGGGCTGCTCCTCGCCCACCGGCGCGTTCTCGCCCTGGGCCGCGTCCAGCACCAGCGTCATGGGCAGCGTCTCGCCGCCCACCGTCAGGCGGGTCATGGGCTCCTGGGGCAGGTCCAGCTCCAGCGCCTCATACTTGGCGCCCTCGTCGCCATCGCCGCTGGCGTGGCTGGGGGCGGCCTTCTTCTCGCCGGACCCTCCCCCGCCGCCGCCACCGCCGCCGCCGTTGTACTCCGGCATCACGGCCTCCAGATGGTGTTCGGTGGCGTTGCGCCAGAGGTTCCCCGCCGCGTCCCGCACCTGGATGGAGCCGGGCGAGAACGTGGCCGCCGCCTGGCCGGTGTAGGTGAACGGCATATCGTCCGCAAGCTCGGCCCAGGTCGCGCCGCCGTCCAGGGAGATCCCCGTCACGCCGCTCAGGCCGTCGCTGGCGGTGACGTGCATCGTGTAGCTCACCGCCGCGTCGTTTTCGATCTTCACCGTCTCCGGCTCCGTGGCGTCCAGCCAGAGGTCATAGGTCTCGGAGGCGCTGATCACGTCCCCGATGCCGTCCAGCATGGCAAAGCGCACGGAATACTGGCCCTCCGCATCCGGCGTGAAGGTGTTGCCGGAGAGAGGCACGATGCGCTGGTCGTACACGATGGCCGCGTAGATCCACTTCATGCCCTCCGGGATGCCGGACAGGGTGAACACCGGCATTTCGTTGCTCCACGCGCCGTTCACCAGCTTCTCCGCCGCCACGCCCAGCGCCGGGATGACCTCGGCGGGCTCGGGCTCGGGCTCCGGCTCCTTTTCCGCGTACTTGTCCTTCGCGTCCACCCAGAAGTACAGCGGGGCCGTCTCCTCGGGGCCGCGCTCCGCGAAGTCCGCGGGGTTCACCAGCGCGGGCTTTTCGACGGCCTTCGGGTCGTCTGTGGCAATGTAAGCCGCGAAATCGCCGACAAACACCTCGCTGTCCGGCTCGAAGGTGAGCTCCGACAGCTTCTTCAGCGGCGCGTTTTCGAGGAACACGCGCTTCTCCAGGTCCACCCGCAGCAGCACGGTCCCCTTGCCCTCGATCTGCCCGAGCAGCGCCTCCAACGTGCCGGACAAAGCCTCGAAGCGGGCCTCGGCCTCCGCGGGGACCTCGGCGGGCGCGGCCTCCTGGTTCGCCTCGGGTGTCGCCGGGGTCTCCGTTCCGGCCTCTCCGGGCTGCTCCGCACCCTCGCCGGGCGCGGTCCCGGCCTCCTGGGTCCCCTGATCGGCGGGCTGGGCAGCGTCCGCGGGCTGGGTGGCATCGGCAGGCTGAACAGCGTCCGTCAGCTGGGCATTCTCGCCCGTCCCGGCATTGTCGGCGGGCTGGGTTTCCTCCGCACTCTGAACATCCTCCGCGGGTGGATTGCCTTCTCCGGCAGGCGTCTCAGCGGACGGCGCGCCGGGCTCCACCGGCGCGGCCTCCTGCGGGGCTTCCACATTGTTCGAGGTCGTTCCGGTGTCCTCCGCGGGCGTATTTTCCGCAGGCGCGTTCTCCACGGGCGCGGCAGGCGCGGCCTCATTCCCGGCGGGCAGGACCTCCACGACAGGCGCCGCGCTGTCCCCGACCGGGGCGGGGGCCTCGGCCTGAGGGGGCGCGGCGTTCTCCCCCGTCCCCTCCTCCGGCGGTGTGACCTCGGCGGGGGCCTCCGCGGCTGCCGCCGGTTCGCTCGCCACGATCTCGGGCTGATCCACCTCGCTCGCCAGCGCCAGCGTGCCGTTCAGGCACAGCACCAGCGCCAGCAGGCTCACCCATTTCTTCATTGCCAAATGCTTCCTTTCCGAATCTATAGGCGGGAAAAACGCGCTCGTTTTTCCGTTCAATCCACATATTAGACGACCTGAACCCCCAAAATGTTGCTCAGGATTCAGTATTTAATGATAACATTACAATATGGCCCTGTCAACGCGCATCCCCGGCGCAAAGTGCGCTTTATTCCAACAATTATGCGCTGAAAGATGACAACGATTCACGTATGACCGAACCTGTCATCCTGAGCGAAGCGAAGGATCTGTACATATCTATTGGAACGACATGGATTCGTTCGGTCAACACCCGGCCAAGGTTTGGCTGTTCCCTGCCTCCTTGGAATATTTAACACGCCAATCTCCAACCATTTCCTCCGCTTTCGCGTCTTTAATAGTGTACCGGTACGATGGAGGGATTTTCAATGCTGCAAGCCGACTTCACCCGGCGCGTACGGGTCTGCGAGCGCAGGCTCTACCGCGTTGCCCGCACGCTGCTCCCCCGGGAGTGCGACTGCGAGGACGCGGTCCAGGAGGCGCTGCTGCGGGCATGGGACAGGCTGGATTCGCTGAAGCAGGAGGAGGCCTTTGAGCCGTGGCTGATCCGCATACTGGTCAACCAGTGCAAGACCTTCTACCGCCGCCGTCCGCCCGCCAGCCAACCGCTCCCGGAGGACCTTCCCCTGCCGGAGCCGGAGGACACGCCGCTATTGGACGCGCTGATGGGCTTGCCGCGCAAGCTGCGCGTGACGCTGGAGCTGCACTATGTGGAGGGCTACAGCGTCGCCGAGACCGCCCGCATTCTGAACCTGCCGGAGGGCACGGTGAAGTGGCGGCTCAACCGGGGCCGCGCGGCTTTGAAGGAAACGATCGACAGAGAGGAGGCCCGCACATGAGGCGCTGGCAGGACCCGTTCCCCCCAACCCCGAAGGGGTTCCACGACCGCGTGGAGCAGACGCTGCGCGGGCTGGAGGATATGGATATGAAGCAGAACAGACGCTATAAGAAGCTGACCCTGGCCCTCGTCGCCGCGCTGATCGCGCTGCTGGCCATCGGGGCCGTGGCGGCGGTAATTGGGAACAACCAGTTGAAGGACGAGCTGAGCGACGCGGGCGCAAAGGACATGGCCGAGCGGGTGCAGGACGTGCACCTGGCCGACGCCGGAGACGGCTTCAACTTCGCCGTGGACGAGGTAGCCTGGGAGGGGGACGACCTGTACATCTCCTACACCCTCTCCGTGCCGGAGGATGGGAACACCTACCTGGTGGGGCTGATGCAGCCCACGATCAACGGCAATGCGGTGAGCTATCGCCAGAGCCGCTACATGGACGACGGCTTCACCCTCGTGATGGGGATGGGCGGCGAATGGCCCGCCACCAACTCCTTCGTGCTGCCCGTGCTGGCGGATTCCCGCGAGATCGAGCTCAAGGACATGAAGCTGGCCGTGAATGCCGCGTTCTTCACCACGGACCGGCCCCTGGAATATGTGCCGGACCTCTTCGACGAGGAGGGCAACTGGAACCGGCTGGACCTGCTGATCGACTGGAAGAACGGCTGGAAGCTGTTTCCCAACGCCGACACCCTGTACTTCAACAGCAAGGATGAAAACGGCACGCCGCTTATCCAGTTGGAATACTTCCCGGAAATCTGGGGTGTGAAGGAGGCGGAGGATGCCGAGGCAAGCGGACACGTCGACATCACCTACGACAGTCAGGGCTTCAACATGGAGGGCCTCACCCCCGCGGGCCTGGAGTCAACCGGTATCGCCAGCCTCGCCGCCGAGCGGAGCGTGTCGCTGCCGCTGAACAAGGATATGGTGTCCCACGACCTGTACAACGGCCTGGAGGAAAACACCTTCCGCTACGACGACATGACCATCACCGTCGAAAACTTCCGCATGACCCACTTCAAGATCGAGGCCAAGATCTGGATGCTGCCGGACGAGGGCGTACCGGAGAACGACGGCGAGGTGGATTTCAGCCGCTTCCCCACCCTGTGCGCCTGCGTCAACGGAAAGCCGCTGCTGGACGTCGCCTGGGGAGGGACATCGACAACGACAAACGGCGTGATCGCCTATAGCGAGGATTACGAGTACGACGGCTATGTCCCGCTGGGGAACCTGGAAAAGGTGGAGCTGGTGTCCTGCCGCTTTGACGATGAGACCGGGGACTGTCTCGTCGAGGACGTGATTGCCGACCTCACGCCCATCCTGGACACCGCCGCCGCCGAGGAGGAGGCCGCGGCGCTGGCCACCCGTGAAGCCGCGGGAAGCTGGCAGCCCGGCGACCCGGAGATCACCGTCTGGGCCACCAAGGGCGGCACCTATTACCACCTGGAGGAGCACTGCTCCGGCATGTTCTCCGCCGTGCACTGGGACATCTCCAAGGCCGTGGAGGCCGGCAAGAAGCCCTGCCCGGTCTGCGCCGGCGGCGAACCCGCCCCCGTCGAGCTGGAGGAAGGCGAGGACATCTCCTGCTTCCAGGACGGCTGACCATCCCTGTCCCGCCATCGTTAAGACAGGATAAACCAAGCCCCCGTCCGAGTGGACGGGGGCCTTTCTATGGATTCAGTTTTCGGTTCGATCAGCCGGTCATCAGCCGTTCAGGATCGCGGCCTGCGCAGCGGCGAGGCGGGCGATCGGCACGCGGAACGGAGAGCAGGACACGTAGTCCAGGCCGATCTTGTGGCAGAACTCGATGCTCGACGGATCGCCGCCGTGCTCGCCGCAGATGCCCAGGTGGATGTCGGGGCGGGTCTTGCGACCGGCTTCCGCGGCCATCTTCACCAGGGTGCCCACGCCGGTCTGATCCAGCTTGGCGAAGGGATCGAACTCGTAGATCTTGTGGTCGTAGTAGGCGCCCAGGAACTTCGCCGCGTCGTCGCGGGAGAAGCCGAAGGTCATCTGGGTCAGGTCGTTGGTGCCGAAGGAGAAGAACTCGGCCTCCTTGGCGATCTCGCCGGCGGTGACAGCCGCGCGCGGGATCTCGATCATGGTGCCCACGTGATACTTCATGTTCACGCCGGCTTCCTTGATGAGCTTGTCGGCGGTGGCGACCACCACGTCCTTGACGAACTTCAGCTCCTTCACCTCGCCCACCAGCGGAATCATGATCTCGGGCACGATGTTGTACTCGGGATGCTTGCGGTTCACGTTGATGGCGGCGGAAATGACGGCCTCGGTCTGCATCTCGGCGATCTCGGGATAGGTGACGGCCAGGCGGCAGCCGCGGTGGCCCATCATCGGGTTGAACTCATGCAGGGAATCGATGGTCTGCTTGAGGTGATCCACCTCGATGCCCATCTCGTTGGCCAGCTCCACGATGTCCTCTTCCTTGGTGGGAACGAACTCGTGCAGCGGCGGGTCGAGGTAGCGCACGGTCATGGGACGGCCCTGCAGAACCTCGTACATGGCCTCGAAGTCGCCCTGCTGATAGGGCTTCACCTTCGCCAGGGCCTTCTTGCGGCTCTCCACGTCCTCGGCCACGATCATTTCGCGCATAGCCTTGATGCGGTCGCCCTCGAAGAACATGTGCTCGGTGCGACACAGGCCGATGCCCTCAGCGCCGAACTTCACGGCCTGCATGGCGTCGCGGGGGTTGTCGGCGTTGGTGCGGATCACGAGCCTGCGCTCCTTGTCCGCCCAGGCCATGAAGCGGCCGAAGTCGCCGGAGATGGTGGCCTCGGCGGTGGGGATGGCTTCGCCGTAGATCTTGCCGGTGGAGCCGTCCACGCTGATCCAGTCGCCCTCCTTGAAGGTGCGGCCGCCCAGCTCGAAGCTGCCCTCGCGCATCTTGATCTCGGAGCAGCCGGAGACGCAGCAGGTGCCCATGCCGCGGGCCACGACGGCCGCGTGGCTGGTCATGCCGCCGCGCACGGTGAGGATGCCCTGGGAGGCGACCATGCCCTCGATGTCCTCGGGGCTGGTCTCAAGCCGCACGAGCACCACGCGATGGCCGTGCTCGGCCCAACGCTTGGCGTCCTCGGCGGTGAACACGATCTGGCCGCAGGCAGCGCCCGGGGAGGCCGCCAGGCCTTCGCCGATGGGCGTCGCGGCCTTCAAAGCCTTGGCGTCAAAGGTGGGATGCAGCAGGGAATCCAGCTGCTTGGGCTCCACGCGCAGCACGGCCTCGCGCTCGGTGATCATGCCCTCGTCCACCAGGTCCACGGCGATCTTCAGCGCCGCGGCGGCGGTGCGCTTGCCGTTGCGGGTCTGCAGCATGTAGAGCTTGCCGTTCTCGATGGTGTACTCCATATCCTGCATGTCCTTGTAGTGGGCTTCCAGGTTGTTCGCGATGGTCTTGAACTGAGCGTACACCTCGGGCATATCCTGCTCCAGCTGGGCGATCTTGTTCGGGGTGCGGATGCCGGCCACGACATCCTCGCCCTGGGCGTTGATCAGGTACTCGCCGAACAGCGCCTTTTCGCCGGTGGCGGGGTTGCGGGTGAAGGCCACGCCGGTGCCGGACTTGTCATTCAGGTTGCCGAACACCATGGGCTGCACGTTGACGGCGGTGCCCCAGGAATAGGGGATGTCGTTCATGCGGCGATAGACGTTGGCGCGGGGGTTGTCCCAGGAGCGGAACACGGCCTTCACGGCCTCCATCATCTGCACCTTGGGATCGGTGGGGAAATCCTCGCCCTTCTGCTCCTTGTAGTACGCCTTGAAGCGGGCGACGAGCTCCTTCATGTCGTTCACGTCCAGGTCGATGTCGTTCTTGACGCCCTTCTTCTCCTTCACCTCGTCGATGATGACCTCGAAGGTCTTCTTCGGGATCTCCATCACCACGTCGGAGAACATCTGAATGAAGCGGCGATAGCTGTCATACACGAACCGCTCGAACTTGGGGTCGGGGTTGCCGGCGATGAGGCCCGCGGCCACCTCGTCGTTGATGCCCAGGTTCAGGATGGTGTCCATCATGCCGGGCATGGAGGCGCGGGCGCCGGAGCGCACGGAAACCAGCAGCGGGTTCTTGGCGTCGCCGAACTTCTTCTCGTTGATCTGCTCGATCTTCACCAGGGCCTCGTCGATCTGCTTCTGGATGTCCGCGCCGATGGTCTTGCCGTCCTCATAGTAGCGGGTGCAGGCTTCGGTGGTGATGGTGAAGCCCTGGGGCACGGGCATGCCCAGCGAGGTCATCTCCGCCAGGTTGGCGCCCTTGCCGCCCAGCAGGTTCCGCATGGTTGCGTTACCTTCGCTGAAAAGGTACACATACTTCTGCATGGTCTGTCATCCTCCCAATATTTATTGCAAAGGGTTACTTAAAAGCACTTCATTATACACCTTTACGCCACTGAGCGCAAGTATCTTTCAGTAAATAATCGCCATTTTATCCATTCTGTGCCCAAATATGCGCCATACCCGCGCCTTTTTACCCTTTCGGCGTTGACGAACGGGGAAAAATGGGGCATAATGGTAGTTGGAAGAGTTTTTGTTTGCGGAGGAAAGCATGTCCCATCTCATCGTTTCCGTCGATCCGGGCAGCCCGGCGGCCCGCGCGGGCATCCGCGAGGGCGACCGGCTCATGCGCATCGGCGGGGCGAACGTGGTGGACTTCATCGACTACCAGGCCCTGTCCGCCCAGAGGCGACTCACCGTGAGGGTGCGCCGGGGCGAAGCGGAGCTGGACTTTCCCATCCGCAAGGACGAATACGCCCCCCTGGGCCTGAACTTTGCCACGCCCATGATGTCCGGCACCCGGCTGTGCTGCAACAAGTGCCTGTTCTGCTTCGTGGACCAGCTGCCCTCAAACGCCCGGGACACCATGCGGGTGAAGGACGACGACTGGCGCATGAGCCTGATGATGGGCAACTACGTGACGCTGACCAACGTATCCGACCGGGAGCTGGACCGCATCATCGAGCGCCGGTGCTCGCCGCTGTACATCTCCGTGCACTGCACCGACCCGGACCTGCGCACCCATGTGCTGGGCACGCCCCGGGCCCGGCGGCTGATGGGCCAGCTGCAAAGGCTGTCCGACGGCGGCATCGAGTTCCACTGCCAGTGCGTGCTCTGCCCCGGCATCAACGACGGCCCCGCCCTGGACCGCACCATCCGGGAGCTCTCCGCGCTGAAAGGGGCCCGATCCCTGGCGCTGGTGCCGGTGGGTCTCACCGGCCATCGGGAGGGACTGACGGAGCTGCGCACCTACCGGCCCGAGGAGGCCCGGGCGGTGGTGGCCCTGTCGGAGCAGTGGCGGGCGAAGCTGCTGAAGGAGCGGGGCACCCGCTTCGTGTTCCCCTCCGACGAATTCTATCTCCAGGCCGACTGGCCCATCCCCCCGGACGAGGCCTACGAGGACTACGAGCAGATCGACGACGGCGTGGGCTTGCTGAGGCTTCTGGACGCGGAGTACCAGGCCGCCTGGCGGGAGCTGCCGGAGGCGCTTCGCCAGCCCGCCCCGGAAGGCAAAAAGCTGGCCGTGGCCTGCGGCAAATCCGCCGGGGACTTTATCCGCGCCCTGTTGCAGGATTATCCCGTCGCCGGCGCGAATATCTCCGTACACGCCCTGGAGAACACCTTCTTCGGCCCCACCGTCACCGTCTCCGGCCTGATCACCGGCGGCGATTTGACGCGGCAGATGGCGGGCGTGGACTGCGAGGCCGTGCTGATCACCACCTGCATGCTGAGGGACGACGGGGTCTTCCTCGACGACATGACCCTCGAAGAGGCCATCCGCCGCCTGGGCAAGCCCATCGTTCCCGTCGGGCGGCGGGGAGAGGATCTGCTCAACGCGATCCTGGAGCTGAGCGGTTCGGAGATCCGGATTAATTAGGAATGAGAAATTAGGAATGAGGAATGGCGGTGCAAATCCTGACGGATTTGTTTGATTAAAACCCCAAAGGGGTGTCAACATCGGTTTGAGGTTTGGAATCATAGAAATCCGTAAGGATTTCAACCACAATTCCTAATTCCTCATTCCTAATTCCTCACTGTTTGAAGTTCACATCCACTTGATAATGGAGGTTTATCATAATGTCCAAACCCCTCGTTGCCATCGTCGGACGCCCGAACGTGGGCAAGTCCACCTTCTTCAACCAGATGGTGGGCAAGCGCATCGCCATCGTGGAGGACACCCCCGGCGTCACCCGCGACCGCGTGTACGCCGACTGCGAATGGCAGAACTATAAATTCACGCTGATCGACACCGGCGGCATCGACCCCAACAGCGACGACCCGCTGCTCTCCCAGATGCGCCGCCAGGCGGAGATCGCCATCGAGACCTGCGACGTGATCCTGTTCTTCGTGGACGGCAAGGCCGGCATGACCGCCGATGACGAGGACGTGGCCGACATGCTGCGCAAGTCCGGCAAGCCCGTGATGCTGGTGGTCAACAAGATCGACAACATCAAGCACATGGACAACATCTACGAGTTCTACAACCTGGGCATCGGCGACCCTATCGGCGTGTCCAGCGTGAACCTGCTCAACTTCGGCGACCTGCTGGAGGCGCTGTGCAAGCTGTTCCCCGACCCCGACGAGGAGGAGGCGGACGTGGGCGCGATCCAGATCGCCGTGGTGGGCAAGCCCAACGTGGGCAAGTCCAGCCTGGTGAACCGCATCCTGGGCGAGGACCGGGTGATGGTCTCCGACATCGCCGGCACCACCCGGGACGCCATCGACACCCGCTTCACCGATGACGGGCAGGACTTCGTGATCATCGACACCGCCGGCATCCGCCGCAAGCGGGCCATCGAATACCAGTCCCTGGAGCGGTTCTCCATCGTCCGCGCCCTGGCGGCCATCGACCGCTGCGACGTGGCGCTGATGCTCATCGACGCCACCCAGGGCGTCACCGAGCAGGACAGCAAGATCGCCGGCTATGTGGACGAGAAGGGCAAGGCCGCCATCATCGTCATCAACAAGTGGGACGCCGTGGAGAAGGACACCAAGACCATGGACAAGTTCGTCAAGGAGGTCCGCGAGAACCTGAAGTTCATGGCCTACGCCCCGGTGCTGTTCATCTCGGCCCTCACCGGCCAGCGGGTGAACAAGGTGCTGGAGGCGGTGCGCGCCGCCCACGCCGAGGCCACCCGCCGGGTCACCACCGGCCTGCTGAACGACATCCTGGCCGACGCCCAGGCCGCGCTGCAGCCCCCCGCCACCAGCGGGCGCAGGCTCAAGATCTACTACGCCACCCAGCAGGGCGTGCAGCCGCCGACCTTCGTCATGTTCGTCAACGACCAGAACCTGATGCACTTCTCCTACGAACGCTACCTCGAAAAGCAGTTCCGCCGGGCCTTCGGCTTCGAGGGAACCCCGCTCAAGTTTATCCTCAGGGAGAAGAAGAAGGAAGAAGAGCAGGCCCATTGAGAATTAGGAATGAGGAATGAGAAATGAGGAATTGCGGTTGAAATCCTTCGGATTTCACGGATTCAACAGGACCCGGAATAAAACAAATCCCGAAGGGATTGGCACGACCATTCCTCATCATTCAATGCCTTCTGTCTGGAGGTGAACAATATGGTTTGGAAATGTATTCTGGCCGCGATCATCGGCTACCTGTTCGGCAACATCCCCTCCGGGGTGCTGATCGGCAGGGGCTTTGGCATCGCGGACATCCGCAAGCACGGCAGCGGCAACACCGGCACCACCAACGTGCTGCGCACGCTGGGCTGGCTGCCCAGCGTGCTGACTCTGGTGTGCGACTGCCTGAAGGGCTATGTCGCCTGCCTCGTCGGGCAGTGGCTTGCGGGCGACTTAGGCATGCTGCTGGGCGGCGTGTTCGCCATCCTGGGCCACGATTTCCCCGTCTTTCTGGGCTTCAGGGGCGGCAAGGGCATCGCCACCTCCCTGGGCCTGGTCATCGCCATCAGCCCGTGGCTGGCGCTGGCGGAGCTGCTGGTGCAGATCATCGCCGTGGCCATCACCCGCTACATGTCCATCGCCTCGCTGATCACCTCCGTGGCCTTCCCCATCGTCACCGGCTTCATCTGCCGGGGCCGGGAGAACTTCGGCCTGTTCCTGGGCGCGGCCTGCATCGCCGCGGTGCTCGCGCTGTACGGCCACCGCAGCAACATCCAGCGGCTGCTCCGGGGCGAGGAAAACCGCCTGGACTTCCACAAGATCACCGAGGTGTCCAAGAAGGTCATGGCGAAGATGAAGCGAAAGAATCCATGAAGAATGGAGAATGGACAGAAAAAAACGATATTGAACCACGCAATACATTATCGAAAGGAAGTCGATCCCCATGAGCAAGAAGTACCTGATCGGTCTGGACGTGGGCACCTCCGGCGCGAAGTGCATCATCGCCGACAACGAGGGCACGGTCGTCGCCTCCTCCACCCAGGAGTACCCGCTGTACACCCCCAAGCCCGGCTGGGCCGAGCAGAACCCCCAGGATTGGTGGGACGCGGTGGTGCGCGGCCTGAAGGCCATCCTGGAGAAGAGCCAGGTGGACCCGGCGGACATCGTCGGCGTCAGCTACTCCGGCCAGATGCACGGCCTGGTGGCCCTGGATGAAAACGGCGAGGTCATTCGCCCGTCCATCCTGTGGTGCGACCAGCGCACCCAGGCCCAGTGCGACTGGATCACCGAGAAGGCCGGCGGCCTGGAGGGCTTGCTGAGCTACACCAACAACCGCATGCTCACCGGCTACACCGGCGGCAAGATCCTGTGGCTGCGGGACGAGGAGCCGGAAAACTTCAAGAAGATGAAGCTGTTCGTCTGCCCGAAGGATTACATCCGCTACAAGATGACCGGCAAGCTGGGCATCGACGTTTCGGAAGCCTCCGGCACCGGCTTCTTCGACACGAAGAACCGCTGCTGGGCGGACAAGCTGATCGAGCTGGCGGGCCTGGACAAGGCCATCTTCCCCATCGCCCACGAGTCCACGGAGCTGGCGGGCCAGGTGACGAAGGAGGTCGCGGAGCTGACCGGCCTGCCCGAGGGCCTGAACTGCTACTACGGCGGCGGCGACGCGGTCATCCAGACCACCGGCGCGGGCCTGGTGAAGCAGGGCATCCTGGGCGTGGTGATCGGCACCAGCGGCAACGTGTCCATGGCCCTGGACCACTTTGAGAAGAACCCCAACGGCGATCTGCAGATGTTCTGCGGCAACGAGCCCGGTCTGTGGCTGGCCTTCGGCTGCACCCTCACCGCCGGCGGCGCCTATCGCTGGTACAAGGACGAGCTCTGCGAGGCCGAAGGCATCCAGGCCAAGGCCGAGGGCAAGAACGTGTTCGACGTGATGGGCGAGACCGCGGAGCAGTCCGTGCCCGGCGCCAACGGCGTGGTGTTCACCCCCTATCTCACCGGCGAACGCTGCCCCTATCCGGATCCCAACGCCCGCGCCTCCTTCTACGGGCTCACCCTGTCCAGCAAGAAGGCGGACATCACCCGCAGCGTCATGGAGGGCGTCACCTACTCCCTCAAGCAGCTGGTGGACATCTTCGGCAGCTTCGCCAGCAATGAAAAGGTCTACGCCTCCGGCGGCGGCAGCGTGAGCAAGCTGTGGCGGCAGATGCAGGCCGACATCTTCAACCTCCCCGTCTACACCATGTCCGCCGCCAGCGAGGGCGGCGCCTATGGTGCGGTGATGGTCGCCGGCGTGGGCGCGGGCGTCTGGAAGAACCTGGGCGAGGCCGTGCAGGTCATCAAGGCCGAGACCGAGACCTTCCCCGATCCCGCCAACCAGCCCGCCTACAACAAGACCTACGAGATCTACAACCGCCTGTATCACGCCCTCAAGCCCGTGTACGACAAGTCCGCGGAGCTGGGCTATTGATACTGTTCTCAAATTGAAGTTGGAAGATCCTTCGCTTCGCTCAGGATGACAGGGCATTCGCCGCGACGGTGTCATTCTGAGCGGAGGCGAAGCCGCAGTCGAAGAATCTTTCCCTTTTTAGTATGAGCACGGCATGAGCCGCGTCCACGACAAAACCGCCGCCCCCGCTTCCCTTCGGAAGCGGGGGCGGCTCCGTTATATCATCCCTGTGAAAAAGCATTCATCAGGTTCTTCAATTCCTCGTAGAGTTCGCATTTCTCCTTATCGCAGGCCTGTCTTCTGCCCAAAGCCAGATAATCCATGCTCACGTCCATGGCTGTGCAAAGCCGGGCCACGGTGTCCAGGGAGGGAATCTTCTCCCCGCGCTCCAGGTGCCCGACGAAGGACGGGGAGATGTCCACCCGCTCCGCCAGCTTTTCCTGGGTCAAGCCCAGCTCCCGCCGCCGCGCCCGGATGCGCTGACCCATGGCGAAATAATCAATCGCCGCCGCCCTTTCTGTATTCAAAGCAAATCCTCCGCCCATATACAGCATAGTTCACGATCATTATAGTAAAGATTTTTACTATCATCAAGTGTTTGCCGCCAAATTGTTTATAATACAGGCGGTAACGCTATGCTGTTGGGAGGGAGCCGCATCGAGTACGTCAGAATCATGCGCGATTTGCGCGAAGACGCGGATAAGACCCAACAGGAAATCGCGGATTATCTGGGCACCTCACAGACCATGTACGCCCGGTACGAGCGAGGCGCGAATGAACTTCCCATCCACCATTTGATTAAGCTGTGCGACTATTACCACGTATCCGCCGACTACTTTCTGGGATTGACCAAAAAGCAAAGCTGATACTCATTCTTCCAGCACACCACCCCCGCTTTCCTTCGGAAGCGGGGGCGGTGTGCTTTACCTCAGAGGATAGCCCGCTTTGTCCCGGAACGAACCCATCAGAATCAGAATCAGGTCGATCAGCCATCCTACACCACCCAGGCCAACCGTGAGCAGCCAGATGATGCCCGTCCCGCCTTTTCCCACGTAGAACCGATGGGCACCCAGAAAGCCGAGGAACAGGCACAGGAAGAATGCCGTCCATTTGCTCTTGTACGGATAATTCCCTCCGCCGTTGATGTTGGTATTCTGATTTGTGTTGCTGTTGACCACATTGACAACTACAGGCTGTGCAGGCTGCTGGCCACCCTCCTGTGTCGCTCCGCAATGCGGGCAAAACTTCGCGTCTCCCATTTCCTTTCCGCAATGCTTACAATACATCCTCAATCCCCCTTGCATAATCCTGGTCAAAGAGCAGTATAGTACTTTTAAGTTCTATCATGGTCATTGTAGCACCATTGGTGTAATAATGTCAATAGTACTTTTCAGTTCATTGGCAGGTTTTCTGGGAAAGGCGGTGACGGCGCATGTATTTTCGCAGGCTGAGAGACATGCGCGAGGACGCCGACCTGAAACAAACCGACATTGCGGAATACCTGGGCATCCAACAGACCGTTTATTCCCGTTACGAGCGCGGCTTCCAAACCATTCCTCTGGAACTCCTGATCCGGCTGGCGGACTATTATCACGTATCATTGGACTACCTGACCGGACGCACGGACAAGCCCTGACACAAAACACCGCCCCCGCTTCCCTTCGGAAGCGGGGGCGGTGTTTGGGCGGGCGGCGCATCGCCGCCCCTGCGGGAGACGGGGACCTCTTCCGGCGCTGGCGCGCCACCTTCCCCAAAGGGGAAGGCTGTTTTGGGGCGGGCGGCAGCAGCAATTCCTGTTCCCTGTTCCCTATTCCCTGTTCCCCGATCACTTCTTCGACTTATGGGTCGGACGGTCGATGCCCTGCTGGAAGTTGACGGAGGCGTCGCCCTGCAGGTCGGTGCCGAACTGATAGTCGTTGCCGGGGAGAATGGCGTTGAGGATGATGCCAGCCAGCGCGCCGACGGCCAGGCCGGACAGGCTGACGGGGCCGAGCACGATGGCGCCGGTGTTGGAGAAGTTGATGCCCAGGCTCAGGCCCATGATCATCGCGGCGATGATGATGTTGCGGCTCTTGGTGAAGTCCACCCGGTTTTCCACCACGTTGCGAACGCCAACGGCGGAGATCATGCCATAGAGGATCAGGCTGACGCCGCCGATGGTGGCGGCGGGCATGCAGGAGACCAGCGCCGCGAACTTCGGGCAGCAGGAGAACAGCATGGCCAGCACGGCGGCAATGCGAATGACATTCGGGTCGTAGACCTTGGTCAGAGCCAGCACGCCGGTATTCTCGCCGTAGGTGGTGTTGGCCGGAGCGCCGAACAGCGCGGCCAGGGTGGTGGCCAGGCCGTCGCCCATCAGAGTGCGGTGCAGGCCGGGATCGGCCACGAAATTTTCGCCCACGGTGGAGGAGATGGCGCAGATGTCGCCGATGTGCTCGATCATGGTGGCCAGGGAGATGGGCACCATGATGACGTAGGCGCTGATCAGCTTGGCGGTATCCAGGCTGCCGCGCATACCCAGCACGGTGTTTTCAAAGCTGATCGCGTGTCCGAACCAAGTCGCTTCCTTCACGGGAGTGAAGTCCACCTGGCCGAAGATGGCGGCCACGGCGTAGCTGCCCACCACGCCCAACAGGATGGGGATGATCTTGATCATGCCCTTGCCCCAGATATTGCACACCACCACGATGGCGATGGCCACCAGGGCGATCCACCAGTTCTGCTCGCAGTTATTGATGGCGGAATTCGCCAGGCACAGGCCGATGCAGATGATGACCGGGCCGGTGACGATGGGCGGGAAGAAGCGCATGACGCGCGTGGGGCCGAAGGCCTTGAAGAACCCGGCCAGCACCACGTAAGTCAGGCCCGCCAGGCCGACCGCCGCGCCGGCGTAGGGAATCCAGTTGACGTCCGTGCCTTCAAACAGCCCCGCCACGGCGGCGTAGCCGCCCAGGAACGCGAAGGAGCTGCCCAGGAACGCGGGCACCTTGCCCTTGGTGAGCAAATGGAACAGCAGCGTGCCGAGGCCCGCAAACAGCAGCGTGGTGGCCACCGGCAGGCCCGTCAGCACCGGCACCAGCACCGTCGCGCCAAACATGGCGAACATGTGCTGGAAGCCCAGCAGCAGCATCTTGGGCGCGCCCAATACCCTCGCGTCACGAATACCCTGTTCAGACATGTGTATTCATCCACCTTTCTTTTGTCCCGCGCGCACCTGCGCGCTTCGGCGGCAGCGCCGCCGTATATGATAACGGCCAGGCCGAAATCAACTGACTTTCCGGGGGATCGGGGGCGGAGCGCCCCGTTGCCAATCGTGTCCGGCGGCATGTACGGCGGACACGGCGCCTTTTTCGTGGCAGGGAGCCTGCCGACCAGAACGAAAAAGGCTTCCTCTCAGATTTTGCGGCCAGAACCCTCCAGGGTTCAAGCAAAATCTGTCAGCGGGTGCTGCGGAGGGGGACGGAGTCCCCTTCTGCATCATCGATCGCAGAGCCACACGCCCGTCTCGTCGTCAATGTCCTGAAGCGCCACGCGCACAAACTCGGTCACGGCGGTGGGCACGTTCTTGCCGGCGAAGTCCGCCCGGATGGGCAGCTCCCGGTGTCCCCGGTCGATGAGCACGGCCAGCTGGATGCGCCGCGCCCGGCCCATGTCCATCAGCGCGTCCAGGGCGGCGCGGGCGGTGCGCCCGGTGTAGAGCACGTCGTCCACCAGCACCACGGTGCGGCCCTCGATGGAAAACGGGATGTCGGTGCGGTTCAGCGTCGGGTCCACGGACAGGTGGGTCAAATCGTCCCGGTAGAAGGTGATGTCCACGGTGCCCACGGGCAGCTTCGTGCCCTCCACCCGCTCGATGGCCTCGGCCAGCATCCGGGCGATGGGCTCGCCCCGGCGGCGGATGCCCACCAGCACCACGTCCTCCACGCCCTTGTTGCGCTCGATGATCTCGTGGGCCATGCGGGTGACGGTGCGCCGCATCTGGGCCTCGTCCATGAGCTGCGTCTTCTTCTGCACGGTCTGACCCTCCCTATCGGCTTTCAATCGGTTTCGACGACATGTGCGTCGAAACCGTGGGCTGTTTTTCTGCCGGAAAAACCCATTTTCCAGAAGAAAAACGCCTTCCTTGCAGATTTTGCGGCCAGATGGCTTATGCCATCAAGCAAAATCTGGAGGGGGTGGCAGTGGCGGGGGAGCTTGCTCCCCCGTCCACATCAAGCAAAATGCCCCCGCCGACAAGGCAGGGGCATATCAATGGGAGCCGTCCGGCTCATTCTACCATGCTCTTTTCGCCTTGCCGACCTCACGGGATCGACTTAAAGGACCCATCGGAAGCGCGCTTCCGACCGCTGATCATTATAGCGACCCACTGAAAAGTTACATGGCGATTTGTGTTAAAAGTGTGGCAGAACGGGAATTATTCCGCGCTGGGGTTCACCACCGCGCCCGCGAACAGCGCCTCGCCGGTGGCCCGGTCCACGATGGCCAGCAGGAAGGGCCGGTCCAGCACGAAGGCGATGGGCTGCGGGCCGTCGTCCAGCGCGGCCGTGTCGTTCAGCACCAGCTCGGTGGCCGCGGCGGCGCGGGTGCCCTCCTCGTCCACCTGGAGGCGCACCTGCTGGAACACGTCGGAGATCAGCAGCTCCGTGTCGCTGATGCCGGAGTAGTCGGCGTACTTCTCGCTGAAGGGCACCCAGCAGCCCGACGCCACGATGGCGTCCAGGAGGCTCTGGCTCACGGAGAAGTCCATCTTCGGCATCACCAGCGACAGCTCCTGGGGCATGGGCTTGAAGGTGAAGAAGGTGTTCGGGTTCTCCGCCAGGTTGTTCAGCGCCCGCTTGAGCCCGCCCTCCTTGGGCAGCGCGATGTACATGGCCAGCTGGCCGTTCATGTAGGCCTTGCACATCACCTGCACGCCGTTGCCCTCGCCGTACTGGGCGTAGGTGGTCTGGCGCATGTAGGTGACGGGCACGTCCCCGTCGGGAGCGTGGAAGTCGCCGTCATAGCTGTCGTTGGGGTCGAAGGGCGAGGCCCACTCCGCCTCCATGGCGATGGCGTTCACCAGCACCAGCTGGGTGGCCGGGCCCAGGTCGATGGGCAGGTCCTCGATCAGGCCCAGGGTCTTCTCCCGCACCCAGTCCGCCACTTGCTCCAGCCCGGTCAGCGGGAACGGCTCCGCCTCGTATTTGGCGGTCAGCGCCTCGGCGTACTCCGGCTTCAACGCGATGCCGTCGCCCACGAAGGCCGCGTTCGCCCAATGGACGCCCGCCTCCTCCAGGCTCTCGCCCAGGCCCGCCAGCGAATCGGTGCTGTCCAGGCTCAGCGCGGAGAGCAGCTTCTGCCGGGTCTCCCCCGCCGCGCCCTCGGCGGCCATGGACAGCGCCCAGGCCAGGCTCACCGGCGAGACAAAGGCGTTGCTCTCCCCCTTGGACAGCTCCGAGAGCACCTTATAGCCCAGCTTGTTGCCCGGCGGCGTCTCCGCCAGGGCCGCGCCGCAGAGGAGCAGCACGAGGATCAACGCGATGGCAGTTATTCTGCGCATGGAAGCACCTTCTTTGTATTGTTGTCGTAATGAGGAATGAGGAATGGTGGTTGAAATCCTTCGGATTTCTGATTCATTCAAATCCGCAAGGATTTGCACCGCAATTCCTCATTCCTCATTCCTCATTCCTCATTCTTAATTGCCCTTGACGGCGCGAATGAACGCCTTCACGTCCTCCGCCCCGTAGAGCGCGCTGCCGGCGACGAGCATGTCCGCCCCGGCGGCGGTGAGCAGGGGCGCGGTCTGCGTGTTGACGCCGCCGTCCACCTCCACGAACACGTCCCGGAGCCCCGCCTCGTCCAGCATGCCCCGCACCGCGCGCACCTTGTCGATGCAGGCGGGGATCAGCTTCTGGCCGCCGAAGCCGGGGTTCACGGTCATCACCAGGGCCAGATCAAAGTCCCCCAGCACGTACCGGAGGCACTCCGGCGACGTGGCCGGGTTCATCGCCACGCCCGCCAGACAGCCGCAGCCGCGAATCTGCTGCAACAGCCGGTGCAGGTGGGTGGCGGCCTCGGCATGCACGGTGATGATCTTCGCGCCCGCCTCGGCAAAGGTCTCGATGTGCCTTTCCGGGTGTACCACCATCAGATGGGCGTCCACCGGCAATCCGCAGGTCGCCGCCCTCCGGCACATCTCCGGCCCGAAGCTGATGTTGGGCACGAAGCTGCCGTCCATCACGTCGAAGTGCAGCCAGTCCGCGCCGGCCTCCGCCACGCGCCGGATGTCCTCGCCGATCTTCAGATAGTCTGCCGCCAGCAGGGAAGGGGCCACCTTAATCATACCGATCCCTCCATCTCTGTTTCATTTCATCCAGCAGCGCCGCATATCGCTCGTGCCGCCGCGGGTCGATCTTCCCCGCCGCCACCGCCTCCCGCACCGCGCAGCGCGGCTCCGAGGCGTGGTAGCAGGGCTGGAAGTAGCATCCGCCCTCGTAGGGCGCGAACTCCGGCCAGCTGTCCTTCAGCTCCACCGGGTCGAACAGTTCCGTCTCCAGCAGGCTGAAACCGGGGGTGTCCAGCACCATGCCCCCGCCCTCCACGGGGATCAGCTGGCAGTGGCGGGTGGTGTTCTTGCCGCGCTCGATCTTCCGCGACAGGCTCCCCGTCTCAAGGTCGAGGCCGTAGAGCGCGTTGATCATCGTGCTCTTGCCCGCGCCGGACTGCCCCGCCAGGGCGTGCACCTTGCCCCTCAACCGCTCCCGCAGGGCGTCCAGGCCCTCGCCGGTGTCGGCGCAGACGGTCATGGGGTCCACCCCCGCGCCCCGGTACTGGGCCTCGATCCGCGCCGCGGAGGCGGGGTCCAGGTCGCTCTTGTTGATCACCAGCCGGGCCTCGATGCCCGAGCGCCGGGCGTTGAGCAGCAGCCGGTCCACCATCATCAGGTCCGGGTCCGGCGTGGCCGCCGCGGCCACCACCACGATCACGTCGATGTTCGCCACCGGCGGGCGCACCAGCTTGTTGCGCCGGGGCAGCACCTTCAAGATCCAGCCGTGCTCCTCCCCTTCGCCGGGGCTCAGCTCCACCCTGTCGCCCACCTTGGGCTTCGTGCGCTCCCGGCGCAGCTTGCCCTGGGCCCGCAGGGTGTGCACCGTGCCTTCGCCGTCCAGGGCGTAGTAAAACCCGCCGATGCCCTGGAGGATCGTACCCTTCAATGTTGTCGCTTCCGACATTCAAACCTCCAATGATTTGAGCGTGAGGAGTGGGGAATTAGAAATCTGGAATGAGGAGTGAGGAATGAGGAATGAGGAATGAGGAATTGCGGTACAAATCCTTCGGATTTGTTTGGATTGAATGATAACCGCTTTCAGGGACGGACGCCGCAACGGCGCCCCTACAGGCTTCGCGGCAGCCGGCATTTTCCATTCTCCATTCCATACCACATCAATGCGAGGAACGCAGCGACGTGGCAATCCGGGTCTCCTTGAATAGAATCAAATCCCGCAGGGATTTGTATCGCCACTCCTCACTCCTAACTCCTCACTCAAACATAACCGTCTGCGTCTCCATCTCCACCCCGTCCATGGAAATCCGGACGGTGTGTTCGCCGGTTTCGGCGCTGGTGAGGGCGATGCGATAGGTGCCCGCGTTCAGCACCCCGTGGTACACCTCCTGGGTGGTCCCGGAGGGCGCGGTCATGGTCAAAAGCACGTTGCTGCCGTTCAGCGGCACCACCACGGACAGCTTGGACGCCGGGTAGAACACGGCCTCCCGGCCCTGGCTCACGGTCACGTCCACCGTGGCCCCGGCCATCAGCTCGCTGTTCACCTCGACGCTCTGGGCCACCACGGTGCCGGGCACGGCGTCCGGGGCCTCTCCCTCGGAGACGGCGCCCAGCGCCAGGCCCTCGGCCTCCAGCAGCGACTGGGCCTCCTCCAGCGTCAGCCCCGTCAGGGAGGGCATCAGGATGCGCTGTCCGGAGACGGTGAAGATCACCGGCGTGTCCTTGGCCTGGGTGGTGTCCACCTCCGGGGAGACGGCTACGACCGTGCCCACCGGGGCGTCGGACTCCACGTACAGCGCCTCCATGCTCTCCACGCCCAGCGCCCGCAGGGCCTCCTCGGCCTCCTCCAGGGGCTGGCCGGTGTAGTCCAGCAGGTAGTACCACTGGCTGCCCAGGCTGACGGTGAGCGTCACGGGCACGGCGGTCTTGACCCGCGCCCCGTTCCGTCGGGACTGGGCGAACACGATGCCCTCTTCAAAATCCTCGCTGTAGCCGTATTCGATCTCGGCCACGCCGCCCAGCTGCTCCAGGGCGTCCTGGGCCAGCAGCTGCTCCTGGCCCACCAGGTCCGGCATGACGTAGGTGTTGGAGGTATTGGTGAAGTACCAGATGCCCGCGGCGATCAGCAGCACCACCACCACGCTGACCACGGCGATCACCGTCTTGCGCAACCTGCGGCGGTCCCGGGCGCGCCGGCGGCGGCGCTCCTCCTTCTCCCGCTCCACTTCCTCCGGGTCCTTGGGGTAGGTCACGAACCCGCCCTGGGGATGGGAGATGGTCTTGCGCAGGTCCGCGGCCATCTCGGCGGCGGTCTGGTATCGCTTCGAGGCGTCCTTGCACAGCGCCCGCATGACCACCTCGTCCAGGGCCTTGGAGATGCCCTCCTGGTGGTCCCGCATGGACTTGGGCTCCTCGCTGACGTGCTTTAAGGCCACGGACACGCTGGTCTCGCCGTCGAAGGGCACCTGGCCGGTGAGCATCTCATACATCACCACGCCCACGGAATAGAGGTCGCTCTTCTCGTCGGCCACCTCGCCCCTGGCCTGCTCCGGGGAGAAGTAGTGCACGCTGCCGAGGACGGAGCCGTTGCTGCCCTCCTCGGTCGCGGTGGTCTGGGCGGCCTTGAGCCGCGCGATGCCGAAGTCGGCCACCTTCACCCGGCCCTGGTTGTCCACCATGATGTTCTGGGGCTTGATGTCCCGGTGGACGATGCCGTTGCGGTGGGCGTGGTCCACCGCCGCCAGGATGCGAATGGCCATGCGGATGGCGGTGTCCGGGTGGATGGCGCCCCGCTGGCGGATCATCTCCTTCAGGGTCTGCCCGTCCACATACTCCATCACGATGTAGCGCATGTCGCCGTCGATGCCCACATCCAGCATGTTCACGATGTTCTCGTGGCTCACCTTGCTGGCGGCCTCGGCCTCGCGGCTGAAACGGCGCACGAACTCCTCGTCCGACTCATACTCCGGACGCAGCACCTTGATGGCGACGATTCGGTTTTTCTTTTTATCGAAGGCGCGATAGACGACGGCCATGCCGCCGGTTCCGACGACTGCTTGCACGACATATCGGCCCGATATGACGTGTCCGATCATCGAATGGCAGCCTCCTCAACCACGGCGAACAGCGCCGTGATGTTGTCGGCGCCGCCGTTTTCAAGCGCGATGGAAACCAGGTGCTTGAGCTTCTCCGGCCACTCCCGCTCGGACATGGCCGTGCGCAAAATCTCCCGCTCGTCCACATAGTTGGTCATGCCGTCGCTGCACAGGAAGAAGGCGTCGCCGGGGCGGGTGCCCATCTGGACGATGTCGATCTGCACGCTCTCCTCGGTGCCCAGGGCGCGGGTGATGATGTTGCGCTTGGGGTGCACCCGGGCCTCCCGGGGGGTGATGAGCCCCTTCTGCACCATCTCCTCCACCAGGGTGTGGTCGGTGGTGAGCTGGAGGATCGCCCCGCGGCGCACCAGGTAGATGCGGCTGTCGCCCACGTGGGCCAGGTAGGCCGTCTCCCCCTGCTCCGCCAGGGCGGAGAAGGTGGTGCCCATGCCGCTCATGCCGGCGTTTTCCAGCGCCTTCCGGTACACGGCCTCGTTGGCCCGGGCCACCGCGGTGTGCAGCGCCCCGGCGGTGATGTCCCCGGTCTTGCGCATCTCCTCGGAGAACACCTGGATGGCCATGGCGCTGGCCACCTCCCCGGCGTTGTGCCCGCCCATGCCGTCCGCCACGGCGCAGAACCGCTCCCCCTCGCGGGGCGCGTAGTAGGAGTCCTCGTTGATCGGGCGCATCCTGCCGATATCCGTAATCGCGTAGACCTTCATGGGCGTAACCTCCGTTATGGTTGAGCGTATCCTGGCCGTGTCGGCGCTTTCAAGCCGTTTCCAAATTCGAGGGAACAGGGCCAAGGGAACAGGGAACAGGATTTGCTGCTTCCGCTAACAGAATCCTTTCTTTGTTCCCTTCGTCCGGGTTCCTTGAACACTCTTATGTACAGATCCTTCGCTTCGCTCAGGATTACAGACGGCGCGGGCATGTCATCCTGAGCGAAGCGAAGGATCTGTGCCTTGCGTGCCAGAAGGACATTTCGTATCGTCTGCTATTCCTGTTCCCTGTCCCCTGTTCCCTGTTCCCTCAGTATCCTCCGTCTCAGCTGTCCGCAGGCGCCCTCGATGTCGGCGCCCATCTCCCGACGGACGGTGGCGGAGATGTGCTTCAGCTCCAGCCGCTTCAGGAAGGCCTCCACGGTCTTCTTGTCCGGCGCGGCCAGATTGCGCTCCTTCACGTCGTTCAGCGGGATCAGGTTCACGTGGCAGCGCAGGCCCCGCAGCCGCCGCGCCAGCTCCTCGGCGTGGCGCACGTCGCTGTTCAGGTCCTTGATCAGCGCGTACTCGAAGATCACCCGCCGCCCGGTCTGCTCCACGTAGTACTTGCAGGCGGCGAGCACCTCGCTGTAGGGATAGGCGTGGGCCACGGGCATGATCTTCTGGCGGATCTCGTCGTTGGGCGCGTGCAGCGACAGGCTCAGCGTCACCGGCAGGCCCTCCTTGGCGAAGTCGTACATCCGCCGCACCAGCCCGCAGGTGGACAGGGAGATGTTGCGCAGGGAGATGTTCATGCCCTCCGGCGCGTTCACCAGCCTGAGGAACTTCACCACGTTGTCGTAGTTGTCCAGGGGCTCGCCGCTGCCCATCAGCACGATGTTGTGCACCCGGCGCTCACTGTCCTGCGTCTGAATGTGGCGGTTGGCCGCCGCCACCTGGCCCAGGATCTCCCCCGCCGTCAGGTTGCGCACCCGGCCCTCCAGGGTGCTGGCGCAGAAGGCGCAGCCCATGGCGCAGCCCACCTGGGTGGACACGCAGAGGGTGTCCCCGTGGTGGTAGCGCATCAGCACGCCCTCGATCAGGTTGCCGTCCGGCAGGGCGTAGAGGAACTTCTCCGTCTCGTCGATCTTCGACTTGTAGCTCTCCAGGATGCGCACCGGGTTCGCCACGGCGATTTCGTTCAGCTTTGCCCGAAGGGCCGCGGACAGGTTCGTCATGCCGTCGATGTCCGCGCCCCGGGCGAGCCACTGGGCGATCTGCCCCGCGCGAAACTTGCTCTCGCCCAGGTCCTCCACCACAAAGCGGGTCAGCTCCTCGCCCGTCAGCCCGAGCAGTTGTATCTTGTCCATGCAGGTGTCCTTTCGATGGGAGGGCGGCGGACGCCAAAAATGGCGTCCCTACGGGTTCACCATTCCTATTGCCTATTGCCTATCCCCTATTGCCTGATTCTCCGCATTCTCGCGATGAAGAAGCCCTCGAGGCCGTCCCGGTTGGGCAGGATCTGGAGCATGCCGTCGCGCAGCTTCCCCCGAAGCGCCTCCGGCAGCCAGCCGTCTCCTTCGTCCGGCTCGAACTCCGGGTGCCGTGCAAGGAATGCCCGCGCCTGGGCCTCGTTCTCCTCCGGAAGCACCGTGCAGGTGGCGTAGACCAGCAGGCCCCCCACCTTCACCGCGCCGCAGCAGGCGTCCAGGATGTCCCGCTGGATGGGGGGCAGCGCCGCAAGGCTCTCCTCCGTCTGGCGGTACTTGATGTCCGGCTTGTCGGCGATCACGCCCAGGCCGGAGCAGGGCGCGTCCACCAGCACCGCGTCCATGGTCAGTTCCAGGCTGGCCAGGGGCTTCCGGGCATCCCGCTCGCTGGGCCGCACGTTGTCCAGCCCCAGCCGCCGCGCCGCCGCCCGGATCAGCTCCACCCGGTGGGCGTGCACGTCCCAGGCGAACACCCGCCCGGAGGTGCCCATGCGCTCGGCCAGCAGGCAGCTCTTGCCGCCGGGCGCGGCGCAGGCGTCCAATATCTGCATGCCCGGCTTCGGCTCCACCGCCAGCGCCGCCAGCATGGCGCTCTGGCCCTGGATGGAAAACAGGCCCTGGCGATAGCCCTCGGCGGCCGCCAGGTTCCCGGCGTTTTCCACGATGAAGGCGTCCTCCACGAGCCCCCGCCGCCAGGCGTATCCCTGCCCGGTCAGCCAGGCCTCGAAGGCCGTGCCGTCCATCCTGAGCCGGTTGGGGCGCACGGTCTGCTCCCGCCTGGGCGGCGTCCAGCCCGCGATGGCCGCGGCTTCGTCCAGCCCGTAGGCGTCGATCAGCCGCCGGGCCGCCGGTTCCGCGATGGAATGCTTCACGCTCAGCCATTTCAGCGGCTCCGCTTCCCGGTCCGGCAGGGTCAGCTCCCCGGCGTCCCGGGCCCGGATGAGCCCCCGCAGCACCGCGTTCACCAGTCCCGTGAAGCCCTCGCGCCGTGCGGCGCGGACCTGCTTCACGGCCTCGTCCACCGCCGCGTGGTCCGGCACCCGGTCCATGAACAACAGCTGCGCCGCCGCGATGTGCAGAATGTCCACCACCACCGGCTCCGGCTTCGTCTCCAGGAAGCGGCCCAGCATGTAATCCAGATACAGCCGGTTCTCCGCCGCGCTGTAGAAGATGCCTGCGGCCAGCCGCCGGTCGTCCGGGCGCAGCCGCGCCTCCTCCAGGCGGCGGTCCAGCGCCTGGGCGGCGAAGGCCTCCCCCCGCGCCACGTCCTGCAGCGCCCGCAGCGCCGCGTCCCGGGCGGTCAGGCGGGGCTTCTGGGGCTTGCCGCGGCCACGGGATTTATTCGCGGCATTTTCTCCAAAAGACCTCATCCGTCCCGCTTCGCGGGCCACCTTCCCCATGGGGGAAGGCTTCTGGAAGCCGTTCCTGTTCCCTGTGGGCCTGCCGGCCCCATCTCGCTGAAAACAATCCACTGGATTGTTTTCCGGGCGCTCGATGTCCCTGTTCCCTCTATCCATCGTCACAATTCCTATTGCCTATTCCCTATTGCCTAACACGGTCCCGACCTCGATCCGCTTCCCCATCAGATACGCCTTGGCGGCCATGCGCTTGCCGCCGGGAGCCTGCATCTCCAGGATCTCCAGCGCCCCGTCGCCGCACTGCACCACCAGCCCCTCCTTGGGGCCGGAGGCGATCACCGCGCCGGGAGCGGCGGCGCTTTCGCCATCCACGGGCTTGGCCAGGTACACCTTCAGCCGCCCGCCGTCCAGGTCGGTGTAAGCGCAGGGCCAGGGATTCAGCCCCCGCACCCGGCAGGCGATCTCACGGGCGGTCATGGTCCAGTCGATCTCGCCCATGGCCTTGTCCAGCATGGGCTGGTAGCTGGCCTGGTCCGGGTCCTGGGGCACGGGCGCGACCTTGCCCTCCAGATAGTCCGGCAGGGTGTCTCTGAGCAGCTGCGCGCCCAACTCGGACAGGCGCTCGGTCAGCTCCCCGGCGGTCTCCAGCGCGCCGATGGGCGTGGCGACACTCCTGAGCATGTCGCCGGTGTCGATGCCCGCGTCGGTGCGCATCAATGTGACGCCCGTCTCCTTCTCGCCCATCAGCACGCACCAGTTGATGGGCGCGGAGCCGCGATACTTCGGCAGCAGCGAGGCGTGCACGTTCACGGTGCCGTGGACGGGAATGTCCAGCAGCTCCTGGGTCAAAATCTGCCCGAAGGCGGCGGTGACGCACACATCCGGGGCCAGCTCCTTCATCTTTGCCACGCCCTCCGGCCGACGGATGCGCTCGAACTGATAGACCGGCAGGCCCTTTCCCAGCGCATACTCCTTCACCGGGCAGGCCGTCAGCCGGTTGCCCCGGCCCGCCGGGCGGTCCGGCTGGGTGACGACGCCCACGATGTCATAGCGCCCGTCCTCCGCCAGCGCCTTTAAGCTGGGCACCGCAAAGGCGGGAGTGCCCATGAAAACAACTCGATATGCTTGCATTTATCCCATGGAAAAAGGGAACAGGGAACAGGGACATCAAGCGCCTGGAAAACAGTCCTGTGGACTGCATAGACGCTTCGCTAGACGCCCTGCGGGCGTTGCAGCGAGATGGGGCCGGTAGGCCCTTGGGAACAGGAACGGCTGATTCCATTCCTCATTCCTCATTCCTCATTCCTCATTTTCCCTTATTCTCTTCCTCCTGTTCGATTTGATCTGTCACGTCCTCGATCATCTTGTCCACATACAGCACGCCGTCCAGGTGGTCCAGCTCGTGGCACAGGCACACGGCGAGCAACCCCTCGCCCTCCACCTCGATGTGCTTGCCCTTGCGATCCTGGGCGTGGACGCGCACCTTCTCCGGGCGCTTCACGGTGCCGCGCCGCCCGGGCACGGACAGGCAGCCCTCGGTGCTGATGGCCTCGCCCTCGCTCCAGAGGATCTCCGGGTTCACCAGTTCGATCAGCCCCTCGCCCACGTCGATCACCACAGCCCGCTTCAAAACGCCCACCTGGGGCGCGGCCAGGCCCACACCGTCGGCCTCGTACATGGTGTCGGCCATGTCGTCCAGCAGCACCCCCAGCCGGTGGTCAAACTTCGTCACCTTCCGGGAATGCTTGCGCAGAATGTCGTCCTTGCCCATTTCAATGATGTTGCGTATTGCCATAGTTTGCCTCCATATATTTTTGGCGGACGACGACCTCATCCGTCTGGCCTGCGGCCAGCCACCTTCCCCAGAGGGGAAGGCTGTGTCGCCCCTGCATTTCCTGTTCCCTGTTCCCTGTCCCCTGTTGCCTGTTCCCTAAAACAAATTATTCGGATTGATCTCCAGCTCCGCCCGCACGCCCTCCGGGGCGGCGTCGGCCAGGGCCTGCATCTTTGCGGCGACGGCCTCCAGGTCTGCCTTGAAGTACAGCTTCAACAGCACCTGGAAGCGGCTCTCGCCCCGCAGCAGCTTGATGGGCGCTTCCATGGCTCCCAGCTGGATCACGTCGCCTTCCGCGCCGGTTTCCTTGAGGAACGCCCGCAGCTTCCCCTCGGCTTCCACCGCCGAGGCCTGAGTCAGCGCCCGGTCCCTGCCGCTAAAGATGATCCGCGCGATCACCGTAAACGGCGGGTACAGCGCGGCGCGGCGGTGGGCGCTCTCCCGGGTGTAGAAGGCGCGGTAGTCCTGCTCGCAGGCCAGCCTGATGCCGTAGTGCTCCGGGTCGTAGGTCTGCACCACCACCCGCCCCGGCACGTCCGCGCGCCCGGCGCGGCCCGCCACCTGGGTGATCAGCTGGAAGGTGCGCTCCACGCTGCGGAAGTCCGGCAGGTTCAGCGACAGGTCCGCCGCCACCACGCCCACCAGCGCCACGTTGGGAAAGTCCAGCCCCTTGGCGATCATCTGGGTGCCCACCAGCACGTTGGCTTCCCCGCTTCGGAAGCGGTTCAGGATGCGCTCGTGGGCGTCCTTCTCCCGGGTGGTGTCCACGTCCATCCGGGCCACGCGGGCGTCCGGGAACAGGCGGCGCACCTCCTCCTGCACCTTCTGGGTGCCCGCGCCGAAGTACTTGATGTACCTGCTGCCGCAGCTGGGGCACTTCTCAGGCGGCGGCAGGGTCTTGCCGCAGTAGTGGCAGCGCAGGGCGTTCTCCGCCTGGTGCCAGGTCATGGACACGTCGCACTGGTCGCACTTCACCACGTAGCCGCAGTTCCGGCAGGACACGAAGGTGGAGTGGCCCCGGCGGTTGATGAACAGCATGGCCTGGTGCCCGTCGTCCAGGCATTTGCGCAGCTCCGCGGCCAGCCGGGCCGAGAAGATGGAGTGGTTGCCCCGCCCGAACTCGCCCCGCATGTCCACGATCTCCACCTCGGGCAGGGGCCGTCCGTTGGCCCGCTGGCGCAGCTCAATGAGCCGCAGGCGGTTCTCCGGGCGCACCCCGGGCATGGCCCGCATGTAGGTGGTGATGGAGGGCGTGGCGCTGCCCAGCAGCAGCACGGCCCCGTGCTGCCCGGCCCGCTTCCAGGCCACCTCCCGGGCGTCGTAGCGGGGGCGGTGGTCGGACTGGTAGGTGGTCTCGTGCTCCTCGTCCACCACGATCACGCCCAGGTTTTGAACCGGCGCGAACACGGCGCTGCGGGCCCCGATCACCACGCGGGCCTCGCCGGAGCGGATGCGCCGCCACTCGTCGAAGCGTTCTCCCGCGGAGAGGGCCGAGTGCAGCACCGCCGCGTCGCCGCCGAAGCGCCCGTGGAGCCAAGCCACCATCTGGGGGGTCAGGGCGATCTCCGGCACCAGCACGATGGCAGTCCTGCCCAGCTCCAGCGCCCGCCGGATCAGCCGGATGTAGACCTCGGTCTTGCCCGAGCCGGTGACGCCGTGGAGCAGGAACCGCCCGCCGCCGTGCTCCAGCGCCTCCGTCAGGGCCTGAACGGCGCGCTTCTGCTCCGGCAGCAGGATCGGGTCCATGGAATAGAGCTCGTTTTTCAGGGCGTGGGGCGTGCGCCGCTTCTCCGAATCGTAGAAGGTCACCGCGCCCTTGTCGGACAGGGCCTTCAGGGCGGACTTCTCCTCGATCCGCGCCGTCTCGATGTCCCCGTCCCTCAGCCGCTCCAGCAGCTCGATCTGCTTCTTCGCCCGGGGGTTGGCGGCCTTGAAGTCGTCAAGCTCCGCCTCCGTCAGGTTCAGCCGGACATACCGGCTCGTGCGCTCCCGCACCCGCCCGCCGCGCAGCTCCGCCGGGAGCATCAGACGCAGCGCGTCCACCAGGTTGCACAGGTAGCGGGTGTGCATCCACTCGGCAAGCTCCATCAGGTCCGGCAGCACCACCGGCTCCGGCCGCGCCAGCCGCAGGACGGGCTTCACCTTCTCCGGCGGCAGGTCGCAAGTGTCGGACAGCGACACCACGAAGCCCTCCAGGGTCCGGGGCCCAAAGGGCACCGCCACCAGCTGGCCGGGCTGCACGTCCATGCCCGCGGGCACCGAATAGCTGAACTGCCGGTCCACCGCCTCGGCGGAGAGATCGACGATGACGTTGGCGTAGGTCATCTTTCCCGGCCCATCAGCGCCGCCACCGCGTCCAGGATGCCGTCGGCCACCGCCCGCTTGCGCATCAGCGGCAGCGCCTGTTGGCCCTCGCGGGTGATCAGCGTCACGGCGTTGGTGTCCACGCCGAAGCCCGCGTCCGAACGGCTCACGTCGTTGGCCACCACCAGGTCCGCGTTCTTCTTTTCCAGCTTGCCCCGGGCGTTCTCAAGCACGTCATCGGTCTCGGCGGCGAAGGCCACCAGCACCTGGCCGGGGCGCTTCCGCCTGCCCAGTTCGGCGGCGATGTCGGTGGTGTTCTCCAGAACGAGGGTCATGCCCTCGCCGGTCTTCTTGATCTTGCTGCCGGAGACCTTCGCGGGCCGGAAATCCGCGGGGGCCGCGGCCTGGATCACCACGTCCGCCCATTCGCCGCGATCGAGCACGGCGGCGCACAGGTCCGCGCTGGACTCAATCGGCACGACCTGCACGCCCGCGGGCGCGGCCAGGTTCACCGGTCCGGACACCAGCTGCACCTCCGCGCCCCGCGTCTGCGCGGCCTCGGCGAGGGCGTAGCCCATCTTGCCGGAGGAGCGGTTGGTGATGAAGCGCACGGGGTCGATCTTCTCCACGGTGGGACCCGCCGTCACCAGCACCCTGACGCCCTCGAAATCCCGCTTTACGGACAGCAGCGCGTCCAGCGCCTCCACGATCTCAGAGGGCTCCGCCATGCGGCCCACGTCGTCGTCCCCGCAGGCCAAATGGCCCACGCCGGGGCCCACGGTCTTTGCGCCGCGGGCAAGCAGGGTCTCAAGATTCGCCTGGGTGGCCGCATGCCGCCACATGTTGGCGTTCATGGCCGGGGCGATCAAAAGCGGCGCGGTCATGGCCAGGGCCGTGGTGGTGAGCAGGTCGTCGGCGATGCCGCCGGCCAGCTTGGCCAGGCAGTTGGCCGTGGCGGGGGCGATCACATAGGCGTCCGCCCACTTCGCCAGGTGAATGTGCTCCAGCTCGCTGCGGGGCGCGAAGGTGTCCACGTGGGTGGGGTTGCCGCTGAGGGTGTCGAAGGTCAGCGGCGGCACGAACTTCGCGGCGTTCTCCGTGAGCACCACGCGCACCTCGGCCCCCTGCTTTTTGAGCCTGCTGACCAGGTCGCAGGCCTTGTAGACCGCGATGCCGCCCGTCACGCCCAGCACGATATGCTTGTCCTTCAACACGTCAATTCCCCCGTTCCATACAACGCCAACAAGCGAAACCGATCAATCGGGTTTCGCTGGTTCAGGCTGGGTTGTTGTGATTGTCAATTATTCTTCGACTTCCGCTTCCTCGTCGCGGCTGTAGGTGATCAGCCGGCGGTTGATCTCCTCGATGGCGATGGACAGCGGCTTGGTCTCCTTGGTGTCGATCAGCGGCAGGCTGCCGGCGATGATCTCGCGGGCCCGCTTGGCGGCCTCCACGGCCAAGGTATAGCGGCAATCCACCTTTTCCAGCAGCTCGCCGATGGGGGGTTCGGTCATCATAACGAAATATCCTCCTTGTTCAAATCAAGTGTCGGTGTTTGAATGAGGAATCAGGAATGAATAGAGAACACTTTTCATTCCTCATTCCTAATTCCTCATTCCTCATTCCTAATTCCTAATTCCTCATTCCTAATTCCTCATTCTCAATTGCGCAGCGTTTCGCTCAGATGGTCCAAAAAGTCCTTCCGGTTTCCGATCTCCAGCCGCCTCGCCCGGATGACGGCATAGGCCTCCTCGGCGGCGATCTCCAGGGCGTCGGGCACGTCGCTCCAGTCCTGGTGGATGATCACGTAGTGGTACTTGTAGGCGGTGGCGACCTCCCCGGCCACGTTGTTGAGGCGCACCCGGATGGATTCCTCCGTCTCGGTGCCCCGACCGCGGAGCCTGCGCTCCAGGTTTTCCCGGCTGGGCGGGCACACGAAGATGCCGGTCACGGTGTCGTCCTGGGCCATGGCCTGCAGGCAGCCCTGCACGTCGATCTCCAGGATCAGGTCGTTGCCCCGGGAAAGCTCCTCCTGCACAGTGCGCTTCAGGGTGCCGTAGCGGTTTTGATGCACGTGGGCCCACTCGTAGAAGGCGTCCTCCTTCACCAGCTGGTCGAATTTCTCATCGCTGACGAAGTGATAATTCACGCCGTCCACCTCCCCCGGCCTGGGGGCGCGGGTGGTACAGGACACGGACAGCTTCACGTCCGGGTGCTTTTCCAGCAGCTTTTTCACAATTTCGGTCTTGCCCGCCCCCGCGGGCCCGGAGATGACAAACAGCCTGCCTCGATTCGCCATGGTGGGTCACTCCCTTGCTTATGTAATGGGATATGCCTGGACTACTCGATGTTTTGCAGCTGCTCCCGCAGCTTTTCGATCTCCGCCTTCAGATCCACGGTCAGCTGGGTGATGGGGATGTCCTGGGACTTGGAGGAGATGGTGTTCACCTCGCGGTTCAGCTCCTGCACGATGAAGTCGATGCGCCGCCCGATGGGCTCCGGCGACTCGAACAGCTCCCGCAGCTGCTGCACATGGCTGTTGAGGCGCACGATCTCCTCGTCGATGGCGCTCCGGTCGGCCATGAGGGCCACCTCCATCAAAAGCCGGTTCTCGTCCACATTGCCGCCCACCAGCTCGGAGACGGCGGCCTTCAACCGCTGGGTGTAGGCCTCCACCGTCTCGGGATACCTCGCCTCCACGGCGTCGGTCATGCGCTTGATGGCGTCCACCCGGCCGCTCAGGTCCGCCTTCATGGCCTCGCCCTCCCGGCGGCGCATGGCGATGAGCTGGTCCAGGGCCTCGTCCATCGCCGCGTTCAAAAGCGCGATCACGGCCTCCTGATCCTCCTCCGCCTCGGTGAGCGACAGCACGTCCGGCATCCTTGCGATGTTCATCAGCGTCCGATCGTCCTTCAAATTGAAGGCGGAGACCTCGTTCAGCTGGGTCAGCGCGTGGACATAGGCTTCGAACAGCGCCTCGTCCACCTCGATCTTCCGCGCGTCGGTGCGCAGGTTGCGGTAGGTGACGAACACGTCCACATGGCCCCGCGCCAGCTTCGCCGAGATGGCCTTGCGGGCCGCGTCCTCCAGGAACATCAGGTTCCTGGGCATCCGGAAGGCGATGTCCAGGAAGCGGTGGTTGACGCTCTTGACCTCCACCGTCATCTGCCGCCCGTCGATCTCCACGAACGCACGGCCATAACCCGTCATGCTCAGCATACCATGTCTCCCATCCCCGCCCAATGGACGGATCATAAATCTCCTAGAGTATTATACCACAATGCGCCGTCCTTGCCTATGGGGAAGCTGAAATTTAATTGAAAATGGAAAATGAAGCAACCACTAAACGCCATTCAATCTCCATTTTTCAATCTCCATTTTTCATTCTTCATTTCTTCATTCCTTCATTTCTTCATTCCCCAGCCTCCGCAAAAACTCCTCTTCCCCGATCACCTCGACGCCGAGGGCCTGCGCCTTGTCCAACTTGCTGCCAGCGGCCTCCCCGGCCACGACCAGGCTGGTCTTCTTCGACACGCTCCCGGCGGCCTTGCCCCCGGCCTGTCGGATGGCCTCCTCGGCCTCCTTGCGGTCCATGGAGGCAAGGGTGCCGGTCACCACCACGGTCATGCCCGCGAAGGGGCCGGAGGAGGTGTCCTTTTTCTCCCACGCCGGGGAAACCCCCGCCGCCAGCAGCGCGTCCACCAGCCGCACATTCGCCGGGTCCTCGAAGAAGCCCGCCACGGAGTCCGCCACGATCTCCCCCACGTCGTCCATCCGGGTAAGCTCCTCCCGGTCGGCCGCACGCAGCGCGTCGATGCTGCCGAAGCGGTCAGCCAGGTCCCGGGCAGTCTTGGTGCCGATGTTGGGGATGCCGATGGCGTAGATGAAGCTGTCCAGACGGCGGCCCTTGCTCTTCTCGATGGCCGCCAGCAGGTTCTCCGCCTTTTTCTCGCCGAAGCGGTCCAGGGCGCAAAGCTGCTCCCTGGTGAGGCTGTACAGCTGGTCCGCCTCCTGGAGGAGCCCCGCGTCCACCAGCTGGGCCGCGGTCTTTTCGGAGAAGGTGTCGATGTCCATGGCGTCCCGGCTGGCGAAGTGACTGAGGCGCATCACGATCTGCGGCTTGCAGCCGTCCCGGTTCGGGCAGAACAGGTGCGCGCCCTTCTCCACCAGCGCCGCGCCGCAGCTGGGGCAGACCTCCGGCTTCTCCACGTCCCGCTCGCCCTCCGCGAACTCGTCCACCCGGCCCATGATCTCCGGGATCACCTCGTTGCTGCGGCGGATCCACACCCGCGCCCCGATCTTCACGCGCTTGCGCTGGATGTCCTGCCAGTTGTTCAGCGTGGCCTGGCGCACCGTGGCCCCCGCCAGCTCCACCGGGGCCACCTTCGCCACCGGGGTCAGCTTGCCGGTGCGCCCGATCTGCCAGGTCACGTCCAGCAGCTCCGTGGTCATCTCCTCGGCCTCGAACTTGTAGGCCACGGCCCAGCGGGGAAACTTGTCGGTGTAGCCCAAGGCGTCGCGGGTAGCGTAGTCGTCGATCTTGATCACCGCGCCGTCGATATCGTAGTCCAGGCTGCCCCGGCTCTCCTCGATCCTGCGCACCGCGGCGATGGCCCCTTCCAGGCTGTCGGCGTCCAGCTCGCAGTCCGACACCGGGAAGCGGTTCTCCCGCAGGAAGTCCAGCATCTCGTGCTGGGTGGCGAAGGTCCGGCCCTCGATGTAGCCCACGTCGTAGAAGCAGGCGTCCAGGTGCCGGGAGGCGGTGACGCTGGGATCCAGGTTGCGCAGGGCCCCGGCGGCGGCGTTTCGGGGATTCTTCAGCGGCACGTCCGCGGTCTGGTTGTACTTTTCCAGCACGGAGATGCGCATGAAGCCCTCGCCGTGCACCTCCATGCGCCCGGTGAAGGGAATGGACAGCGGGATGGAGCGAATCGTCATCACCTGGGGCAGGATCGCCTCGCCGGTCACGCCGTTGCCCCGGGTGGCCGCGCCCACGAGCTTGCCGCCCTCGTAGGTCAGGTTCACGGTCAGGCCGTCGAACTTGTGCTCCACCACATACTTCATCGGCGGCAGGCTCGCGCCGCCCTCGATGGCCTCCTGGCGCAGCTTCTCCGCCCGCCGCGCCCAATCCTCCAGCGCCTCGATGGACTGGGCCTTGCCCATGCTCCACAGCCGCGCCAGGTGGGTGTGGGGCTCGAACCCGGAGAGCACCTCGCCGCCCACCCGCCGCGTGGGCGAATCGGCAAGGCGCACGCCCGTCTCGCTCTCCAGCCGCACCAGCTCGTCGTAGAGCCGGTCATACTCGGCGTCGGAGATCGTCGGGTCGTCCAGGGTGTAGTAGCGATAGGCCATGTCGTTCAGATAGGCCACCAGTTCCTCCATGCGGTTCACGGTCATTCCCCCTGCGCATCGTATTGATAAGAGTATACCACATTTGAGCCGGGAGAGACAAGTAAAACCGGGGCCGCCCATTCGGGCGGCCCCGGCTGTGTTTACGCTCAATCCACCACGTTCACGGTGATGGTGGCTTTTTTCTTGTTGTAGGTCATTACGGTGATCTTCGCCTTGCCCTTCTTCTGGGCGATGACGACGCCATTCCCGTCCACGGTAGCGACGGCCGCCTTGTTGCTCTTCCAGGTCAGCGCACTCTGAGCCGTGACGGGGTTCAGCCCCGCGACCAGCTGCACGGCTTGACCCACCGACAGCGTGATGGCCTTCCCCTGGGCGATACTCACGCCCAGCGGCTTGTACGGGTCCACCACGGTGACGGCAACGGTCGCCTTTTTCTTGTTGTGGGTCGTGACGGTGATCTTCGCCTTGCCCTCGCCCACGGGATAGACCACGCCGTTGCCGTCCACGGTGGCCACCTTTGCCTTATTGCTCTTCCACGTCAGGGTCGCCCGCGCCGTGGTCGGGGTCAGCCCCACGCCCAGCTGGACGGGCTGGCCCATGGTCAGCGTGATGGCCTTCCCCTGGGCGATGCCGATGCCCATGGGCTTGAAGGGGTCCACCACGACCACGGTGATCGTCGCCTTCTGCTTCTTGTTGCTCGTGGTGACGGTGATCTTCGCCTTGCCCTCGGCCAGCGCCGTCACCAGCCCGCCGCCGTCCACCCCGGCCACCTTCGCCTTGCCGGACCTGAAGCCCGTCACCTCCGCCCCCGCCGCATAGGCGAACTGGGGCACCAGGCGCACCTTCTCGCCCAGGTTCACGGTCACGGTGCCGTTGTTCTTGTTCTTTTCCAGCACCCGCGCCGGCCACTCCAGCTGGGGAATCGCCTGCTGGGGCACCAGCGTCACGCCGCACACCGCGCAGTAGCTCCCGTCCGTCACGCCCGGATAGTCGTAGGTGGACAGGTATCCCGGCACCAGCACAGGCGTGTGCGCCTTCATGCCGATGGGCTGCTGGGCCACCAGCGTCGCCCCGCACACCGCGCAGTAGCTGCCGTCCGTCATGCCGGTATAATAGCAGGTGGAATCGTAGCCGTAGACCGGGGCGGGGGTATGGGCCTTCAGGGCGATGGGCTGCTGGGCCTCCAGCGTCTCACCGCAGGCAGAACACACCACGCCGTCCGTCAGGCCCGTGGAAGCGCAGGTGGAATCGTAGCCGTAGACCGGGGCGGGAGAATGTCCCGTGGCGGCAACGCTCCGCGTCTCGATGTTCCCGCACACCTCGCAGGCGCGCGTCTCGGTGCCCGCCTGGGTGCAGGTCGGTGCCTGGGTGGTCGTCCACGCGCCGTAGGTGTGGAGGCCCGTGGCGGGGACGCTCCGCGTCTCGACGGTCTCGCAGGCGGAACAGGTGCGCGCCTCGCTGCCCGGCATAGCGCAGGTCGCCGCCTGCGCGGTCGTCCACGCGCCGAAGCTGTGGCCCTTGGCGGGGATGGTCTTCTGGGCCGTCACGGTCACCCCGCACACCGTGCAATAGGTGCCGTCGGTCAGGCCCTCGGCGGTGCAGGTCGCGTCGGTGCCCGTCAGGGTCTGCTCCTTGTGCCCCGTTGCCTTCACGGCCACCTGGGCGACGATCACGTCCCCGCAGGCCGCGCAGTGGCTGCCCTGGGTCTTGCCCGCCTGGATGCAGGTGGCCTCCTCCGCCGGGTCCGTCACCACATCGGCGTGGTGCACGGAGGCGCTCAGGCCGTGGCTTTCGACCCAGCTCTTGATCGGGGACCGGCAGGTGAGGAAGATCTTGCCGCCCGAGCCGGTCATGGCGGAGCAGCCAGCAAAGGCATCGTCGGCCACGCTGGTCACGCTGTCCGGCACGGATGCCTTCGTCAGATTCGCGCAGTTCCGGAAGGCCTTCGCGCCGATGGCGGTGACGCCGTCGGACAGGGTGACCTGCTTCACCTTCGTCGCGTCCCAGGGCGCGGGGCTTGCGTCGCTGAAGGCGGGGATCGGGCCGTTGCCGGTGATGTACAGCGCGCCGTCGCCGCCCAGCCGCCAGGTCAGGCTGCCGACGCTGCCGGCGTTGACATCGTCCAGCAGGCCGATGGGATTGTCGCAGAGGGCCAGCTCCGAGGCGCTGAACACGCTCGTGGAAAACTCGTCGTAGATGTAGCTCAGCGTGGCGCCGTCGGACAGCTGGAAGCAGTAGGCGGGCGCGCTGCCCTCCTCGATGTAGGAGTAGCCCCGCATGAACAGCCGGTTGCTGTAGGTGCCGTTGGTCCCGGTGTCGCAGTTGGTGGCGTCCACCAGGTAGTTCACGCCGTCGTAGCGCACCACGTTCCACATGTGGTCGCCGGGTTCCTGCTGGCTCCGGGACTTCATCTTGCCGGTGACAGAAATGACGGAGACGTTCTTCTGAAAGCCGGTGGTCAGGTCGCAGAGGTACTGGAAGGCCTTGGCGTAGCCCTCGCACACCACGTTGGTGCCCGCGTCCCCGTCGAACACCCAGATCAGCTGCCAGGGATTGCCATAGGGCGTCACGCCCGCCACGGCGTCGCTGTTGTAGCTCACCAGGTCGCAGATGCGGTTCTTGTAGGCCTCCATCCGCAGCAGGTCGTCGGTGATGGACGAGCACTGCAGCACGATGTTCGCGGCGTTCTGGGCGGCGGTCTTCACCGACCTGCCCAGCTGGGTGTTGGTCTCATAGGTGCCCGTGGCGTTCGTGGCGGAATACTCCTTGGCCACGGCGAAGTCCACGGTAAACACGCCGCTTTCGTAGTTGGCCAGGCGGATGGTCTCGCCGTCGAAGGCATAGGGCACGCGATACCAGCGCATGCCGATGGTCTTGTCGTACCAGTAGAATTCATAGGGGCTGTCCGCCAGCAGCGCCCGGGTCACCGTCTTCACGTCGGGCATCACCTTGTCCCAGAAGGCGTAGACCGCCGCCGGATCGGCCAGGCCGTCCGCCTGGTACAGGGAGGTGAGGCCCAGATCCGCGGCGGTATAGGCCCTGTTCTCAAACAGCGCGGAATAGGCGAAGGAGAAGGACGTGCTGCCGAGCTCGCCCGCGGCCACCTTCACGGCCTCGGCCTTCAGGGCGTCGTAGAGCTTCGCGTCCGTGCCGGAAAAGCGCCCGGAGCCCCCGAAGGCGGCCCGCAGCCGCATCCGGCCCGTCCCCGGCTGATTCTCCCGCAGGGCCTGGTCGATGTAACCGGCGATGGCCTCGTCGTTGTCCAGGCCGTCCTGGCAGGCGTCCGTCAGCGGGCCGCCCTCATCCCAGTCCGGCAGTCCGGCGGGCCCAGAGACCTCCTCCGTCACGTCGGACAGGTCCACCTCGATCTCCTCCGGGGGCAGCACGTCCGCCTCCGGGGCTATGGTTTCCCCCTCCGGTTCGGCGCCCTCCCCCTCCGGGGCGAGCGCGTCGGCCAATCCGACGACCTCCCGGAGCACGCTCTCGTCCGGCACCAGGCCGGTGTCGCCGTAGTCCGTGGCGGGCGCCACCCAGACCTCGTCATACTCCCCGACCCCGTCTTCGGCGAGCGCCCAAACGGAGCCCGTCGCAAGCATCAGGGCCATACAGAGCAAAATCACCAGCAACCGTTTCATGGCGCTCACCTCGCATAACTATTCATTATTATCTTAGCAAATATGGAAAGTCCTGTCAAATAAAAAAGAGGGCGGTCTCAAAACAGATGCTCAACGTCCGTTTCCAACCGTAGGGGCGGCGTTCATGCCGCTGGGAGCGGACCCTCCGCCCGCGGACGCCATAAATATGGCGTCCCTACGATGGAAAATGAACCGTATCTGTATTTTGAGACCGCTCCACCCCATCGTTCTACTTTTCCACCTTCACGATCGGCGCGGCATTGGCGGAGAAGGTGCGCTCCGTGCCGTTGACGAAGCGGATCTTCACCCGCTGCTCCGCTCCCTGGCCGGTGAGGGCGGCGACGGTGCCCTTGCCGAACACCCGGTGGTAGACGGAATCCCCCACCCTGAACACGGCGGCGGGCTGGCTCATGCGGGTGGCGGGGCCCGCGCTCCAGCGGGGCAGCTCCGCGCCCTTCTGCGCCCCGGTCAGGCCCAGCTTCCTGTCCAGCTCGGCGCTGCCGGTGCTGGTCTTGTTGCCAAAGCCGCCCTGGGACTGATACCGGCTGTTGTAGGGCGAGCGGGTGGGCTGGTTCCAGTTGGACTGGGTGGGCGGCGGCACCCGGCGGGTGTCCATCCGGCCCATGCCGTCCACGATCAGCCGGGACGGGATCTCGGTGACGAACCGGCTCAGCTCGTTGGCGCTGCGGGTGTTGTAGAGGGCGCGGGTGCGGGCGTGGCTCAGGAACAGCCGCTTCTTCGCCCGGGTGATGCCCACGTAGGCCAGGCGGCGCTCCTCCTCCAGCAGGTCCTCGTCGAAGATGGCGCGGGTCAGCGGGAACACGCCCTCCTCCATGCCGGCCAGGAACACCTCGTTGAACTCCAGGCCCTTGGCGGAGTGCAGCGTCATCAGCGTGACCGCCCCGCCGGACTCGTTCATGGCGTCCAGGTCGCTCACCAGCGCCACGTTCTCCAGGAAGGCGCTCAGATCGCCCTCCGGGTTCAGCTTCTCAAACTCAGAAACCGCGCCCTGGAGCTCGCGGATGTTCTCGATGCGGCTCTCGTTCTCCTCGCTCTTCGCCGCCTCCAGCGCCGCCACGTAGCCGGTGCGCTCGATCAGCGCCTCCACGAACTCGGAAAGCTTCTTTTCATACATCAGCTCCGTCAGGTCGATCATCAGCTGGGCGAACTCCCCGATCAGCTTCCTGGGCCGGGCGGCCAGCGGCGCGTCCTCGCAGTCCAGCACCGCCGACAGCAGCGGCATCTCGTTCTCCCGGGCGTACTCGGCCAGCTTGTCGATGGTGCTGTCGCCGATGCCCCGCTTGGGCTCGTTGATGATCCGCCGTGTGGACACATCGTCGTCCGGGTTCACCAGGCAGCGCATGTAGGCGATCAGGTCCTTGACCTCCTTGCGCTCGTAGAATCGCTGGCCGCCGTAGACCCGATACTGGGTGCCCCCGCGCACGAAGGCCTCCTCAAGCACGCGGGACTGGGCGTTGGTGCGGTAGAGCACGGCGATGTTCCCGGCGTTCTCGCCGCCGGCGATCAGCTTCCGGGCCATGGCGGCGATGAAGGCGGCCTCGTCCCGCTCGTCCATGGCGTGGTACAGCGCCACCCGCTCGCCGGCTTCGCTCTCGGTCCACAGGGCCTTCTCCTTGCGGCCCTTGTTGTGGGCGATCACCTGGTTGGCGGCGTCCAGGATGTTCCCGGTGGAGCGGTAGTTCTGCTCCAGCTTGATGGTCACGCACTCCGGGAAGTCCTTCTCGAAGTCCAGGATGTTGCGCAGGTCGGCCCCGCGCCAGCCGTAGATGGACTGGTCGTCGTCGCCCACCACGCACAGGTTGTGCCGCTCCCCCGCCAGCAGCCGCACCAGCATGTACTGGGCCGCGTTGGTGTCCTGGTACTCGTCCACCAGGATATAGCGAAAGCGATCCCGATAGTAGTCCAGGACCGGCGGGTGCTCCGTCAGCAGCACCAGGGTCTTGATCAGCAGGTCGTCGAAGTCCAGGGCGTTGTTGCCCTTCAGCTGCTGCTCGTAGAGCCGGTAGGCCTCGTAGAGCTTGCGGCTGCGGAAGTCGCCCTCGGATTCCTTCAGCCACTCCTGGGGCGTGAGCAGCCGGTTTTTGGCATCGGAAATGACCGCGCGAATCTGCTTCGGCGGGTATTCCTTGTCGTTCAGCTGCAATTCCTTCGCCACCGCCTTGATGACGGACATGCGGTCGTCCTCGTCGTAGATGGCGAACTGGCGCTTGTAGCCCAGCTTCTCGATGTCCCGGCGCAGGATGCGGGCGCAGGCGGAGTGGAACGTGGAGATCCAGGCGTCCTCCGACGCCTCTCCCGCCAGGGCGTGCACGCGCTCGGCCATCTCCCGGGCGGCCTTGTTGGTGAAGGTGATGGCCAGGATGTGCCAGGGCGCCACGCCCTTTTCCATCAGGTGCGCCACCCGATAGGTCAGCACGCGGGTCTTTCCGCTGCCCGCACCGGCCAAAACAAGCAGCGGGCCCTCCGTCTGCTCGACGGCGGCGCGCTGCTGGGGGTTCAATGCGTTGAGATCAATCATGCCTCGGTATCCTTTTTCGCCAGGCTGTCCAGCACCTTCTGATAGCCGCCCGCGCCATAGTTCAGCGCCCGGTTCACGCGGCCGATGGTGGCGGTGGACACGCCGGTCTTTTCAACGATCTCGGTATAGGTCGCCTGGCTCTTCAAAAGCTGGGCCACCTCCAACCGCTGGGACAGGTCCTGGATCTCCCGGATGGTGAACAGATCCTCGAACAGCCGATAGCAGTCCTCCTCGTTTTCCAGCGCCAGGAACGCCCGCGCCAGGTTGTCGGTCTGCCCGTTTTGCAGTCTGGATGAAAACATTTCATTGCCCTCCACTTTTGTGTGTAAACAATTTATCATGTTGGCGTATTAATATTATACCGCACCATTGCCGTTCCGTCAAGGCAAGTCATCCCAATAATCCCGCTAATAATCCCGCGTCTTTTGCGAATGTTCCCGCAGTACGTGCATCAGGCCCTCCATCAGGTCCTGGTTCTCCCGCTCGAAGGTCAGCTGGCTGCGCATCACCCCTTCGGACAGGGAGTCCTGCAGCAGCACCGACGGCGAGATCTCCAGCGCGTTGCACAGCGCCACCACCGTCTCCACGCTGGCCTTCTTCTCGCCCCGCTCGATGTGGCCGATGAAGGAGCTGGAAACCCCCGTCTTCTCCGCCAGCTGCTCCTGGGTCAGCCGGCTCAGCACCCGCTGCTGCCGCACCCGCGTGCCCAGCTTCGCGTAATCCATGCGCATGCACCTCCGATCTCATTTGCTACTTTTAGTGTACCTGTTTTCAGTGAAAAAATGAATCGACTGGGGATGTTGAATCTACACCGTAAGTTGTTTCGGCGCAGGATATGGAGACGGGGTTTTTGGGAGAACCGGATTGCCACGCCGGTCCCATCAGAGCCTCCCCGCAATGGCGTTATACCAATCAATTGGCATCAGTCGGGGCAATGCCCATGTACGTCGTTGCGAGGAGCCCTTCTGGGCGACGTGGCAATCTGGTTTTCTTTTCCGTCGGGACACAGGCCGCCTTTCCATCCCCCTCCCTTGCCAACCCTCCCGTTTCCATGTATAATATTCTCATGAAGAAGCGATGGTATGTGGCATGGGCCATACAGATCATAGAGATGCTCCTGGCGGGGCTGCTGGCCTCGGCGAGCAACCTCGTCAGCGCGCCGCTGTACGCGGTTTTGCTGTGGGCGGGAGCGCCGCTGGCGGGGCTGTTCACGTCCTGCCGGGCGGTGCGCCGGGGCCTGAACAACTACCTCGCCTTCCTGGCCCCCGCCCCCTGCCTCTACCTGGCCCACGCCCTCCTCTGGGGCTTCATCCCCCAAGCGGGGCCCGGGCTGGTCACGGCCTTCCTGTCCCTGATCGGCGCGGCCGCGGGCGAAGTCCTGAATCAACGCAAGTAAAGGTGCCTTATGCAGCAGCAAACCTCCGAACAACTGAGGGTGTGGTTCCGCAACGTGGAGCCGATCTACGCCGAGCTCTTCAACGCGGCGCACGCCATGTGCGGCAATTACGACCTGGCGGAGTACGCCCTGCGCAGCGCGATACTGGACGTGTGGCTCCAGAACGTGTCCGGCGGCATGGGCTTCCGGGAGCGCCTGCGCTCCGCCCTCCGGCAGGCGGCCTTCGAGGCGGCGCTGTCCGAGGATGCCGAGGGCGCGGAGTTCACCTGGCCGGGCGTGGAGGGCGCGCGGGAGGACGACCCCATCCTGGGCCAGCTCGCCCAGGAGCCCATCGAGCTGCAGCGGCTGGTGGTGCTGCGCCACGGCTGCGGATTGCCGGTGAAGGCCATCGCCCGGCTGACCGGCGAGGGCCAGAGCCAGATCCGCGCCGAGCTGAACCGCTTCGAGTCCCGCTGCCGTCGCCGCCTGTCCGGCCAGGACCGCAGCCGCGCCGAGGCCCTCCTCTCCCGGAAGCTGAAAAAGCAGCTGACCCGCGGCGGCGCGGGCGTGCCCCAGATCTCCCAGGTCTACCGCGCCTTCGAGGCCGAGGCCGACGGCGCCCAGGTCACCGGCCACAGGGTCTCCCGCATCGCGGGGCGGGTGGTGGTGGCGCTGATCGCCCTGGCCTGCGCCGCGGCGTTCTGGCTGTTCGCGGTGTTGGTGCAGCCCCCGCAATTCTGAGCTTGTTGATCTCACCGCTCAACTTTTAACGGGTTAATCAAACTTTTAACCCGAATCCCCTATTGAACTTGCCCCAGGGCTGTTATAATGTCGAACAATAAATATGTGGCCGGTTTTATACGGTCACAGAATAATAAACAGGAGGGCGAGGCAAATGGCAATCATTCGGGAAGGCTTGACTTTTGACGATGTGCTGCTGGTACCCCAGCGCAGCAGCGTGCTCCCCCGCGAGGTGGACCTCTCTGTTCAACTCACCAGGAACATCAAACTGAATATCCCAATGCTCAGTGCCGCGATGGACACCGTAACCAACTACAACATGGCGATTGCGATGGCGCGCGAAGGCGGCCTGGGCATTATTCATAAGAATATGTCCATCGAGGAGCAGGCCAGCCAGGTGGACAAGGTGAAGCGTTCCGAAAACGGCGTCATCACCGACCCCTTCTTCCTCTCCCCGGAGCACAAGGTCTCCGACGCGGAGGCGCTGATGCGCAAGTACCGCATCTCCGGCGTGCCCATCACCGAGAACGGCAAGCTGGTGGGCATCCTCACCAACCGCGACCTGCGGTTTGAGACCGACTTCGACCAGCCCATCCGCAACGTGATGACCCATGAGAACCTGATCACCGCGCCCGTGGGCACCAACCTGGACCAGGCCAAGGCCATCCTGGCGAAGCACCGCATCGAGAAGCTGCCCATCGTGGACGAGAACTTCATGCTCCGCGGCCTCATCACCATCAAGGACATCCAGAAGAGCGCCAAGTATCCCAACTCCGCCCGCGACGCCCGGGGCCGCCTGCTGTGCGGCGCGGCGGTGGGCGTCACCGCCGACACCATGGAGCGCGTGGCCGCGCTGGTGGCCGCCGGCGTGGACGTGATCGGCCTGGACACCGCCCACGGCCATTCCGAGGGCGTGCTGAAGAGGGTGGAGAAGATCCGCACCGCCTACCCCGACCTCGAGATCATTGCCGGCAACGTGGCCACCGGCCCCGCCACCGAGGCCCTGATCCAGTCCGGCGCGGACGTGGTCAAGGTCGGCATCGGCCCCGGCTCCATCTGCACCACCCGCGTGGTGGCCGGCATCGGCGTGCCCCAGATCACCGCGATCATGGACTGCGCCGAGGTGGCCGACAAGCTGGGCAAGACCATCATCGCCGACGGCGGCATCAAGTACTCCGGCGACATTCCCAAGGCCATCGCCGCGGGCGCTACCGCCGTGATGATGGGCAGCCTGTTCGCCGGTACCGAGGAGGCCCCCGGCGACACCGAGATCTACCAGGGCCGCTCCTACAAGGTCTACCGCGGCATGGGCAGCCTGGCCGCCATGAGCGAGGGCAGCAAGGATCGCTACTTCCAGGAGGGCCAGAAGAAGCTGGTGCCCGAGGGCGTCGAGGGCCGCGTGCCCTTCAAGGGCCCCCTGGCCGACACCGTGTTCCAGCTGATCGGCGGCCTGCGCGCCTCCATGGGCTACTGCGGCACCGAGAACATCCAGGCCCTGCGCGAGCGCGGCGAGTTCATCCGCATCACCAGCGCCGGCCTCGTGGAGAGCCATCCCCACGACATCAACATCACCAAGGAAGCGCCGAACTACAGCTTGCACGTGTAGGGCGCATGGGTCACGGCGGTCCGTTCAATCGAACGGACCGCTGTTTTTTAGCCCATCACGGAAAGGTGAGGCATAAAATGAAGCAAATCACAAGTTTTCTCTATTAGTGCTGTCAGCTGACGAAACGTACAGATCCTTCGCTTCGCTCAGGATGACAGGACTTCAATTTCGTTGTCATCCTGAGCGAAGCGAAGGATCTGTTCACAACGTAAACAGACTACGCTATACCAATCCCTCAGTTTTCCATAATGAACCCGTTTTCGTCCGCGCCTTGCCTCCCCTTTCAAGGGGAGGCGGCGCGAAGCGCCGGAGGAGTTAAACCCGACATTCAAAAAATTATTTTTGATAATTTGTAATTTATACTTGACATTCTGTCCGGTCTGTGCTATACTCTCCCCGTCAACAGAAAACAGCTCCTTTTCCGGGCGCGACCTTATGAGGAGGCAATACACGATGAATACGGAAATGGCATTGGGTTTTGTGACGGGCGTTCTGCTCGTGGCGATCGTATGCACGGTCATAGCAAAGATGGCGAAGAAGAAGGGCAGCGTCGGCAGGGGCGAATACGACGAGCGCCAGCAGATCGCCCGGGGCAAGGCCTTCACCTGGGCCTACGCCACGCTGCTGATCTACCTCGCCGCCTGGATGGTCTTTCGCACCATGGAGATCCCCTTCTTCATGGAAAGCGATTCGGTGTGGGCGGGCGCGCTGCTGTCCATCGCGGTGTTCGTGGGCTACGCCATCTTCCACGACGCCTATTTCAAGGCCTCGGAGAGCCCGAAGACCTGGATCGTCATCATTTGCGCCTGCGGCCTGTTGAACCTGGTCATCGGTATCGGGCGGCTGCTTCAGGGCGCGTCCCTCGCGGACAAGATCAACGACAATATGAACCTGTTCGTGGGCCTGTTGTTGGTCGCGACGCTGGTCATGCTGCTGATCAAGCGGGCCATGGACCGCCGCGAGGGGGATTGACATGAAGAATTTGAAATTGAAGGCCGCCCGCGCCGGGAAGGACCTGTCCCAGCAGCAGCTGGCCGACGCGGTGGGCGTGTCCCGGCAAACCATCAACGCCATCGAAAAGGGCGACTACAACCCCACCATCAAGCTCTGCATCGCCATCTGCCAGGCCCTGAACAAGACCCTGGACGAGCTGTTCTGGCCGGCGGAGGAATAACGACAACGGGACCGTCTCAGTCGAGACGGCCCCGTTTGTATTCCCATTTGTATTACCCCTGCTTCTCCGCCAAGAGCTTCTTCGCGCTGGAGATGCGCACGCACAGGGTGAAGATGTCGATGGCGTTTTGCAGGTCCGGCAGGCTAGGGAAGGACGGAGCGATGCGGATGTTGGAGTCGTTGGGGTCCTTGCCGTAGGGCCAGGTGGCCCCGGCGTTGGTCATCTGCACGCCGGCCTTCTTGCAGCGGGCCACGATGTCCCTGGCGCAGCCGGGCAGCGAGTCGAACATGATGAAGTAGCCGCCCAGGGGCGTGGTCCAGGTGCCGATCTCCAGCCCGCCCAGATCCCGCTCCAGCGCCGCCTCCACCGCCTCAAACTTCGGGCGCAGGATGTCGGCGTGCTTGCGCATGTGCTCCACCATGCCGTGGATGTCCCCGAAGAAGCGCACGTGGCGCAGCTGGTTCACCTTGTCGTGGCCGATGGTCTGCCGCCGGGTGTGGTTCAGGAAGTCCTCCATGTTGTTGGGGCTGGTGGCCACGGCGGCGATGCCGCTGCCGGGGAAGGTGATCTTCGAGGTGGACGCGAACTTGTACACCAGATCCGGGTTCCCCGCCCGCTTGCACTCCGCCAGGATCTCGATCAGGTAGTCCTGCCGGTGGTCGTAGAGGTGGTGCATGCCGTAGGCGTTGTCCCAGAAGATGCGGAAGTCCGACGCGGCGGGCTCCAGCCGCGCGAAGCGGCGCACGGTCTCGTCGGAATAGGAGATGCCCTGGGGGTTGGAATACTTCGGCACGCACCAGATGCCCTTGATGGCCTCGTCCTCGCTCACCAGCTTCTCCACCAGGTCCATGTCCGGGCCGGTGGGCGTCATGGGTACGGGGATCATCTGGATGCCGAAATACTCGGTGATGGCGAAGTGGCGGTCATAGCCGGGCACCGGGCACAGGAACTTCACCTCCGGCAGCCGACACCAGGGGGTGTTCCCCATCACGCCGTGGGTCCAGCAGCGGCTGATGGTGTCAAACATCACGTTCAGGGAGGAGTTGCCGTAGATCATGATGTCCTTCGGGTTGTTCTCCATCATGTCGCCCAACAGCTCCCGCGCCTCCTCGATGCCGGTGAGCTGGCCGTAGTTTCGGCAGTCGGTGCCGTCCTCGCAGGTCAGGTCCGACGTGGAGTCCAGCACGTCCATCATCGCCATGGACAGATCCAGCTGGTCCTGGCAGGGCATGCCGCGGCTCATGTTCAGGTGCATGCCCAGAGCCTGCTTGCGCTTGTATTCCGCCTTCAGCTGGTTCAGCTCCTCCGTCAACTCCTCGACGGTCATCCCGATGTAAGGCTTCATGGCGTTCCCCTTTCCCTTCCCTTGCAGGAAGCGCGGCGTTCATATTCATCTTTATGCAGGATAACCCGTCATATGCCGCCGCTGAATGAAAAATTTGCATCATCGAAACGATGTTTCCTGCATTTACGTTACCACATTGTCACGGTAAATGCAAGGGGGTTTATGTGTATTTTTCCGTTAATCGGGCAGAAATATGGGAGGCTGGCATTCGCCAGCCTCCCATGCGCTCCTCATTTATCCCAAAATCGCGTCGATCTGCGCCAATTCCGCCTCGGTCAGCCTCGGGAAATCCAGGGTGCGGACGTTCTCGGTGATCTGCTCCGGGCGGCTCGCGCCGATCAGCGCGCTGGTCACCACGTCCCGCCGCAGCACCCACTGCAGCGCCATCTGCGCCAGGCTCTGGCCCCGGGCCTGAGCGATCCCGTTCAGCCGCCGAGCCTTCCCCACCTTCTCCTCGGTGATGGCCTGGGGCTTCAGATAGCGCGGGTCATGGGCGGCGCGGGAGTCCGCCGGGATGCCGTTCAGGTACTTCCCGGTGAGCAGGCCGTTGTTCAGCGGCGCGAAGGCGATGCAGCCCACGCCCTCCTCCGTCAGCACCGCGTCCAGCCCGTTCTCGATGGATCGGTTGAACATGGAGTAGTTGGGCTGGTGGATCAGAAGGGGCGTGCCCATGGCCCGAAGCGTCTCGATGGCCTTCCGGGCCTGGTCCGGGTCGTAGTAGTTGGAGATGCCCACATACAGCGCCTTGCCGCTGCGCACGATGTCGTTCAGCGCCCCCATGGTCTCCTCGATGGGCGTTTCCGGGTCGGGCCGGTGGTGGTAGAAGATGTCCACGTAGTCCAGGTGCATCCGCTTCAGGCTCTGGTCCAGGCTGGCCATCAGGTACTTCCGGCTGCCGTGGTCGCCGTAGGGGCCGGGCCACATGTCGTAGCCCGCCTTGGTGGAGATCACCAGCTCGTCCCGGTGGGTGTGCCAGTCCCGGTCCATGTGGATGCCGAAGTTGCGCTCCGCCTCGCCATAGGGCGGGCCGTAGTTGTTCGCCAGGTCGAAGTGGGTGATGCCGCTGTCAAAGGCGGTGCGCAGCAGGCTCTGCTGCACGCCGAAGGGCGTGATGTCGCCGAAGTTGTGCCACAGGCCCAGGCTGATGGCCGGCAGCATCAGTCCGCTTCGCCCGCAGCGCCGATAGGTCATGCGCTCGTAGCGCGTATCGCTGGGTATGTACATGGGAACGCTCCTTTCGATGGGGTTGTCCACATTATACACGCCGGGCCCCCAAAGCGCAAGCGCAATTATCCCCTCCGGTGCCTCACAAAAATGTGAAATGAGAACCGTCCCCATTTCACATTTTTGGAAAAGGCTCCCCTGCTAAGGGGAGCTGTCAACCGCAGGGTAACTGAGGGGTTTGTCCCCCGGTCACTTCCCGGCGTACTTCTGCTTCACCTGGCTGATCTGCTGCTGGTCGGCCTGCTGGGCGGGATACCAGCCCTTGGAAGCCATCTTCTGGTAGATGTCGCCCTGCATGCACAGGCTGTCGCTCAGCGCGCTGTCAAAGGCCTGCTGCACGTTCTGGGTGGCGCTCTCGATTGTGCCGTGCATATACAGGTCGCAGGCGCCCTTGGTGGTCAGCAGGATGTTCTCCATAATCATCTGATCGTTCATGCCCATTCCCTCCTTACACCAGATTATAGAACCGGCTGAAAAGCTCCTGATGCTTCGCCAACAGCTGGTTCACCGTGTTCTTCAGCTCCGGGTCGGTCAGCTGGCTGGCGGCTTCCTGGCACTGGGTCTTCAAAAACTGCTCGTGTCCCAGCGCATCCTCGATATACTGCAACTCCTTGGGGCTCATTTGCCTCACCTCCCGCCAAAAGCATGCCCCGGCGTCGCCTCGATTATGCGCGGCGCGCTTGCGCGGATCAAAAAGCCATGTTATACTACAAATATAGATTGATTTGCGCATTTCAAGGAGGTCATCTCCATGAAGAAGTGGCTCGCGACGCTCCTCGCCCTGGCGATGCTCGCGCTTCCCGCCCTGGCGGAAGCGCCCGTGACCGAAGGCGAACCCGCGGAAGAGCAGACCTGGGACGTGGGCGACGTGGTGACCTTCGGCCGCTACGAGCAGGACGGCGACCCCGCGAACGGCCCGGAGCCCCTGGAGTGGATCGTGCTGGACGCGGCGGGTGACACCCGGCTGCTGCTTTCGCGGTACGGCCTCTGTCCCCTGGCCTACGAGCCCGATCATGCCTCCGCCACCTGGGAGACCTGCGCCGCCCGCGTCTGGCTGAACAGCCGCTTCCTGATCGACGCCTTCACCGAGGCCGAGCAGGCGAAGCTGGTGGAGACCCCTCTCCGAAACCCGGACAACCCCGCCTTCGGCACCGACGGCGGCAATGACACCACGGACAAGGTGTTCCTGCTGAGCATCGACGAGGTGGAACGCTACCTGCCCGTCCAGGAGGACCGGGTCGCCGAGGCCACGCCCTACGCCGAGGCCCAGGGCGTGTTCGTCAGCAGCAACACCGGCTGCTGCTGGTGGCGGCTGCGCTCCCCCGGCAAGAGATCGTCCTACGTCGCCATCGTCAATTCCAGCGGCTTCATCGGCGGCGTATACCCGGACGTGGAGGTCGCCTACATGGGCGAGCCCATCGACGCCGAGGACGACAGCGTGCGCCCGGCCATATGGATGATCCCGCCGGAGCCGGGCGAGCTGCCGGATGCCTCCTTCACGCCCGCCGCGACCCCCGAGGCGGACGCGACCGTCGAACCGGCGGAATCGGTCGAACCCGCGGAACCCGCTGAACCCGAGGAAACCGCCGCGCCCGAGGAAACCGCCGCGCCCGTAGAAATCGCCGAACCCGAGGCGACTGCCGAATCCACAGCGCCGGAAGCAACTGCCGAGCCCGAAGCCACGGCCGAGCCCCAGCCTCTTTCGGAGGAGGCCGCGAAGCTGAACGAGCTGCGCCAGGTGGCCCAGAGCGGCGACAGCGCCCCCATCGAGGACGCGAATTGCCTGGGCGACGTGATCGTAGCCATCTACGACGCCGAGGGCGGCGAAAGCCCCGAGGTGCTCACCGCCCATTCCGGCGACGCCCGGCGATTCCCGACGCAGTTCCTGGCCGACGGCCTGGACGCCGCCCGGTGGGCCGCGCTGATCTACCCCACCTATGAGACCATCGGCCACTACAGCCAAGGCGGCGAGGCCAACCGCACCACCACCTGGCTGATCCTGATCGACCTGTCCACGGGCCAGATCTACGCCCTGCAGGCGGCGACGGAGGACCCACCCACGGCCCTGTACAACTCCGACGGCTCCGGCGCCAGCGGCGCGTACAAGCCGGAATCAGCCCTTGCGAGCCTGGCGAGGCGCATCGCCGCCGCGAACCAGCCCACCCCGTCGCCCGGGGAAGCGCCCGCCGAACCCACCGCAGAGGACGTTCTCGCCGCCCTGGGCAGCGACACCTACCGCGCCACCTACGAGGCCCTGGCCGCCGGCGAGGTCATCCGGGAGGGCAGCAGGAGCGAGGCCGCCAAGGGCCTCCAGCAGACGCTGATCGACCTGGGCCAGAGCATCACCGCCGACGGCAGCGTCGGCCCCAAGACCCTGGCCGCGCTGAACGCCGTGCAGGCCGCCTGCGGATTGGAGCAGACGGATTATGTGGACGCCGCCGTGTATGAACAACTGCTCATCCAGCTGTTCGCAGCGCGATAGAACGGCTCTTCACACAGACAAAGCCCCGCCCCTCCAAATGTGGAGGGACGGGGCCTCGCCTTGTTCTCAATCAAGCCCTTTGCTTACTTCACCGCGTTGAAACCCTCGCGGGCGGCGTAGGAAGTGTGCAGCAGCTTGTGGGACAGATGTCCGTTGGGCTCGCCGAGGAACTTCTCGTAGAGCTCCACGATCTGCGGGTTGTTGTGGCTCTGGCGCACCACCTGGCGCTCGTCCTCGGTATAGAGGGCCTGGGCGCGCTTTTCCTTGTAGGTGTCCAGGATGTCGTCGGCCTCGTTGGGCAGGAACACCGGGCGCACATAGGGCTGGCCGCCGCCATTGATGCAGCCGCCGGGGCAGCCCATGATCTCGATGAACTGATACTTGCTGGTGCCCTCGCGGATCTCGTCCAGCAGCACCTTGGCGCTCTTCATGCCGGAGGCGATGGCCACGTTCACGACGGTGCCGTTGATGTCGATGGAGGCCTCGCGGATGCCCGCGTCATGGCCGCGCACGGCGGTGAACTCGATGGGATCGTGCTCCTTGCCGGTCAGCTTGAAGTACACGGTCCTCAAGGCCGCCTCCATCACGCCGCCGGTGACGCCGAAGATGACGCCCGCGCCGGAGTAATCGCCCATGATGTCCTGATCCCAGGGCTCGTCGGGCAGGCGGTTGAACAGCATGCCGCTGCGCTTGATCATGCGGGCCAGCTCGCGGGTGGTGATGACGGCGTCCACATCCGGAATGCCATCCACCTTCTCCTGCTCGCGCTCCTTCTCAAACTTCTTGGCGGTGCAGGGCATGACAGAGACCACGAACACGTCCTTGGGGTCGATGTTGTTCTGCTTGGCCCACCAGGCCTTGATGATCGCGCCCTGCATCTGGTGCGGGCTCTTGCAGCTGGACAGGTGGGGCAGCAGGTCGCCGTAGTTGTACTCGGCGTAGTTCACCCAGCCGGGAGAGCAGGAGGTAATCATCGGCAGCACGCCGCCCTCGGTGAGGCGCTTGAGCAGCTCGGTGCCCTCCTCCATGATGGTCAGGTCCGCGCCGAAGTTCACGTCGTACACCCGCTCGAAGCCCAGGCGGCGCATGGCGGCCGCCATCTTGCCGGTCACAGGGGTGCCGATGGGATAGCCGAACTCCTCGCCCAGGGCCGCGCGCACGGCGGGGGCCGCCTGCGCGATCACATGCTTGCCGGCCTTGAAGGCAGCGTCGACCTTGTCGATCTCGCTGTGCTCCATCAGTGCGCCGGTGGGACACACGTTCACGCACTGGCCGCACTGGATGCAGGGAGAATCCGCGAAGCCGCGGTTCTCGGCGGGAGACACGATGGTGTTGAAGCCGCGGTTCTCAAAGCCCAGAATGCCCAGGCCGTGAGCGTTCTTGCAACGCTCCACGCAGCGGCCGCACAGGATGCACTTGCTGGTGTCGCGCACCAGGCCGGGAGCCACCTTGTCCAGGTAGGTCTCGGAATGAGCGCCGGCGAAGGCGTCGTCGCGGGCGCCGGTCAGCTGGGCCACGTACAGCAGCTCGCAGTGGCCGTTCTTTTCGCACTGCTGGCAGTTCTTGTTGTGGTTGCTCAGCAGCAGCTCCACGCTGTGGCGGCGGGCTTCCACCGCGGCGGGAGAGCCGATGCGGATCTCCATGCCCTCGGCCACGGGATAGACGCAGCTGGCCACCAGGCCGCGGGCGCCGGTCGCCTCAACGAGACAGACGCGGCAGGAGCCCACGTTGCACTCCCCGTGATTGTAGGTGCACAGGGACGGAATCTCATATCCACAGGCCTTGGCCGCTTCCAGAATGGTCTGGCCCGCCTCAACCTGATAGGGAATCCCCTCAATTTTGATATTGATCTTTGCCATAACTCATTCTCCTGTCTATCTCTTCTCGATGGCGTCTTTCTTGCAGGTGCTGATGCAGGCGCCGCACTTCACGCACTTCGCCGCGTCGATCTCAAAGGAAGCCAGCTTGTGGCCGGGCGCGATGTAGTCGGTGCGGGTGATGCAGCCGGCCGGGCAGCCCTTGGCGCACATGCCGCAGCCAATGCACTTCTCCTTGTCGATGACGTACTGCATCATGCTCTTGCAGACGTGGGCCGGGCACTTCTTGTCCACGATGTGGGCAATGTACTCGTCGCGGAAGTGGGACAGCGTGGAGGTGATGGGGTTGGAGGCGGTCTGGCCCAGAGCGCAGAGGGAGTTGGTCTTCACGGTCTTGCTCAGGTCCTCCAGATCCTCCAGGTCCTGCATGGTGCCCTTGCCCTCGGTGATGCGGGTCAGGATCTCCAGCATGCGCTTGGTGCCGATGCGGCAGGGCGTGCACTTGCCGCAGCTCTCGTCGCAGATGAACTCCATGTAGAACTTGGCCACGTCCACCATGCAGTTGTCCTCGTCCATGACGATGGCGCCGCCGGAGCCCATCATGGAGCCCTTGGCCACCAGGTTGTCAAAGTCGATGGGCTCGTCCAGGAACTCCTCGGTCAGACAGCCGCCGGAGGGACCGCCGGTCTGGATGGCCTTGAACTTCTTGCCGCCGGGAATGCCGCCGCCGATGTCGTAGATCAGCTCGCGCAGGGTGGTGCCCATGGGAACCTCCACCAGGCCGACGTTGTTGACCTTGCCGCCCAGGGCGAACACCTTGGTGCCCTTGGACTTCTCGGTGCCCACGCTCGCGAACTTCTCCGCACCCTCGCGCAGAATGTAGGGCACGCAAGCCAGGGTTTCCACGTTGTTGATGATGGTGGGCTTGCCCCACAGACCCTTCACGGCCGGGAACGGCGGGCGGGGACGCGGCATACCGCGCTTGCCCTCGATGGAATTCAGCAGGGCGGTCTCCTCGCCGCAGACGAACGCGCCCGCGCCCAGGCGCAGGTGACAGTCAAAGCTGAAGCCGCTGCCCAGGATGTTCTCGCCCAGCAGACCCAGCTCCTTGGCCTGCTTGATGGCGATGCGCAGGCGGTTGACCGCGATGGGATACTCCGCGCGCACGTAGAAATAGCCGTTGGACGCGCCGATGGCGTAGCCGGCGATCATCATGCCCTCGATGACGGCAAGGGGGTTGCCTTCCAGAATGGAGCGATCCATGAACGCGCCGGGGTCGCCCTCGTCGCCGTTGCAGACCACGTACTTCTCATCGCCCTGGGAGTTGTAGGCGAACTGCCACTTCCTGCCGGAGGGGAAGCCCGCGCCGCCGCGGCCGCGGATGCCGGAGGCCAGCACCTCGTCGATGACCTCCTGGCGGCTCATGGAGAGCGCCCGCTTCAGGCCCTGGAACGCGCCCATGCCCAGTGCTTCGTTGATGTCCTCGGGATTGATGACGCCGCAGCCGTGCAGGGCCACGCGGCGCTGCTTCTTGTAGAAGTTGATGTCATCCTGCTTGGAGACCTTCTCGCCGGTGGCGGGCTCCACGTACAGCAGGCGATCCACGACGGTGCCGCCGCAGATGTCGGTGTCGACGATCTCTTCCACGTCTTCGATCTTCACCAGGCGATACAGGGTGTCCTCCGGATAGATCTTCACGAAGGGGCCCTGGGAGCAGAAGCCGAAGCAGCCCACCAGGTTCACGGTCACCTTGTCGGCGACGCCGCGGTCGGCCAGCACTTCGCGGAACTTCTCGGAAATCTCCTTGGAATGGTTGGAAAGGCAGCCGGTGCCGCCGCAGAGCACGATGTGGCGCTTGCCGTCCGCGCCGCTCAGCTTGTCCTGAAGGTCCTTGGTCCTCGCGGCAATATTCTCATTGAGCTTGTCAATCGTGTTGATCATGCCGTTGCACCCTCCTTAACATAATGCGCCACCACTTCGGGCACCTTGCCGGCGCTCATCTTGGGATAAACCGTGCCGTTGATGGTCACCGCCGGAGCGATGCCGCAGGCGCCGATGCAGCGCAGGGCGTCCAGCGTGAACATGCCGTCCGCGGTCGTCTCGCCAGGCTTGATCTTCAAAATCTCAGAGAACTTGTCGATCACGTTCTGCGCGCCCTTGACGTAGCAGGCCGTGCCCAGACAGCAGCCGATGACGTACTTGCCCTTCGGCGTCAGCGAGAAGAACGAGTAGAACGTCACCACGCCGTAGATCTCCGCCACGGAGATGCCCGTCTCCTGGGAAACGATCTCCTGCACTTCCAGCGGAATATAGCCATATTCGTTCTGGATGTCGCTGAGGATCATCATCAGCGGGGTATTCTCGTCCTTGTAGCGACCGCAGATCTCCTTGATCTGGGCCACAGCTTCTGCCTTCAAACCACCCATGCAAAAACCTCCATTCTTTCTTCCGATCGCACAATCCGTGTGTCGGACCCTGCAACCAATTTGTTAGGACTAACATTAGTTTGTCTACTCTAATTAATGTCATCCGATTAATTATATTATATCATAAATATCTTTCAGCGCAAGCAAAATTTTATATAATATCCGCTTTCGGTGTTACGTTATTGTATAACTTGTCCTGATTAGAAATCACTAATCCCGCAAAGCTATTCAGCCTGCTAAAGCACTAATCCAATACCGGCTTCTCGTCGTCCTCGATCATCTCGTATCCGACCCACACCTTGTAGCAGTTGCCGTCGAAGTTGTATTCGATCAGCGCCCGGCCCTTGCGCCGATCCAGCTTGATGATCTCGCCCTCGAAGCCGCCCATCATGTCCCTGGCCAGCTTCACCCGGTCGCCCTCCCGGTAGGTCTTCATGATGCCGATGGTGCCGTTATGGGAGTGCAGCATCTCGGCGAACTTTTTGTCGTCCCCCATCAACTGGTAGCCGTCGTCCCGCTGGCCCAGGAAGCGCAGCACGCCCTCCATGATGCGGATCTCCCGGAAGTCCTCGATGGGCGTCTCGGTGTACACGAACACATAGCCCGGCAGGTAATCCTTCACCTCTTCAAAGCACTCGCCCTTCACCCACTTGCGCTGGATGATCTTCGGCGAATAGGCCGTGTAGCCGAACTTCTGCCGGATCGCCGCCGCCACCAGGGCGCACTTCACGGTGTTGCAAAAGAAGCAGTAGGAAATCATACGCCCTCCCTTCCGGCGCATCGCGCCTGCCTTCAAAACGGCATATTCATTGTAAGGGACCGGGCGCATAATGTCAAATGATTTCTATAAATTGTTTCATAATGGATTCTTTGGAAGGCCGCCGCGACAAAAACGCCCAAAATTGTCTGTCCCCGCCCGACGCGCCGGCTCACGGCCAACGCCCCAGGCGGGGAACAGTGGGGTTTGGTATCTATGTCAAAACGGAAGTGGCGAACCCCCGATGCTGGTAGTATATATGAAATTCATGTACTCAATATGAACAGCCCGCGACATTTTGCGGGTGGAGCCGGGGCGAATCCGCCGCCAGCACGCCTACTTCTTTTGCTCCTCGACCAGCTCCCAGCCGTCGTAGCGCCTCAGAATCATCGTCACTCCGGAGGCATTGGCGACGGGCCGCGCCTGAGCGTCGTAGTAGGCCTCCTTCACCAGCTGCCGCAGGGAATTGTATTCCCTCAGGATCTCGGCGACGCCAGTGCTCCGGTTGACCATCGCCTTGTTGACATCCAGATAGGCCTCCCGCGTGCAATCTCCCGGGATGGAATACTCCCTGTAGGTCGCGACGCAGCCGCTGTCGATGTCCGCATACTGTCCGTTTTCGTCCAGGTAAACCTCCAGGATGGCCTGGCTGCGCTCGTTGAACATCCTGCGAACCGCGGCATATCCGCCGCTGCAGCGGGTCGGCGCCCCCATCTCATCCAGATAGGATTCCAGGATCACGTTGTTGTTGTCGTCGTATTCCCTCAACACCGCGGCATAGCCCTTCGTGTTCACGACCGGGTTCCCGTCCAGGTCGAAGTAAGCTTCCCGGATGCTCTGCCGCTTCTCGCTGAACTCGCGCCGGATCTCCGAATACCCGGCGGGAATCACCAGCGGCTCGCCCGTCTCGTCATAGTACCTCTCCAGGATGGCATTGCCGACGGAATCCCTCTGGTATTCAATGGCCGCGTAGCCGCCGGAACGCAGAACGGGATTGCCTTCCACGTCCAGGTAGCTCTCCCGGGCGACCAGATTCTTCTCATCAAATTCCCTGCAAACGGTGGCATAGCCGCCGTTGCGCAGAATGGGATTGCCCTCGGCGTCATCGTAATCCTCGCGAATGGCATTGCCCCTGGAATCATAGGTATACTTGACCGAAGCATACAGACGATCCGCTCTTTCGACAGGCTGACCGTTCGCGTCCCAGTAGGCCTCCCGGACGAGGCATCCCCTGGAATCGTACTCCCGCGTGAAGGCAGCATAGCCCGCAGCGATGGCAAAGGGACTGCCGTCCGCCGCGAAGTAGGCCTCCGCCGTCATGCGGTTCCCGTCGTCATAGCGCCTGCGCAGGGAGGCGTAGCCCGCCGTGCGCGCCACCGCCTGCCCATCGGCATCATAGTACCTCTCTGCGACGACATTTCCGAAGGCGTCGTAGCTCCGGGCACAGGCAAAATAGCCGTCCGCCAGCGTAAAGCGTTCATCGTAGGCATAATAGGCTTCTCCGGTCATCCAATTCTGGGCGTTGTACTGCCGCACCACGCGGCTGTAGCCCTGACGATTCACCGTCTCCGTTCCATCAGCGGACAGGCTGGTTTCCCGGACGACATTGCCATATCGGTCGTATTCCCTGGCGATGCCATAATTGCCATTGGTCTGCGCCACCGGCACTCCGTCGCGGCCGACATACCTCTCTGTGATCATCCGGCACAGGTCGTCATAAGTATGCACCCAGCCATAATATCCCACATTTCTCGCGATCGGTTCGCCATCGACGCCAAAGTAGCTCTCCGTCAACACATTGCTGCGCTGATCATAGGTCCTCCTGAAGCCCGCATTCCCATAAGTCGACAGGACCGGCGAACCGTCAACGCCCAGATAGCGTTCGCCGAGCAGCTGGCGGCTGGCATCGTACTCGCGCTCAACCGTCGCATAGCCCTCTGCGCGCGCAACCGCCTGTCCCTTCTCGTTCAGATAGGTCTCGCGGACGGCATTCCCCACCGCGTCCACGTCTCGAACCAGCGAGGCATAGCCGGAGGGCAGGACGAGGGGCTGGCCTGCCTCATCCCAATAGCTTTCCCGCGTCATCTGCCGCAGCAGATTGTATTCCCGCGTCGCAGCCGCATAGCCGGCCTTCTGCCGCACCAGCTTGCCCGATTCATCATAATACGCCTCGCGGACGACATTCCCGCGCGCGTCGTATTCGCGCGTGAACGCAGCGTAGCAGGCATCCCGGCGAACGACCGGCTCCCCCGCCGACCAATAGCTCTCCCTGCTCAGCCGCCGCTCCGGGGTGTATTCTCGCACGAACTCATCGTAACCGGCTGTGCACAGCGTCTTTTCTCCGGATTCGTCCCAATAGCTCTCCCGGATAATATCGCCGAATGCGTTGTATTCCCGCTCCAGAGAGGCATAGCCGGAGGTATTGCGGACCGCAAGACCCGCTTCATCCAGATAGCTCTCCCCCACCACGCGATTGTAGCGATCGTATTCGCGGGACAGCGCGGCATACCCCGCCTTCCGACGCACGGGCGCCCCCGTCTCGTCGAAGTAGGCTTCCGTCAACTGGTTCCCCGATTCGTCATAGCTTCGCGTCAGACTGGCGTAGCCGTCCGCCAATGCCACCGGCAGGCCGTCAGCCCAGTAGGCTTCCCGGATCACCTTTCGGTTCTCGTCGTACGCCTTCTCGACCCTCTGATACCCGGCTCTGCGCCGAGCCGGTTCGCCGTTTCTATCGATGTAGTTCTCCGCGATCACATTCCCCGCTTCGTCATATTCGCGGGTCAGGCCATGATAGCCGTCCGTCAGGGTGACGGGGTTCCCCTGCGCATCCCAATAGGTTTCCAGGATCATCCTGGAATTCTCATCGTATTCCCGGCGAATCTCGGCATACCCGGAAGCGCAGGCGACGCGGTTGCCCTCGCCGTCCCAATAGCTCTCGCCGGTCTGATTCCCGCCGTCGTCATATTCCCAGGTCTTGGACGCATATCCCGCGGCGACGCATGTCGGCTCCCCATCCATGCCATAGTAATCCTCGCGGATCGTCTTCCCGTCGTCATTGTACTCGCGGGAAAATGACGCATAGCCGCTGGAGCTGATCACCGGATGGCCGTCTTTATCCAAGTACCGCTCGCCTGTGATGCTGCCGTCCTTGTTGTATTCGATTTCCCTGGCCGCATAGAGAGCATCGGTGTGTACTTTGAGAAGGAAGCTCTGGATACTCTCGCGCCGAACACAGAGCTGCTTCTGAATTGCCTGGCGGCCATTGCCGAAGAGGAAAGCACCTCTATAGGACAGAATCTCCGATGGGCGCATGATAAGCGCAACGAAGCAGGAAAGCCGTCCAGGATGACACCCTATGGCTACAGGAAAGATGCTGGTAAGAACTGGATCATAGAGCCCAAAGAAGCACGCCGGGTGGTGCTGGCATTTGGCATGGCAAACCGTGGAGAATGCTACCCTGCCATAAGGAATGCTCTGAATGCGCTTGAAGCAGAAGAGAATACCGGGAAGATATGGAAACAGACCACGCTTGGCTTTGTCTTCCGGAATGAAGCTTATTGTGGCGACATTCTGACCAACAAGTATTATTCCGTTGCCGGACAGCGGATGAAGAAGAACACCGGGGAAAAACAGCAATTCTATATCGAGGAGCACCATCCGGCGTTGGTGCCTCGGGCGGTATTCGAGCGTGTAAATGAACTGATGGAGCGCAAGCTGCTGTGGAAAAACAGAAAGAAGACAGATGAAGAAATGCGGATCCTTGCCGCGGCACTTCCTATGGATATGGAGGAGAATGTATAATGGAGCACGAAGTACAGATATTGCAGCGTGATAGAAGGTCAGTTGCCGAACGCCAGCAGCCCCAGGTTCGGGTTGGCGCTTACTGCCGCGTTAGCACAGAGATGGAGGAACAGCAGTCGAGCCTCGATCTTCAGATCAAGACATTTCAGGACCAGATTGCGCTTCATGCCGGATGGACGCTGGTGGACATCTACGCCGACGATGGCGTGAGCGGGACGATGGCCTCCAAACGAACGGAATTCCAACGGATGATCCAGGATTGCCGGGAGGGAAAGATTGATTACATCATCACAAAGTCCATCAGCAGGTTTGCCAGTGAGAAGAGGATCACCCGGCAGCAGGTTCGCTATATTCTTCAGAATGAGGTGTATGTAGGGGATAAGCTGCTGCAGAAGCGGAATCCCAAGGATCTGCATACCAAACAGACTGACCCGAAGCGAGAGAAAACCAGCCGATACCTCTCCGAGGACCATGTGCCAATTATATCCCGTGAACTGTGGAATGCAGTCCAGACACGATTTAACAAGAATGGCGGGAAGTGCGAGAATAGAAAGAATGCCCACTTCCTAGCCGGAAGGTTGTATTGTGCCCAGTGCGGGAGCGTTTTCATGCGTAAAACCTATAAGGACAGGCAGGGAAACCTTAACAGGGCTTGGAAATGCAAGGGGAGAGAGGCAGTGCTTTGCACAGCGCCGATATGGAAAGAGGATGATCTGATCAGCCAAATCAGCCAGATCAGCCAGACTGGCAGCGAAGCACAAATTGAACAGGGAAGCGGCAATTACCTGATAATCGGGAAAGAAATACAGCAGACAGCGTAAGTGAATTGCCCGGCGATTGGCGAATAAAATGCCACGCTGGGCTTTTTTATATCCTGGCAGGAGAAACGCCTCTTGCTTATTTTGTGCGCATCGGTTATAATATAGATGAGTAGATAGGCTTTAAGACAGGGGGCGGTTTGGATGGCTATGTCATTGCAAGACTTGACTCTTATGAATGATTTCATGTTCAGCGTGGTCATGCAGCAAGAACAGTTCTGCAAGCCGTTGTTGGAATACATTCTGAAGGTCAAGATAAGAAAGATCGAGTATGTCAAAGAACAGGAGACCATAGAATCCAGTGTTCCCACTGCGAAAAGTGTTCGGCTTGACGTCTACGTTGAGGACGATGAAGGAACTGTCTACGACCTGGAGGTACAGACTACCAATAAGCGGAACCTCGGAAAGCGTACACGGTATTACCAGAGCATGATCGACATCCGGGTGCTTGAAAAGGGTCAGGATTACAAGAAGCTCAAGAAGAGCTTTGTGATCTTCATCTGCAATTATGATCCGTTTGGCAAGTCCCGGTACATTTACACCTTCCGTAACCGTTGCGATGAGGACAATGGCGTTCTGCTGGAAGACGAAGCGACCAAGATCATCATTAACACGAAGGGCACAATCGGGGAAATCAGTGAAGACCTCAAGGCGGTCATTCGGTATTTGGATACTGGCGTTGCATCTACGGAGTATACGAGGGCGCTCGATGCGGAAGTGGAAAGCGTGAAATCTGATGAGAAAGTGAGGATGCAATATATGTTGTTGGTAGAAGCGTATGCCCGGGAAAGAAGCATGGGCGCATATCAGAAAGTCGTTTCTCAGATCAGAAAAGTAATTGGTAAGTTTTCTCCCAAGCAGATGGCGAGTGTTTTTGACGTAAACGAGAAAGACTGTACTGCTGTAATTGAGTGTATTGATGCACATCCTGATTGGGATAATGAGAGGGTGGCCGAAGAGATAGATTGGGAAGAATAAGAAATGTTGTTGGCAGAAGCGTATGCTCAGCATGAGGAATTAGGTGCATATAAGAAAGTCGTTTCTCAGATCAGAAAAGTAAATTGAAATCAGCAACAACCAGGTGGAGAATGCGATTCGACCGATTGTCGTCGGCCGGAAAAACTGGCTTTTCTGCGACACCCAGGCCGGCGCCAACGCCAGC